>NZ_LRHL01000005.1:0-21688 GCF_001647155.1 Haloarcula sp. K1
GACGACCGCCGACCTGCATCTGTCCACGAAGTCATTAATATGCTCTCTGAGAATTGTCCGATAGCAAGATGGGGCACGTCTACTACCATCACCCTGTAGACAAGCAGTTCTCTCTCGATTTCGTCAATCCAGACGCCGAGAATATCGTGTCACAAATCGTCGACTACGACGGGGATGTAGCTGTGAAAGTCGTGGAATACGAACTTGAAACAGAGTTCTACGGTGTATACACATCTCGGGTCGGCGGCGGTGCAGTGAGCGAGATCGAACTTGACCTCAGTGACGCTCTCGCGGACATGACTGAGGACAATGGGACGATTGTCGCACGTCTCCTAGAGATATATCGTGCGCTCCTCTCACAGAACGAGGAAGAAGAGGGTACGCCTGTGGAGGCTTACAAGAACATCGACATTGAGGACCTCCCCGATGCGTTTGACGAGACGTCGTGGGAAGGGACGGCAACAGATGTCGCTGGTCGCCTCGCGTCGAACCTGATTCTCAAGCACGCTCTTCCTAACGCCAATCATCGGACCGCTGTGGCGCTGATACAGTTCTACCTGCGTCGCATCAACAGCGACTTTTCGATGCCCGAAACAAAAACCGAGATTGAGCCCGATACCTACGACTGGCGAGAGTGGGTCAACGAGTATATTAACGAATCAAAGCGTCTCCTGACTGTTCGGCGGAAGAACGTCCTGTTCAAACATTTGCGTGAGTTCGGAGCCACAACGCTTGAGCGGAAACACGAAGTCATGATCGATTTGTCAGAGTATGAGCTTGATATGTATCCGCATGAAGCGAAGGTATTCTACGCCGAAAAGCACCAAGACCTCTGGATAGAATTTGTGGAGAAAGCAGTCGAGCGAGCCGGCTTTCCAGAATTGACCGACACTACGGGGATATCTAAAGCAGAGTTCGCAGAGAAAATCCGGCGGCTTGACTAGCGGACTGCGTTAGTCTTGGAGAGTAGCGACTAATCGGCCAGTTTCCTTGGCCTCTTCGCTACGCGACATCCCATATGTCGCAAGCGCCTCGTCCACCGCTTCATCAAGGCTCATAGTTCACTTCAATATTAGCTGTGTGATTGTATAAACTCTTGCATCACCCAGCGTGCGCGCCATACAGACGTGAGAGATGTTCCTGATTATCGCGCTAATCACAACTTCGTAGAGGGAATCATCCAGATCGGCGGATTGCTCTCTAGTTTGCAGAATTGACGAGCGAAGTCTGCGTCGTCGTTGGATCGGGATCAAGCCCCAGCACGACCGATTTGGGGGGTTGGTAACGCACTGATTCGGTCCCAGTAGTCAGTTTTTCGAGCGTCATCCCCTGCAGGTGAGCGACCAGTGACAAGACCTGTCGACAATGGGGGTACCGGTCCAGCCACTCGTCGAACCGATCACCGCGTCCTGTCACAGCCAGCGTCAGTTCACCGCCGTAGTCGATTTCCCGGTGCCCCAATTCGTAGAGAACCTCGGCGATAACAGCCATTTCGTCGGAGAACGCCGGCCCGTAGGCGTCTATATCCACGTCAGGGGTAGGGGTCGTAGCCCGCGAACCACAGTCCTCACCATTGAATGACAGGCAAATCCGCCATTCCGTCGCTCGACCCGGCCCAAGATCCTCGCGTTGGATGACGCCGGCAGCCTCGAGGTCGGCAAAGTACGTCTCATTGTTCCGAAGCGTCTGTGTCGAGACGTCCAGAAGGTCGGCAAGGTCACCCGTCGCCAGGGGTTCATCGACATCCAGCAGTATCGCGACAGTTCCCGAGACAGATCGAGGGCCGATATCGGGCAAGAGTTCGGCGGCATCGAGCATCGACAGCGCATACCGAATGTCTTCGGTCGTGAGGTTCCGTGGCCGGTCCGTCTCGGCACCGAGATAGGAGACGGCCCGTGCCGCAGCGAAGGCATCGCTCGTCAGTGCATGGAGGATCGAAACCGTCTCTCGGGTCGGTTTCAGCGATTTGAGGCTGAGTTGCCGGGACAGCGCAATGGCGACGGCGTCGCGACGATCACCGTTGACGATATCGACATTCAGTATGAACGCTGAGAACCCGTCAGCCTCGTCCTGAAGATCGAGATACTCGTCAAGATTTTCGAGGTGCGAGCGCATCGAATCGACGGTCGGCCCGGCCAAGACCCAGCTGCCGGTCGTGTCACCGGTTGGGTCCGATGCGTCGACGTCGGGTGTCGCGAGAAGTTGAGACCGTTTCTCTTCGCGGTCCTCGTAGAGCACTCGGTACGCGGAGTAGAGCCCGTAGCGGCTGGACACAGCAGTCTGAGTGGCAATCATCTTCGCGAGGTGGTCCCGGCGGCGGCTATCCGAGACAGCCCAGTCAGGTACCTTGAGAACACGGGTGATATCGACACCGAGCATGTCGTAGATCCGGGACACCGTTCCGAGCAGCCCGTGTGCGGTCCGGGCCAGCATCGACAGGCCGTTGTTCTCGTCGTTGCTGTCGTCCTCAACGTCGACGTCAACACTCATCAATAGTAGGCCGTCGCGAGCCTGTCGAAGCCGGGATTGAAGCCCCTTCGCGTCGGCGTCTTGGTTTCGCAGGTAGCCCAGACAGCCGCCGTCCCGGAGTAGATACGGGTCAGTCACTGGGAGTCCATCAAGACCAGACCGGTCTGGCCCGCCAGCGAGTCTGTTCTGCGTTAAGACCTGCTGAAACGCCGGTTCTGAGAGTAACGCCGCACAAAGACGGACCAGTGTGTGGGCCTGGTAGCCGGCTGCTTCAACCTCGACAACGACCTCGTCGCGCTCCTCTAGGAATGAGTAACCGACCCCACGAGAGTCCCCAGTCGAGTCGACCGTGCGGGACGAGAGCGCGATTTCGCCGGGAGCGGCCGCCGAGACGGCTGCATCGTGGATGTGACCGTCAAGGAACGAAACGGACGATGTGGTGCTGGAGCCGCCGCGGGTGGCGGTCGCGGCCTCGCTGTCGGGCCGGTCCCCCTCCCCTCCTTTGGCGGTTGGGGTGTACACGGAACTGTGCGGAGATTTTGGGGGGTCAGTAACGCCGGGTGAATCGGCCCGCTGGCTGGTACCCACTCCTTGCGTGCTCTCGTCAATACGGCCCGTACCGCCAGTAGAGGGGGCAGACGAGGTTTCGAGAGAGTAGTCCGGGTGTTCATCCAGCAACGCATAGCCCGCTGGCAGCAGGCGAACAGTCCGTTCGTGTGTGCCATAGGATGTCACCAGATCGGCGTCAGCCATCCGCTTCACCCACGCGCGTATCGCTTCGCGAGAGGACCACTCCAAGAGCGTGTGACTTTGGAGAGCATCGTAGGTCAGTTCCTCTTTTGAGGCCTCTGCGACGGCGTAGAGGCGCTTCCAGTCCTCATGGTTTGCCCCTCGGTCGGCCAAGAGGGTGCGTACGTGTTGCCGGCGGTGTTCTGTCCGGGTCGACACGGAGTCGGACCCATATAGGCTCGACTCTATGGAGTGAGTCACGCTGGCCGGCAGCACCTCATCAAACTCGGAGAGGAGATGACGCTGGACGCGCGGCGTTGCGTTCGTCAAGACGATCTCGATACCAACACTCAGCTCGACGAGGAACTCAACCAGACTCGTACGCTGTGTTCGAGAGAGGTCCCATAACTTACGCACGTCAACGGCAAGCGTGGGCTGGACGTCGGCGGCCTCAAGCATCTTGATCGGCCCCTCAAGCACATCAGCAAGCGATGAATGGGTTCCGATAGATGTTGTCCCACCGAGCTGGCGAGACACTTCTAGCAGCCGGAACCACTGCAACTGTGAGTCGGCTGCTTGGGCGGCTAGCGTCGCGTAGTGGTACTCGTCTTCCGTGCCGGGAATCTCGTCAGTAAGCGCCGTGACACCGCACTCTTCGATCAGTGTCGCCCGCCACTTGTCGCGAGGCACATCCGCGAGCAGTTGGCGTAGCGCTGTCAAGAGTGCATCCGAGAGTTGCGTGTCGGGCTTCCAGAGGGCGCGATTGAGAGCCGTAGGACTCGTTATGGCCTCTGGGCCGAGTGATAGTCGTGCGGTAGGGTCTATCGACCCCTCGGGGCGAACCTCGAAGCTCGTCATGTCCGGCGATTACGACAGTCTCACAGCTATCTGCCGACGCGACTAGGCCCAAACACAGCGCAGAGATGGCTCTCTCTGTTCGGGCGCAACGCTTATTTCATCACGGCAAGAAGCAGTAGGTGAGAACGAGGGTGCTCACCTTTTCAGCCGGGGTCGTTGGCGCGACCCCGGCGTCCTGCCTCTCACCGATTAGCGGTGAGTGTTTTCCGTATGCTTGATGTTGATTTGGTTTGGCCGCTCCTGTCTTAAACACCGCGGCTAGTTTGTCTGCCGCACGTCAGACAAGAGTTAGTTGACTGTCTTGAGTGGACCAGCGATCCGCGATTGCCCTCCCCAGCTGTCGGCGGGGAGCGGTCCCGTCTCGCTGGTCCCTTGTTGAGTCGTTGCACCTGTATGTGACAATATCTAGTTATGTCATATGTATTTTTTCCTTTCACTTTGCCGACAGTATAGCCGAAACTATAATGACATATATAGCCTATATTCTAAATATTCTTTTAGTATCAGAATACTTATATTACTTAATTAATTATTCCTTCTCTACATATTTTCCACAGCCTGAGTATACATGGGTGCGTAAAACTACGTCATTCACGTATAATTCTACATATCAAAACCTAGAATGTTATATTCTGTTCACAAGTTATTTGGTCATTGCACTGTCAATATGTGCTGGTGGATTCAGGACAGAATTCACCAACTGTGTAAGAAAACCAATATAACGATACCAGCGGATTACCGGTGGGGAATCGGCGGGCAAGCAAGACCGCAAAATCAGAGACATCTATGTCAACACAAACCACAGCATCGAACGCATCGACCGCACAACCAACACTCTACACGCACGCGAAGCGGCGGTTTGCTGACGCCTGGCTCACGCCCGGCGTGCGACAGGCGACCCAACTGCTACTGCTCCTCACGCTGTTTGCTGGCTCGGCGATGGGCCAGACCGACGTCGGGAACATCTACTGTGACACTGCTGTCGAGGATGGCGTCAACGTCGTCTTCGGCGCACTGGCTGGTCTCGGCCTGCCAGCGACGATGGTGTTCGTCGGTCGCAGTGGCCTGTCGTACATGCGGGCCTCTGGCAACCCGAACCAGCAAAACGAGGCTCGCCGGGACCTCATCCTCTCGCTGGTTGGTCTCGGCGTCGTTGTGCTGGCAATCGTGGCTCCAGAACTCATCACGAAGTTCGGGGACAACGTCGGCTTCGGCTTCTCGGACTGTGTGACGCCATTCTGAAGATACGATGCTACCACTCCGCTCACTGCTGGTGATCGCGGCCCTTTGCTCGCTGCTCTCGACAGCCGCAGCTGCGGGGCCGGCGTCCGCTGGTGGCAACCCAGCGCAGATTGAGCGGGGGACGGCACACTCCTACACCGACGCGAGTCACGGTGGCGTGGGGGTACTCCAACAGAACGCCACCGCGCCGAGTGGCTCCAACAGCGAGGGAACACAGACGAATCGCACCGAAAACAACGAATCTAGCGTCCAAGACCCAGCAGGCAACGAGACAGCAGGCAACAGGACAACAGCCAACGGAACCGAGGGCAAAGAGTCCGTTGATCGAGGGCCAGCGGCGAACCAGACAGAGGTGAACAGGTCCGTCGAACTCGGAGCAAGGCAGAACCTCAGCGCGAAAGTCTCGTGCTACGAGAACGCCTCGAACCCGCCGGCCAATGCCTCTGTCGGGGACAACGCGACGGCAGGCGTCGTGCCCCCGAACAGGTCCTACAACCACAACCACACGTTCTTCCGTGCGCTGTGGTCTGGCGACCCTGACCATCCGAACCTTACGCGGGCCGACCGGGCCGAGGCCGAGAACGGCACGCTGGCCGTCCTCCCCTCTTGCACGGGAGATATGGTGTCTCGCGAGCCCTCGAACACGACGCTGTGGAACCGGCCCGAACACGACTCGTTCCGGACTGGCATCGAGAACGCCTCGTATCCAGTGAATGTCACGGATACTCGCTCTGGACTCTGGATTCGTGACGCCTACGTCGCGTTCTTCAGCGTAGAGCCGTCGACGGTCGTCCATCAAGAGGGAAGCACGGAACGGCTGGTCCGTCCGAACGGAACCGTGCGTGCCATCCACGACTATCGGGTGTACATCTCGGAGTTCTTCGAGGACGACTTCCGCGTCCTGAACACGTNNAACTACACGGAGATCAACGGGACCACGGAACTCCAGTTGGTCACGACGATCTCGACGAATCTCTCGGAGATTGGCGATGACGAGATTGACGAGTACGAACTGACGGTCACGGACTCACGGACGGTCCAGGTGGAAAATCTCTCCGAGCGGGCGATGGTCGTCGAGCCCGGCGTCGTCCCCAACGACAGAGGGGCCACGACCGACGACTATCGCATCGGGACTGTAATCCCCGGCAGCTGGCAGAGCGTCCAGTTCGATGGCGGATACGAAGTCCAGAGCAAGTGGCGGTTCTATACTCGCTCACCGCCCGGGTGGGAAAACTGGTCGGAGAACACGACGACGCCAGTACGACCGCTCGAAACCCACGCTGTCCGGACGACGGAAGGTCCGGCAGTCACGGTCAACCGCGTCCAAAATGAGAGTTCCGACGGCTGGCGGTTCGTACCGTCGCTCGAAGCGACGTATCCGACAAATGCGACGGCGAACACGACGGCAAACGCGACCACCAGGACGACGCTCCCGCCGGAGATTCGGATCAACCGTTCGGAGTCGTTCACGACGGCAGATCGGTTCACGATTCGGAGTGCGGAACAACTCCGGACGGAGAACTTCGAGATCAACGGACTCGTCCGCGGGAATAGCATCGAACAGCCAGCGGACTCGACGAACCCGACGCCAATCCGCGAGGTCAATATCACCTCTGAGGTCGTCAACTCGACCGACAACTCGACGGACCTGCTGATCCGGGTCGAACCGACGGCTGGCTTCCCGATTGCGGCAGGGAACGTCACTGTCGCAACAGGGCAGTCCCGGGTCGAACGGTCACTGTCTGGCGATGATTCGATTACGGTCACCGTCGACCAGGGCGAAGTCTCCTCAGCGATAGTCACGTATCGCCCGACTCAGATCTGGTGGGAGCAAGGGCGTGCTGTCCCGGTTCGGGATACACAAGAGCGGGTCGCCTACGAAGTGAATCTCCCAGATCTTGCGGAGTTCATCGACCTCGCTGTAGTGACGCTCCTGACGATGTTGCCGGCTATGCTGGCGCTGTATGGCTACGACGTCTGGATGAGAGGCAAATTTGTTGGTTGGTATAATCAATGACAAAGCAAGATATACCACGAAACAGCAGTATCGACCGCAGAACAGTGCTTGGACTCCTTAGCGGGAGTCTTGCCACGCTTGCAGGATGCAGTGGGCTGTCTGATGACGGCGGCGGAGGTGACGGAAGCGCCGGCCCGCCAGAAGAGCAGTCCGACTACATCGAAGAGACGTCGATTGAGATTGTCGAGAACGGCCGCCAATTGGCTCTGGAAGTGGCTGTGACCGATGAGATCGAGCCCTCATCGATCAGCATTATCACAGAGTCCGGTCGGGAGTTCGTCAGCGACTATTTCAGCCCCGGTGAAACCCGGACACGGCTCTCGCTAACAGAGGGAGAGGACTCGAATGAACCGCTGCCTCGGGGCCAGCACACGCTCTATCTCCGTGGTGACGACGTCGAAACTAAACTCCCACTCGAACTGGGCACTACGTTCGAAGTTGAAGAAGTCGTCCCTGGGACAAAGCGTCCGGAATTACTTGATGGTAGCCTAGGAGTCGTTATCCGGAATGTTGGAGAAAGAACTGGTGCAACTGCTCAGACCTTCGTAAATAACGAGAAGAAAGATGAGCTGTTTGTGCCGGTGAAGCCAAGTGGGATTGGTACTGTCGAATTCCCATTCCTTCTGAAGGACCGTGCATCTTGCATAAAAGTCGAAGAAACAGCTGAAAGAGATGAACAACTAACTGTCGGATTTCTTTGGAGCAACCCAGTTAGGCTTACTCAGCCTATCAGGTACGACACTTCTGACGGATGTGAAAGGACTCTAGCTGGCGAGCCAGAGGAGATCGCTGCAACTCCGGCAAAGACGGAGAAGGAGACGTAGCAATGCAGTCGGGAATTGGTGACCAAGTGCTTGAGGAAATTGTCGAGAGGGTAGTTGGAGAACTCTCATCGGCAATTGCAGCTGGTATCAGTGGCTTCCTCGATGACCTCAGAACGGATATCGTTGATTATCTCGATGGATTCTTCAACAGTATCATCGACCCGATGGTACGGACGCCAGCTCCTGAAGGACCGAATTCAGCAGCCCCTGTCGACATTGCATTTGAGTCTGCGAGTAATGCCCCTTGGGACTCGCTAATAGCGGGTATCTATTTTGAGGGGGTAGTCGGGCTGGCACTCGGGCTGCAGTTCATCGTCTTGGCGATGATTGGACTTAGATACGGGTCGATGAACCCTGTTATCCGGAAGAAACTCCTACGTCGGCTTGGGGTTGCATTTCTTTCGCTATTCTTCTGGCTGCCGGTGGCCTCACTGGGAACTCAGTTCTTCGACGCAATCGGTAATGCGACTTATAAATCTGGTCAGTCTGGAGAAGAGGTCGCTGCTCTCATCAGTTCAGCCCAGCAGATTGCAGAACTCAACCTTGGAATATTCCTTGTCGTCATCGTTGTCGGACTGTATGTCTACCTCAAGGCGGCGTTCATTTTCATCACCAGATGGCTGCTGGTCTTCCTGCTGACCCTGTCGATGCCGCTGGTCGCGACGTTCTGGGCGGTCGAGGTCTGGCCGCTGAACCGCTTCTCGGGACTGGCGAAACAGGTCGCCGGCGCGTACCCCGGAGTCCTCGCTGCGGGTATCCCGCCTGCAATCCTGATACGCATGAGCTTCGAGGCGACAAACTGGGGACTGGCTTCTGACCTGTCGCTGTTCATCAGTCTGGTGACGCTGTACTTGGCGGCAAAGTCCCAGAAGGTCCTCATCCAGCGCAGTAGCCGCGTGGCAATCCAAGTCAGCGAGCAGGCGCTCGCCGGCGGCAAAAAGCCACTCAAGATCGGTGCGGCGGCTGGTGGTGCAGCGGCGACAGCCGGCGCTGGCGCGGTCGGTGGCCCCGGCGCAGCAATGGCGACGGGTGGCACGATTCGAGCTGCCTCAGGCGCTGCAAAAGGGCGTGTCGGCAGTGCTGCCACGGGAGCCCAGATGGTACACCGCCAGATGGCAGCCAACCCCGCTGGCATGAAGAGGGGTTCCAGCAGCGGCCCCACCGGTTCCGGTGGCGGCAGTAGTCCCAACGGCTCCGGAGGTGGCGGCAACAGTGGCTCCGGCGGCGGTGGCTCCGGTGGGTCAGGCGGTTCCGCTCCACCCTCTGGTGGCGGCAGTGGCAGCAGCGGGTCTGGTGGCTCTGGTGGCTCACCGCCCTCCAGCGGCGGGAGTGGCAGTGGAAGTCCCCTCAACAGCCGATTCACCAACGGTGGTTCGTCCAGCTCGTCCGGCTCGTCCGGCTCGTCTGGCGACTCTAAGAGCGACGACACCCCGATTAGTGAACGCCAGACGAAGATGGAGCAGCAAACCAAGATGGAGCGCCAGACGCAGATCAACTCTGGCGATACCAGAGTCTACGAGTCTGACTCAGACCCGCCGTTCTCGGATGGGAAACCCGACGAAAACGGGACCGATACCGACTCTGGTGGGTCCGAGTCGTACGACTCGCTCAAGGATGTGTTTGCGACTGATGACGATATATTAGGGCCGGATGTGTACCGCGACGGCTTGCCGCACAAGGGGGATGACGACTAATGGCTGACTCAGAAGAAGAGTACAACACGAACATCATCCACGAATCCCTCGGAGATTCGACCAACTTCTGGGGCGACTACACGCTGGGGGAACTCATCCTGTTCCTCATCCCACCGTTTGGCTTCCTCGTCGCGATGGGAATGCCGTTCGTGCCAGCAGCGCTGTTCTTCCCCACGTTGGCACTCACAGCGGTCGTGGAAGTATTCCTCTACATCCTGCATAAAGTCCGGCCAGATCACTATCGCCTGACTGAGTGGCTGCGGGTCAAACTGTTCTGGCTCGTCAAAAAGAAGCAGTACACTCACGGCCAGGGGAATCAGGACACTCGGCAGGTCACGCGACTAGAGCGGGTCATGCCCCACGGCATTGAGTGCGTCGACGGAGCGTACGTCGGCGCGGTCGAAGTCGAGCCCGCCAATATGTCGCTGCAAGATGACGAAAAATGGGAGAAAGCCGTCAAGTCACTCACACGCCTGTCTGAATCCCTGACTGGGCGGGCGAAACTCCACGTCACGACGGCCGAAGTCGACAACGAGTCCCACATCCAAGCGCATATCGACCGACTCGACGACCCCGATGCGAAGAGCCATTCGATCTTCCGGGGCGTCCTCATGGAGTTCGTCAACCGCTACATCGACGACAGCGGCAACGTTGAGACTGAAACTGAACTCCAGCGGAAGTACTACATCGTCGTTTGGGTGACTGACGAGGATATTCACGACCTCCAGATGAACAGCGACTCCATCGCGGATTACCTGACCGGGATACCGGTCATTGGGCGGCTGTTCACTCGGTTCGACAGTGACACGCTTACTGACGCCGAACGAGAGGAGTTCAAGGCCAAGAAGCTCCACGACCGGCTCGAAACCGTCGACAGAGCAGTCAACAATATGTTCCGGTGTCGCAGCCGGTCGGTCAGCCCGCATGAGCTGGCGCACTTGACCGAGGACTACTGGGCCTGTGAAACCCGGTCGGAACGCGAGTACGAAGAGGCGGCCTCCGTCTCCCCGGTGACGTACTCGGCACGAGAACTCATCAAGCACGGCGAGGGTGCTGCAGCCCACGACGCTGCGGAGGGGATGGACACCGACGACGTCGGTGGGACCGACTACGAGGTCGACGAGACCGACTTCGTCTCCCAGTTGCATAGACCGGGAGAGAACCATCGGTCACTGGTCGCGCCGACGGATATCGAATGGGAAGCCGACCACGCCCTCATCGACCAAGAGACGTACACCCGGTGCTTCTGGATCGAGACGTATCCCGAGCATCCGACCAGTGGAATGCTGGAGCAACTGCTATTGGATACGGACCTTGCCGTCGACGTCTCAATNNAAAGGAGAGTTGGAAGCGGAGGATATCGAACAGGAGGTCAACCAGGCAAAGTACATCCGGCAGATGGTCCGGCGGAACCACGCGTCGCTGTTCCGTGTCGGGGCGTTCATCCGGCTGACTGCGGAGACTGAAGAAGACCTCCGGAAGCAAACGAACCGGCTCGAAACGCTCCTACGAGACTCACCGTCGAACTGCGGCGTCAAGCGAACGACCCGCCGGCAGGAAGCAGGATTGGTGACTGTCTCGCCGATCGGGGCCAACGAACTCGGGCAGAACNNGAAGCACTCGGGTCGCTGTTCCCGTTCTCGTCGAACTACCTCCGGATGGAGGACGGCATCGAGTACGGACTGCACGGCCACAACGACTCCTCGCTGTTGATCGACCCGTGGGAACTGGAAACCGGCCACTCGGAGCTAGTGACTGGAATGCCCGGCGGCGGGAAGACCCACGGCACGCAGGCTCGGGCGATGCGGATGCTGAAAAAGCGGTCGGACGTCAAGCAGATCTACATCGACCCGGTCGGGGATATGCATGGCAGCGCGAAGATGCTGGATGCAAAGACCATCACGATCAGCGGCGAGACGCCGCTGAACCCGTGTGAGATGCATCCGACGCCTCAGCATGTCCTCGAACAGTCCCCGGATATGCAGCCCGTCTCCGCCAAGAAAGACGAAGTGTACGGGGTCATCGAGAACTTCCTCCAATCTCGGGATGTCGATCTGGAGATGCACAGCGGCCTGATCACGTTCCTGATCGACAAGATATTCACTGAATCGGATATCGACCCAGCGGACCCATCGACACACACGCCGGAGAACTCGCCGGACCTGAGCGACTTCCTCGAAGTCGTTGACCGCCTCCAGGAAGAGCCAGAAATGTTCCCGGGAGCGACGACGGAGTCCTCCCAGCAGAAAATCCAGCAGTACGCAAACGAACTCTCGATTGCGCTGCATCCGTTCCGGCCGGGAAGTACCTTTGGCAACCTCTCGAAAGAGTCGGACTTGCGGCTGATCGACGACAGCAGCAAGGCCGTCTATCTGGACCTCCAACAGGTCGAAGGCTCGGGTAGTGGCCTCGGTAAGCAGTCGTTCATCATGCAACTGCTGTTGTCGACGCTGTACCAGCAGGCCAAGAATATGCAGCAGAAGGTCGAGATCATCATCGACGAAGCTCACTACCTGTTCAATGACGACGCAAATCTGGAGTCGCTGAACCAGATTGCTCGCCACCAGCGCCACGCTGGACTCCGGCTAGTGATGCTGTCCCAGACGCTCTCGGAGTTCGAGGACAAGGGAGCCGCTGAGGAAATCGCGGGAATGTGCCCGATCAAGGTGCATCACCGCGAGCCGGAACTGGGCGATGAAACCGCAACAAGCGCTGGACTGACGGACGAACAGCAGTCCTACATCCAGCACGCCGAAGCCGGCAAAGAGTCGTTGGGTGACGGCCAAGGCTACTCGCAAGCGTTGGTTCGCGTCGACGAACATGGCGATTACCCGCTGACGATCAAGACGTCGTGGGAGGAAAAGCAGATCATTGACCTTGACGCTGACGCGGAAGATGCGCTCGACGTTGTTGCTCACGAGGCTGACTCCCGCGCTGCTGACTTCGAAGAGTTCGTACGCTCGAAGGCAGTCGAGCAAGAGCTAGCGAATCACGGATTGTCCCCGGAGAAGGCTGAACACGTCCTCAACGGACTCAGCGAAGACGAGTTGGTGGACGTGGTGTCTGTAGCACTTGACCAGACACAGCCAGAAGCAGTTGTCGCTGACGGTGGTATCGAGGCAGAGACTGATGCGGAGTTTGACACTACGGAAAATTCAAATGAGTGACACAATCTCACTACGGATGAGTGCAGAAGAGAGAGAACAGATTGTAAAGCAGGCGCAGAAGGTAAACGAAGACCTCTCTGAGTACATTCTGAAAGCTACGGAGCAGCGCATTGCTCGCGAATTGCAGGACCAGCGTGCTACTGAATTAGGCCTTGGGCCAGAACTGGAACAGATAGCAGAGAGTGTTACAGCGGAAGTGAACAAGGCCGCAAATATTGACACGAGTCAAGAACTGGCATACACAGTAGCACTTTGGGACTTACTCTCATCGGATTACCCCTCGGAAGAGCGCGCTGCTGCGATGGAGGGAGCGACAGAGCGACTGCAAGAACAGGTCGAAAACGTGCGTAACAAGGAGGGCCAGGAATGACTGAGAGAGATACGCTTATCCAGATATACACGACTGAAGAGAATCAAGAATGGTTTGAAGAGTTGGCTGACGAAGCAGGTACATCGGTTTCAGAATACGGGCATGGGATCATTGAAGATCACGTCGGCCGTGAGACGGGGAAGCGTCAGTACGACCGGTATGGAACCGACACTGAGCTGGAAGTCACTCTTGATTCCCTCGAAAAAGAATTGAACGACACCCTGAGCCAATTTGAGTCTGAAACGCTGGAAGAAGTGCGGTATGTTCAGCAAGTGCGGACAGCGTATATCATTGCGATCTGGAGACTTATTCAGGATAATTACACTCCCGCCGAGCGACAACTCGCAATGAAGTTCGCCGAGAAGTTCACCGGCCAAGATCTAAACATAGAGGCCGGCACGATGCCAGTAGAGACGGACAGTAGCGATGCAGACACAGAGGCTACCGCTCACTCAACGGGTGATGACGCATGATGCTGCAAACAGACTATGACAAGAGCGGGGCAGGGAATCTCGTTGATTACATCCGGCGCGACCGAGACCAAGACGCTGGAGCGACAGTTGACCTACGGAATCCAGCCGGGCGAGAACTGTCCGACTCAGAAGTAAATCGGTTCGTCGACAAGAGCCGGGAGTTCGGATTCCAGCGGCATCTGATCGTCTCGCCAGATCCCACTGGAGAATACTCGCCAGAAGAGGTCCGCGACAACACTCGGGACGTAATGAACCAAGAGTTTGCTCGCCAGCCGACAACTGACTATGTGTATGCAGTTCACCAGAACACAGACTTCCCTCACGCACATGTCGCAGCTACTGGGAAGCAGTCAGAATTAGAAATGGGTCGGGAAGATATTCGACAGATGCGCGAACAAGCAGCGACTGCATTTGAAGAACCCGCTCGAACCCGCGACCCAACGGCAACTGCTCACGATGCACCGGAGAATCCCGGTCGGGTCGTAGATCAAGAAGCACGGGAGCAGTACCACGAGGCAGAACTGTCGCTGAACCCCGAAGCCGAAAAAGCGCTCAAGCGCGCGACTGAGAAGAGTCAACAGAAAGACATCGGACAGTCCACGGCTGAGAAAGAGCGCACTGAGAGAGAAACTGAGCAACTCTCAGAACGTGCTGCGGAGAGAGCCGAAGAACAGGCGGCAACTGAGAGCGAACCCGAAGCTGCCCCCGAACGCGAGCAGGAACCCGAGCGCGAAGTTGGGTGGTGGCAGTGAGTTCTAGTTCCTCTGCACCACCAGGACAACGCTCCGGCGAAGTCCCGAACAGTCTCAAGTACGACAACGTCGTCGGGTTCGTCTGGGCCGGGTTCATGCTGTTGTTCCCGCCGATGATCGTCGACAGCGACAAGGTTCTCCCGAAGCGGTTCTGGGCGTGGCGCTACATCTACCTCGGCTTTGGACTGATCAGCGCAGCGTTCTTCTATGACGTGCTTGTCCAGACTCCCAGCGCGGCGCTGTTGTTCCCGTTCGCTCATGTCCTAGCTGCTATCTCAGTCGGGACATTGTTCGCTGGCTTCACCGTGCCCGGCCTGTCACTGCCGATGGTCTCGTACTCGACCACGGTGATCCTGTATGCCATCTCAATCGGTATCGTGTTCTCTGGGGAACTACTCCGCCGGACCTCGCCGGAAATGCTCGCGATGAACCAGTGGGACCACGACGACGGGGAGTCCGTCGTCCCGCTCGAAGAAGTCTCTCACGAACACGAAGAGGCCGAAATGCCGTTCACGCTCGATCAGGATGTCTCTACAGCCGTCGTAGGGGAAACCGGGAGTGGGAAGACGTCGATGATGAAACTACTGGCCTACCAGTTCCCGTACTACAGTAACACGGCAGTCATCGCCCACGACACCGGCGAAGATTTTCAAGCATTCTATGAGGAGCTGGGCTTTGAGGTTCAGCGCATCCGCCACGAAGACAGCGACGTAGTCTGGAATCTGTTCAAGGACGCCGATTCGGAGTCGGACTTCCGCGAGGTCGCCGGCGCGATCTTTGGAGAGGCCGACGGCCACGACCCGTTCCACCGGCCCGCCAAACAGACTTTCGCGGAGATGCTGATGTACCTGCATCTCAGCGCACAAAAGAACAACCGCCGTCACGCGCTCTGTCATGCCGATATCGTCTCGCTGCTCAACGAGGGCCACATCGCGCTAAAGAAGGCACTTGATGAGTTCGACCGGCTGGACTCAGGTCATATTGACCCTGACAAAGGGAAAGGCGCACAGAACGTCTACCAAACGATCAAAGAGAACGTCGACCCCGTCTTCACTGGCGACTTCGGAGAGTACGGGGAGTTCTCGCTGCAAGAGTACATCGAGAACCCGGAAGGCCGAGTCCTCATTATCGACTCAAACCCAACCGAGCTGGAAACGCTCGGGCCAATGTACCAACTGCTCGTGGACTGGTCGATCCGCTATGCGATGAATGCTTCAAATCCGACGGTCCACATCCTCGACGAGATTGACGCGCTGCCGGCACTTACTCAGGTGACGAACCTGACGGCCCGAGGGCGGAAACACAAGGCTCGGGCACTAGTCGGCGTCCAGACAATCGGCCAGCTCAAGGACACGTACAGCACAATATCTGGGATTGTCGGCAACTGTCCACAGGGAGTTTACTTCGGGCCGGGTGACACTGAGTCGACGGACTTCATCCTCGACGAACTTGGCGAGAGTCGGCAGTATGACCGGTCCGAAATGGTGTCGATGAGCCATCAGGGGCGCGGCGAAAACCCACGAACGCAGGCCCGGGACACGTACAAGGAGAAGGACAAAACGCCGGTCACATCCGGCCTGCTCCGAGACTTCCAGCCCGGTGAGTGCGTTGCCGTCTCTCGGACGACGTGGGTTCATGGACAGTCCTACGAACTGGCTGATGTTCGAGATAGCCTCCCGGCACAGGGTGCGGAGTCGCCGGGCAGTTCGGAGCCGGAACCCACCGAGGATGATACCGACATCGAGAGTGACAGCTGGTTCTCGTTTACTCGGGCCCGACTCGACGATGTGCTCTATGGGTCACTTGGTGAGACCGAAGATGATGAGTCCGGAGAGAGTGGCCCGGATCGTGACTCCGAAGTCGAGCCAACCGCCGACGCGACAGACGGGTTGGACGACGACGAGTCGACCGACCCACTCGACCAGACAACAGCAAACACCGCCGTCACGTCACCGGATACAGACCGCCCAGATGTATCAGATTTAGAGGATAACTCTGGTGGCGCGGATCAGGACCAACAGCTGCCCGATGACGATGGCGACCACTCCCCTGAGACGGTCCCGGACTCCAGTAGTGACGAGACGGAATCTGCTGAGAAGGAAGAGAGTGAATCACCCGACGAATCGGATATGGAGGGTGGGACTGACGAGAGTGAAGAGCGGGACGATACTGAGTCAAGAGAAGATCGACATAGGCCAGCTGAGTTCATGTGACCCACATCAATTTGTCCGCCCTCTAAACCTAAGAAGTTCTATATATCTTTCTTTCCGTGACGTGGTGGTGCTCTTCTTCAAGTTGGTAACTAGGTCTTGTCGAGACTGTAGTACTCGATTTTCATCAGAGTTGTTGAAGTTATTTTCTTCAAACCATTATATATACGAAATCGCAAGACGGCGTCCGTTATTCACCGATTTGAATTACAGTGAATCACTCAAACGCTATAGTGAATAATCAGAAAATCGCAAGACGGCGTGGGTATGAATCGGCCGAAACCCGAAATTGAATACACTCTTTATCTTGCCGTGCAAATCTCGGCGGAGGCGCGAGAGACATAAGGAGAAATACATAAGAAATAGGATATAGGAACAGGTGGGTGATCGCGGAACCCACTCAGAGCGAAGACTGGCACACTCACCCCGTGAGAGAACCTATCGGGTTTCAGATAGAAACCGCCTCACTCTCCAGAGTCCGACCGGGACTGCTCCGGCGAGCCAGCCCCACCGAGCGTCATGTGAGTCTACTGTGCCACGCACGTCGCCGGCCACCGACGTCCAGGGCCACGCCGATCACGACCACACTCGAACTGAGCCAGTGCTGGCAGACCCACGCTCGACCCTCGCTCACTTCGGCCCCTCCGTGGCGCACAACCCGACAGTCACCGGTCGGCGACCACACCACCTTGTCCGGAGCTTTGTATCCGATTCCCAACAGGTACAACGCGCCTTGTTTCCCGTCTTCACGATATCGTAATTTAGTGTGGCATTCAGCCGGGGAACCGTCCGATTCCCGGCGGGGATCGCGCCCGCCACCGCAGGCACGATTGGACCGGCGTGAGGCGCGCGACCGCGCCGAGCGCAGCGCCCCGTCGTCCGAGTGAGCACCAGCGAACGAGGACAGGACAGACGAGCATCGCGAGTCTGTCAGTGGCGTCGCGCGCTGGGACGGTCCATCAGCCATCCAACCCAGTTGCGCCCCGGCCGGCAGACCCACGCCTGCGATACATCCGACACTCCGTGGGACCAGTACCTCGACGTGTGCCAGCTGGAGCCACCCCAACCCAGAGCTTTTTGAGCGATGACGGCCAAGTCTGAATCGCACCGTTCTCATGTCACAGCCACACCTTTCCCCAGAGCAACAGCCATCCAACCAGCGCCAGATTCCGAGTATCGAAGCGATTGGGCCAGTCGTCGACGAAGTGATCGACATCGCTCGGCGAGAACTCGATGCACCGCGGTCAGTCGAGATCGAGACGTGGGAAGATCGCGAGTTTGAGGTTCGCGTGAACCACTGGTATCCAGCCGGGTCGGAGAACCGATATGGATACGACGCGGTCATCCACTATCATAGTGATCGGGAAACGATTCGGGGAGTCCTGTTCGAAGAAGACACGAAAACAGATGAACGAGAGGCACTCGTGACGATGGACTGGGGACACATTCCAGATCCACTTTCCGAAAAAAATGGGGAGTAGTCTGACCAGCGCTACTTCACCACCTCACGGTGGCAGTCTTCACACAACTGGTCGAAGGACTGGTCTCTGTCATCATCGTAGAACGACCCTGCTCGGAACCGAGTCTCGTTCAGTTCCATGACGAACGTTTTCTTGCAGCGCGGACAGCGAATTTCTCCCATTCGAAATATCACCTCCCGGCGGCCCTGTCTGGCCGCCACCCGCCTGCGGCCACACAAAATCGAGGGGTGTCTATCCGGGATACCGGGCCCAGACACTGACTAACCAACAACACCCCAGACTGCGCCGACTGTGTTGGTTAGACCAGCGAATAAGGACAGCAGCAGGTCACGTTTCTCGAAGTTTGCCGCACGCTGCACAGTATTCCTCAACCGCTGCAACGGCTCCAGAGACCGTTGGATGGGGCATCGACTTTGGAGAGACCGCCCACGCGCCACAGTCGTCGCAAGCACCCACTGAAGCAAGTGAGAATGCGTCTGATGCGAACTGTGCGTGTTCGCAGTTTGCTTGCTTCCGCTCCTCTTGTGCTGTGTCGTATGGCGTCCCCCTCCTCGGACTGTAGCTTTCGTTCTCGTTGCATACACTGCACTCCGAGGAGGACCATGACGTTCGGATGACAGTGCCATCATCAGTCACGAGCTTGTATACGGTATTGCTTTTATTGTCAAGCCGAAAGACAGCGATGTACTCGTTTGATTTTGGGTGGGGGATTCGCTTGGCATCCTGACCGCTGGCAAGCTGTTCTATCGGATTGCCAGCTTCTCCATTAGTTGACATGATATTCTCCACTTTCCGGAGCGAGTCGCAAAAATGTCGTGCTATTGGTTTGTCTGGGTCGAAGCACGAGCAGACAACAGAAGATGGAATGCGGTTCCCGTCTCCCTCCCGGCGGCAGGCCGGGATCGCGCCCGCTACCGCAGGCACGATGGACCGCCGCGAGGCGCGCGATAGCGCCGAGCGGAGCGCTCCGCTGGCGTCGCGCGCTGTCGCGACCCACTAGCCACCCAGCCCCAGTTTCTCCCGGGCCGGCTGGCCCACGTCCACGCACACACCAGCACACCGGCTCCCTCACAGCCCCCGCCAGACTGACCCACGTCGACGCGCCGGTGCGGTGGCGTGCCAGTCCGTGCGCGCGGTTGTCTCGCCGCCGTCCGCTGTGCCGGAGGCGGCGGCGAGGCCGCGTGCGCGAGCACCGTCGCACCGCCCGAGGAAGCCCCCCGCTCGATGGGGGACGCCCCCGGTGTCGGGCGTCAGTCGGCCGTCTGTCCGTTCTTCACATCCCGGTAGGTCGAGGTGAAGACCGTCACCGGCCCATCACCTTCGTTCGCAGCCTCGTCGTCTGAGTGGACCATGCCCTGATGGGTGGCGGCCCCATGCTCAGTGTCGAACAGGTCCGAACACCCGGACTCGGGACAGCGGGCCTTCCCGAGCGTCACGGCGACCGCGTGGTCAGTGTCGCGCTCGTTGGCCCACTGATGGGTGTCTGACTCGGCTTCCCACGACGCCGCCGTTCGGCTATCACCGGACGAACCGAACGAACCGCCCCCGTGTCCGGTGGGCGCGGGACCGTCGCCACGCTCGATGATGCACATGAGCGTGTCGCTCGTGACCGCCACCGTCTTGATACCGTTGTAGTCGTCGGGCTTGCCCCCGGAAATCCGAACTCTGTCGCCTTCGTGGAGCGTGCGAACCATCTCGCCGCCGTGCATGGACTTGCCCCAGACCGTGACCTTCGCGCTCGTGCCGTCGTCGTCCTCGATGTAGAGGACTTGGTACTGGTTCCGAGCGTCTGGCTCCGCGATGATGTGCGTGACTTTGCCTTCAACCGTACACTCGTAGCCGTAGGGGCTCACTTCGTCGATAGGCGTGGGGACTTGCAGTTCGTCACGGGCGTCCCTGAACACGGTAAAGGAAGCCTCATACAGACTGTTACAGTCGCCCATCTGCCCGGACACAAGGGCCGCGAGTCGGCGGCTTGCCGCCGCCTGCGACAGACTGGTCTTGTCTGCCAGCGTTGCGGCTTGCTGGTTGACTCGCGCCAGCGTGTCGCGGTCCATCCACTGCCGGGGGTCAGCCGGGGAGCGGAACCCGTCAGCCCGTTCGGTTTCCGCGTCGGTGAGCTGGCGAGCCGAGGCTTCGCGGTCAGCACCGTCGACGTGGGCGCGTGCGACCTCGGAGTGTCGGGCTTGCTCGGCTTCGCGTCCGTGGCGTTCTTCCTGCTGTTCTAGCGTTTCGCCAAACCGCCGGTCCGGACCAACCTCGGTCGAGCGGGTCCAGTCGTATGCCTCCTCCTGCCGGGCGTAGAAGTTGCCACGGCTATCGCTACCTCGATTCATTCTGAAATCGAGTTCGTCGCCGTTTTCGGTCTCTGCGACCGCCTCTAGAAGCTGTTCGGGGCCACCCTCGATGTGGGCCGAAAGGGAAACCGTCTGGTTGCTTGCCGATGCTTTCTTACCGCTGGAATTGCTAGCGTACATTGTCTTTCTGAGGGATACGGAAAGACACTTGTCGGGTGCTACTACACCCGATTTCTGCGGCGTGAAACTGCCCTGCCAGCGCCGCGTGCGTCGTGTCTTTCCGTACTTAACCGCATGGGTGCCGACTACTTAAAGCTACCGGACTATTTGGATTGTTTCAAGTGCAATATTCGGGTGTCTGAGTGGTTTCTAAGCGGTGTCTTGTATTTCACGTTTCGAGGGAGAATAGTATATAAAGACCGTCGGTGGTTGACACCCCGGCGGGCGGTCACATCGTATGCGGTTGCGGTGAGCCAGCATCCCGCGCGGCCAAGCGAGTGCCNNCGTCCTCGTTCCGGCGAGGGAGCGCCGGCCGCGAGGGTTCCTCACCCGGATCGCGCGCGACTCCGACGCGTGCGTTCGATTCTGCTGTGTTGTGCCGTAGCAGTCGGGTGGGACTGAAAGGGGCACGCCGCTGGCGCTTGTTGTAGTCGGGTCAGCGGCCCCTATCCGAACGGAGTGAGGATATGTCGCTGAGCGACCGCCAGCGGCGTGGGGCTTTCAAGGTGTGCTGGTCCGACACCGAGTTCGTCGTCGTGATGTTGTTTGGAGTAGTCCCGTCGAAGCCAGTGGTCCCCCCGAGGTTAGTCGTGCCGCCGACGTCAGGGCAACGAGTCTCGCCCGCAGCAGTCCCACGAGTACCGTCACCCGAACCGCCGCCTCCCTCGACACCGTCACGAGTGCCACACGACTCGACTCCAGGGCCAGCAGTGCCAGAATCCCCTGCTCGCCACACACGAGACACACGCCACCCGAACCCTCTCCGCCGGCCATTGGTCCACGTACCGGCTCCGGCAAGAGCGAGCGTGCCGCCCAGCGGCGGCTGCCCGGCGGCCAGACGACACACCAGCCAACCATCCGTTCCTGCCCGGCCGTCAGTCCCACG
>NZ_LRHL01000006.1:0-70018 GCF_001647155.1 Haloarcula sp. K1
GGCAAATTTGTTGGTTGGTATAATCCATGACAAAGCAAGATATACCACGAAACAGCAGTATCGACCGCAGAACAGTGCTTGGACTCCTTAGCGGGAGCCTTGCTGCGCTTGCAGGATGCAGTGGCGGGCTGTTTGATGATAGCGGCGGAGACGGTGGAAGTGCCGGTCCGCCAGAAGAGCAGTCCGACTACATCGAAGAGACATCGATTGAAATTGTCGAGAACGGCCGCCAGTTGGCTCTGGAAGTGGCTGTGACCGATGAGATCGAGCCCTCATCGGTCAGCATCATCACAGAGTCCGGTCGAGAGTTCGTCAGCGACTATTTCAGTCCTGGTGAAACCCGGACTAGCCTATTGCTAACGGCGGGAGATGATAAATACAAGCCATTGCCCCGGGGCCAGCACACGCTCTATCTCCGTGGGGATGACGTTGAAACCGAAATCCCACTCGAACTGGGCACTACATTCGAACTTGAGAAAGTCGTTCCTGCCACTGAACATCCAGACGTTCGCGAAGGCCTCGGCCACTTGGTGGTGGTTGTCAGGAATGTGGGTGAGCGAACCGGTGCAGCTACCCGCGCATTAATGAACGGGAAAGAAAAAGAAGACGTGTTTGTCCCGGTAGAGCCTGGTGAAACCAATGTCGTCAGATATTTTTCCCTCATTGAAGACACCGTCTCTTCTTGTCCGAAAGTTGATGAGAGCGCTAAAAGAGATGAGCAATTAACCGTTGAATTCCTTTGGAGCGATCCAGTCACATTCACTCAGACGATCAGCTATGAAAATTCATCTGGATGCGAGCGGACTCTGATTGGGACTCCTGAAGAAGTCACTGCTACCTCAGTAGAGACAGAGACGGAGACGGAGACGTAGCAATGCAGTCGGGAATAGGCGAGGACCTCGTTGAGGAGGTTTTCCAGAGATTGCTGAGAGAACTCTCGTCGGCAATCACAGCTGGTATCAGTGGTTTCCTTGCTCAACTTAAAACGCAGATAGTCAATTATCTTGACGGGTTCTTTAAGAGCCTCATTGACCCGATGGTAGGGACACCCGCCCCCGAAGGACCGAATTCATCGGCCCCAGTTGACATTGCGTTCGAATCTGCGAGTAATGCCCCGTGGAACTCGCTAATATCGGGCATCTACTTCGATGGAATCGTTGGGTTGGCACTCGGGCTGCAGTTCATCGTCTTGGCAATGATTGGAGTTCGATACGGGTCGATGAACCCGGTCATTCGGAAGAAGCTCCTACGCCGACTTGGGGTTGCCTTCCTCTCACTGTTCTTTTGGCTTCCGGTCGCCTCACTGGGGACTCAGTTCTTCAATGCCATCGGTCGCGAGATTTACAAATCCGGTCAATCAACGACTGAAGTCGCCGCACTAATCAGCTCAGCCCAGCAGATTGCGGATCTCAGTCTGGGGATATTCCTCGTCCTCATCGTTGTCGGACTGTACGTCTACCTCAAGGCAGCGTTCATCTTTATCACCAGATGGCTGCTGGTCTTCCTGCTGACCCTGTCGATGCCACTGGTCGCGACGTTCTGGGCGGTCGAGGTCTGGCCGCTGAATCGCTTCTCGGGGCTGGCGAAACAGGTCGCCGGCGCGTATCCCGGAGTCCTCGCTGCGGGCATTCCGCCTGCAATCCTGATCCGCATGAGCTTTGAAGCGACAAACTGGGGACTGGCTTCTGACCTGTCCCTGTTCATCAGCCTCGTGACGCTGTACTTGGCGGCAAAATCTCAGAAGGTCCTCATTCAGCGCAGTAGCCGCGTTGCGATTCAAGTCAGCGAGCAGGCGCTCGCCGGCGGCAAAAAGCCACTCAAGATCGGTGCGGCGGCTGGTGGTGCGGCGGCGACAGCCGGCGCTGGCGCGGTCGGTGGCCCCGGCGCAGCAATGGCGACGGGTGGCACGATTCGAGCTGCCTCAGGCGCTGCAAAAGGGCGTGTCGGCAGTGCTGCCACGGGAGCCCAGATGGTCCACCGCCAGATGGCAGCCAACCCCGCCGGCATGAAGAGGGGTTCTAGCGGCGGCCCCACCGGTTCCGGTGGCGGCAGTAGTCCCAACGGCTCCGGAGGTGGCGGCAACAGTGGCTCCGGCGGCGGTGGGTCAGGCGGTTCCGCTCCGCCTTCTGGTGGCGGCAGTGGCAGCAGCGGGTCTGGTGGCTCACCACCCTCTGGCGGCGGGAGCGGGTCCGGTGGAAGTCCCCTCAACAGCCGATTCACCAACGGTGGTTCGTCCGGCTCGTCTGGCTCGTCCGGCGACTCCGAGAGTGACGACACTCCGATTAGTGAACGCCAGACGAAGATGGAGCGCCAAACCAAGATGGAGCGCCAAACACAGATCAACTCTGGCGATACCAGGGTCTACGAGTCTGAGGTTGATCCGCCGTTCTCCGACGATGACTTCGACGAGAACGATACCGAGACCACGGAGTCCGATGAGTCCGAGTCGTACGACTCGCTCAGGGATGTGTTTGCAACTGATGACGATATATTAGGGCCGGATGTGTACCGCGACGGCTTGCCGCACAAGGAGGATGATGACTAATGGCTGACTCAGAAGAAGAATACAATACGAACATCATCCACGAATCGCTCGGAGATTCGACCAACTTCTGGGGCGACTACACGCTGGGGGAACTCATCCTGTTCCTCATCCCGCCGTTTGGCTTCCTCATCGCGATGGGGATGCCGTTCGTGCCAGCAGCGCTGTTCTTCCCCACGTTGGCCCTCACAGCGGTTGTGGAAGTGTTCCTCTACATCCTGCACAAAGTCCGGCCAGATCACTATCGCCTGACCGAGTGGCTGCGGGTCAAACTGTTCTGGCTCGTCAAAAAGCGTCAGTACACTCACGGCCAAGGGAATCAGGATACTCGGCAGGTCACGCGATTAGAGCGGGTTATGCCCCACGGCATTGAGCGCGTCGACGGAGCGTACGTCGGCGCGGTCGAAGTCGAGCCCGCCAATATGTCGCTACAAGATGACGAGAAATGGGAGAAAGCCGTCAAGTCACTCACACGCCTGTCTGAATCCCTGACTGGCCGGGCGAAACTCCACGTCACGACGGCCGAAGTCGACAACGAGTCCCACATCCAAGCGCATATCGACCGACTCGACGACCCCGATGCGAAGAGCCATTCGATCTTCCGGGGTGTCCTCATGGAGTTTGTCAACCGCTACATCGACGACAGCGGCAACGTTGAAACTGAGACTGAACTCCAGCGGAAGTACTACATCGTCGTTTGGGTGACTGACGACGACATTCACGACCTCCAGATGAACAGCGACTCCATCGCGGATTACCTGACCGGGATACCGGTCATTGGGCGGCTGTTCACTCGATTCGACAGTGACACGCTCACTGACGCCGAGCGAGAGGAGTTCAAAGACAAGAAGCTCCACGACCGGCTCGAAACCGTCGACAGAGCAGTCAACAATATGTTCCGGTGTCGTAGTCGGTCGGTCAGCCCACATGAGCTGGCGCACTTGACCGAGGACTACTGGGCCTGTGAAACCCGGACCGAGCGGGAGTACGAAGAGGCGGCCTCCGTCTCCCCGGTGACGTACTCGGCACGGGAACTCATCAAGCACGGCGAGGGCGCTGCAGCCCACGACGCTGCGGAGGGCATGGACACTGACGATGTCGGTGGGACCGACTACGAGGTCGACGAGACCGACTTCGTCTCCCAACTCTACCGGCCCGGTGAGAACCATCGGTCACTGGTCGCGCCGACGGATATCGAGTGGGAAGCCGACCACGCTCTCATCGATCAGGAGACGTACACGCGGTGCTTCTGGATCGAGACGTATCCCGAGCATCCGACGAGTGGGATGTTAGAGCAACTGCTATTGGATACGGACCTTGCCGTCGACGTCTCAATNNAAAGGAGAGTTGGAAGCGGAGGATATCGAACAGGAGGTCAACCAAGCGAAGTACATCCGGCAGATGGTTCGGCGGAACCACACGTCGCTGTTCCGTGTCGGGGCGTTCATCCGCCTCACTGCGGAGACCGAAGAAGACCTTCGGAAGCAAACGAACCGGCTCGAAACGCTCCTGCGCGACTCGCCCTCGAACTGCGGCGTCAAGCGAACGACCCGCCGGCAAGAGGCGGGGCTGGTGACTGTCTCGCCGATCGGGGCCAACGAACTCGGGCAGAACNNGAAGCACTCGGGTCGCTGTTCCCGTTCTCGTCGAACTACCTCCGTATGGAGGACGGCATCGAGTACGGACTGCACGGGCACAACGACTCCTCGCTGTTGATCGACCCATGGGCACTGGAAACCGGCCACTCGGAGCTGGTGACTGGGATGCCCGGCGGCGGGAAGACCCACGGCACGCAGGCTCGGGCGATGCGGATGCTGAAAAAGCGGTCGGACGTCAAGCAGATCTACATCGACCCGGTCGGGGACATGCACGGCAGCGCGCAGATGCTGGATGCAAAGACGATCACAATTAGCGGTGAGACGCCGCTGAATCCGTGCGAGATGCATCCGACGCCGCCGCATGTCCTCGAACAGTCCCCGGATATGCAGCCCGTCTCCGCCAAGAAAGACGAAGTGTACGGGGTCATCGAGAACTTCCTCCAATCCCGGGATGTCGATCTGGAGATGCACAGCGGCCTCATCACGTTCCTGATCGACACGATATTCACTGAGTCCGATATCAACCCAACGGACCCGTCAACGCATACGCCAGAGAACTCACCGAACCTGAGTGACTTCCTCGAAGTGGTCGACCGCCTCCAGGAAGAGCCAGAAATGTTCCCCGGAGCGACAACGGAGTCCTCCCAGCAGAAAATCCAGCAGTACGCAAACGAACTCTCGATTGCACTGCATCCGTTCCGACCGGGGAGTACGTTCGGCAACCTCTCGAAAGAGTCGGACCTGCGGCTGATCGACGACAGCAGCAAAGCCGTCTATCTGGATCTTCAGCAGGTCGAAGGCTCGGGGAGTGGCCTCGGCAAGCAGTCGTTCATCATGCAGTTGCTGCTGAGCACACTGTACCAGCAGGCCAAGAATATGCAGCAGAAGGTCGAGATCATCATCGACGAAGCTCACTACCTGTTCAACGACGACGCGAACTTGGAGTCGCTGAACCAGATTGCTCGCCACCAGCGCCACGCCGGACTGCGGCTGGTGATGCTGTCCCAGACGCTCTCGGAGTTCGAGGACAAGGGCGCAGCCGAGGAAATCGCGGGAATGTGCCCGATCAAGGTGCATCATCGTGAGCCAGAGCTAGGCGACGAGACAGCAACAAGCGCTGGACTGACGGACGAACAGCAGTCCTATATCCAGCATGCCGAAGCCGGCAAGGAGTCACTGGGTGACGGACAGGGCTACTCACAAGCGCTGGTTCGCGTCGACGAACACGGAGACTACCCGCTGACAATCAAGACGTCGTGGGAGGAAAAGCAGATCATTGACCTCGACGCTGACGCGGAAGATGCGCTCGACGTTGTTGCTCACGAGGCCGACTCCCGCGCTGCTGACTTCGAAGAGTTCGTCCATTCCAAAGCAGTCGAGCAAGAGCTAGCGACTCGTGGATTGTCCCCGGAGAAGGCTGAACACGTCCTCAACGGACTCAGCGAAGAGGAATTAGTGGACGTGGTGTCTGTGGCACTTGACCAGACACAGCCAGAAGCAGTTGTCGCTGACGGTGGTATCGAGACAGAGACTGATGCGGAGTTTGACACTACGGAGTGATTCACATGAATGACATAATCTCGCTACGGATGAGTGCAGAAGAGAGAGATCAGATAGTACGGCAGGCTCGGAAGGTAGATGAAGACCTATCGGAGTATATCCTGAAAGCTACGGAGCAACGCATTGCCCGTGAGCTGCACGATCAGCGTGCGGAGGAACTGGGTCTGGAACCAGAGCTGGAACAGATCGCTGAGAGTGTGACAGAGCAAGTGAACAAGGCAGCAGATATTGAGACAACTGAAGAGTTGGCTTATGAAGTAGCTCTCTGGGACTTGATTTCGACAGACTACTCCTCAGAGGAGCGTGCTATTGCGATGGATGAAGCGACAGACAAGCTACAGGAAGAGGTAGACAACGTCCGTAACAAGGAGGGTCAAGAATGAGTGAGAGAACTGTCATTCAGATCTATACGACTGACGAAAATCGGGAGTGGCTTGAACAACTAGCCGATGAAGAGGATACGTCAATCTCGGAGTATGGTCATGAGATGATTGAGGATCACATTGACCGTGAAACTGGGGAGCGTCAGTACGGCCGGTATGGAACTGATACTGAGATAGAAGTCATTTTGGACTCTCTCAAGGAGGAACTGGGGGAGACTCTGGACCAATTTGAGTCTGAAACACTCGAGGAAGTACGGCACATCCAGAGAGTGCGGACAGCGTATCTTATCTCGATCTGGAAGCTGATTAAAGACGACTACTCTACTGCCGAGCAACAGCTTGCGATGAAGTTTGCTGAACGGTTCACTGGACAGGAGCTCAACACCGAGTCCGAAGCAATTCTTCCAAGGGAAAGCAGTAGCAGCGAAGATGGACAGGGGTCCGCCGGCGCAGCGGGTGATGGCGCATGATCGTAGAAACGGACTATCAGCAGAGCGGAGCAGGGAACCTCGTCGATTATATTCGCCGTGATCGAGACCAGGATGCCGGCGCGACAGTTGATCTACGGAACCCGGCCGGCCGAGAACTGTCCAACCCGGAAGTAGACCGATTTGTCGACAAGAGTCAGGAGTTCGGATTCCAGCGGCATCTGATCGTCTCGCCAGATCCTACTGGACAGTATTCTCCCCAAGAGGTCCAGACCAACACTCGGGACGTAATGAACCAAGAGTTTGCCCGCCAGCCGACAACCGACTATGTGTATGCTGTCCACAGGGATACAGACTTTCCTCATGCACATATCGCAGCTACTGGGAAGCAGGCAGAGCTGGAAATGGATTTAGAAGACATCCAGAAACTCAGTGAACGGGCGGAAACCGCGTTTGAAGAACCGGCTCGAACGCGAGACCCAACGGCTGCCGCCAGTGATTCTCCGGAGGACATCGGTCGGGTCGTGGATGAAGAAGCACGGGAGCAGTATCATGAGGAAGAACTATCGCTGAACCCCGAAGCGGAAAAAGCGCTCAAACGGGCGACTGAGAAGAGTCAGCAGAAAGACGTCGGACAGCCCACGGCTGAGAAAGCGAGCGATGAGCGCCAAACTGACCCACTCTCAGAGCGTGCTGCGGAGAGGGCTGAAGAACAGGCGGCAACTGAACGCGAACCCGAAGTTGATCTTGAACGCGAGCAGGAACCCGAACGCGAGCGTGGGTGGTGGCAGTGAGTTCTAGTTCCTCTGCACCACCAGGACAACGCTCCGGAGAAGTCCCGAATAGCCTCAAGTACGACAACGTCGTCGGGTTCGTCTGGGCCGGATTCATGCTGTTGTTCCCGCCGATGATCGTCGACAGCGACAAGGTTCTCCCGAAGCGGTTCTGGGCGTGGCGCTACATCTACCTCGGGTTTGGACTCATCAGTGCGGCGTTCTTTTACGACGTGCTTGTCCAAACTCCCAGCGCAGCGCTGTTGTTCCCGTTCGCACATGTCCTGGCTGCTATCTCAGTCGGGACACTGTTCGCTGACTTCACTGTGCCCGGCCTGTCGCTGCCGATGCTCTCGTACTCAACCACGGTAATCCTGTATGCCATCTCAATCGGTATCGTGTTCTCCGGGGAACTGCTCCGCCGGACCTCGCCGGAAATACTCGCGATGAACCAGTGGGACCACGACGACGGGGAGTCCGTCGTCCCACTCGAAGAGGTCTCTCACGAACACGAAGAGGCTGAGATGCCGTTCACGCTCGATCAGGATGTCTCTACAGCCGTCGTGGGCGAGACTGGTTCGGGGAAGACGTCAATGATGAAGCTGCTGGCCTACCAGTTCCCGTACTACAGCGACACAGCGGTCATCGCCCATGATACTGGGGAGGACTTCCAAGCGTTCTATGAGGACCTGGGCTTTGAGGTTCAGCGCATCCGCCACGAAGATAGCGATGTGGTCTGGAATCTGTTCAAGGACGCCGATTCAGAGTCGGACTTCCGCGAGGTCGCCGGCGCGATCTTCGGCGAAGCCGACGGCCACGACCCGTTCCACCGGCCCGCCAAACAGACCTTCGCGGAGATGCTGATGTATCTGCATCTCAGCGCGAAAAAGAACAGTCGCCGTCACGCGCTCTGTCACGCCGATATCGTCTCGCTGCTCAACGAGGGTCACATCGCGCTCAAGAAAGCCCTTGACGAGTTCGACCGGCTGGATTCGGGTCATATCGACCCTGACAAGGGGAAAGGCGCACAGAACGTCTACCAAACGATCAAGGAGAATGTCGATCCCGTCTTCACCGGCGACTTCGGAGACTACGGGGAGTTCTCACTGCAAGAGTACATCGAGAACCCGGAAGGGCGAGTCCTCATCATTGACTCAAACCCAACGGAACTGGAAACGCTCGGGCCAATGTATCAACTGATTGTGGACTGGTCGATCCGCTACGCGATGAATACCCCGAATCCGACGGTCCACATCCTCGACGAGATTGACGCACTGCCGGCGCTTACTCAGGTAACGAACCTCACGGCCCGAGGTCGGAAACACAAGGCCCGGGCACTAGTCGGCGTACAGACAATCGGCCAGCTCAAGGACACGTACAGTACGATTTCCGGGATTGTCGGCAACTGCCCACAGGGAGTCTACTTCGGACCTGGTGACAGCGAGTCGACGGACTTCATCCTCGACGAACTCGGCGAGAGTCGGCAGTATGACCGCTCCGAGATGGTGTCGATGAGCCACCAAGGGCGCGGCGAGAACCCACGAACGCAGGCTCGGGACATGTACAAACAGAAGGACAAGACGCCGGTCACGTCCGGCCTGCTCCGAGACTTCCAGCCCGGTGAGTGCGTTGCCGTCTCACGGACGACGTGGGTCCACGGACAGTCCTACGAACTGGCCGACGTTCGCGATAGCCTTCCGGCACAGGGTGCGGAGTCGCCGGGTAGTTCGGAGCCGGAACCCTCTGAGGGTGACACCGACATCGAGAGTGACAGCTGGTTCTCGTTCACTCGGGCCCGACTTGATGATGTGCTCTATGGGTCACTTGGTGAGACCGAAGATGATGAGTCCAGAGAGAGTGGCCCGGATCGTGACTCCGAAGTCGAGCCGACTGCCGACGCGACAGATGGGGTGGGCGACGACGAGTCGAGCGACCCACTCGACCAGACAACAGCAAACACCGCCGTCACGTCACCGGATACAGACCACCCAGACCTATCAGATTTAGAGGATGACTCTGGTGGCGCGGATCAGGACCAACAGCTGCCCGATGACGATGGCGACCACTCCCCTGAGACGGTCTCAGGTCCCAGCAGTGACGAGACGGACTCTGCTGAGAAGGAAGAGAGTGAATCGCCTGATGAATCGGACACGGAGACTGATACTGACAAGAGTGAAGAACGGGACGAAACTGAGGCAAGCGGAGAGCGACGCAGGCCATCTGAGTTCATGTGACCTACATCAATTTCCCCGTGTTCTAACTATAAGACGTTCTATATATTTCTCATTTCCGTGACGTGGTGGTGCTTCTCTACAAGTTGGTAACCGGGTCCTGTCGAGACTGTAGCACTCGACTTGTATCAAAGTTATTGAAGTTACTTTCTTCGGACTATTCTATATGCGAAATCGCAAGACGGCGTCGGTAATTTGCCAATCTGAATCACGGTGAATCACTCAAACACAGCGACGAATCATTAGCAAATCGCAGGACGGCATGGGTATGAATCGCCCAGAATCGGATACAAACTACACTCTTTACCTTGTCGTGCATATCCCGGCGGAGGCGCGAGAGACATAAGAAGAAAAACATAAGAGATAGAACAAAGGAAGAGACAGTGGATCGCGGAACCTACCCAGAGCGAAGACTGGTACACTCACCCCGCAAGGAAACCTATCGAGTTTCAGATAGAAGTCGCCTCACTCCCCGGAGCCGTATCGTGACTTGGACGCGGCGGGCCAGCCCCACCGAGCATCATGCGAGTCCACTGTGCCACGCACGTCGTCGGCCACCGACGTCCAGGGCCACGCCGATCACGACTACACGCGAACTGAGCCAGCGCTGGCAGACCGACGCTCGACCCTCGCTTGCTTCGGCCCCTCGTGACGAACAACCCGACAGTCACCGGCCGGCGAACACACCACTTTGTCCGGAGCTTTGTATCCGAATCCCAACAAGTACAACACGCCTTGTTTTCGCACTCTTTCACTATCGCAATTTAGTGTGGCATTCAGCCGGGGAACCGTCTGACTTCCGGCGGGGATCGCGCCCGCCACTGCAGGCACGAGTGGACCGGCGTGAGGCGCGCGACCGCGCCGAGCGCAGCGCCCCGTCGTCCGAGTGAGCACCAGCGAACGAGGACAGGACAGACGAGCATCGCGAGTCTGTCAGTGGCGTCGCGCGCTGGGACGGGCCACTGGTTCAGGTTTGATTCTCACGGACAGTTCGGTGGCTCATCAACCCTTCAGAAGGGTTCAACAGACAGAACTGAACTGCGTTTGGCAACGCATTTGATAGTTGCAATATACTATTCATATAATTCGGGATGGCTATACTGGATGATCTCTCGGGATTCGAGTTCGAAGACCTGATGGAGGACGTGTTCCGCAACCTCGGCTACGAGAACGTCCGCCAAGCCAAGCGCACAGCCGATGAGGGACGGGACGTCATCATGGAGGAAGTGATCGACGAGACGCGGCGTGCGATTATCGTCGAATGCAAGCATACGGGAACGGTCGGTCGCCCGGTCGTCCAGAAGCTGCACTCGGCCATCGCGACGTTTGACTTCGACGGCCCCAAGCGGGGGATAGTCGTCACCACTGGCCGATTCACGAGCCCTGCTCAGGAGTACGCAGATCGGCTCCAGCAAAACGACGACCCGTACCCCATCGAGTTGCTCGACGGTGAGGACCTCCGAGAGATCGCTGACGAGATCGGCCTCGACCTCTACAACGGTCGTATCGAGATTCTCTGCGACGAGACCCTGCGCCCGTACGATCCGGCGGCCGACGTCGACGCGCCGGTCCAGGAAGCGTTCCGCGATATCAAGAATATCGAGGCCGCTGACCTCCCAGAGCCACACTCGCGGGTGACGTTCCGCCCGGTGGTCGCGGTCACCGCGGACACGAACGCAGTCTTCGAGACGTCGGTGGGCGTCATCCACCGGATCAACGACCGCACACAGTTCGTTGTCCACGCCGCACGCGGCCATCCGAAGGTGGCCGACGACGATGTTGCGCCGCTGGTCATCGAGAATTTCCACGCGACGATCGACCTCGATACCGAGCAGTTTACCGAGGTATTCGACGACGTCGAGGAGCGCCGATTCGGGCAGACCCAAACGGAGTACAAGGAGTGGGCCGTCGAGCGGCTTCAGGACTACCACACGACGACAGTGACGTACACCGGCGACAACAACGTCACATACAACAAAAACTGTGAGCCGAACCGCTCGGACATTTCCGTGCAGTCGATCGAACCAGTGTACTTCCCCGAGGTTCGCCAGACGACCGAACTCCAAGAGTACACCTACCCCTACGAATACTACGCGGCAGGCCCGTCAAGAGTGACCGCCGAGGACGGCATCCATCAGTGCGTCCACTGTGACACGACCGGCAGTGACGAGACGTACACCTACTGCCCGAACTGCGGGGCCATTGCCTGCTCCAGTCACATCAAAACGGAGCGGCTGGAAGGTGAGCCGATCTGTACGGGCTGTGCGGTGACGGAGCGGTTCGCGCTGAAGACGAAGTACTTCTACGACGACCAGAACCTCGAGGCGTTCCGCGAGGAGTACGCCGACATGCCGCTTCACGAAAAGGCGATGGAGAACAAGTGGCTGGCCGGGGGTAGCGTGGTCGCGACGCTGCTGCTCGTCGTTGGACTACTCGTCATCGGCGGCATCATCTGAGCGGGCTCGGTGTTCACCGTGGCAGTCTTCGCAGAACTGATCAAAAACTGCTGTTTCTCATCGGTACAGTCACCTGCCCGTAGCAAACGCTTATAGTTTCTAGTTTCGTAACACTATACACGATGAGCTACGATACAGAACACGTTCGAAACACGGGAGATACCCCGGGGATTATCACCGGGATTCCGACGTTCACAGAATTGCTCGAGAACCCGTCCCTTGCTGCCCTCTATACATCGATTAAACGCTCAGAGAGCACAACAGGCCCCGAACTCGTCGAAGCAATGAGTGTCTCGAAAAAGACGGTGTACGACTACCTACATAAACTGGAACAGGCAGGTCTCGTCAGCAAGGTCGCTGAGGATGCTGGTACCGCTGTGTACACTGCTGAAGAATTCGAACTGACCTTAACGGTCCGCGAGGCTGAGGTCTCTATCACCCCAGAACTTATCGAAGTGATCGCACACAAAGACGAATATCCAGCAATCGAGCGAGTTCTTGAAGACCACGGTATTGTCACATTCGCGCTAGCACACGATCTTGTGAAGGAGCACAGTGAGGGGGATGTCACAATCCGTCAAATCGCGAGTCTCACGGATCTTTCGCCTGGAATTGCGTATGACCTTGTTGACGCGCTCTATTTGATTCTTGACCTCGGTGACAGCGAATCGGCTCCGACGACGTACACACCGGGAGATTTCGATGAGGATGACGACGATCTCCTTGAGGAACTGACAGACAAGTAGACTGAATGACGAGGATATACACGGCGAACATTGCGGACACGGTGATGTTTCGGAATCTAGGAAAGTATCCTAGTCCGCGACTACAATCGCTCAAGAGTGCTGTTGAAGAAGCTGGAACCGAAATCTGGGTGCCAGCAGCAGTCTACCACGAGCTGGCGGATACTGGGGGTGGTGACCAACCGACGAATCCATACCTTGACACGGCTATCGAAGAGGGGTGGGTTCGGGTAGCCACCCCGCTGTCAGGTGACCGAACAGACGACTTTGATAGTACCGCTGGGGCGGTTGAGAAAGCCCGGTTCGTTGCAGATGCCTTTCTCAACCAGCAAAGCAAATATCCAGAAACGAACAACTGGCGGGATGCGGCGTTGGTCGCGTTGGCAGTTCGCTTATTCGACCAGAATGCCCGGATTCGCGTAATAACCCACACAGCGGATAAAACCTGGCAACAGCGTGTGCCCGTATCCCTCCCGAATTCGGCTACTATGATGTCCAGTCCAGATATTATAACCCACCACAGACAGCGAAAGCTGAGTTCCCAACTGTTGACCGGCTTACGTGGGATGGGCCAGAGTAGGTTACGAGATGTATACGAAATCAGCTAACAGATCTGTTAGGTTTGTATGCTTGGCCGGGATCGCGCCCGCTACCGCAGGCACGACTGGACCGCCGCGAGGCGCGCGATAGCGCCGAGCGGAGCGTCCCGTCGTCCGAGTGAGCACCAGCGAACGAGGACACGACAGACGAGCATTGCGAGTCTGTCAGTGGCGTCGCGCGCTGGGACGGTCCACTAGCTACTCAGCCCGGTTTCTCCCCGGCCGGCAGACCCACGCCTGCGATCTATCCGGCACTCCGTGGAACCAGTACCTCGATGTGTGCCAGCTGGAGCCACCCCGACCCAGAGCTTTTTGAGCGATGACGGCCAAATCTCAATCGCACCGTTCTCATGTCACAGCCACACCTTTCCCCAGAGCAACAGCCATCCGACCAGCGTCAGATTCCGAGTATCGAAGCGATTGGGCCGGTCGTCGACGAAGTGATCGACATCGCTCGGCAAAAGCTCAAACACCCGATCAAAGTCCGCCTGTGGACGTGGGAAGATAGGGAGTTCAAAGTCCGCGTCAAGCACTGGTATCCTGCCGGGGCAAACAACCGATACGGATACGAAGCTATCGTCCAGTATCATAGCGACCGCGAAGTGGTTGAAGGGTTCTTCGCTGAGAGAGACACGGAAACTGATGATCTGGAAGTCTTGCTAGAAACTGAGTTTGGTCGTCTCCCAGACCCCGTCGAAAAATGAGGGAGTAGTCTGACCAGCGCTACTTCACGACCTCGCGATAGCAGTCCTCACAGAGCTGGTCAAACGATTCGTTGCGGTCAGAGTCGTGGAACGACCCCGACCGAATCCGGACCGCATCGAACTCGGTAATGAATACGTCTTCACAGCGTGGACACTGGACGTCTCCCATTTGAGATATCACCTCCCGGCGGCCCTGTCTGGCCGCCACCAGCCTGCGGCCACACAAAATCGAGGGGTGTCTATCTGGGATACCGGGACCAGACACCGACTAACCAACAGCTCCCTAGAATCCGCCGACTGTGTTGGTTAGACCAGTGAAAACCGAGATACGGCCCTATCGAAGCCCCTCAGAAAATCTCGACAACGTGGCAAGTATCGTCAGATTTCACGCTTCGTTGGACAAATGATAATATGATGAATATTATGTCGCCCAATGCTTTGATACGATCAGTCCTGATTTTCTCCGAGTCATAGAAGATATTTCGTTATTCAGTGAACTGGCCCATTGGTCAGTTGGTGCCTATGAGGTTAGTAGAATATATCAAATGAATAAAAGCTGTGAGTTGAATCCACCAAACACATAGAGTATCACTGCGACTAACAGGAGTATCCACCACTCATCTATCCACGGGAATCCGTTGGTCTCTTTTTCATCACCCCATGCCCAGTTTGTGAGGTGGATTCCGATAACTGACGTACCATACGTGATACAAAAAAACAAGATAGCCCGCTGCTCGGGCTTACACACAGCCCAGATACAATCGCTCATGAGAGTCTGTATTATTTACAGCACTCTAAAGACTCAGGTGTTAAGACTATAGATGAACGCAATTGTTCTTGGGTTGACAACGACCTCGACTGCATCCGAATCTCAGCGGATTCGGTAATGAATCCGTCCTCACGCCATAGACAGTGAATATCATTCACCGGAGATATCACCTCCCGGCAGCCCTGTCTGGCCGCCACCTGCCTGCGGCCACACAAAATCGAGATGTTCCGCCTGGGATACCGGGCCCAGACACCGACTAACCAACAGCACCCCAGACAGCGCCGACTTTGTTGGTTAGAACGAAGATACCGTTACTCACTCAACAACTCAGGTTTGCATGAGAGCGATACTGTTTGTCCTGTCAACCAAGGGGAGTCACAAGGCTAAAGCCAGCCTAAGTTTATACTCTATGTAGGAACCGCAGTCATGAGTTCAACAGATCAAACAAAGACTATACGCCAAGGGCTCTCGACTCGAGAAAGTCGACTCCTCTCACGACTCGCTGGCGCGGGCCACCAAATCATCTCCGTCGACGACATCGAGACGACATTGGAGCTCTCCCCGAACACTGCCCGAGAGATTGCCTCCCGCCTCACTGAGAAAGGTTGGCTCGACCGGCTCTTTCCGGGCACATATCTCATTATTCCACTGACTGCCGGTGAGGAAGGCGTGTACACAACGCACGAGTACCTTATTGCCGCCCACATCGCCGAGCCGATGTACATCGGCTACTACAGTGCCCTCAGCCACCACGGGCTGACCGAACAAGTCCCTCGGACGGTCTACGTCGTCACACCGACCCGAGCCCAAAGCCGGGAGATCCACGGCGTTCCGTACCGCGTCACGACAGTCACTGAGGGGAAGTTCTTCGGCTTTGAACCGACGTCCATCGATGGGACGACCGTACAGGTCAGCGACTTAGAGAAAACTCTGGTCGACTGTGCGGACCATCCCGAATTCTGTGGTGGCCTTCGAGAGCTCGCATCCGCGATGCGAACCGCCGACCAGCAGGGCTGTGCCTGGGACACCGTCGGCGAGTACCTCGAACGACTGGATAACGGAGCAGCGACCAAGCGGATCGTCTACCTCGCCGACCAACTCGGGATCAATCTTCCCACCCGCGAGGCCCTCGTCGAATCGTTCACGAGTGGGTACTCTCTGCTGGACCCAACGCAGCCTGAAACGGGCTCAAACAACAGCACGTATCGGCTCCAGATCAACGTCGAACCAGCAACGCTGGAGCCGGCGGAGGCCTGATTGAAGTGATCAGTCAAGACCGACTCCGAATTCTCGCTCGCGAACTGGGTGTTCGCCAAGGATACGCCGAAAAGAACTACGTTAATTCGTGGCTCCTCTGGGGCATCTTCATGAGCGCCTACGGTGACAATCTCCTGTTCAAAGGCGGAACTGCGCTCTCTAAGCTGTACTTTCCGCAGTCATGGCGGTTCTCAGAGGATCTCGATTTCGGCGTCGAAGGAGAGTATCAGGGATCCAAGCGAGAGCTACGGACAGTCCTCGATACGATTTCCGACCGCTCTGGTATCGAGTTCGAAATTCGAGAGCATCATGAATCACAACAGGATCACTATCCGACCCACTACGTCGACATTAGCATCCAGTACCGGGCAGTCCTCAACCACCCCAATACGACCAGTATTGACGTGATGGTCGACGAGCACATCGCATTCGACCCGGTTCACCACACCCACACATACGAGGATATCCCCGAATTTAGCCTCCAGGCGTACAGCGTTGAGGAAATCTTCGCCGAAAAGCTCCGGGCGGTCTATCAGCGTGGGGCCGCTCGTGACTACTACGACCTCTACCAGTTGCTCGAAACTGATTCAGTCACGATTGACTTTGCCGACGTGCGACCCGCCTTTAAGGAGAAGTGCGAACACGACGGACTCACAGTCGACTTAACAGATGGGTTACCTGACGAACAACGAGAGACTATCCGCCACCAGTGGGAGACCACCCTTCCGGACCTCACCGGCGATCCGCCGGCGTTCGAGATGGTCTGGAATCAATTAGACACGACAATCTCCCAACGAGAGTCGAGGTAGTCAAGGCCCGATATTGGCATCAGTGACCGGCGAATCTCCCATTCGGAACTCCGGTCCTCGCTCTTCTGTAGAACAGTAGAAAGCCCTGCTAACGATACAGCCAATGGTTGGCTCGACGAACTCACCAGGGATTGGGCGACCGAATGACATGAAATGAACCCACGTAACGGGGCGAAGCCCATCCACTGTTGGCTAACCCGCTGAAGAGGTTTCCACCCACTCACAATATCTAAACAGAGATGCAATGCGGCTTCTTCCTTTTCTTCCCGACGGCAGGCCGGGATCGCGCCCGCTACCGCAGGCACGATGGACCGCTGCGAGGCGCGCGATAGCGCCGAGCGGAGCGCTCCGCTGGCGTCGCGCGCTGTCGCGACCCACCAGCCACTCAGCCCGGTTTCTCCCGGGCCGGCTGGCCCACGCTCACGCACACATCAAGACATCGGCTCTCTCACAGCCGCCACCAGACTGACCCACGTTGACGCGCTGGTGCGGTGGCGTGCCAGTCCGTGCGCGCGGTTGTCTCGCCGCCGCCCGGTGTGCCGGAGGCGGCGGCGAGGCCGCGTGCGCGAGCACCGTCGCACCGCCCGAGGAAGCCCCCGCTCAGTGGAGGACGCCCTCGCTACCGGGCGTCAGTCTGCGGAGTGGACGAGACCCTGATGGGTGGCGGCCCCATGCTCAGTGTCGAACAGGTCCGAACATCCGGGTTCAGGACAGCGGGCCTTCCCGAGCGTCACGGCGACCGCGTGGTCAGTGTCGCGCTCGTTGGCCCACTGATGGGTGTCTGACTCGGCTTCCCATGACGCCACCGCCGGGCTAGCACCGGACGAACCGAACGAGCCGCCCCCGTGTCCGGTGGGCGCGGGACCGTCGCCACGCTCGATGATGCACATGAGCGTGTCGCTCGTGACCGCCACGGTCTTGATACCGTTGTAGTCGTCGGGCTTGCCCCCCGAAATCCGAACTCTGTCGCCCTCGTGGAGCGTGCGAACCATCTCGACGCCATGCATGGACTTGCCCCAGACCGTGACCTTCGCGCTCGTGCCCTCGTCGTCCTCGATGTAGAGGACTTGGTACTGATTGCGGGCGTCTGGCTCCTCAATGATGTGCGTGACTTCGCCTTCAACCGTACACTCGTAGCCGTAGGGACTCACCTCGTCGATAGGCGTGGGGACTTGCAGGTCGTTCTGAGCCTCGTCCAAGACGGTAAAGGAAGCCTCATACAGGCTGTTACAGTCGCCCATCTGCCCGGACACAAGGGCCGCGAGTCGGCGGCTTGCCGCCGCCTGCGACAGACTGGTCTTGTCTGCCAGTGTTGCGGCTTGCTGGTTGACTCGCGCCAGCGTGTCGCGGTCCATCCACTGTCGGGGGTCAGCCGGGGAGCGGAACCCGTCAGCCCGTCCGGTTTCCGCGTCGGTGAGCTGGCGAGCCGAGGCTTCGCGGTCGGCATCGTCGACGTGAGCGCGTGCGACCTCGGAGTGTCGGGCTTGCTCGGTTTCGCGGCCGTGGCGTTCCTCTTGCTGTTCCAGCGTTTCGCCAAAGCGCCGGTCCGGGCCGACCTCGGTCGAGCGCGTCCAGTCGTAGTCGTATGCCTCCTCCTGACGAGCGTAGTAGTTGCCACGGCTATCGCTACCCCGATTCATCCTGAAATCGAGTTCGTCGCCGTTCTCCGTCTCTGCGACCGCCTCTAGAAGTTGTTCGGGGCCACCGTCGACGTGGGCCGAAAGGGAAACCGTCTGGTTGCTTGCCGATGCTTTCTTACCGCTGGAATTGTTAGCGTACATTGTCTTTCGCAATCCTACGGAAAGACACTTGTCGGGTGCTGCTACACCCGATTTCTGCGGCGTGAAACTGCCCTGCCAGCGCCGCGTGCGTCGTGTCTTTCCGTACGTAAATGCATGGGTGCCGACTACTTAAAGATAACGGACCATTTGGATTGTTTCAAGTGCAATATTCGGGTGTCTGAGTGGTTTCTAAGCCGCGTCTTGTGTTTCGCGTTTCGAGGGAAAATAGTATATAAAGACGGTAGGTGGTTGACACCCGGCGGGCGGTCCCATCGTGTGCGGTTGCGGTGAGCCAGCATCCCGCGCGGCCAAGCGAGTGCCGGATGGGTGAAAGCCCGGCAGCGCAACGAAGTGAGCAGCCCGGAACACAGGGCACGCAGTGCCCGTCCTCGTTCCGGCGAGGGAGCGCCGGCCGCGAGGGTTCCTCAGCCGGATCGCGCGCGACTCCGACGCGTGCGTTCGATTACTGCTGTGCTGTGCCGTAGCAGTCGGGTGGGACTGAAAGGGGCACGCCGCTGGCGCTTGCCATGGTCGTGTCAGCGGCCCCTATCCGCGTGCGGTTTGCGCGGATATGTCGCTGAGCGACCGCCAGCGGCGTGGGGCTTTCAAGGTGTGCTGGTCCGACACGGAGTCCGTCGTCGCGATACCGTTTGGAGTGGTGCCGCCAGTCCCAGCAGTCCCGTCGAAGTCAGTGTACCGAGTCCCGCCCACAGTAGTCCCACGAGTCCTGCCATCCGAACCGTCGCCTCCCTCGACACCGTCACGAGTGCCACAGGACTCGACTCCAGGCCAAGCAGTACTAGAACCTCTTGCCGGTCACACACGAGACGCTACCCCTCCGAACCCTCTCCGCCGGCCCTCGGCCTCCGTACCGGCTTCGGCAAGAGCGAGCGTGCCGCCCAGCGGCGGCTGCCCGGCGGTCAGACGTCACACCAGCCAACCATCCGTTCCTGCCCGGCCGTCAGTCCCACGCCGACACACACTCGTCTCTCGCGCTCTCAGCCGGCCTGCCAGCCCCACGCTGCTATCCACCAGGTATCCAAGGAGTCATACAACGTTCCCCACACTACTCAGGTAGTCTTTCAATCGGTGCCCTGTGACAACAGATTGGGCTTAAGTCCGATTACCAGCATTTCAATCGCCGCCAAGACCTGCAATCCGGCTACGGCAACATACCCCCTTTCGAACCCGAAAATCGCCGGCATAGAACCGTCAAGTCCGACATATAGAATGAAGATTGTAGAGCAAAGGATGATCGGCACGGCTATCAGAGCCACAATTCTCGATACTGTCCTGAAGAGCATACTAATACGAATCGCCAGCATAAACAAATAGAGTTTGCAACCGACCTGCGGCACTCGCATACTTACTGATAGGGTAGTTCTCTCTCAAGAGTGGTGAAACAAACTACCCTATGAACTGTTCCATGACACCGTAATCAGGTATACCTCTGTTTCGCCCGGCCGTCTGCCCCACGCTGAGAGGGACCGACTGCCAGCGCGAGTGGAGTCGTGTCCCTCTCGTCTCCAATCGCGCGTTTCGAGTAGTGAGATACGCGGACTCGACCACGACTGAGACCACCCTTAATCTCGACGGCCTCCAAGCTGTCCTTCGGGAGCATCCGGTCCGGCTCGCAATTCTCTTCGACTCTCACGCCACCGAGACGACCCACGGACGAAACGGACCGTCCGGACGTACCTCTCCAAAATGGCGCAGTACAACCTCCTCGAGGCGGGGAGGACGAGTCGAGACGAAAGTACTCGCTCGTCGATTCGGCAGCTGCGTCGCCGATGCAATAGGTCGAGACAGCTCCGAGAACTCTGTATCTCTTCAGTATCAAGATTTTTGGCCCTTTGAACCATTAGACCAGCCATGAATGGTGACGCAGTTCAAAGTGAGAATCCGAAAGAGGGATCTTACGTTCGGCTCCCCATCCCGCTCGGTGAGCCCGACGCTTTCCGATATGGGGCAACTGCTGATATCCTCCATATCCTCGTCGACAACCCAGATCGAAGGTTCACGAATCGAGAGCTCCACCGGGTGACGGGAAAAGGACTGAGTAGCGTGAATGCCGCCGTCGATACGCTCGAAGCACTTGGCGTGATTACCGTCGACCGATCTGGCCGGGCGAATGCTGTTCAGATGGATTCAGCAATGCTTGTCAAGGCCGATGATCCAGTGACGACCATTCCACAAGCAGCGTATCACGCACCAGTCAGAGCAATTCTGAGTAGACTAGAAGAACGGGTTACCGACGAAATCGGCGTCGTCCTCTTCGGCAGCGTCGCACGAGGGAGCGCTGATCGAACGAGCGACATCGACCTGTTCGTCGTTGTCGAGGGCGACCGAATGCAGGCACAGCGTGAGGCCCACACCATCGAACAGGAGATCGCCGACGAGGAATTTGACGGCGATCGGTACGAGGCCCATATCGTCGTCGAACCCCGTGAGTCGGCCGCGAACCACGACCAGATCGGCAACATTCTTGCCGAAGGGCTGACGCTCCGAGAGTCGCCAGCACTTAACGCGATAAAACAGGAGGTGTTTGGAAATGGGTCTGAATGAAGTCGTCACCGCACTCGAACACGCCGAACAGTTGCTAGAGGATGACCAAACCGGGCCGGCACAGGACTCGCTCTCCTGGCAGCGGGCTGACGACGACGCTGACATCCAACTCGGGAAGGCCTGTGCCATGCTGGGGACGTGCCGGCAGCTTCGGCAGGGAACGAACAACTACGTGAGCATCGTCGAACTGTCGTTCAACGCCATCGAGCGGTCGTTCCAGTTCTACCTTGTAGAGATGACGGCGGCGGAGTCAGCAGATTACATTAAACACGAGGAAGTATTCGACGACATCGCAGTGCGAAACGTCTTTTCCGACGAGGACGTCGCTGGTCGGATCGAAGCCTTCCGCTCGGAACATCGGGCACGCTTCTACTATGACATCGACCGGCCCGGTCGAGACTTCGCCATGGCAATGCACGACTTGGCGGAAGAAATCCACCAATATCTCGTGGAGTTTGCTGACTCTCACTCCCGGTGCAGCTGCGACGATCGAAAATGAATCCGTAAAGGAATTCTCTCAATTCAGGTAAAGAACCTCGGGGTAAATCCCCAAGGCACTCGCCTTACCTATCTGTAGAGGCGATGGATAGCTCTCTATACTGGCCGATGTACATCATGAACAGAGTGAGTGACTGTGTTTCTTCCCCAGGTGATCGGATCGTAGATCACCCTATCGAGATAGGACTTCTGGACACACACTGCCGCTGTTTGGAACCGGTAACAATCTAGGGTATCATCGCTCACCGTGAGGACGCCCCGCAAAAACTTCGCCACTCGTCTGTGCCTGCCGGTGTTGGGCACGAATGTCTGGTTGGTCGTCGGCTTCGGTGCCTGAAGGCTGCTCGTCGACGGACTGCTGTTCGGTGCTCATGTTCGGGCAACCCCTCACCCTCTCGGGGGGACACAAAATTGAGGGGTAGTACCGTCACCAGACTGGACGGTACAATATTTCAACTACATCTTGACGAAAACGTCTGGATGCTCGACCTGATACAGAGATGTAACGAAGCGGTTTCGTCTGTCGACAAAACGGTTGATTGGACTGTTGGTGGCTCTTGAAAACGAATCTTGACTCATTGCATATATCTTGTTCTCATAACGTACAAGCATAACCCAACAGCTATTGCTGAAATATATAACATTGCCAATGCTGTCTCACCAACATATATCAGACCAGCTATCATTAGCAAAGAAAAGGAATAAGCGGACATTTCCGACCACGAAACTTGATACGCTGTCATACTCTTGGATAAGAGAATCTCTGATTACGCGACAGTGTTATTAAATAACGAAATTCTGTCGCATGTTGATTATGTATCCTAACGATCAATTTGTATGTCATACCGACTTAGTGTTTCCGGAAATATATGCGTTTACAATCACATTACTTCTACAAATATCGACAGACTCCAGACGGTTACATTGTGTCTGAAGAAATGTATTTACGCATAGTAGCCGAAAAGATGATGAAATCACGAATGAATATATTCAACTAGATACTTCTCGCTCGTATTCGATTTCGACGACGGCATTGGTGCAACCTAGAACACAACAGCAAACACGAGGACGGCTCTGTGGGCCAGAGTCTGGCGGCCGAAGCGCTCAAATCCGTCGTCGGCAAAGAAGTTGGCACAGTCGTTGGCGGCGCTGCAGGCTGGGCCACCCAGAAAGGCGTCGAGCGATACGGCGGCGGTCTCGCCAAGCACCTGCCCGACGGCGTCCGCACTCGCTTCAACGACACCGTCGATACCGTCACCACCAAAGCTGATATGTGGGCCAGTGACGAGTCCGTAGCTCAACATGGAGCCCCAGAAGAATCGACGGGGGAAGTCACGGGTCATTGGTTGTCACGAACTGAGAAAAGATTGGATGAGAAACTCCAAGAAGCGTTCCCCCAGATGACTACGGAACATCTCCTGAATGGTGGAGATGATCGTCGAGCTATCTCAGTCACAGAGATGGATGACGACTGGGAGGAAGACTACGTTATTACCCTCGAGGAACCAAGAGTTGACGATGGGCGGGTTGTCGAATATCAAGTGACAGTCACTGCTGAATCAGTGATTATTGACATGGTTGACCGGTTTGAGGTATCCGAAGAAGCTCGGGTCGAGGCGTTCTCTCATGCAGCAATAATTGATGAAGTGTTCAGCAAGCATGACCCGTCATTTGAGGCGGCGACACCAACCGTTGAAGTGCGATTTTAATTTAGAATCCGGACCCGCTATTCGTCGAACAACTTCTGTGCCCGCCGATAGATCGGCTGTCCAAGCCAAGACCGCTGTTCGGCGAGCTGGTCCAGTTTCTCCAGAGCCGTCTGTCTATCGAGGACCTGCCGGGTTACCAGTGCTTTGAGCACGATGGGTGAAATCGCGACCTGTGCGTCGACAGCGGTCTGGAGCTCGGGCAGGGCACGAAGATCATCAGTAATCAAGAACGCTGCGTCGAGGTCGTTGCACAGGAGCGCACAACTCCCTTCGCCCTCGTCAATCCGGGATGAGGCAAGCGTGCCGTCAACCTGTCTGACAGTGAACTGCGCTGTATTGTCGAGCACAGTCTGTGCGGCGTGGCCGTGGGTATCGTCGTAGGCACTGGTTGCATCGAGTTCGTCGATAACTGTCTCCGTGGTAGCGACCTCGAATTCGGTGAGCAACGTATCGAGCAGGTCGACCGACGCGAGTGAAATGAGTGCAGCTGTATCCGCGACAATCATGCAGTGCTCACAGTTCCGCGAGGTCGTCGGCCATCTCGTCGCCCTGCTCAAGAAGGGTCTTGGACGCCCGGACGGATTCTGCGTCTTGCCGTCCGAGGACCTCTTTCAGCGCGTCAAAGCCGATCTCGTCATCGAGATAGAGGTCGACAACGGTTTGCTTGAATGTTTCTTGATCCTCCATCTCGTCTAAGTACTCCTGGAGCGCCTCGACGACGATCTCTGTCCGGTTTTTGTGCGTCGCTGCGGCCGCGACATCCGCTTTGTCCAGAAGTTCGTCGGGTAATCGGAAATTGACGCGGGTCGTCATGTATGTACAGTGTACCCACAGATGGATAAATTTCCGGGGCCGGCGGTACCCGTCACAGCGACCGAACGGGTTCTGGCGTGGCTTGGTTGGTCGACTTCCTCGAAGGGGTGACGAAAGCGCGGAGGTGGTACATCTGGGTACGATACCGCCGGCATCTCACCACACAACGGACTACTTCTCTCAGTCACCGAAAGAGATACCAACAGTTTGTACACAACGTATACACATGAGTACTATTCGAGTCACCGACGAAGTGAAAGAACGACTGCGTGACCTGAAGCAGGACGACGAAAGCTTCAACGACCTGTTGGACCGCCTTAGCCGAAGCGAGAAAGACGTAGAGGAGATGGCTGGGTTCCTCAGTGAGTTCGATGATGGAAGTCTTGCAGACGATATGCGTGAGACCCACGAGGAACTGAACGAATCGCTGGACCGTCGCAGTGACGAATGATCGTACTGGACAACGACATATTGGTGAAAGTCGGCGGTGCGAACCCTGACCCCGAGGTTGTCAGCCACCTACAGCAGTATCGTAGTGAGGAGTGGACAATCCCGTCGCTTGTCGCCTTCGAGTTCTACCGCTCCTGTAGCAGTCGGTCGGAGATGGAACGCGCACGAACGCGCCTCACGTCGACGTTGGACCGCATCATCGACTTCACCGGGAACACTGCGCTTGAAGCCGCCTATCTCGAAGAACGCCTACAGTCGCAAGATGTCTCTCTTGACCCTGTCGACCTCTTGAACCTCGCAACTGCACACACCGAGGGTGGTACCTTCATCACCCACAACAAGAATGATTTCGACACGGAGCCTCTTCTGGAGCTTGCTGACGTAGATATTGTACATACCGCGTGATTGTGCCGGGCTAGATGTATTGGATTCACTGGACGGTATGATAGGCTGTGACTAGGGCGGCTGGGACGCCCTTGGAATGTTCCTCAACCACGATCAAGGGACTGCGACGCTTGAGGTACAGTTGCAGGAGTCGAAAAAGTGGGATAGTTATAATTTCATCTGATAGTGGGTTATTTCTTTATTGTATTAGTGTATATATTTCACTATAACTTAGAAATGGAAACGGCATACTGGCGTTCACTCTGACTCGAATGTACAGTGGTGTCTCAATGTTCGCGCCGCCGGTGCTTACCGGCCTCGGACAGCCTCTATTCAGGGAGGGGTACTGGGTATGGACGGGTTGGCCACCCGGGCGATCACTGATCAACGGACTGGCGAACACTATTTTGCGCTGGGTTTGAAGCCAATCCCGAGGAGGACCGGAATGGAACCATTTCAGGGAGACGTAATTCTCGACAATCATACAGCCTTACATCTTTTTACGGCGCTGACTGTCTGGCGTGGTCAATATGTAACAGAATGAGCTAAAACCGGAACAAGTGACAAAATGCATTGAGTTCCGGATTGACTAATCGAGCCAGCACAATAGCAAAGACTGGACTGGCAAGTGATCCATTCATTACAGCCCATTCTGTTCGATCCGGTGGAATAAGCCCTCGACCCGGTCGACGAACCACTGTTCACTCCGGTCTCGAGGTCGAGATTGCTCGATAACAGTTGTATCCCGGACACGGCCCGGTGTTCCAGAGAGGACAACGATGCGATCCGAGAGCGCAACGGCCTCCTCAATGTCATGAGTTACGAATAACACCGTCTTATCTGTGTCACGCCAGATATCGAGTAGTTCGCGTTGCAGCCGTCGGCGCGTCTGCATATCTACGCTTCCGAACGGTTCATCCAGCAAGAGAATATCGGGGTCCACTGCTAATGCGCGCGCAAGGCCAACCCGCTGTTTCATACCACCAGAGAGTTCCTTGGGGTAAGCCGTGGCAAATTCAGACAACCCGACGAGGTCAAGCATCTCTTGGACTCGGTCCCGCCGCTCAGCATCGGGCACTCCCAACTCTACCGGCCCAAAGCCGACATTCTCCTGGACGGTCAGCCACGGAAACAGGTGGTATGCCTGGAAAACTGTCCCCCGGTTCGGGTCAGGGCCTTTCACTGGTTCCCCTGCAACTGTGATGTCACCGCTTGTCGGTGATTCCAGCCCACTCACGAGTCTGAGTAGCGTCGTCTTTCCGCAGCCAGAGGGGCCAAGCACGGTGACAAACTCGCCGGGCGAGATGGTCAGAGATACGTCACGGAGTGCTATGGTGGTCCCGCTCTCGCCGTCGTACCGCTTGGAAACCCCAGAAACAGAGATTTCGGCGCCTGTATCGTCCCTCATGGTTGCCAGTCAAGGAGGTGGACACGGACTCGCCTTACGGCCCAGTCGCTGAGTAGAAACACTGCGCTAATCGTCAACATATACGCGATGCTTCGTGCCATCGCAAGATTGTTTGCACTTGTGATAATCTCGTAGCCGACACCAGGCGCGCCGAACAGTTCGGCCGCAATCACCATCATCCAGCATTGACCGATGCTTGTACGGACACCAGTCAGAATCTCCGGTAATGCATCTGGGATGACCACCCGCCGCAGTAGCCGCCGGTCGCTGTCGATACCGAGTGTCGCAGCGACTTCCATCAGATCACGAGAAGCGTTTTCAACACCCTCGTAGGCGTTGTAGAACGTGATCCAGAACGCACCAATAAACACGATAAACGCCGCACCAGTGTGACCGAGACCAAGCCAGATGATGGCGAACACGATCCACGCCAGTGGCGGAATCGGGCGAAGCACCCGAACGACGGGAGTGAGGACGTCATCAATGAACCGACTCCAGCCCATACCGACGCCAAGCAGACCGCCAGCCACGACGCCGATAGTGACACCGGGAACGTAATGTAGCAGACTCTCGCCGAGGTGAATAAACAATTGACCACTCATCACTTCCGTCCACAGCGCCCCTATCACTTCGTCAGGTGTCGGCAACAGGTACGATGGTACTTCACGCCCAACCAGCCACCAGACTCCAAGAAACCCGGCGGTTCCCGCAAAGCCACGCCATACCCGCGTGAGGTTCCACTGTCGGCCAAGTGCGCCCGTAGTTGTCGGCTCAGAATGGCTACGAGACGAACCCATTACAGGGTCGAATTCAGTGGCCATCCTATTCGGCGATATTGTCGTAGAGCGACTGTTCGAAGATTGTGTCGGTAGACACCCCACTATCGATCTGGCCAAGTTCTTCCATCTGCTTGACGAACAGCTGCGTACTCTCTGTGATCCCTGAAGGGTCACTAATATAGTTCGATGCCTTCGAGTTGAGGGCTTTTCGGGCAATCTCTGTCGGGAGCTTGTCGCCCTTTGCCTTACTCACGGCCTCCGCCGCGACCGCTGGTTGTTCCTGGATAGTCTCGGTTGCGCGTGTATGCTGAGTGACGACAGACTCCGCGAGGTCCGGGTTCTCGTTCCAGAGGCGGTCGTGCATAAACATGATGCCGCCTGGCTGACCGGACATGAACGAACCCGCCCAGGTGATACGCTTAAAGGGCGCGCCCCTTGCCTCAAGGGCCGTTGGGATGGGTTCCATGATGACAGTGCCGTCGACGTTGCCAGAGAGCAGCGAGCGCTTGACGGGGCTGCCACCAGCCATTGGTTCGACATCGACAATATCTGGGGAGACGCCGAGTTCCTCTCGAAGCCAGTACTGGAGGAGAATAAACGCGACACTCCCCTTTGGGAAGGTGCTAAACTTGAATTTTCGACCCTTCTCCTCACGGAATTTTTGGAAAGCGTCGGCACCGTGTTCATCCCAGAGTGCAGCAAAGTCTTTGTGAGCGAATACGACAAACCCATTTTTGTGGTTAGCAGCTGTGACTTTTCCCGGGACACCCTTACTCTTCATTTTGATCGCAGGGGTAATGCCCATGAAGGCTAAGTCGACATCGCCGTCGGAGTACGCTGAAACAATGGTGAGACCTTCGTTGGCGAAGTTTGTCGCTTCGATAGTAGGGGCTAGCTCCTCAAAATACCCTTCTTGATTCATAACGTGGTACTGGAGGAACGGGAACGGCGGCTTGAACGCAACGTTGAGCGTATCCATGGAGTTCCCGCCGAGTACTGAGGTACAACCGGAGAGGCCGGTAAGTGCACTTGCACCAACCGCCGAACCCGCCTTAGTCAAGAACTGGCGACGGCTCTTGAGGACAGTCATATCGGAACAATCCGAGCTTTTAGGTTGGCCTAAGTTAGGCATGCCTAAAACAACCAACGGGTAGTTAATATAAGCTTTCGTTTCAACCGATCATAATTACCGAGATGCAGCCGAACTACGGAGGACCCGAATGATCCGTCCCGGAATCAGATCAGCTTCTGTTCCGAGACAATAGCACAGCAAACCCCACAGCAATCACTGCCGCCACTAGCCCAAAGCCAGGTCCACTTCTGTCCGACGACTCAGGTACACTATCACCATCATCAGTCGATGCCGAAGTTGCCCCAGTTCTCTCGGTTGTTGTCGAATTGCCTCTTGCAGGTGCTGTGGGCGTAGCCGTGGTTGCTGTTGTATCGTCAATCGTAGTCGTCGGGGTGGCTGTCACTATATTCTCAGTCGTCACATTTCGGTTTCCGACCTCCTGATCACTGTCACCGCTTCCATCGTTGTCTTCACTCCTGTCAGTAGCTCCATCCCTGTCGTCGTCAGTGGGTGCAATACCACCGCCACCGTTGTCCCCCTCTTCACCAGTATCTCCATCTCCACCGCCGTCAGTGGGCGGGCTGTCATTACCATTGCCGTCGTCATCCTCACCGGGATCTCCATCCCCGTCGTCATTAGTGGGAGGACTGTCACTACCACCGCTACCGTTATTCCCACTGTCTCCCTCATCAGGAGGGCTTGGGTCAGTTGTTCCATCGTCAGAGCCAGCGTGCGCCGGCGCATTGAGGTCGATATTGGTTATGTTCCCGCTCGACCACTCTACGGTTTGATTTAGCTTCACATCGTTCACGTAGAACGTGACGGTCGCACCAGCATCGTCACGAGTGCCATTAACTACGAGCTTCTCCGCAGCCACACTGCTGCCGCCAAATGTTCCTGGGGACTCCGTGGTGAGGTTCCCCCGAAGCTCGCCATTGATTTTTGCCGTGATTTCAGTTCCTGCAGGGGCTGGCTCATCATCGATCGTCACGTTGCCGTAGTACGCAGCAGGCGTCGGTGGGGGGTTTACGCCTGCGGCCAGCGTCACGAATGCGGTACCACCGCTGCACACGACTAGTCCTATGGTGAACAGGGCTGCAACAACCCTAGTATGTCGTATCATAGTTGTAAATTTAAGATGGGTGCGTTAGGACGCTGGCACAGTTGTTACTGAGCGTGGGGTTGAAACTTGGTCAGTTTTGTTTGCCTCAGCAGTATGAGTATTGACGCCATCCCTTCGTATGCGCTCAACTGCATCGTCAGCCGCGCTCGAAGTTATATTTCGATGGGATGACGCTGTGTCAGCAACGATATTAGCTGCCGCCGCTTGGATGTTTGCCATAGACGCGGTACCATTTTGGGCTACCACCGCCACTGTCAACTTTCGGTAGATAGCTTGCGATAGCGTTGTTTGTAGCGTCGCATTGTCCATGGAGTCAGCGTTCGCTAACACGTTCGAGACTGATGCAGAGCCATTTAGACGCGGCGCCTCCCTACTGGTGCTATTAGACGCAGTGTTGTTTACCGGGTACAGCCCAACACCTTCGTAGAGTTCTGTCGTCGACGGATTTGGACTAACATATGATGGAAGTGTGCTCTCATTCTCCACGAACACGAAGTAACCCTGATATGGACTTGCATCGGGCACAGTCCCACTTGAGCTGCTTTGGAATCGGTACGTCCCTTCAAAGCTGGTTGCTTGCCCCGGCTGGCTGTTCGGAGCCGCCATCGGTGCAGTTGCCAGGTCTGGTTTAATTGTACCGGCGTCAAAAGCCAAGTCAATCCGATTGTACATCGGTGAACCGACGAAGTTCCAGCCTTCAACAAGGGCAGCCTGAGCCGGTGCATTCGGCGAGTTCGTTCCAACGTGGTGAGTGATCGTCATCCGGCCGTCACTCTCTGCGACCACTGCAAGACCCTGCAGCGGAGCAACCCGGTCATCTCCAGATAACATTTTCCAAGTCTGTGAGTTCGCGTCGAAGCCGTAGACTGCACCCTCAAATCCATCACCAAAGAGATCAGAAACGGTTTGCTCAGTTGGCCCCGGCACACTCACGCTGTATACCTCGCCTCCCGCCAACGTGAGATCAATCCCAAAGCGCCGCGTCTCTGTCGTATTAACCGCTTCCGGTGGAGCCGTGAGGAACGGCTCGTAGACCACATCCCCGGTGACGAAAGACTCGTTGCCCGCTCGTTCTCCGTGGTAGTTCATTGTTGCTCGGAGTGTCGTGTTAAGTCCGGTTCCGAGCGAAGTGTTGGACTCTGAGAGATCGTTGTGATGGATTTCAACCGCTGGAACGTCTGCACGGTCAACCCAGACACCGTATTCTGCATCGATATCGTTACCAGCAATCTCACCTCCAGTGTTCGTTCCCTCGATGTAAACACCTTCAGAGAGGTTCCAGATGTCGTTATTCACTACCGTTGCATTTGTTACGAACGCCTCCAACTGGATGCCAACAGTGTTTGATGCCGACTCATCCATGTCGTGAATCTCGTTGTTACGGAATTGGACGTTGTCTGTCTCAAATGTCGTGAGACCAGCCCCGCTATCGGTGATTTCGTTGTGTTTGATGACCGTATCGCTGGAGGTGTAAACATCCACCCCGGAATCTTGTCCCGAGATAGTTGCGTTAGATACGTGTGCATTGTCTGCCTCACCGACAGTGATACCGATAGCGAGCAGACTTGCCCCGTTTGTGATGTTCACGTCACGGACAATCGCGTTATGCGCGGTCGATCCGGCACCACCGATAAGCACACCGTGGGCAGCACCGTTAACCGAGACATTTTGAATCGTTGCATTCATTCGCTCAACAGCGATACCATCAGGAGCAAACCCTTTCGCATTGACATCGAGTTGTTCGACAGTGACATTCGGCGCGTCAACGTGGACAACTGGATCGTAGAACCCAGCGATGTTCGCCTCAATAGTCGGTCGGGCTGCCGAATCGTGAGCCGTTAAGGTCATGCCAGGTGTCGTAATCTCAACCGGCTTCGTATACGTCCCTGGTGCAATTTCGACGGTTGTCCCCGGTGGGGCCAAGTCAATTGCTGCTTGAATCGTGTCCACATCTTCAGGGACAACAAGTGGCTTCTCATATGCCGCAGTCTGTCCGCTGAGTAGTTCGACAGTCTCGCTATGACCGTCAGCGGTAATGGAAAGTCCGACGCTGCCGACGATGTTCTTCGATGTATTAACTCTGATAGCTACTGTTTCGGTCTCGTTTGGTACGTTATGCCATTCGCCAAACGAGCGCTCGGTTCCATTGACATATAGTGAGAGGTCTGATTTTTCCAGCGTCGTTGATTCCGTTAGTGTGACATTCAAGCGGTCAAGATCATCGGCGGCGACCTCAACGCTGAATGAGCTACCTGGTGAGACGTGTGTTGGCTGTGTAGAAGCAAACCAAGCTGGTGGCTTGCTGTTGGCATACACGACAGCATTCCCCAGAATTTCGTTCGCATCATTGGTCAGGTGTGTATTCCGAACCGTAGACGTACGGCCAAGCGACGAGAGCAACACAGACTGTGTCGACTCATCGATAGCGATACCGGTGCCAGATGTGTCGCTACCATCACCTACCGTTGCAAGTGTCGTCCCCTGATAGCGGTCGAACCACGCGATATCGCCTCGAGATTGGTTATGAATCTGAACGCGCTCACCAGCAGTAGCCACGCCATCAAATAGTGGGTGGCCTGTCACCACTTCAAATACTGGCCGGTCATTCTGTGTCGACTGTCCAGTAACAACCGGATTCTGTGTCGCGTCCGAGAGCGCTGTGATTCCATTGCTTGCGGCACCCCACTGGTCAAGGTACACAACGCCGGTGTCAGGATGATCAGTTGCCGTGGCAAACGCTTCGACATCGGTACCAGATCCGATCTGATTGACAACGAGGACATCGTAACTGTCCGCCTCTGCCATCGCCTCCTCAGGTGTGATAACAGATACGAAGTACTCGTCGGGGACGTTTGTGTCAACCGCTGTTTGAACTTGGTTAGCGTACTCCGAGCCAGTGCTGTCTACAACACCAACGTATACCGGATCAGGTACAACATTCGTTGGACCAGTGGTCAGTGTCGTTGTGTCTCCAAGGCCGGAAAGCGTGTGCGAGAGTCCGAGCTGTCCGTCTGCGTTTGCTGCCGTCTCAACGCGAACTTGAACGACCGTGGCGTCGGAATCGTTTAGCGCGATATCCTCACCAAACGCGCGCTGCTGGCCGTCAACGTATAGCGTCGCATTCTCAGTCGCGGTTCCGGTTCGCGTGATGGTAAGCGTCTCTGCGTGAGCCGTCTCATAGGAGACCGTCGCGGCGTTACCGGATTTAATTTGACCGGTCTGGTTCGTTGTAACGCGTGCGTCTAGAGACGGCGATAACTCTACATTATCGGTTGCCATCATCCCACTGTCAACAGTGACCTCACTCGTCGCTAGCTCGTAGCCAAACTCAGAGGAAGTGACGTTGAACGTACCCGGGAGGGTCCGGACAAGGTAGCTCCCGTTAGTATCTGTCCGTGTCTCGGCACCGTTATCCAAGGTGACTGTGGCATCAGCAATTGGGGCTCCACTCGTGTCTGTGACAGTACCTGTGATGCCTTGCTCGGCGGCGACAGCAGTTGTCGCATCTAAAGCGTCAACAATGCCGTGGCCATAGCGGATGTCCTTATCATCGGGCGCATTCGTTGGTTTCGTCGCGGATTTCCGTAGGGCTGTATCGATTTCCTCCGGTGAGAGATCGCCGCCAGAGGCGGACACCATCAGTGCAACGACGCCAGAGATGTGTGGCGTTGCCATTGAAGTTCCGGATTTCTCGCCGTACTCACCGCCAGGGAGCGTGCTATAGGTTTCGACACCTGGCGCCGCGATGTCTGGCGTGACAAAGCTTGCGGGCCAATCACTAGGCGCAGCGTCACCCCAATCACGCTGGGTCCGTACCACATCACCTCCGGAGAATGGTGCGATGTCTCGGTCTGGGCCCGAGGCCCCAACGGTAGTTGCATCGTAAATGTTTCCGGGAGACGGTGCCGTTTCGGGGCCATGATTGCCAGCTGCTACGACAACGGTAGTGCCAGCATCCTCAGCGTTCCGGATTGGCGGAATGAGCGTGCTGTAGAAGCCGTCAGCACCAAGACTCATACTGATGACATCGGCATCTTCCTCAACAGCCCACTGCATTCCAGCAATGATTTGTGCGAACGACCCCGTGCCCTCAGGGAGGACGAGTCCATGCATCATGGCCGCATCGGGCGCGACGCCGACGGCAGTGCCACTAGCATCACCACCGCCAACGGTACCAGTAACGTGAGTTCCGTGGTCGCTGGTTGCATGCGGGGTTGAGTTTATTACGCGGTCACCGTTTGTGTCGAATTCGGCCCAGCCACCGGGATACGTGGCGTCATTTTGGTTCTCGGTACGAAGACTCAGGTCTGGATGATCAATGTCAGCGCCGGTGTCAAGTACAGCGACCTTCGCCCCAGCACCCCTTGTTCCGTGTTCGGCCCAGACCTCGGGGACATTGAGCTGGTCCAGCCCGTATGTCACGTCACCCGACGCTGAGCCCACAGCGGTTGGCTGTTGTGCCGTGCTATTTGACTGTGCGTTTGTTGTGGAGAGTGCACGGACCTGGTAATTCTTGTGAACATGAGTGACGCTCGGTTGCTTGACAAGCGCGCTAGCGTTAGCTTTCGAGGTGTTGACTCGCATGAGCACCGCATTAGTGATCCAAAATCTATTCACGACTGTGACGCCGTCCGTTGATGCAGCGTAGTCAAGAACTGGCTGCTGGGTCTTGTTAGCGTGAGTGCGAAGTTCGTCGACAACTGCCTTTTTCGAGAGTGTGCCGGCTTCGGGAATCTCGAACTCTTCAACCCGGACGATTACCTCAGTAGTCGATGAGTTGTTGCTGGAGTTGCGTTCCCTGTTACGCTCGGTAACCCCACTGACTGTTGTCTCGTTTTCTAGTGATTCAGTTGTGTTACCTGAAGGCGGCGTTGTCTCGTTTTCTGGTGATTCAGTTGTATTATCTGAAGGTGGCGTCGTCTCGTTTTCTGGTGATTCAGTTGTATTATCTGAAGGTGGCGTCGTCTCGTTTTCTGGTGACTCTGTTATGTTATCTGAAGGAGAGGTCGTCCTGTCATCAGGCGGAGTGTTGGTCCTTTCTGACGGCGGAGCAGAGGTATTGTCAGACTGCTCTGTCTCTGAAGAGTTGCTATCTGTAGAAAGAGTCTGTTCAGTGGAAGTGGTCTGACTGGGCTCCTCAGATTCAGGAACCGCCAGTGCTGCAGCACCCGGGGCGGCAGCACTGGTAATAAGGAGGATCGTAAAAACGACAGCTATGATCTGACTGTAAGTACGCTCCCCCATCATATGTCGTTTCGAGTGTACTTAGCAGTGGGAGAGCGTACACAGGTATCAGGGGGCAATGTATCTGTATGATTTAGCCTTTTGAGTACTGTCGTACCCAGCAGAGTGGCCGTTGAATATTGGGATAGTAGCCCTTGATTCGCGTATTTATTTGCTTCCTGTTCGATATGGTGGTTGTTATTAGGTCTGCGCACACTTTTAGGCTAGCCTTAAAATATAAAAATGTAGCGAAATTTTAGCCCAGCCTAAAATTATGATGTAAATACAAATTTTCGTGGTTTGGTGAATTGGCTGACTACGTTGGCTTTAGCCGTCAGAACTAGCTTTTTGCGCTGCTGGTGCTTACCGGTCTCGGACAGCTTCCATTCAACAGGGAGTACCGGGTATGGGCAGGTGGCCACCCGGGCGATCACCGACAACGGACGAGCAGGTGTTCGTTGAGCGAGGCTACGCGGTCACGGTTCGGGATCACCGGCTGGCGGGACCCGTCGCAGCGACCGAACGGATTCTGGCGTGGTGTAGTGGCCCGACACCCGAGAGTGCGTACATGTGGAGTCTGGCGCGTGCGGAGTACGAGCGGTGGCGTGAAGAGGTTTGCAGTCAGCGATTCTGTGGGGCCTGAAACCCGGCACTCATGCAGCCCTCATACCCCTCATAGCACCGGGCACCCGGTGTGATTGGCGTACAACAAATCACCTCGGAATCCGGAACCACTGCTCTTTGTCACCGACCGTGCGCGCGCCCCCAACGTGCGCGTCGACATTCTCCACGTTACTACAAGAGAACAGAATCGTCTAGAAGAGGCGACCGAACAGCCTATCCACAAGCTCCGCTGGACGGGCAACGGTAAAACGTAGGACTCGTCACTCGTTTTCGAGCGCTGCGTAGATATCTGCGTGGCGACGTCCATCGAGCTTCCCCATTTCAGGCGCAATCTCACGGCGTTCGGCGTCGCTTTCGGCCGCCTGATATCGCTCGTACAACTGACGGACTTCCTCGTCGACCATCATGCGTCCGATTTTTGCAGACTCCTGATTAACCGTTTCTCAACTGCGAGGTTGAATCTCCCTTGTGGGGCCTGCTGGTAGCCGGGACAACACATATATCTCTCACCCCGTGGACGACCCGCAAAAACCTCGCCACTCGTCTGTGCCTGCCGGTGCTGGGCATGAATGTCCGGTCGGTTGTCGGCTTCGGTGCTTGGAGACTGTTCGTCGACGGACTGCTCCTCGGTTCTCATGTTCGAGAAACCCCTCACCCTATTGGGAGACACAAAATTGGTAGTGCAAGTGTGCGGCCGACGGGGACTCAGGCCTCAGCGACGTCCCAGACAGAGAGATGACCGGTAGAACAGACGCCGGCGTGACGCCCGACAGCCATGCAGGGCCCGTACGCTCCGTCGACAGACGCGATGCGCTCGGCGTCGACGATCGGCGCGTCGCACTCGTCGGTTCTGCAGATCATATGGTTGGATGAGTCACTGCACATCACGTCTCGCCCGCCATCGCTTGGTGACGGAGCTCGCCTTCGCCTGGTAGGTCCCAGCCGTGGTACTCGTGAGCGATGTGGCGGGCTCGCTTGACGTTGCCCACGACGCCGGCTGCTGGTGACTGCTGTGCCTCAGTACGCTCTTTCAAAAACTCAGTTTCGATTAATTAACTCTCCGCTACTAAGTGGGTGTCTGCCGGTGCTACACACCATATTCCACATGAAAATCTGGATTGTTTGTTGCGGCTTATATAACAAGTCGTTACTACAACGACTGTTAGCTTAGACCCTAACGTTCTTACTGTTAGGATATAAACTAACAATTATCGATGGGCGATGACGTTGTGGTGCTGGAAGATGAGATTCAAGCCTACGATGACGGGACTGTTGCTCGAGTACGCATCCTTGAGGTGCCCGAGTCTGACCAGTACCCAGACGGCGTCAAGTACGCGTTCCACTACGGAGAGGCTGGTGCTGCGGACCCCATCATCCGGTTCGACAACCACCACGGGCCACATGAACTGCACATCGCGGGACAGGTCTTCGAACTCGAGTTCGACGGATTCCAGCCACTGTATCAAGCGTGGCACGCTGCACTCCCGCCCGAGAAACGCATCGACTGGTAGTACCCCTCACTCACACACGAACCCATGACCCGAACACTCCACATCACGATTGGTACGCGACCCGACCGTAGCGGCCTCGAAGATACCCTTGCAGCAATCGACGAGGGCGAAGACGTCGAAGCAAACCCGTCTCGACTGAGTATCGAAAGTCTCGCGACGTTTGGCCGCCTCTTCCGACCGGCGAATCTGAAACTCTTAACGGCGATCGTCGACCACGAACCGGACAGCATCCGCGAACTCGCACGCATCGTGGACCGCCATCCGCCTGAAGTGACTGCAAACGTCCACGAACTTGCTGACTATGGGCTGATTGAGCTCAAGGACGAGGGACGGGCGAAACGGCCCACCGTCTGGTACGACGAATTCGAGTTCTCTGGTGATGTCCCACTGCAAGGACTCGATACTGGCAATGATACCCCGATTGCGCCGTAAGATCACCCCTGCATCGTAGCATCTTATTTTCAAAGTCGTTACTCCCAATTCCAATCTCAGATACTGCTATCTTGAGTGCCGTTACACCCATTACAGCTATTACTTTCTGTTACAAACTGTGGTGTATGCCCATCGATATCGACCGTTTCGAGGACGGGTCCAGCGAGGACCTCCGCTCGGGCGGCCGGACGAACGCTGAGGAAATCCTCTCGTTCCTGGCTTCCCACCCAGAGCAAGCCTACACGCCTAAAGAAATTCACGAGGCGACGGATGTCGCCCGTGGGAGCGTTGGCGTCGTTCTGTCACGGCTCGAAGACCGTGGTCTCGTACGGCATCGCGGTGACTACTGGGCCATCAGTGATGCCGAGGACATCGAGCAGACCCTCAGTGCGATGGCCACGGCCCGTGCAGCGACTGATCGCCTCGGTTCCGAAGATCCCGACGAATGGGGGCTCGGCAGTGAGGAAGCTGAGGAGCAGGAGTGATGCCCTACGAACAAGGCGATGTCTGGTGGGGGCCTGCGTCACACAAATCGGGGCCATCGTACCGACCCTGAGTCATCGTCAGCGACAGCTCGCATCCGTTCGCACACACGGAATGTATCGCCCTCGCGATGACAACCCAGCAGCACTCCGGCGCAATCGCCGTCCCAGACGATGCGTGGCTCGAGGGCGGTTCAGACGCAGATGCCTACATCTCACCGTGGTACACGACGACGATCAAGCATCGCGACTTTGACCGCCAGCAAGGGACGCTAGAACCGTCGCTTGTCGGCGAAGCAGTGGCGGAATTACATCGATATACACCGGCACCTGACACCTGACCCTTATCGCCGCCAAAGGGCGGCTATCCAAACCGATGGCACCAACTGGCCGATGTCTGTGCTCCCTTCTGATTCTGTGAAAATATGGTCGGTCGCAGAATCCGGCAGAAGCGATTCTGTGTGACTTGTTCTCACGATGCTGCATACGCGCGCGCGGGTATTAAGGCGAAACACACGACATATCTGGGTGCTGGCGTGGTTGGCCGACCGTCCTGCTGTCGGACGATAGACGACACTCACATTGGCAACGACATGATGCAGGTCCACCGCCACTTCGGTCTAATCATGGTAACTGTGGACCGTCTGAGGCAGGCAGTGGCCGATATATCGGATCTACCGGAACAATAGCAGAAACGGAGACGAGGCTTAGAAAATCTATTCAGCGGCGGACTCGACATTGGTGATTTCGAAGCGGGCTCCGCCCTCGGAGCTGTCGGTTGCCTGAATATCCCAGCCGTGGGCTTGAGCGATCTGTTTGACGATGCTCAGGCCAAAACCAGTTCCGTCCTCGGCAGTCGAGAACGCTGGCTCGAACACGTCGTCTCGCTCGTCTTCAGGGATGCCCGGCCCGTCGTCTTCAACGTAGAATCCGTCTTCTAACTCACCAATAGTGATCGTCACGTTTTCGCCACCGTGTTCGATCGCGTTGCGCAGAAGGTTTTCTAGAAGTTGCTGGAGACGACTCCGGTCGGCCTGAATTCGCCGGGTAATCTCGGTCGTGAGTGTTGCCTCAGCCGTGGCCACGTTCTTCCAGCAGGTCTCCGTGAGACTCGCCACATCGACTGATTCAAGCTCACGAACTGCGTCGCCTTCGCGGGCAAGCGTCAGCAGGTCTTCGATCAGCTCGGTCATCCGGCTATGTGCCCGCATCACGCCGTCAAGATGCCCACTATCGCACTCCTCGCGGGCCAACTCCAGCCGCCCCTGGGCGACGTTCAACGGATTCCGCAAGTCGTGGGAAACAATCGATGCGAACTGCTCCAGTTGCTCATTTTGCGCTTGGAGCCGTTCGTTTACCTGTTGTCGCTGTAGTTCGTGGCTCACCCAGTTACTCATCAGATCGACCAGCGTTTCCTCCCACTCGGAAAACCGGCTGGCTCGTGAGTCCGTGTCGTAAAAACAGAACGTCCCGTAGACCTCGTCCTCAACGAAAATGGGAGACCCGATATAGCACGAGATGCCCCACTCGGTGAAGCCAGCCCGGTCCGTTTCTCCCGGGGCGTCCCGTTCGACGTTTTCGAGAACGAGCGTCTGTTCGGTGCTGGCCACAATCTCGCAGTTGGTTGCCGACACAGGCACGACATCATTTGGCTGGATGCTCTCGCTGTCCGCATCTACGAACTTGAACACGTACTCCTCGCCGCGGATCTCCGAGAGGGTTCCGTACTCGACGTCCAGTTCTGCCCGTCCGAGTTCGAGGAGCGCCTGAACTTGGTCTTCAAACGAACTGTGCCGGTTTGAAATAATATCGTACATCTCACGGAGGACGTGCTCGCGCCGTCTCCGGTCAGTCACATCGTGCACTGCACCACGAACTGTCACGACTTTGCCGTCCTCAATGACTGGCTCACCGCGAATGTCGAACCAGCGAATCTCACCGTCGGATCGTCGAAACCGAGCTTCCACGGCAAAGGATTCGCCAGCTCCAAGCGCCTCCTCAACTGCGCTCTGAACCCGTGGCCGATCTTCTTCAACGTAAACATCGAGAGCATCCTCCAGGGGTGGTTCTTCCTCATCTTCCCAACCCAGCATTTCGAACAAGTGATCTGACCAATACACGTCCTGGGTCTCGGGATCGACCTCCCAGCTGCCAACGTCAGCAATACCTTCGGTATGTCGAAGCAGGTCGCGTGCTCGTTCGAGTTCAGACGTGCGCTTGATGCGCTCCCGAGTCCGTAATACCTGCTGGACGAGGTCGGCGATGTCATTCGCGAACTCTGTTTCGTCATCGGTCCACTCTCGGGGGCCCCCAACGTGTTCATGACAGACCACGCCGACAACAGTACCTTCAGAACGGATCGTCGAATCCAGCAGCGCTTGTACGTCGTGTTTTTCAAGATAGTCTCTGAGTTCAGCCGTCCGTGGGTCTTCAATCGCATTGTGGGCGACGATCGACCGGTTTGATTCGAGTGCCTCGACGTATGCGGGGTAGTTCTCTACGTCAAGTTCCATAGTACTCTCGTGGATACCAGATGGCTTGTCGAAATGATCCACGCACTGAAGCGTGTCATGGTCATCATCGAAGAGCCAGACGTTAATCCGGGGAACGTCCAACACGTCAGCGGCGGTTTCGGTGATCCGTTCGAGTGCTGTTTCAAAATCACCTGCAATTGTGGTCTTGTCCGTTGTCAATTCGAGTAGTGCGTCCCCCTGGCGTTTCTGTCGCTCTCGTCGACGGCGTCGTTCACGATTTACACGATACTGCTCGACAGCGTTTCGAATGCGGTTGGAGAGGACAGTGTACTGGCTGGTACCGGACTGTTTTTGCAGATAGTCGGTTGCGCCCGCAGAGATGGCGCTACTGGCGATTTCTTCGCTACCCTTGCCGGTATAAAGAATGAACGGTAGATCGGGATACTCCTCACGGACGGATTCGAGGAATTCGATTCCATTCTGATCAGGCATATCATGATCGGAGATGATACAATCAAAATCACTCTCGGCAAGGCGAGTGTGTCCTTCGCTCACGCTCGTCTCGGTTTAGACCGCAAACCGATCATCTTCGCGTTCAAGAAACTCTGAGGCCATCTCCGCGAATCCCGGCTCGTCATCGACGTGGAGAATGCGAATTCTGTTGGAGAGGACTCCCATTACGTTGGAGATTCTATGCCCCGTTAAATAAGTATTTGATAGCCATTCACATAGTATAGATACCACATAGATTGAGACGCTCATTCAATCTTGAACGCTGCCAAGAGCAGTGTCGCTCATTGTGATGGAGTAACGGTCACTCTGCAGCTATTGCGACCAGCCCCGCGAGAACCGACCAGACGATCCCACCTGATGGGGTCCGCTGCCGAACTCGACTTTGTTGGCAATATTATTTCACCATTCAAACATATGGCCGGCCTCAGAATCGGCCGGTAGCGGCTTCGAACTGCTGACTCCCAATCCCGCCCCTGCACGCGCGGGTATTAAATGAACTGGAGGGGGGAGGGGATGGATAACTGCATTTCTTGCCGCTACTTTGCTGGTGCTTACTCGACACGGCTTCGCCGAAACACTCTAGGAAATCCGGCTAGTCAACTTGACATATATGGCTATGACTGATCCCGATTCACAGACCCCGATGCACGAACGCCAGGCTGACCTCGTCGCCGCACTCGATCTGGATGAGTTCTCGGCGGACGCCTATACGTCGGCACCGTATCTCGAAGCGGCTCTCGAGGCCGGCTTCGATGTCATCGACCTCGCCACCGCACACGATGTCTCGAAGCGCTCCATCTACCGCGTGCTGGACCGCCACGATATCGACTACGAAACGCCGCCGAAGAACGGCCCTGCCCGCCGGCTCTGGAACGCCCATCCCGACACGGTGCCCGGTGATGACTGATGGGTGCGACCGACGCAACTGCGACTGCCGACGCTGGCTTAGACTCGGCGCTTGTCGAGACAATCCAGCGCATCGAGAAAGGTGATGTCCTCGTCGTCAACGGCGACTCCCGAACCTGGGATGTCACGGATGTCGTCGACCGGTCCATCGAAGACCCGAACGACGCTCGTGAGTCCAAGCGCGTGTGCCGACTGTCCTGTGGCGCGTCGGTGTTCGGCCTGGAACTCGTCGCGTATCCGGACCGCTACACAGCATCGCTGCATGTGCTTGCGACCGAGGACTGGACCGAGGACGGCCAAGTGTTCGAGGTTCACGATGTCGAGATACTCTCCCAGCAAGTTCCGTGGGTGGTCGTGACCGGCGGCGCAGACCGCTACCACTTCCCGGCCCCACAGGCAGCTGCGTTCGGTGAAGCACAGCCGGCCTGTGGCGGCGGCAACCCTGGGGCTTCGTATCGCGTTGTCCGTTCCAACACCGTCCGGCCCACATACTCGGGCTGTAAGGACTGTCTGCGCTATGAGAAGCCCGTTGCGCTCGAGTCGGTCACGTGTCCGTCGTGTTCAAAAGCGATCTACCACGGGATTCTCTAGGGCGGTGCGGTGGGTGCCGTCGACGGGCTGTCGATTACGTGTCCACGGTGTGGCTTCGAGGGTGTGGTGGAAGCCACTCTCGAACGCTGACCCTGAGGGTGAAGTAGCTGCTGTTGTGTTCCGTTGGATAAACCATATCTGGATATGTGAAATCTCTTGAGTGCCTACAGCAATCTCTATAGGATATCATACAGCAAATGCTACAGCAGAACCTATAGGAAAGGCTATAGGCCTTTCGTTGCTTGCTTTCGCACCGCCTCGCGGACGGCTTCGAACTGCTCTGGGGCTGCCTCCTGAAAGCCCACCCGCAGCGCCAGCCGAAGCACCGAGCTTCGATCCGTTTCAGTCTCCTCGATATCGAGTTGTTCTTGGAGGCCGTTGCCGACCGCATCCAGATGTTCGGGGTTGCCCTCGAGCGCTCGAATGAACGCGGCGAGCTGGCCATCCCACACACTGACAGTTTTCTGCTGGTCGCCGGCGTCGATCGTCTCGAGTTCGTCGACGATATCGTCGACGAGGTCCTGTCGGTCCACCTCCTTCGCTGCGGAGTCCAGCCGATCACCCTGTGACGTCTGTGCTTTGAGATCCTCAAGGTCTGGGTCGTCACTCATCGGTCTCACCCTCCAGTTGTTCGACGAGGGCACTTGCGGCTTCGAGATAGACTTCACGGGCCCGACCTGCCGTTGTCGAGGGTTCAGCTATAGCGAAGGCGGTCTCGCCGCTTTCGGCGGCATTGCGGATGTCCTGTGAGTACGGGATGTAAGCGGGTGCAATCGCATCGGGATATGCCGTCTGGAATGATTCGAGATACTCCTCGGCGAGATTGGTCCGTGTATCGACCTTGTTCGGGAGTACCAGTGAGAGGTCGATGTCGACTTCAAAGTTCTCTGCGATTTTTTCGAGGTCCACGCGGAGAGCGTTTGCCTGCTCGGCTTCAAACGGCCCCATCTCGACCGGCGTGATGACGTGCCGTGCCGCCCAGAGCCCGTTGTAGGAGACGTTGTTGGTCATGCCCGGCAGGTCGATGAGGACGACATCGTACGAGAGCGGGTCGACGTACTCGTCGAGGAACTGCTCAAGCCGACTGTAGCGCTCACGAGCATCGTCGATGTTCCCGAGTTCAGCATCTAGCGTGTCCAGCCCAGGGTGGGCAGGGATGAGGTCCGGTCCCTCATCGGTTGCGATGACCAAATCAGCGACGGCGTCGTCACCGAGCTTCCCGGCGATGGTGTCCCAGGCATCGTCGAAGACTGTGCTGATGTTCGGCCACGCCTCATCAGCGTCAATCTGGTCTCGGTACTGCCCCCAGACCCCGAAGTGTTTCGCGAGGTCGCCTTGCTTCCCGGCGAGGTCGATGAGGAGCACCTCGTGACCCTGTTCGCTGAGTGCGACGCCGAGGTGGGCCGTTGTGGTTGTCTTCCCAGTGCCGCCCTTATCGAGGAACGCGGCGGCGCGTAGTGTCTCTGTCATGTGGCTATAGTAGTTCCTATAGGATACTCTGTAGGCATAAATCTACGTCAGACATCTGCTGAGGAGGAGATATAGCAAATCCTATAGGATCTCCTATAGGAGAGGTTTTCGCGTGACAGGTGGTCTGAAGTCACCGCTCCTCACGCGTGTATTCACACCACTCCGAGAGGTATTGAAGGGCGTCTCCGCCAACGTAACCTTCTCTGCCTCACCATCAGCCTCGACAACAGCCACGGCGAACTCGTAGCTGTCCCAGTAATGGGCGGCACCCCCGCCATCGACGCCCAAGAGGAGCGGCCGACCTTGGTGTGAGTAGTTCGCGTGCGGTACGATCAGTACAGACACCTCACCAATCGCTTGGCACTATGCAGCCACAGACCAAATTCCAGCAATAACTGCGATTAGAGCCAGCACTACCGTAGACCACACTATTCGGTCGTCAGGAATTGAATCAGACGGATTGGATGAGAGAACAACTTCATACACTGCACCGAATACCATCCCAGTTCCGCCAATTGACAGGAGCACTGGAGCGAGGGACACTTCCCCTGAAATGACACTGGCCAGACCACTGAAACCGAGGATGCCGCCGCAAACGGTCATCGAGCCGTGGTAGAGGAGGGCTTTGCTCATACTTCTAGACTAGTCAGATCAGTACAAACATCTTTTCTCCCTGACAGTCGGTGTTCACTCCGCACACCCACTGAGCGGATAGTTCCCTCCGGAAGTCATGACACAAACTACCCTGTGAACTGTTCTATGACATCGTAAGTAGGCATACTTCTGCTTCGCCCAGCCGTCTGCCACACGCTGCAAGGGACCGACTGCCGGCGGGAGTCCAGTCGTGTCCCTCTCGTCTCCAACCGCGCGCGACTCCGATATGTGTAGCCATTCACAGTGAGTTCCCTTTTCGGTCCCGTACAAGACTGATGGTAGAAGAGGACTGAAGGAGCCGTGCTATCGACGAACGCCGATAAAGCTAGAAGCGTTCCGATCTGATCGGTGTCTCGGGGAGCCTTAGCATAGAGAGTACCGTGTCTATGCCAGTATTGTTGCTTCGGACTGGGATATCGAACCGGCTGTCCGGTGACATTCTGGTTCCACCCCAACGCTTATTCAATAATAACTGGTTTGCCAACTATATGAGCGAGGAATCGGCACGGATCTACAATCGAGCACGCCGAAACGGGGTTTGCTCAGTTGAGGCGTGGAAGGACCTGCAATCTCTCTCCGAGGATATCGACTGGGATGTTGAGCGGATGCTGTCTGAGTCTCCTCAATCTACTGATGCGGACCGTGAACTGCCACAGTAAGTTCTGAATGGATGTTTTTGACTCGAATATCTGGATATTCGGCCTGACACAGACGTGTGAGGAAACGGTTTCGCTCGTCGACAAAGCGATCCAAAGTGCCTATCACGTCGGTGTGAGCGCATATATTTTCGAAGAAGTGATGCACAATCTCCAGCGTTCGGATCACGACCAGAAACTAATCGAGCGAGTGCAAACCCGCTTTGCTGACATCGTCTACGGAAAATTGACCTTATCCCGACGCCGCCTGTGGATTCACCAAGACATTTTCGTTTCTGTACTACTCTAACCAGTGACAGGCTGAGATAAATAGAATTGAGATTACGGTAGTGCCGTCCGAAGATCTTTGCAGAGGTCATCGGCGTCTTCGAGGCCAACAGATACCCGAACCAACGTTTCGGGAATCTCTGCCGAGTCCGCACTCCGACTGAACTCATCGGGGAGCATTAGTGATGGCACTTCAACAAGGCTCTCGACCCCGCCAAGACTGGCTCCAGGCGTGAATACCTCCAGTCCTTCGATGAACGCCTCAAGTTCGATGAGGGCCCCATCAAACTCGAAGGATAGCATTCCGCTGTATCCCGACATCTGCTCACTCGCCAGTTCGTGTTGTGGGTGGCTCTCAAGACCCGGATAGTAGACACGAGCGACCTGATCGTGGCTTTCGAGGAACCGGGCGACTTCCATCGCGTTCTTTTCATGATGTTCCATCCGCGCGGGCAACGTCTTGATGCCTCGTGCAACGAGATAGCAGTCGAACGGCGAAAGCATATTCCCAAGCCCAACCCGCTGTGCGAACGCCAATTGCTCGAAAACCTCATCGTCGTCGGTGATAACGGCACCACCGATTGAGTCCGAGTGCCCGTTGAGATACTTGGTGGTGCTGTGAACGACGACGTCAGCGCCCAGTTCAAGTGGAGCTTGATAGTACGGACTCGCAAATGTACTGTCCACACCGAACAGAGTATCGTGGTCAACGGCGATGTCGGCTATCGTTTGGATATCGCACAACCTAATTAAGGGGTTCGACGGTGTTTCTGCCCAGATCAAGTCGGTGTCAGCGTTGACTGCATCGGCGACGTTGTCCGGGTCACGGGCGTCAACGAAGTCGATGTCAACGTCGAGATGTCCGGCCATATGTTCGGTGAGCAGTTTTTCGCTTCCGCTATAGATGGTGTCCGAGGAAACGACGTGGCCTCCCGGAGGGACCAGCGACAGCATCGTCGTCGATGTGGCGGCCATTCCGGAGGCGAACGCCAATGCGTGCTCGCCGCCTTCGAGGCGGGCTAACTGCTCTTCGAGAGCTTCCCGCGTCGGATTGCTCTCGCGGGAATAGTCGTGTTCGTTGGCGTTCTCTCCGCTGCCCCACTCGAACGTAGCCGAGAGGTGGACCGGCGGGACGATATCGTTCGTCCCGCCTCTGTGAGGATGGGTCTCGGTTTCCGCTGATCCAACTGCGATGGTTGCGAATCGATTCCTGTCGGAATGGCTTTCATATTGTGTCATTATATCATCACCATAGGCTACGTGGATCCGGTTTAGAGGGGCATTTATAGAAATGTTCTCAGTTGCGGAGAAAATTGTGAAGTTCCCGGTGGGTGGACAAAAAGCAAATCTAACTTGACCGAGGTCACCAAGTTAGTTGTTACTCGTGGTCTGATCCAAGGGAAAGCATCTTGTTCATGTGGACGAGTGCATAGTTCTGATGTATTTAGTAACGTTCCGTCTCGCTCCAGGTGAGTACGATGCAGAGTTTCACGAATTGAATGATGCGGTACAAAAGGCTGCTGAGGACTCAGAAGGATATCTGGGCAAGCAGACGTGGCATGCACCGGATAATGACGAAATCCTTGTCGTCTACTACTGGGAATCATTGGATGCGCTTGCAACGTTTGGGGCGAATGGGGACCACAAACGTGCAAAACAGCGGTGGACTGAGTGGTACGACGCTTATGAAGTCACCATTACAGAAGTAATTGAGACATATGGAAGTGGATTCTGCGAGGATGCAAGTCCGATTGCGTAGGGGAGCACAAGCTGGTATTGGTCAGTGTACTTGGCAAGCGAATAATCCTCTGTTTTCTGTATTGATCAGTTCATTGGATCAGCAGAATCACCTACTGATATTATGTACGCTCTTGCGAAGTAGATCGTTGATAGCGAGAGCTGCGGCTGAAAGTTGAAGATGGCAAGGGCACCGTGCTAGCGGTGACCGATATGTTCCCAATACGCCGGTTCGTATCGGAGTCGGCTACAGCGGACCTGCTGCAGCAGGTTCGCTGGTGTAATGGTGTCAAATGCCCCGCTACCGTTCTGACCTAACGGTCAGAAACGGCGGCTACCGGCAGTATCAACGATATTTGTGTAAGAATTGCGGTCGGACGTTCAACGACAAGACCGGCACGGTTTTCGCTCACTCAAAACTCCCGCTCAAAGAGTGGCACTTCACGATCTACGTATTCTTACGGTTTAATACGAGCATTCGACAGGTTGAGGCGGAACTCAATCTTTCGTACAGAACAGTGGAGCGGCGCGTCGAGCGCTCTGGGAAGTGCTCGACGCGCCTTCGATCACGCTATCTGGGCCAGTTGAAATCGACGAAGTGTACGTTTCTGCCGGCCTCAAAGGCCGTGAGCACGACTCCAGTTCGTGCTCGCGTGGCCTACTATGCGTGGATGAGGATCGTACGATGGTAACAAACCACCGGTGTTCACACTGGTCGATCGTGGCTGGGATGATCGGTACGTCGTGCCAGCGAAATCCGCCAACGAATCGACCGTTCAACTCCTGCTCGTCAACTACGACCAAGAGTCGATAACCGTCTATACAGATGGATTTCGGGCCTATGATCCGCTCGAAGAATACGACGTATTCACTCTCAAATACGTCGTCCACGGCGACGAAGAATACGCTGACGGCGACATCCACGTCAACACTTGCGAAAGCCACATGTCGCTGACTCGACGGTTGCTCTCACCCCACCAAGGAATGTCAAGAGACAAGCTAACACCATATCATTGATCCTTTGATCTCCGCCGAGAACTCTACAGAAAACCAGGTGATGAAGCGCTCAAACATGCTCTTGACGCCGCCGTTTGAAAACCAACAACGTGCTTCACAAGAGCGTTAATACATTCATTCTGGGGGTCTTTCTCAGCTTACTCGTCTTCATCGTCGTCAGCCTCGGTCTCATCCGACCCTACCTAACGTAGATGAAGTGTTCCAGCCGACGTATCCCTGACGCTGCAACACTCCGTTCGGAGGTCGCTACGTGGGAGTACACACGGACCGAAGGCGAATTTCCGATTGCCTTGAAGGTTACAACTGATGACCCGGACTACGGCGAGTGGATGAACCGCCATCTCCACGCATAGGCGTTCGGCCGGCTTCAACAGCGCATCGAGGACAAAGCACGAAAGGGTGGCATCCCAGTCGAATACGTCCGACCGTGGTACACGGGCCAGACGTGTCACGAGTGCGGCTACGTTGGGTACCGGAACAGCGACAAGTTCCGGTGCCAGAACGATGAGTGTTTGGTGTAGGAGTATCACACAGACATCAATGCGGCGGTCAATATCGCAGACCGCCACGACCCGTGGGTGGGAGCCTGCCGCTGAAACCGGCGGAGGATGACATCACACGGGACGGAACGTCTGTGACAGCGCCACGACCCTCACCGAGCAGAGCCAGCCACAGCAGATAACGCTTGGAGAGGTCGGGTCGGTGCCCCTGCCGGTAAGCCGGTATTCCCATGCAGGAAAGCCGCGCTGTTTACAGTGCGGAGATGTCACTGTATTGTGGGACGGAGACGCGCTAATAGATCGATATCCCACTGGTGTATTCGTTCCCAGAGTAACACTGCGGGTGGGAGTGCTATCACCGCCGCGAGGAACGAATAGGTGACACTCAGACCGATCAGGACCCCGAAATTGCCGAGAATCGGGGTAATGGCTAGTGCGAGCGCACCAGTTCCCAGCGCGGTTGTCAGCATACTTCCGAACAACGCGCCGCCAGTCCCTGTCAGCGTTACCATCATTGCTTCGTGGGCACCTGTCGTCGCATCGTATTCGTCAATAAACCGGTGGGTTGTATGCACCGAATAGGCGATTCCAACCCCAACGGAAATAGAGAGGATCGTTGCTGTCAGTGCATTCAGCGTGATATTCAGGTATCGCATCGTCCCGAGCAAGAACGCGATTGCCACCAGTATCGGGAAGATATTGACCACGCCGAGCAGTGGCTTCCGTTCCAGGATGCCGTAGATGATCACAAGGAACGCGGCAGTCAGTCCGACTGCCATGACGAGTCCCTGAATCGCAGACTGGAAGATACGATCCATTACCGCCGCAAGGACGACGACGCTCCCCGTAGCCGTCGCTTCGAACCGGAGTCTGTCTGCTAGTTCAGCCCCGCCAGCGGTCACTTCTGTCTGTGTGGCGTCGGAATCAGTCCGATATTCGATCTGCGCGGAGCGGTAATCCTCAGTGAGGTATCGTTCGGCCCGATCACTCGCCGAGGACAAGAACAGTTCGTCGTAAATCTGTTCGAGATTCTGGTCGGGAATTCCGTTGCCGTTCTGGTCATTTCGGGCGACTAAGGCGGCAAATTCTTCGTTTTCGTTCGCGTGGGATTTGATGACAGTCACGATGCTCCGCGCCTCTGCCTGCCCGCCAGGCCCAACTGCAAGCGACTCTGGAGGATCGTCGTTCGGAGCGGCGAGGGCTTCGAGAGCGTGATCTTGCTTGAGGTTCCCCTGGACATATATTTTCACAGTACTACCCTGACTGCTCCCGAATTTGTCATCCAGCAAGTTAATCGTCGACGTTATCGTATATTCACCTGGACTGAGCGACTCAGGCAACTCTGTGAGGTAGGCTGGAATCTCCTCGGGGGGAAGAAAATCTTCATTCTCGAATGAGGTGCCGACACCCGACCCATACGCGCCCATCAGACCACCTGACAGGAGCAAGCCCAAGACGATCACCGTTGGAGCGTACTGGCTCACCTGTGCAGGAAACGCGAGCATTCGTCCGAGGACTGAGTCCTCTGACGCGATCGGGGCGGAGTTGAATTCCGGAACGCCGAGACGCGTACGTAGGTCGTCGCTCACCAACTTGGCCGCGGGTAAGAATACCCCGAAAAGGAGGAACGTGAAGAGAATACCAACTGCTGAAGCGATACCCAGGTTCCGAATGGGTGTAAGGGTAGAGATAACGTTCGCACCGAATCCGAACACTGCGGTCACGGTCACAATGACGAACGCGACGATGAGCTGGTCGTTCGCCTCTCGCATCGCCTCAACTGCTGTGAACCCGCGCGCTGTCTCCTCTCGATAGCGGTTAATGATGTGGATACCGAAGTCAACGCCAACAGCAAGCAGTAACACCGGGACCGAGATCATCTGTTGGCTGAACGGAATCCTTGCGTATCCAAGGAATCCAAACGTCCAGATAATCGTCATCACAAGCGTTACCAGTCCCAGCAGTACGTCGATGGGGTCACGGTATGCGACTACCAAGAAGAACAGTAACAGTAGTATCACCACTGGCATCACAATCAGAAGAGAATCCGACATCGACTGCCGTATTTCTGCTTCGGTCGTTCCTGACCCGAACGCACGAACGTCGCCCGGCATATCGTTAGCGACCCTTTGGACGCCCGTCTGGACAGCAGTCAGATCGTCAAAACTACTGGGGAAGTCATGCGAAATCGTCGTGATTGATGCAGATGCTGAGACGCTAGTTGGATTGAAATCGTTTGATACCGATCCGGTCAGTCGAGACTTATCTTCGAGTTCGCGAACAGCCTGTCTGATGTCAGACCGGGGCGCACGTTCGAGGGTCTGCCGGTATGCTTCCGGCGTTTCCGCTGACGGGTTCAACTGCTGTGCAATAGTCGGAGCCGGGCCACTAGCTGACTCCATCCGAAGGTCATCACGGTCCGCAACGCGTTCGATAAGGCGTGCGTCACGGACAAGTGCTTCTTTGGTCAGAACGTTGCTGTCCGTCCGAATGAGTTGTGTCGTGTCCTGCGTGTCCGACTGAAACGGGCCCTGGAAATTCTCGGTGACTTCGTCTTCGGCCTCCTGTTCCGGTAGTCCCTCTGTGAACGAGTCAAGACCACCGGCGCTCACTTGCACAGATCCTAAACCGCCGACGAAGACCCCCGTAACAAGCAGAAATACGACGATAACTGCTCGTGGCCGGTCCACGATTGTCGTATTGAGGCGTTCTGTCGCCGTTTCAACCCGCTCCGCCAGTGACATCAGTCACGCCTCCAGTAGACGACTGCCCCACCGCCGATGACAACTACTCCCAGCCCCAGGATGAGTGGGACAGGCAGTCCCCCGCCGCTCTCGGGAGCCGCATCGACTGGCTTCCTGAACGTATCCGACAGGTGGGTGTTGCCATTGCTATCCGTATACCGGAAGTCGAACGACATTGGATACGTGCTCCCCGCTGTCGCGGAGGACCCCGCCGACACTTCGAACGCCAGCGTCGTGGACTCACCGGGGTCTAACGACTCGATGTAGCTGGTGTCCGCGCCACTGATGCTGAGTGGGTCGTCAGCAAACAGCCGTGCTTCGATGTCGGTAACCGTCTCGTCGAGGTTGTTCGTCACTTCCACCGAGACGACCCGTGCGTTCCCCACGGTAATCGTCCGGTCTGCGACCGCGAGGTCGAACTCGTCCTCACTGGCGGCAACGTCGGACTGGACCGACAGCGTGTCACTCGTCAGCTGGTCGCCGTTGTCGTCCTCGTAGCCGACGGTGTAGTCGAACTGGCGTGGCCCCTCGCGGGCGCTGTCGGAGGTGTCGACGCCGAAGCTCACCGTCGTCGACTCGCCGGGTTCCAAATTACCGACGGCGTACTGGGTTTCCTGCGGGGAGAGATTGGAGTGATCGCTTTCCCAGTTCACCACGGCGTTCCGGACGGTCCGGGGACCGTCGTTGACGAGCGTGGCTTCGAGCGTGCCGTCTTGGCCCGCCCGTAGCGTCCCGGTAACGTCCGACAGCGCGAACTTCTGTTTCGGCGTGGTCTCTATACCCAGCGAGAGACTGTCGTCGGTCCCCGCGTCGCCCTCGGGGTCGTCGTACTGGACTGACGCCGACAGCGTGTACGAGCGGACTTCGGAGTTCGAACTTGCAGTTGCGTCGACGGTCACGGTTCGGACCTCGCCGGGGGTCCACTCCCCGACGAACTGCGAGGTGGAGCTGGCGTCGCCGAAGGTGATGTCGCTGCTCTGTGAGGTGACCGTCACCGCTGCGTCGTTGACAGTGACTGGTCCGTCGTTGCGAAGTGTCAGTTCGTACTCCCCGGTGTTGCCGACGGGTACCGTCGAGGAGGTGTTGACGACTGTGAACGACTGTTGGGGTGCGGGGGCGATGCCAACCGTGTTGCCGACTGACTCCGTTCGGACGCCGTCAGTGTTGTCGAAAGCCACGGACAGGCCGAAGTTGTGCGGCTCCGGCTCGGCGTCACTGGACGCACCGACCCGGTACTGGAAGGTTCGGTTCTCGCCGGATTCCCATGTATCGACAAAGCGGGAACTCTGCTCGTCACCGCCGACGGTGAACTCGCTGTTCTGGCTCGCCAGTGTCACTGCGGCGTCAGTTGCGGCCGTCTCACCCGTGTTCTGGATGGTGAGTTCGACGTCGCCTGTCGAACCGACACGCGCGCTAGAATCGACATTGACGATGTCGAAGGTGGCGTCGTCGCTGATCCGGACGGTAACATACTCGATTTGGGAGTCACTGTCGTAGTCACGGGCGCCTGTCCCCTCAGAGACGTAGCTGTAGTGGTCGTACTCCAGTTTGACAGGGACGCGGTAGGAGCCAGGGTCGGCGTCATCGTCGACGCTGACGTCGAACGATACTGTCTGCGATGCGCCCGCAGCCAGATCTCCAGTGAGTTGCCGCGAGGTCGTTACCGATATCGGGGCGTCGTTGGCGCTGACACTGACCGACAAACCACGGGCAGTAGTCACCTCGCTGTTCAGACTCGGGTTCGTACTGGAACCGGAATCGAGCTCACCGTTGTTCGAAAGCACGACATCGAGTGTCGTTTCCTCGCCCGGTGAGACGGTGTTGTCTGCAAGTGCAACCTCAATGGCGGGACTTCCGGTCACGGCGGCGACGGCAGTGCCACTCGCAACCGACACCACGACGGCAGCGAAGAGGACGGTCGCGATACTGCTACGCTCCATTACGTATCCCCCAGTGTGACTGTGATGGCCGTGAGCAGGCTTGTATTCTGCAGAAACCGGGAGATCGTATCATCTGCTGACATTGGCTGAAGAATGTGTGCTGCAACAATTCTCGTATCACGGGAGAACAGATGGAGAGGGGATAATTAAACAGGAATCCAGATTTTCCACGCCAGAAAAACTGCTGTAGAGTCGGTACAGAGCTTGTTAGCGGAACTCATACACACGCAAGAACTGGGCTGATAGACACTGAGATGGCTCGTATTCTGAGTGAGGAAATAGTATGAGTCGTTTTTCAGAGTCAGAAAATCAGCACTCATACCAAGCATGACTGCGAGAACGACTACATGTGAGTGAGGATACCCAGTCGAGCGAGATTTACTCCCTTCTCGACGATGAGTACGCTCGTACCATCCTCACGTCAACGAATACGACGGCCAAATCCGCGAAGGAACTCAGCGATGAGTGTGACGCCTCACTCCCGACGATCTACCGCCGCACTGCACGCCTCATCGAGTGTGGACTCCTCGAAGAACAGACCCAGATCGAAGACGGCGGCCACCACTACAGTGTCTACAAGGCGCGGCTCAAACGCCTCACAATCGAACTAGAAAATGATGAACTCACGATCGAAATCGAAGAGCAACCGACGGAAAATATGGCGGACCGCTTCACCGAGATGTGGGGGGAACTCTAATGCAATCAATGCAGGTTGATCCGTCGCTGATTCCGCCCCACTATCTGCTTCTCCTCTTGGTTACGCTACTCGCCGTTGCGATGGGGCTATTTATCGCCTATCAGGCCTACCAAGGGTACCGTAGAAATGAAAGACGACAGATGCTGTTTCTCGCGGTTGGGCTCGCATTTATCACCGTTATTTCACCGATAATCTCGCTGGCAATTTCAGCCGTCGCATTACAGTTCAGACTCGAACTGATTGTGTACACGTTTTACTCACCGCTAGTGAGTAATACCATCAAAATCATCGGCATCGGATTCATCATCTATTCGCTTTCTTTACGGGGCCGATCCTAATTAGCGATAGAGTATTGACCGATCATTCAACAACACCTCAGTACCTCATTCTGTAGGTATATTCTCATGCCAGCAGCTACAGACTCCCGATTCGTGATGTAGAAACGGCGACTCAGAACTGTGTCTCTTGCCGTTCGGTGAAGGTCTCGTAGCCGTCTTCGTCGGCCTCGATGAGATCAGGTCGGACCTCCGCAAGTCCTGCCCGGACAAGCAGTCCCAGGACTGACCCGCGACTCTCCGAGTCGGTGGTATCTCTGTCTAGGTACTCCCGAACATCAGTCCCAACAGCACCGAGTTGTCCAGCCTCGTCGAGGCCACGGATCAACACTGCAAGATTCCGGTCTCGCATGGTGAGATTCGTCGGTACTTCTCTGGCATCGAGTTCCTCGTAGACATCGACGATGTACATCTTCGACCAGTTATACTGAAAAAGGCACCCACTAACGTGCATAGTGGCTGCTGCCTCCTATTTGAATAGCGGATGTGAAGACAGAGGGGTAAATCTAATATTGTTGAATGTTACCACAGATATATGAGCGGCATATACAGTGGGCCAGACCAACGGCCCGTCCACTATAATTTCACCCACCCCTCAAGAAATACGGCACCAAACCATTATTTAATATCCGAACAGTTCATCATTTCTGCTGGAGAGAAACTGCTTAATAGTACTATTGAGTTCGCTTAACAAAATCAAAATGGCTCGGATGCACACCAGAAGACGTGGCCAAAGTGGTTCTGACAAACCCCTCACCGATGAGCCGCCGGAATGGAGTCATGTAGACCCAACTGCCATTGAAGCACGCATTGTGGAACTTGCTAACCAGGGGTACTCTCCATCAAAGATTGGAATTAAACTTCGCGATGAAGGAGTGCAGGGAACTCCTGTCCCTAATGTAAAGCTTGCCACAGGAAAGAAAGTAACCGAAATACTCGAAGAGAATGACGTTGCATCCGCTTTTCCAGAAGATCTTCGCAGCGTTATGAAAAAGGCAGTTCGAATTCGCGAGCACCTCGACACACATCCAAATGACGACAGTAATAGGAGGGCTCTGCAGAATAATGAAGCTAAGGTTCGACGACTCATATCGTACTACAGTGGTGACAAGATTCCTGATGACTTTACATATAGCTATCAGAACGCAAAGGAGGTCCTCAATAGCCCTGCTCACACGGATTCTGCGTCGATGACTGGAGAAATGTTGGTAGGGAGTGATACCGGAGAGTCAATACCAGATGATACTGCGTCTGCTTGGGATAATCAACCGTCTGGTGACGCTCCTGAGATCGGTACAGCTGTACAAAATGACGCCCCCGAGGGATCACTTCAATCTCTGCGCGTGCTTCCACTTACCAATGTAGCTGGTAACCTCGTGAAAGGTTCAATTCCAACTGATAGGCAGCAGTTCACGTATGAGCGGTTTTCTACGGGCGACTCATCACTATACTGGCCATCCAATATGGACGTCGAATTATTTATATCTAGAGTGCAGTCTTTCCCGAAAGTCAACGACACTACCCCTTGTGAAATTATACTGGATGCCAGTGAGAGTTCTGGGTACAGGCAGCTTGAACTATCGTTTTGGGAGGTTCGTAGCAAACACAAATTAGCGGATAGCTGTGAATTTGTCGCAGTGGTAACAGATGACTATGAAATAACATGGGAACATCGTCCTTCACAACCGATGGGGTATGATGCAGAAATTGTAATTATGCTCAAAAGCAAAGACATCCATTTAGAACAGATGCTCCCACAATTATTTGAAGATCCAGTACCCACTCCTGAAAAAAGCGAATCACTGGCTAACTTAGCAAAGACTCTTCATCGAATGGATCGTGACAAATTGCTCGCACACAAGTAATATGAACGAAGTTTATAATTCCACACCATGTGATCGGAGTTCCGGTAACGACCATCCCACACAAACCCTTCGAGCCCGGGTAATCGATACGGAAGAGGAGTGTGTTATTGGACCCGATGAAGAGGCTACTCACGAGATTGAATTTCGAAATGTTCGACGTAGGGGTGTCATAGGTAAACTCATAGCAGACAGCACTAATGAGTGTATCCAATATTCCGATATTGATCCCACAGATAACATCTCAGAAGATGAGACAAGAGTGACAAAAAAACTAGTGACTGAGCCTGGTATTCCGTACCCACCAGTCCGCTATACTATCACTGTCTGTAATGAGGAGTCCACTGAAGATTCCCTGAAAACGTTACTTCGCCCATTAGAGAACGAGGATTCAGTCGAATGCAGTGGCGATACAGTCAGCGATGGAGGGAACCCCATCCCCGCCGAGAATCTCCGAGTCGTGCCAGAAGTAAATATCAAATAAAACATGGAATCCGCAGAGTACAGTTATGTTAGCTGAAATCTTGATTACTACTTTTTTTCGAACTCTGATCGAACTTTTGCCGTTTTTAGCAGTCCTTGCAATCGAACTCAAAGGAAAACGGTTCCATCAAGTATACGCAGAGCAATTTAAGATGGTGGCAGATGCGGATATTTTGCCGACGTTTAATGACTCGAATGAAGATGATATCAGTGCCGTTCAAGAGGTCGCTCAATTTAGTGTCGCAAGACACGACACCATCAAATACGCATCGTACTCTTTTTTCGTAATTACCGTTATTTTCTTTTCAAAAATTCCAGAGGTCCTTGATCTCGATATCTCTAACGCTGGACAGATAGCCATCTTTTTTGTAGGTGTGTTGTTGTGGGCAGCTGCCGCTTACAAACTATATGGCTGGCGGACAGATGCAACTGTATTTTATCGAAATATTACTCCGTTCGATTACTTCCGTGACCCCGGTGACGAGCCACATCGCCGCAGCCAAACCATTCCGTTAATTGGAGAGGTGAGTTTGCTACGACATCACGCTGATATACTCCTCATCAATGGCACACCGGTATTGTTAGTGCTTATTGCAAATGGACTGCTTGTGATAATTCGTATTTATACAATGCCGACCATATCGATTTCAGCGCTCACAACGTTGATTTGAAGCATGACGGTCGAATCTACGCGTATCGGATTCGCTATCGATTCCGGCGTTGACGACGTGCACGAGGCTTGACGAGCTTCATGGAGATGGTTGAACGGCTGCTGAGTTGGGTGCGAAGATTGAGCAGACGATGACTTGATTGATGCCATTGTCTACGAGCTATGTAGGCTTACCAACGTGGAAATCGAGAGTGTTGTGGATACGATCGGGGAGAGACTGGTCTGCTGGGTCATAGCTAACTAACACAGATCCGTAATCGCCCGGCTATTAGCCAGTCAGCTGTATATCGGGACAAGCTAGTTCTTGATGGACAATGGGGCATTCCAACAATATACTGATCATCATATGAGATGCTCTATAGACTCGCTGTCCGGGGCTAGCTTGGACTGCTCGGGCAAGGCATCTGTCTCACGCTCGGAGAACGACTCTGGAGAGACGGCCTCTTGCATCGCTTTGAGCTTCGACCGAAGCTGACCGCTCGTCAAGCGCACCAGTTCATCGTCTGGCCAGGAATACACTTCGATCCCGTCGAAGCGCGTTGCGACCTGCTGGACTGTATTCAACTGTTCGAGGGCGTACTCAACCCAGTACTGGTGGCTGTCCTGCATCTGCTGGAGTTCGGTGACAACGTCGTCGTAGCCGGCTTGCTCGGCGGCAGTGAGACACTGCTGGAAATTCGCGCCACGGGGATTGATTGGTTCGTGGAAGACAACGACCTCACCGAGCGCTCTAAAGTAGCTGAGTAGCTCGTGAAAGTCATCTTCGTCCATCGTCGTATGGGTGACATCGAGACGAACACCGACACACCAGCCTGCTGGAGCTCGTTCAACTGCCAGCGAATTATTGGTGGTGGGGCGTTCAACTATCGTTGTTTAATACAGACCTGCCGCTACTTATGAAGGATCAGAATATTTTCTTCGATATCATCATATTTGGCAGTTGTCGCCGCCATGTTTCTCCAGAGCTCAATATCCATTTGGTCAAAACCCACTCTATCAGTGGCAATTTCTCCTAAGATCTTAGCAGTCTCAACCTCGACTTGCCAGTATGAGCCTGAATCCCCAACAACATATGCAGCCTTTCCGTCCGCTGACAGCAGTTCGTAGACTTCCTCTAGATGCTCCTGCATTCCGGCAAAGTACTCCTCTATAACACGGGGGTAGTACTGCCCAAAGCCGTGCTGAATATCTTCCTCTTCAATGATCTGCTCCATTTTCGAGACAATTTGATCTACCTCATCTATGCCTCGGATATTGAATCGTTCACCAGCATCGTCAGCGACATAGATGTTCTTTGTATGTGATCGGATATTTTGCTTCTTTATTGCCTGCAAGTCATTATTGTCGTCACACTCACCCAACCAAACGAGTTCAAGTCGTTGGTTCCGGGTGTAGTCATGTTCTGCGGGATACGGCGGTGAAGTAATAAGATAGTCAACTGTGCCAGCGTGCCTCTCAGATTGAAGTAGTTCAGAGGATTTGAGCGCTGCCGTCAGATCTCGGGCGTCAGCTTGGTGGATCTCGGACTCCCCTGGTTCGAATTCACCGGCGGTGATTGCTTGCTGGATCCGCTCAAGATCTTCCTCGATATCTGCGAGCTTTGTCTTGAAGATAGTGTAGACATCGCGATCGCCTTCGGCTGACCGATCTCGTGTTGCTTCTGGGCCAAATCTGACATTCCCAACATCTTCTGGAAGAATAGCAATCATCGCCAGTCGAAACAGGTCAGTCACATCATCATCCGATAGCTGTTCAATGTGGTCCCGAAGTACTACCATCTTCTTCAGCGGCTTTTCGCTTAACCATCCTTTTGGAATCTTTTCTGGTTCGGAGAAATCATAACGGTCAAGCGAAATATCTTCACTGTCGTTGTCGCTGAATGAGCCGAGTGTAGTGTTGTTTTTGGAGCTGATCTCTTTGAAGATCGGCTCAACAGTCTGGAGTAATTCAGATCGCCGGTCTCGGAACGACGCTAAGTCCACATCCCATGTTGTCTTCACTTTACCACTCAGGACAGCTGCAGGTGATGTGTCGGTCCCAATCGCGTCGATACCGAGTTTCTTAGCAGCGAGTGTCGTCGTTCCAGTGCCGTTGAAGGGGTCGAGAATCAGATCCTCTTGTTCAATACCGAACTCTTCCACTAGATCAACAATCAACTGATCGGAGTAGGCATAGACGAAGCGGTACCAATCGTGTATATCAGTGTCTGACAGTCGCTGCAGGTTATCTTTGTGTTTCAAGTCTAACTCCCTCGTTCGTGATTGCTCTTCGCTCATGATAGCAACGGTCCCGGTATAAACGCCGTGTCTTTTGAAATCTTCGATACACCAATAGAAGTAAACAAAATATATCTATTGATACTATCCAAAGCACATCTAAGTATAATTTAGGAGGGGAGGGTAGCGGGCTAGCGCTATGGACACCGAAGAGTTGGATTCGCAGGCCAGGTTGTTTAGCGTCTTATCATCTGAGCTCCGATTACGATTACTTACAAAGTTGGCTGATGACCCGGTTACGGCACCGGAACTTGCCGAGGATCCTGCATTTCAAGTCACGGCTGAAACGATCCATAATAATCTGAAGCAACTCCGTGATGTTGGTCTTGTAGAATCTGAGCGCGTATATGGGCCGGGCAATCGTCCAAAAGATGCCTTTTCACTCCACAAGGATGGCTTTGAGATTATGTTGGCTGTTTCAGACGACTATACTTTCGACTTGGAGTATTTCGACTAACTATATGACTTTCAGTCGAAACAATTCAAAGATTACTATCGAAATCTCCGACTAATAATAATATCGCCGACATGTTTAGACGAGAATAGCCGGTCGATGGTGGTATGAGTGATGCCGCAGATGTTGATGTGAAGCAGATTAGTGGAAAGTATGCGCAGTATATTATTGCCATCTATCAAATGAAAATTGACTCCGAATTCAATGCGGGCGATGACATACCCTTTGATAAATCAGATATTGAGGCGGCTCGGAAGGAACACGGACTGGACCGAATAAAAAATGTCCCGGATCTTAAGTACAATCTCCGAAGTCGGAGTGACTTGCCGGCCCCACTGCTGGAGTCCGGTTACAAAGCTATCATTCAGGATGAGGACGCACAACGCTCGGATGCTGCCTACTTGTTGACCACTGAGGTTGATACGGTCACGCTTCCCGCTCCAGATAGGCGGCAGGTCTTGGACACTACTGGAATACCACCACTAGTACAGCGGTACAGCACCACAGATGAACAAGGCATTCTAACACGCGTTCGGTACACCGATGTACTGAATTCCTTTACTGGGTTGGACTGTTACCACCTGCAGAGCCACTTGCGGACCTCCGGGGACTCAGGGCAGGTTGAAATCGATGATTTGTACATCGCGGAAGATGATGACGACCAACATTATGCAATCGTTGCCGAGGGCAAAGGGGAGGGTGAGAAATTTTCTCGGAATCAGATCTTCAGGAATGTACAGGCTATTCGAGGGAAAGTAGACTATCCCGCAGCGGTGGAAGCACTGGGTATCAAAGCAAACGACAACGAGACATTCTCGATAGTTGAGTTTGCGGTTCCACATAATCCGGACGAGACTGTGGAGATTAAGCGAGTCTGGGAATACTCACTGCCTGATTCAAACCACGAAACGCTCGATAATTTTTAATTGATCGCACGAGTTGGAAACGAAGACGGAAGCGGATGCGGCCAGGGCACCGTAGAAACGACCACTCATTCAGATACTGGTGGGTTTTCGCCGTCGTTGTGAATAGGTTTCCCCTAAAAGCATGAGTTCAGTTTGAGGTTGAGATACCTGACTGTGTAGAGTTCTCGAGCAACAAACGACGGTCAGAAAGCGGATTGGGAGTTGGCTAACCAACAAACAAGCAGTAGTGCCTACGTTTGTTGGTTAGCGCTCTACCCTACACTGTCGCAGCAACGTGCTGATACTCCGCTTGTGACGGCGTCGGCTGTAACGTCAACCCGGCCAACGCTAACTCCCGGAGCACTTCGGGCGGCACACCATCAGCATCCCGAAGCACGGCGTCGAGGGTCCATTCACTGTACTGACTCGCACTCGACGCGAGCACACCACCCCAGTAATCAAAAATATTGCTAATATTTGACTCAGGATGACATTAGAACGCAACAACAGCGAAAACTATGGCTGTTAAGATCAGTACCAACTGTAATCAAAGAAATATATTGTAGCATCTACAACCATTTTGCATGACCGAAAAAGAAATAGAATATACCATAGCGTTGCCAGCGACGCGGCTGATTGGCGACGAAATAATAGACCTGGAACAGGTCCTCAAAGCCAATGTCAGGAATGAAACCCTAACTTACGAGATTATTGACGGGAATACAGTCTATACTTTTAATAGTGCTACCGAATTACTCAGCGACCCGACCGTACCGGACTTCATACGAGAGTTTTGGATATCTTTAGAATGTGATGCAGGCGTACTTGAGATTGATTCAACTACGGAGAGCATCAACGATCCAATACAGTTAGTCATCACTGGCAAACCGGACTGGGTACGCTCAAAGCGAGCAGAAGTGCGAGATTTCTTTTCAGCAAAACAAGATAGACTCCGTACGTTTGTCGAGGGTTCATTCAGGCTAGAGCTAGCTATTGCAGCAATCCTTGGAGCAGCTCTGTATTTTCTCCAATGGACTGGATACGCGGCCAGCTACGGAGTCACCAGTCAAGAAGATATTAATCGAATAGTATTCTTTGGTGCGATGACTACACTATTCTCAAGAAGTATCTTCAACCGCCTATATCCGTATTCGCTCCTCATTCTGAACCCAGACAAAGAATTATATCCCTTCTTGCAGCGTCTCGCTTATCTCATCATGTTAGTGGCTGCTATAATTGCAATCAACGGATGGTTGATGACCTAGAATGCAGTGGAGCGTGGCGTCAAACCCTCTATGGCCCAGTCAGTCTAGATCCCGAACTGTTTCAGAACCAGAAATCTTTGAACAGTTACTCGGGTACCTCGCTACTCAGATTCGCCGCATCGTCGTCACGACCTCTCGTCCAGTCACCCGCCACTGACAGCCATTCCAGACGGCCTCGATACGCTCAAACCCACCGTCGGACCGTGGTTCGAACTCTATTTTCCGCTTGGGGCCACGCACAGGCTCGTATACGAAGCCCTTCGCGTCGGCGACCGACATTTTGCTCATTGGTTCATCACCCGAACAGCTTGCTCAACCAGTGACTCGCCCAGCCGCACTGTAGACCAGCCACAGCAGTCGGTTCGCCAGGCCTCGACCCACGCTCGCGGCGAGTCGGTGGCGTACAGCTCGCCGTCGTGAGTCGCGGGCGTCAGAACGCCCTCGTCAGCCAGCTCCGCGAGATCGTGAACCTCCAGGACCTCGCCAGCGTAGCAAATGAACGCGCGATAGTCAGTCAATTCACCGGCAAAACGGTGTTTGTAACCGTTGGTATCAGTCTTGATGAAAGTCGTCCGATACGGGCGTAATGAGTGAACAATAATGGACCCAGTCTTTCACGTTCCTATTTATCTGTCCGAACAACATCAATTCCATTGACTGTTTCCGTTTCTTCAGACTGTTCCTCTCCACCATCAGATTCGGCTGTAGGCTGCCCATCAATTTCATCTGAAGCAGAGACCTCCTGATCGGTAGTTGGGTCCTGCAGGGCATCTCGGGATTTGTCCGCCTGTTTCTGGGTTGTCGGACCAAGTACTTGTGCGGACTCAATCCCTGTCATAATCGCCATAACACGCACTTTTCCTTTGTAGTCTTCTCGAATTCGAGCTCCCCAAATAACGTTAGCACCCGGTTCAAGTCGCTCGGTGATTTGTTGTGCAATACCTTCAGCCTCCTTCAGTGTAAGATCCGGACCACCAGTGATGTGGACTAGACTGCCGCTCGCACCGCGGTAGTCCACGTCGAGCAGCGGATGGTTCATTGCGTCTCTGACGACTTCTTCGGTCTTGTTCTTGTCCTGGGTCTCGCCGACCAGCATTACCGCGATGCCGCCCTGATTCATGATGGAGGTCATGTCGGCGTAGTCGAGGTTGATGAGGCTCGGCTGTGTGATGGTTTCGGAGATACCCTTGACGGTCTCGGCGATAATCTGGTCCATCACAGAGAACGCCTTACCAATAGGCAGGTTTGGAACGTAATCGATCAACCGATTATTGTCCAATACAATAACTGAGTCCGCTTGGTTGCGGAGCTTCTCAAGGCCTTCCTCAGCCTTGACCGTGCGAGCCCTCTCAACGTTGAACGGCGTCGATACCATGCCTACGACAATCGCACCCTTTTTTTTGGCAACCTCCGAGACCACGGGGGCCGCCCCGGTACCGGTGCCGCCACCCATGCCGGCAGTGATGAACACAAGATCAGCGTCACCCAACGCTTCTTTGATAGTCCCTATTCCCATTTCTGTAGCACGCTCACCCATTGAGGGGTCACCGCCTGCTCCAAGACCATTAGTCAGAGACTTGCCGATTAGAATCTTCGTGTCGGCTTCAATCATCTTCAAGTGCTGTTTATCCGTGTTGATCGCTATAGTATCAGCTCCCTCGATCCCGATGTTGTATAGACGGTTAACTGAGTTATTCCCAGCACCGCCACAGCCAATGATCACGATTCGAGGATCACCAAACCCATCAACATCATCGTCGGTAAACTGCTTTTGCTCTTCTTCATCGCGTTCAAGAGCCTCATTCACAATATCTTGCATTTTTATCACCACATAGTATGCATCTCTTGATCCGAGCCACTGTCATCATCTACATCGTTGTCTTTGTCATCGTACGCCGTCCCCATCGTATCAACATCATCTGGTTCTGCCACGATGATATCATCTGAATCGCTGTTATCTACAGCCTCATCAGACTCTGACTCCGTCCCAGTAGTGACTACCGTATTGTGTTCCGGTGACTGGTTATTAGAGTCCGTACTGGTACTGGCTCCCTTTGAGGTGTCATTTTTGTGTTCACTATCTTTCCTTCCGGCAACAATTATATCATCATCACTATCTGCCGAACCAGTCTGTTTACCTGCTGTAGTGGTCTGCGTTTCTTCACTGTTCGACATTGAACTGTTCCCAGTACTATCTGTCTGTGCAGCGAATTGCTGGGTGACACCTTCAACGATTTCACGCCGAGCTTGATCGGGATTAGAGACACCAAATCCGTCTAGATCAACGCGATATGTCGCGTCTGCAACAGTGTGGGCCACTGGTTTTAATGAATCTTCGGAGATTTCTACACGGTCAAGTTCTGGATCACCAGCAATCTTCGATCCGATAGATTGTGCAAGACTAGCACTAACATCTGATTCATCCTGTATTACCTCTTCAACAATATGTCGGACAAGTTCAGTGGTAGCACTCATGTCAATCACCACCAGAATCCGCTTTCAGCTTGTTTAATACAGTCTCGAACTCCACTGGATGTTCTCCACTAAACCTAACATAATGTTTATCGTCTGGCAAGAATTGCTCGCTCTCGTGTTCGACCTTGATGAGATGGTTTTCTAATGACTTGCATGGGCAGCAAACCCGGTGATTAGTCAGCGAAGCCTTCGCTACGCTGGTCATTTTCCGCTTGATCCAGCCACTGATCTCGTCGTTATCTGCTGGTGCAATGTTCCCGTCAAGTGTGCCACTAATCACAAACCGCCATTGGTTTGACTGGCCTTTCGAACGCATACCGACAGCCCCAAACGAGATGTTAACTGGCTGCTCTACGCCGAGTTCGATGGCGGTTAATTCCATTTGCCATTCTATTGGTCGTGAGATTGCACTTGACTCGATAGGTGCGGTTCCCCCTTCGGCAAGACGACTCCCGAACCAGTGCATCAAACGTCTCGCCTGCTGGTAATCCTGAACATCAGTTCGCATAAGTCCATATGGCTCTGTTTCGAACAGGGGCCGGCAGATCGTTTGGTCTGGAATAATGTATGCTCCCTTGTCTCGGTTGACTTTTTCTATAGGGTAGACCAAGCCAAAGTCAGAGAAGACCTTCATGACAGATTTATTATATATATCGCTCGTCGTGAGTCCGGCCTCTTCTGCAATTGCTTTCTTTGTAAGATGGTCCAGGTCGCTATTGAATGCAAGGCGAAGAAGTGCGTGCAAGGCCTGCTTTCTGGTACCGTCACCGTATACGATTTGATTGATTTGCGTCAGGTATTCTTCTAGTGGGTCGTCAACGTCTCCAGTTTCATGGAGACGTTGCTGCCACGGGTTGAATTCCTTAGTCATGATCTTCGCCACCGGTTTCGGTTCCGCTACTTTGCGTTCCGATAGACATGCTTACATACGTACATTACCGCGCATACATCTTATTCCCGCTACAAGAATCTAGACCTAGAACTTAAATGGACCACTCTAACGATCTTTGAGTTACGGTGCAATTGGCTCTAGAAATCTGAAGCTATGGTTTCGTGAATGTAGTAAGAATATAGCTGTATGGATAATCGAGGGGAGACGACTGAACGGCCGAATCTCCACAGACGGTATGCACATGAACTAATTCTAGAGGCAGTAGTGCTCTGTATATTCGCAATGTTCTATGGCATTATCTGGCCGCCACTTGCCGCACATCTTGAGCTACATATGATTCTGGAATGTATTATAAATATCTCAACACAGGCTGTTATCGGATTTTATTCGCTGTATCAGATTCCCCGGACGCTACGGTTGCTTTATCAGGATTGGAGAGAATTATGAGTCACACGTTTTCCATCTTGCACGTTGGTGTATTTCGGTATTTAGGCTGTCGCCGCCACATGCTGATACTTGGCCTGCGACGGCGTCGGCTGCAACGTCAGCCCAGCCAACGCCAGCTCCCGTAGCACCTCTGGCGGAATACCTTCAGAATCACGCAACACAGCGTCAAGCGTCCATTCGCCGTACTGACTTGCGCTCGGCGCAAGCACATCAACCGACTCAGTCAGCACTTCCTCTTGAATCGCTCGCGCTGCACGCCGGACACGCTTCCGTTCTTCCACGGTGCAGCTCACGCCTCAACACCTCGCAGGAGATCGCCGACCAGCGACCCACCAACGTGCGGCCCGATATCCCAGCCGCGCTCCGAGCGCGTGTACTCACACCACTCTCCAAGCGTCTCAAAGGGCGTCTCTGCCAGAACAACCTTCTCGGCATCACCATCGGCCGCGATAACAGCCACAGTGAACTCGTAGCTGTCCCAGTAATGCGCCGCGCCGTCGCCGTCAACGCCAAGGAAGAGCGGCCGACCTTGGGTGAGTAGTTCACGAGCGGTACGTTCTTGTGGATTGGATTGCGTAGTTGCCATTGGTTCTGGATGGAACCACGCGCCTCGGTGCTACAACACCGGGACGATTTCGTGAGAAATCGACCAGCAGCGCGTGTGTTCCTATACTTAGCTTATGTTACGCCACCGGCATAAGTGTTTTCTATACAGCAAGCTATAGGGAAAGTAGAAGATAATGAGTACCCGTGGAAAAGATCGATCTGTGAGTGACGAAGAGCTAATTCAGGCAATTAAACGTCATCCCGACCCGGCAGTGAAAAGTACAGAGCTTGCCGAACGGCTACCACTTACGAGTACCCGGATTAATGAACTACTCAAATCATTAGAGAGTGAGGGTATCCTCAAAAAGAAATCATTCGGCAGTGCCAACGGGTGGTGGGTATCCAGAACTCAGGATTTAGACCGCTAAGTAAGTTTGTCACGGGCCGCTTCAACGACACGCTGGTGGCCTTTTGGAGTGATCCACCATAATCGTCTTCCAGACGCGGTTTTGGAGGTTACTAGCCCTTCATTTTCCAGTTCGTTCAGAAGGTCGTTGACACGCTGTCGTGACAGCGGCAGCGGATCAGACACTTCACTGGTGAATAAGGCTGGATCAGCTGATAGCAAAAATTCGAGCAAAATCCGATCATCGCTGACTTTGCGGTCTGACCCTCGCTTAGCCATTCTATCTCATCTTCTACGTCGACATAAATAGTAATGTGCGATGTAATTGTAACTCGTATAGAAAAGTTTGCTGTACGGAAACACTAAGTGCGGTCAGTGTAACAGTCTGAGATAGGCGACGCCCACAGCAACCACCGGCGTCCCATCGAACCCATGACCGTCCGCAAGCCCACCCACGAAGAGTCGCATCGCTCGCCAACCACTCCCTTCGCTGGAGGGAGAGCATGACTGCCTGGCACACTTGCACCGCCCTCCAGCGGGATCTCCTGAAAGCGATTGCCGACCACGACCATTACGACCGCGAGGCCACCGCCGACGCCCTCCAGATCGCTGTCGAAACCCGACACGAAGCCACGCTCAACGACGCCCGCGTCACGGACGCTCTCGCCGGCCTCGAAGCCGACGACCTTGTCGCCACCGACGGGACCTACGCCCTGACCGACCGCGGCCAGGATGCCATCACTCAGGCTGCTCGGTCGCTGGCTATCGTCACCGGCTACGATCTGGTCGTCACCGACGGCGGCACCACCATCCCTTCACATGCGGCGGCGGCCAGCAGGCTCGACACCGCCTTACAGGCCGCCGAACCCGCCCTCGCTGACGACGAACTCGAACTGCTGGACGCTGTCAGTACGTACCTCCGGAACACGGATGGCTTCGTCGTGCAGACCCACGCCGAGCCCGCAATCCGCAGCCACGCGCTCGATGTAATCGCCACCAGCGAAGACGGCCACGGTGCGTCTGCCGGCGACGTACTGGACACGCTCGCCAAAGAGTACGGAGCCAAGCGGGCGCTGACAGCCTTACTGGATCTCCTGGTGCAAGGCGAGTGCTACCAGCCCGAGCCAGCGACGCTGCGGCGGGTCGACACCGATACCGACGAGCTGGGAGACAACCGATGACGACCTACCACGAGTTGACCGGCTTCCAGCGCGATCTGCTGGAAGCCATCGCCGCCGTCGACGACGACCCCTACGGCCTCGCGCTCAAGGAGTATCTCGACGAGCGCTACGCCGAGCCGATCAACCACAGCCGCCTCTACCAGAATCTCGACCAGCTCGTTGAGCAGGCCCTCATCAACCGCGACGAGCTCGACGCCCGCACCAACGCCTATACGCTGACCGACGCTGGCAGACAGCTACTCCAGCACCACGCCGAGACGCTCGCACAACTCTGTGAGCTGCCCTGTCTGACCAGAGGTGCCCAACAGTGATGGTACCTGTACACTCCCGTGGCTCTGATATCACGCGGCTTTTATACAGCTACCCGAAGGCGAGTGTGGGGTGGCAACGGGCACAGAATTTGCCACCCGTCTGTCAGAGGCACGGGCGGGTTCTGGACCCTGCTCACGGCATGGCCCAACTGAAACCATCCTGGGATCCAGCCTGTAGCGGGGATCAGAACCCGTGTCTACGCTATGCACTCCTCCTAATTAATTTTAATTTGCCCCTGTCATGCAGTCTCAAGCCTCCAGCTGCCCGATTCGCTGCCCACTCAGACTCCGGTGGAGTCCATACTCAGAGACGTAATTCCGCATATCGGAACCAGACTACACACTGGCACCAGTCATCTCAGGAGAAGAATGGGGGACAGCCACGGGGAAATGGCGTATCACAGCCCATTCAGCGTCGCCTGAATCGGCGACGGGTTCTGGACCCAGACTACTCGATGAATCAGATGGGTCCTATGGGGATGCTGAGCGGGGACCAGAACCCAACTGAAGATAGCATGAGTCGGAATAAAATCGCTTGCGGTTTCCGTCGAATCGCAAGCAAGCGCCGGTATTATCCTCGTACCAGTCGGCCCCGATGCCAGCAACTACCAGTCTCACTGCTACGTAGACAACTGACTCGTCAGGAGAGTGGGTCGCGGTATGAAAGTGGTGGGCTGCTGGGGGGTGTAGGAAGTGGCGTGCAACGCACCACCGGAAGTCGTCATCCACGACGACGGGTTCTGGCCTCGGGCAAATCGATGATTCGGGGTGGGTCCATGGGGGGATGGAATAGAGACCAGTACCCAACCGACCGGTATGGTGTTGGTATCAAAAACAGTTGTGAATCAGACTCACAGTTTGTCCACCCATCGGACACGACACAGCCGCAAGCGTACCGGCGACAGAATGGTGGCCAGCCGGGGGACAGCCGTACTGAAGCTAGCGCTTCCGCCACCATTCGAGCTCATCGGCCCCGACACCGAGTTCCGGATCCGGACCAACTACTACCTCCGATTGGCACCACTGACAGTCACTCCGGCCTCGGGAACTCATCCGATTCATTGGTAAGTACACATAAAAGTCGTTTTGGCCGTCATTTATCTAGTACTGCGTTTCTGAGTGGGTATCAACGCCCCATCAATTGCTCACTCTACAGGGAGGTTGGCCGATGACTACCCACCCGACCGTCGGCGAGATCGTCGCCATTACGGCCACCAATAGTAACCCGCTGTTGCTGGTCCGTACTGTCGACGACGAACACGTCACGGGCGTGTTACTGGCCGACCTCTCGACAGAACCGCTCCGTCGGTTGCAGGCGTCTGAACCAGACACGACCACGCGCCGACGGCTGGTCGACGCAATCGGTCAGACTGGCGAGCTGATGTCGTTCACCGTTCCGGTCACAGAGTGTGCGCTGGTTGAACGCGAGAGCAGCCGTCCTGAGCCATTCGCAGGAGGGGATGACTGATGGCCCGCGCTGATCCATCACCGGAACCTGCCACCGAGACAGCGTCATCAGACACAGCCCAGTGGCGACTCCACTACCACGTCGGCGACCTCGAACATTACACCGAATGGACGGCTGACTTCCCCTCCATCGAGAACTACTACGACCAGTACCATCACGGGGACCACGCC
>NZ_LRHL01000007.1:0-55743 GCF_001647155.1 Haloarcula sp. K1
GGAAGTGGTTGCACTCCGTCGGAAGCTAACACACTGGTTCCTACACCAGTGTTGACTACTGCATGGGTCCGTGGGCTCACATCAGATTCCATCTTGACGGCGGACCGCAGGGGTGGAATCCTCATGGGGTGGATCTCGCCGGCCCCAAAGGGGAAGGCGAGATCCTCTCGTAGCTCAAGCCGACCCAGGTGGCCGACCGAGCGTGTCGACCCGGGCTCGCTGCCCGGTGCGACCTTCGCATTAGTTCAGAAGACGGGGGAACATATAAATGAATCGTCTCACACCCGCCCTGTGTAGAACACACACGACGCATACGTAACGTGATGGCGTGACACGCATAACCGCAAGACGGCATCCGGGTGTCGGTGATCCAACGTGTATTCGTTCTCAGATTCTGACATGCGGTTCAGTGACCGAGTTCCAGCCAGCCATTATATATCAATTGGGAGTAGTAGGAACTCGACGGTAGACAACTGTAGTGTGCCGAGAGCTAAGAGCAAGGGTCGGAACACTCGACAAGCAAGCAGTCAGACCAGGGACAATCGCTGGTCACAGCAGAGAACTATCTCACTGTCGTCGTGAACCAGGACGCGGTACAGTGGTAAAATTAGGCGGTCAGCGAGTCGATGTGGCCTTCGGCACGGAGCTGGTCAGCGTCTTGCCCCTTGTAGCGCCATTCGATGTTGGCCTTCTCGTCTTGCCAGTCCCATGGTTCGGCGAGAACGATGTCGTCCTCGTTAATCCAGGTTCGGAACTTCATCCGGCCCGGAATCCGTCCGAGTCGGGTTTCGCCGTCCTCACAGCGAATGCGGACGTGGTTCCCACCAAGGTGCTCTGTTACCACTGCAAACATCTCGTCGTTTGTAGGCATGCGGAGATTCCGCCGCCCTGAATCGTCGCTCACAATATAAATACAGTGTCCTCCCGTATAAGTCGTTTGAGAGGCGAGATAGCGTGTACCATGCGCCCGACATAGCGGCCGTGCCACGGCAGGAGCTTGCCGATAGCTACTGGGAATAGTGAACGGTGAGAACGAACTGACGACAGGACGTCGATTCAGTCGGCAGTCAGCGCCTGTGGTTCGTCGGCTTCCTCGGCCATCGCATCCGTCAGTCCGGAAGCGAGCGCAAACACTGCTTCCTTGTGGTCAGTCTTCGATTTGTGGATCGATGTCGGTTTGACACCGAGATCAGCGTACAGATCGTGCTCGACGCTCGTGTCCGCTTCGTGCTCGTAGTGGTGTTGTACCTGCGCGAGAAGGCTGTGAAGGTGAATGAGTTCTTGCTTCTTCATTAGTGTCCAATCTTATGGAGTGGAGGGTAATAGTACTACCTTGCCAACGACTCACATGTCGCTACCGTTCGGATACGACTCCTCCCAATCTCAGATGCAAAGATAGAGCCGTTTACCGGCATATGAGCACCTGTATCACGATTTTCGTCTACGGATCGTAATATTCTGTTTTCCTACCCTAATATCGAACAAAACAGAGAGTTGCCACTATGTAACTCTCCCTTCATTAACGGCTAAAGAGAATTGAGGAGGCTACTGACTTGCGAAGCGCTCTCAATCATGAAAGACCACGACAATGTATTAGTATTCGAACACTTCATACCTGCTGAACACGTACCTATGGCCGTAATGAACTGGAAGCACCCACGAGACAAGACTGCGGCTATGGCGAAACAAGAAGAAGCAAACAGCGGGACGGAGTGGTCATTCATCGCAGCGCTGATGACTGCTGCATAACGGTTTTCTCACCGTCCAGAACTGAGTCCTACAGCGACGGGTCTATGCACCGCAGACAGAGGCCGTTAGGTGACAGTACGGATATCGACCGTCGTATTGTGGACGACAGCGCGGCTGACACCAGTACACTGGTAGGTGTGTGGTTCCGAGTGGCCCGACCAGTTCGACAGTTCCTGCTCGAACAGGCGGTGCCATGCATCCGGATATGCAGTCTCCGAGACGTTGATCGAGACGGTTGTCGCGGACGGTGACTTGCCAGCCTGTGGCGAAATAAGCGTCTTGTTCTGGATAGCGGTCTCGATTGTGACGCGGTTCGACGACGAGAAATCCGTCTCTCCGTCGAGGGAAAGGGCAGAGATGTATACACTGTCACTTCCGGGGCTACACCGGAAGCGGGGTTTCCGTGAAACGACCAGCCCCTCCTGCTGGACCCGGTACACTGCACCGCTGGTGTAGACGATATCAGTCCCCGAATCAGTCTCCCGAACGAACGCTCCGGTCGAAATATTCGTTGACTGCCCGTCGACAGTTACGTTAAGCGTCGACGGTCGGATGGAGAGTCCGTGACCCTGGAGTTTCATACTCGTGGTCCGTCGTGGAGCGTTGCCCTGAATGTGGTCGCCCGTGGTTTCCGCGAACCCGACCATCGACGTTTCTGCGACATCGGTTGTCGCCCCCTGTTGGATTGCATCGAACGCCCCAAGCCCACCAAGCGTCACCAGCCCAATCCCAGTAATGATGATGCTGAACGTGAGCGTAAACGCGAGCAGGTCGGACACGCCACGGTCGTGACCGCTTTGGCTTGACAGCGGCGAAGTCATCCGCGAGTCACCTCCATACAGCCGGCTGTCTGGTTGTACGATACAGCCAGGGGCCCACTGGAGACGACAGACGGGCAGACATTAGTTTCGTTCTCGAAGCGGACGACAGCATACCGATTCAGTCCTGATGCGTTCACGTACACACGCGTGCGCGGAGTATCAGGAGAAACCTCGACGTTGTACGACTGATCAGCGATGCGCTCGGGATACATCGCACGGAACGATACTGTCGAGTTGAGCGTGTCGGTGTCGAACGCATCTAAGCGGATCAGGTCGCGCGCGATACCATCGCCGACGTTCTCCAGAGCTTCTTCAGTCACTCGCTCACGCTGTGAGTCTACCATCTGGCTCCCGCCGATGAGGAGGCCGGTCACCAGCAGCGACGTGATACCGATAGTGAGTGCCTGCGTGACCGCCGGCGAGACGCCGCGGCTGTCAAACAGGAAACGGGCGAGGTTCATCAGTCGTCGACCTCCACCAGTACTGTTCGATTGTAGCTCGCAGACGGTGTGTCGTAAGTCATGTCGATGGCAGGGACGACTGGATAGTTGACACGAGCAACTGGAGCGGCATAGTTCGAGGACGGGAACGTCCCGACTGCCGCAAACTGGTACCGCCCTTCGGCCTTATTTCCGTTCTTTATTTCAATTGAGTACGGGGGGTCAAGGCTGTGATAGCTATCGAAAGAACTGCTGTTACTTCCGACAGTGCATGACCCAGCGACAAGGTCAACGTTGACGTCTCCGTTGCCGTGACACTGCGTTTTGCCGTCGACCGTGACGTTGTTTCCACTATCAATTGTACTCGGCTCAACTGACAGTTTCATGTCCTCAGAACCGTTTCGAATGACGACAGTGAAGGTATTCATCGAGCCGCCGACGACATCCGCAGTGAGATTGAACACCGCAACGCGAGAGACGTCATTCGCAACTAGCCAGTCGTTCTGCGGCCCGCCCGATGGGTCTGGACGTTGGAACTTGGAGGACGTGCCCGTCTGATTGACTTCGGTACCAAGCGACGCCGACTCGTTCAGCGTCGCGTTGAGATAGGTTCCGCCGCTGCTTGCGACGACCCGGTTGTGCGTTCGCGTGTAGTTCCGAAGCGCGTACTCGTATCGCTCCTCGAATCCATCGAGGCCATCGCCACGCGCTTGGGCCGCGAGTTGTCCGAGGTCGCGCTCGACAGAGGCTTCGCGGTCAGCCGTGCGCTCGATGGTATCCGCACTTCCGGTAGTCGTGATACCGTCAGTGACCGCGAGACTGTGAGCAAACAGAACCGTGCTGAACACGACGATAGCGACAGCAATACCACCGACCAACAGCAGTTGTCCGCGCTCGTTGGCTACCATACGACCAGACGCACCTCCACGACGTTGTAGACGATAGAGTCGGGCTCCGCGTCGGGAGCGAAATACCCGTCGACGGTCGAGAGGGGCGGTCCGGTCCCGCTGCAGTCGCCGATTCGAGCGGGCATATCGTCGGTCAGCGTCACCGTTTCGGTCGCGACGGCTGCGTCGGCTGGCCGGTCAGCAACGTTTGCGTCTGTTTCCTGCGAGACGATGGTAGTCTGGCGCGCGTCCGAATCCGAGTCCCAGTAACTGAAGTATAGATTGTACTGGTCGCCCTGACGGTCGAAGGTCTGGTTCAACATCATCTCGAACTCGGTGGAACTGCCAGTCTGATTGCCGTTGAGTGTCGGCGTTCCGACGCTGTAACACGCCGTCGCGTTGTGCAGCGCACCGGTTTCTGCCGCCAGTGATAGCGTATCGCTCGCACGACTCTCCAGTTCTGCTGTCCGCTGCTGGGAACCCGTCTGGAACGGGCCAGTGTCGACTGCCGACAGGCCGTAGACGGTCGCCGTCACAACGACGATGGCCGCGAGAACGCCTTCCAGCGTATAGGCTTGGCCACGCATCGTTACCACACCCTCACGACGAGCCAGCAGACCGGGTCGCACTGGCCGGTCGCGTTGGTCAGTTTCACCACGCGAGACGTCGTTGCGACGTTGTCTCTGTCGGCGACATCGGGCCCCCAAGCGAGCCGCTGGTCGTGGTCATCAACTGCCGGGTCCCGTGTCCCTGCTTTGAGCGATGACGCGTTGACCACCGTTACGTTCACCCGCGGGTTCACGCGGCGCTCCGTCGCGACGTCGAGTCCGGCTTTCTCCTTGAGACCGCTGAGATCTGTGTCCGCGTTGAGGGACGCATTGATCCCACCGCTCGTGTTGTAGCGAATGAGGTTCCGCGTCCCGTCGACGGAGTAGTTTTCGACGAGGTACGTCCCCGCCCTGTCCGCAATTGGTTGGTTACGCTGTACGTCTGGGGATTCGTACACGCCGACCGCACTTCCCTGTACGAAGGCCAATACCCCGATTATCGTCACGAGCAGGACGCTCACCCCTACGGCGAAGTCCTGCGGTGTTTGTGCTCTTGTATCCATGTCCCACACACCCTATTTTCTGTCTGATACGTCCGCTGTCGAACCGCGAGTGGGGCCGCTATCCCACGGCGATCCACACCACCAGTGCAATCGTCGACAGGACGACTGCGAACTTTACGCCGGCGACGAGCTTCACTTCCCGAATGTAGCCGGCGATAAACGACGACAGCAGTGCCTGCAGCGTCACCGCGTGGAAGAACAGCATCGACAGCAGTTCCGTGTCGACACTGCCACCGAACCCACCGCCGGGCGCGCTCGAACTGCTTGACCCGGAGGCCTGCGTCGCCAGCCCCGACATCACATCGAGGAACTGTGTCTTTAGCAGCGCCATCACGCCCAAAAGCGTCAGGTAGGTCATCAGGATGATGACCGTCTGCATCCGCGTCCGGGATTTGCGCTCCCGCTCGATGTCGTCCTGGTTCTCCGAGGCCTGAGCGGCCGTCGAGAGTACGTCCTGAATCTGGCTGGAGGCCTCCTGTGCCTCCGCGATAAGCTTGACCGTCCGGGCCAGTCGTGGGACGTTGTACTTGTTGTTAAATTCCCGGAGCGCGTCTTTCAGGCTCGTTCCGTAGTTGACCTTTGCGTGGATGGTCTCGAACTCCTCGGAGAGCTTTCCAGAGGACGTCTCGGAGACCACCTTGACCGACTCCAGCAGCGTCATCCCGGTGTCGTTGGCCGACGCGAGCTTCCGGAGGTTCTCCGAGAGTTTCCCGATTATCGCCTTCCGCGAGCGCTGATTCCACTCGTAGAAGATCATCAACGGGATGAAGTTGAGGTACATCGGGACGTACACCCAGAAGAACGTCGAGCGGACCGGGACGGCGATCATCCCATCCAGCGATAACGGAGCCCAGCCGATGACAATAGCCGCGACGATGGCGAGAATCGACAGCGGGACCGTCAGCCACAGCACCAACAGCGGATGGTCACGGAAGAACAGGTCAGGCCGTTTGAGAATGCCGAGAAGTTCGTAAGTCCCTTCCCGGCTCTTGATCCGGTCGAAGACGCTGTAGGTGCCCGTGTAACTCTCGATGAGCCCGAGGTTGAACACGCCGACACCTTCGTCGACGACGAGTTCCTTCTCGCCGGGACTCGAACGCAGATAGCCGTCCCCGATGGAGTCCTGCGTGACAGTCGAGACGAGGACGAGAAAGCCCAGACCCGTCAGGGGAATCAGCCCGTACACGGTGCCGTAGATGAGCGACTTCTGGGCGTTCCCCATCATCGACATGATGACCAGAATGATGATGAGAAGCAGCGGGAACAGCGAGAGCGTCATGTACATCTCGCCGAACAGTTCCAGCGTCTCCAGCATCTTCTCCTGTTCCTGCCGGGCGGTTCGCATGTGCTTTTCCTTCTGGTCTTCGAGGAAGGAAGTCATGTCCCCGCCGGAGTTGATAATAGAGAGCATGTCCGTCAGGAACTGCGACAGTTCGTCCGACGGAGTCTGCAGCGCCTGGTTCCGGACAGCGGTCCGGTAGTCGGTATCGAAATACTCCGTCTCCAGTACGATAGACTGGAACTCCTTTGCGACCTCACCGTACGTGTCTTCAGCCTTCCCCATCGACTGCAGAATTTCGAGTTGATTGAGCCCGCCCACGGACAGCGCATACATGAACGAGATCGAGTCGGACAACAAGACGTTGATTTCGCGCTCGCGCGCGCTCGCACGGAAATACGGAATCGAGACAAGCGAGCCAAAGCCGATACCGAACCCGATGGCGCCGAAGACGAAGCCGGTCACGATGACGAGGAAGGGGAGTTTCAGCACGGCCAGAATCTCTGAGACGCTCTCAGACACCGGAATCCCGATGAGCGTCGGCGCTTCCCCACCGGCAAACAGCAACTGGACCAGCAGATAGCCGAGGAACGTGCCGACGAGCCACAGTGCAAGGCCCGCAATGACACCGACCGCGAGCGCGCGTGCGAGGAACATCTCGACGTTGTCGGCCATCCGGGCCTCCGCGAGTTTGTTCTCGACGCTGTTGACGAAGTCGCCCTCGTCGTCGAACACCATCTGGTACGCCGGGTAGAACGTGTCACCGAGGGCACCGCCGCTGCCCACCTGTTGCTGGCTCGGTGTGTCCAGGCTCATTCGCTATCTGCCTCCGCCCCGGCCTTCGGAACGAACTGGCCGAAGTCGATGCTGTCTTCGTCAGCGCTTTCCTCGGAATCGTCCATCAGCGCCGAGACGATGTCCGGCGTTTCACGGCTCTTGTACGTGTTGAACAGCGGCTGTGCGTTGTCGAGCACCTGCTTTGTCTCCTCGACCATTTCCGGCGGCGCGTCCGGCCGGGGCACCATCTCCTCTTTTTCCGGGTCGATATCGATCTTGACAGATTCCATCTCCCGGAGGTCCTCGAGCGACAGTTCGAGCTGGTCGTTGGCGATGAGCGTGAGAATGGTGTCGGGGTCGTTGATGAACGCCTGGATGGTCGCCGCGACCTGCGTGTAGGTGTTCAGCCCCTTCTCGATGAGGTATGCGAGGACGACCTTGCGCTTGAACAGTTCCTCGTCGAGTTTATCCTGGGTCCACCCGCGGTCGAACTTGATCTCTTCGAGTGTGTTCGAGTTCCCCATCTGGATGTACTCGTCCGTCTCGGCGCGCCACTCGTACACGTCCCGGACGTTGATCTCGTCGTTCTCGGCGGAGTACTCGTTGATTTCGGTCAGGGACTTGTTCCGGCGGACCTTGTTGCCATCGACCCGCGTCTGGGTCTGAATCGACACGAGGTCGAGCGCTGTAAACAGCGTTTTCGAGACGTTGATAGGTTCGGTCGTGAACCGCTTGATGACCTCGCCGACGGAGTCGGCGTGGAACGTGGTGTAGGTGGTGTGGCCGGTCGACATGACCTGAAACAGCGTCCGGCCTTCCTCGCCACGGATCTCACCCATGACGATGTAGTCAGGGCGCTGACGGAGTGCGGCCTCAAGCAGGTCGAACTCGTCGACGTCGCCCTTGTCGTCCTCACCGAAGGAGGGGCGCGTGACGCTTGCCACCCAGTTCCGCTGGGGTAGCTCAACCTCGCGCGTGTCCTCGATAGAGACGATCTTGGAGTTCGACGGGATGAACAGCGAGACGGCGTTCAGGCTCGTCGTCTTCCCCGAGGCAGTACCGCCGGCGAAGATCAGGCTCTTGTTGTTCTCGATACAGAGCCAGAGGAACGCCATCTCGTCCAGCGAGAAGGTGTTCCAGTTGATGAGGTCGATCGGGGTAAAGGGCACGTCCTTGAACTGCCGGATGGTGTAGTTCGTCCCGTGGTCGGACACTTCCCGGCCCAGCGTCAACTGGGCACGCGACCCGTCCGGCAGCGTCGCGTCGACCTGGGGCTGGCGCTTCGAGATACCCTTCCCGGAACGCTGGGCGAGTTTCACGACGAAGTCGTCGAGTTCCCCCTCGCCGTGTTCGACGTTCGAAATGATCTGCTCGTAGTCGGTGTGATAGACGAACACCCGGGAGTTGTACCCGTCACAGGAGATGTCCTCCACGTTGATGTCGTGTTTGACGCCGTCGATGCGGGCGTAGCCGACGAAGTCCCGCTTGAGCATGTACAGCAGCTTCTCGACCTGATACTCGTTTAGCTTCGGGTCGTCGTCTTCGAGGATAGCCGGCTCAGGCCGTGTCGAAATGCCGGAAAGTTGGCCCGTGGTTTCACTTTGTGTTTCCTCGTCCAGTCCGAACAGTTCCTTGACCTGCCCGAGAACGCTTTCTTCACCGCTACTGGAGACTGTGCCGTTGTAGAGGTCGTACCGCGAGAGGAGTTGTTCGGCCTCCCGCTGGATGACCTGTGCTCGGTCGGCGTCGGTCCCCTGGACGATGACATCGTCCTCGGAGTACTTGATCGCGGTCTTGAGCTTGCCCGAGAGGAACTCTCGGAGGTCGATCTCGATATCGGTGAGATACGGCTCGATGACGTAGTACTTCTTCTCGTTCTCTTTCCGTGAGTGGAAGATGATGACGCAGGCGTAGGGCTTGTTGACCCAGTACCGTTCTAGTTCGTTGAAGTGAGATTTCTTCGACTGGGGAACGGCTTTTTCGAGGTCGTAACGGTTGACGACGGTTGTATGGCCGTCTCGTGTCGAGAAGAACTCGTCTTCGTCCAGTTCCGGATTCACGTCGACGGTGTTTTCGTCGACGTACTCGTGCAGTTCACTGGCGATGTCTTCGGCGGCGGACAGCTTGTTTTCCGTGTGTTCGGGATCGAAGTTCAGATACTCACTTTCGTCGAAAGGGATGACTTCGCCGTCACTGTCACGGGGGAGACTGCCGTCCTCGTAATAGTACTCCTGTTTGAAATGCTCCCATGTGTAGATGTCTTTCGCGACTGGTGTCGTGGTTGGGTCGAGATACTCCTCGAACGGCGCTTGCAGTGTTTTACCGGCACTTGCCGCGTCTTCGAGACGCTGACTGAGTTCTCTCGGCTCGAAGCCGAGGTACACGCTCCGGTCGAACCGCCCCCCATCGTGTACCTCCCGCCGGAGATCGTCCCATGTGTATTCGCCGACCCGTACAGGCTCGTCAGTCAGGTTCCCCCCACCGTTGACCTGATCCGACTCACCTCCCCCAGTATCATCGATAGCCATTGTTATTCATCTCCAGTTAGGCAGGAAAAAACTTTATCCCCACCAAATGTCGATGAAAAAGAAGTTCCGGTTGTTCGTATCACGGTCTCCTTACGGTAGTAAGTGGACCATACTGAATGTTTCGCCGAGATTAATTGTCAATTAAGGAACGATTCGATCCGGGCCATCGCTTCTTTGAGATCGTCGAGACCGGTTGCGTACGACACTCGCAGGTGGCCCGACCCGCCTTCCCCGAAGGCGGTTCCGGGCACGACCGCGACCCGCTTTTCCTGAAGGAGACTTTCGGCGAACTCGCCGGCATCGTCCCAGGGACATTCCGGGAACGCGTAGAACGCCCCGGCCGCCGGGAAGCAGTCCAGGCCCATCTCTTCGAAGCGGGTGAGGACGTACTTCCGTCTGCGGTCGTACTGGGCGGCCATGTCCGTAACCTCGTCGCGGCAGTTGTCGAGGGCCTCGATAGCGGCGTGCTGGGCCGTCGTCGGGGCCGAGAGCATCGAGTACTGATGGATGCGGTTCATCGCCTCGATGGCCTCCGGCGGGGCCATCGCGTACCCCAGTCTGAACCCCGTCATCGCGAACGCCTTCGAGAAGCCGTTGAACACGACGGTCCGCTCGCGCATCCCGGGGAGGGTAGCGATAGACGTGTGGTCGTGTTCGTACGTGAGATCGGCGTAGATCTCGTCGGCGAACACGAGGAGGTCGTTTTCACGACAGAACGCCGCGACAGACGCCATCTCCTCGGCCGTCATCGTCGCACCGGTGGGGTTGTTCGGATAGCAGTACACGAGCGCGTCGGCCTCGGCCGCGCCGGACGATTCCAGCACCTCTCGGGTGAGTTTGAACTCGTCTTCCGCGCGTGTCGGAACGTCGATAACGTCGATCCCGGCGAACGTCGCGCCGGGGACGTACGAGACGTAGCAGGGCTGGGCGATAGCGATGGAATCGCCGGGGTTTAGCAGCGCCCGGAAGGCGAGGTCGAGCCCCTCGCTCGCGCCCGCCGTGACGAGGATTTCCTCGTCGGGGTCGTACTGGAGATTGTGCGTCGCCGCCTCGTAGTCCGCGATGCGTTCCCGGAGTTCCCGCTTCCCGCGGTTGGCGGTGTACGAGGTCTGGCCGCGTTCGAGCGACGCGATAGCGGCTTCGCGGGCGGCCCACGGGGCCGAGAAGTCCGGTTCCCCGACCCCGAGCGAGATGATGTCGTCCATCTCCTCGGCCAGTTCGAAGAACCGCCTGATACCCGAGGGCGGCACGCTGTCGACTCTGTCCGCTGCTTCGAATGTCATGGTGAGACGGACAGGCGGTCGTCGTCGTCGTGGTCGTCGAACTCCATCCCCTGCTCCTTGTACGACTCCATGATGTAGTGGGTTACCGTCTGCGTGATCTCGGGAATCGGCGCGATTTTGTCGCTGATGAAATGCGACACTTCGCGCATCGAATCGCCCTCGACCTCCAGGTCGAAGTCGTAGTCACCGCTGACGAGGCGAAGCGAGGTCACTTCCGGAAACTTCGCGATCCGGTCGGAGATGTCGTCGTAGCTGGTCTCACGGTCCAGCGTGACGTTGAGTTCGACGGTGGCGCGAACGCGCTCCTCGTCGGTCTCGACGGCGTTCCAGTCGACGACTGCCCCGTAGCCGCGGATAACACCTGCCTCCTCGAACTCCTCGATAGCCTCGGCTACCTCGCTCTCGGAGTAATCAGTCAACCGAGCGATGTCCTCGGTCGTGTAGCGAGCGTTCTCCCGTAGCAGGTCGAGTATCTCGCGGCGACTGCTCATACAGTGCCAGGAGAGTGACGCGGACAAAAGCCTTGCTCAATAGTGAGAGAGCGTCACACCATTCGGTCGGAAATACACCAGACAGTTTTAATATCTCTGACGGTTAGGTGTCGACTAATGTTCGAAGAGGGTGGCCAGCGGGCTGGTTCTGACACGGGATGGGCACACATCTCGAACCACGACAAGGCGGCGACAGTTATTGACACGATACTCCGCCTCGATGCGGACGAAACGTATACGAAAACGGCCTTGAGCGAGGCAGCCGGTGTGCCGCTGAAGACGCTGTACCTCGACGGGACGCTCGAAGAACTGGTGACGGTCGGATTACTGGAAAAACACGAGGCGGAGGGGAAAGAGACGCTGTTCTCCGTTGACGACGGGAGCGCCGCGTTCGAGGCAGCGAAAGCCTTCGATACTGCGGCAGCGACGTCGGAAGAAGCGGACAGTTGACCAAAAAGCGGTCGTTTCGGAAGTCAGTGTAGCGCGTCCATGGACTTTTAGCGGCGACAGTCGTAGTAGGGAGCGATGGTTTCACTCGATTCGGAGTCCGACGTGCTCGGGCGTGGGGACGAAGCACCGCCGTTCGAACTCCCGGGAGCGGACGGGGCGACGTACTCACTGTCGGATTTCGCGGACAAGGACGCACTACTGGTCGTATTCACCTGCAATCACTGTCCGTACGCGAAAGCGAAGATTGACGAGCTAAACCGGCTCGCGACGGAGTATGACGACCTCGCTGTCGTCGGGATCAATGCCAACGACCCCGAGGAGTACCCCGACGACTCCTTCGAGCGGATGCAGGAACTCGTCGAGCGCGGCGAGATACAGTACGACGCGTATCTGTTCGACGAGACCCAGGAGGTCGCGGCCGCGTACGGCGCCCGCTGTACCCCCGATCCGTTCCTGTTTCACAACGACGGCGGGACGTTCAAACTGGCGTATCACGGCCGCCTCGACGACGCGCCGAACCCGGACGACGAACCCAGCGAGCGGGAGATGGCCGCACACGTCGAAACGTTGCTCGATGGCGACCAGATTACAGCCGCTGAAAAACCGTCCAGAGGCTGTTCGATAAAGTGGAAGCCCGGCAACGAACCGGCGTACTGGGACGCCTGATCGGGGCGGCCCAGCGTGAGCAGTGCCTTCGAGACGAGTGCGTCGCCCGGAGTGAATCGGTGATCCAGAAGACGTGTTTCAAGCAAGACACTCCTAGCTACGGCCATTTTTATGCAGTGGTGGGACAGCCGTCAGCATATATCATCAAGAAGCTCACCCACGACGTGGAGACGGTCGTCGGCAAGGTGCTTGAAGATCGATCGACCGAGGCTGCCTTCTGGCACCCAGACCGTAGAGCCCGTCGTTAGATTTCGTCCAGCGACTCGAACCCGCTCCAGCACTCACAGTCGAGGTCGTCGATAGACGTGACCTCGTCCGGAAGCGAACTTATCGGCATCCCGTCGTCAAACTCATCACACTCCTCGATGTGGATAGAAAAGTCGCTACTCGACATGATTGGCATAGTAAGTAATACGCCGTAGTACTGCAAAAATCCTCGGAATCGAGACTGTCCGGGACACGCCCTGAGACCCGCTCACATAGAGGGGGGCCGATCCGGACAGTGCCTCATTTTCGAGCGGTTCCTGATTGAATGTTACCCTATATCAAGGGAACGCTTATTTGTTGATGGGTTTATGGTTCCTGATACGATACAGTACGCAATGAACTCCGGGAGTGGGACAGTGGACCAGCCTCTGAGCGAGGCCGCGTCCGTATTGGTACTGGCACGCGGTTCGAGCGACGCCGAACGAGAGGGGTGTGCCGGATTCCTGACTGAACAGGGAGTCAGTGACTCGAAGGCCATCTGTGTCACAGTGTCTGAGTCCCCCGATTCCCGCCTCTCGCTGTGGCAGCAGCACCTCGACGACGAGATGCCGGAAGAGGCGATTATCGTCGACGCCGGCAGCGAGTTACCGGCTAACTCGCAGGCAGCGGCGTCTGGCGCATTTCCCTCATTGACGCTTGATACCCTTCCCTCGACAGTGGAGCCGATAGACATCGGAGCGGCCGTCTCTCGCCATCTCGGCCGACTGGAACAGGCAGATGCACCGCTGCTTCTGTGCCTGCATTCGCTTACTGGACTGCTTGAGTCCTGGGAACGTGACCGCGTCATCGCGCTGGTGACCGCGTTGAACCGACAATGTGCCGAGATGGACGTCTCCGGCCACCACCACATGGACCCGGAGGCCCATACGGAGGAGACAATCGAGATGTTTCGGCCGCTGTATGACGTCGTGTACGAGTACCTCCCGGACCACGGCTGGACCGTCACAGCATCGAAAGACGCGGAGGAGATGCCGACGTTTCGGGACACCGTCGCCCCACCCGGTGGCGTCAAGAAGGGCGACCCGGAAGAGCCCGAAACGATTCCGATACCATACTCGTTTGACCAGGTTCTGGAGTTGATCTCCGCCCCGCGGCGACGCAGTCTCCTGTATCACCTGAAAGACCGGTCGGACGCCGAGGTCCCACTGGACGACCTCGTCGACCGCGTCTACGAACGCGAGAAGGCCATCCCGGCCAGAGCGACCCCCAAATCACGCGACGAAGTGGGCGTGTCGCTGGCACACAATCACCTGCCGCGGCTGGACGACCTCGGAATTCTCTCGTACGAGACAGCGGCCAACACCGTCGAGTACTACCCCAATCCCGCGCTGGAGTCGGTCATCCAGTACGTCGAGCGCCTCGAACTCGGCTAATTCCGGTCCCGACCCACTCATTTATGTCGTCCCTACCGGCATAGCCCGGTATGGACGAAACCCCGCTCCCCGATGTCACAGAGCAATTCGCCCGTACGATAGCGCCGGCCAGCGATCCGGTCATAGAGGAGATGGACGCCAAAGCCGACCGGGAAGGGTTCCCGACGGTCGGTCCCGCAGTCGGTGGCTGGCTTCGCCTCGTCGCCCGGATGGTCGACGCCGACCGTATCTTCGAGTTCGGCTCCGGCTTCGGGTACTCCGCGTACTGGATGGCCCCCGCGGTGTCCGACGACGGGCAGATCGTCCTGACGGAGATTGACGCCGACGAACTGGAGGAAGCCCGAGAGTTCCTCGACCGCGGCGGGTTCACCGACCGGGCCGCTTTCGAGCACGGGGACGCAATCGAAACCGTTGAGAACTACGACGGCCCCTTCGACGTGGTGCTCGTCGACAACGAGAAACACCGCTATGCGGAAGCATTTGAGGCTGTCCGCCGGAAAGTGCCGGTCGGTGGGGCGGTGGTCGCCGACAATATGATCGAGGCCGGGCCGCTGGAGTTCGAGGAAGTACAGGCGTTGCTGGACGGCGGCGACATCGACGCCAACGAAACGAGTCGCGGCATCGCCACCTATCTCGAACGCGTCGGCGACGACCCGGCGTTTGAGACCGGATTGCTGCCGCTCGGCGAGGGCGTCGCTGTGAGCGTCCGCGTGGAGTGAGTAAAGCGGTATCAACACGCTCCGATTCTCGCCGACGAAAATGCGGGTGCATAGCTTATGTATGAGGACACACAACTCAGCGGCAACGCTGGTCCTAACGAATGAGTCTGATGATAGATATTCGGAAGCTCGGGTTGTTCAATCAGATGGCTAAAGAGGGCGGTAACACCGTTGCGAACCACCTCAGCCAGATGACAGGGATGGAGACGGAGATGGAGATCACGAAGATCAACTTCATCGATATCCCCGATATCAAAACGCACGTCGGCGACGAGAAGCAGATCGGTATCAGTATCGAAATGGTGGAAAAGCCCCACGGGCACATCCTGTTCCTGTTCAACGCCGCCAGTGCGAAGGACCTCGCCACTGGGATGATCGGCGATATGGGGGAAACGGACCCCAATGCCGACGGCTTCACCGACATGGAGCGCTCGGCGATTCAGGAGATCGGCAACATCATGACCAGCGGCTTCATCGATGGCTGGGCGAACGTCCTCGATACGACCATCGACATCTCTACGCCGAACTTCACGTTCGGCCCCGGGAGTGGGATGGTGGACCAGCTCGTCGGCGACCGGGACAACGAGATGGCGCTGATGTTCGATTCCCGCGTCCACGCGCTGGAGTCTAACATCAACGTGAAAGTGTACACGTTTCCGGAACTGGAAGAGCTGGTCGACCTGATGCAGGAAATCGAAGTGTAAGCAGACGTGTGCGAACGGGGCGGCGAGCACTGCGGATGAACTCCTTTTCCCTCATGAAAGATTTAGCAGTGTTTCTTGTATCGTGAGCCCCTGCATCATGATATGCCAGGAGGCAGCCCGCAAACTCTACGACCGTTCCTGTGGCGTGCAGAAACACTGTATCCGGACACGGAAGTCGTCTCTCGTACCCACGAAGGCATCGTCCGTCACGACTACGCCGAATACGCCGAACGGACGGCGCAGCTAGCGAACGCGATCGAGGAAGCCGGCTACGGCGACGGCGAACGGCTCGGGACGTTCTGCTGGAACCACAGCCGGCACTTCGAGACATACTTCGGGGTACCGGGAACCGGTGCGCAGCTACACACTATCAATCCGCTCCTGCCAGACGAACACATCCAGTACATCGTCAACGACGCACAGGACGAACTCATTTTCGTCGACGAATCGCTCCTGCCGAAACTCGAAGGTGCCGCCACCGATGACCCCGAGTCCTTCGAAACGGTCGAGCAGTTCATCGTGATGAGCGAGTCCGTCCCCGAGACGGACCTCGATGCCGTCGCCTACGAGTCGTTCATCGCCGACCAGCCGACGGAGTACGACTGGCCAGAACTGGAAGAAGAGCGGCCCGCAGGCCTCTGTTACACCTCCGGGACGACCGGACGACCGAAAGGTGTCGAGTACACCCAGCAGATGCTGTGGAGCCACACGATGGCGATCCAGTCGCCACAGGGGATTCCACTCGACGACGACGACGTCATGATGCCCGTCGTCCCGATGTTCCACGTCAACGCGTGGGGACTCCCGTTTTCGGCAACTGCGGGCGGGGCCAAGCACGTCTACCCCGGCCCACAGCCGGAACCGGCGGACCTCGCGAAGCTCATCGAAGAGGAGGACGTCACCGTCACCGCCGGCGTCCCGACCGTCTGGCTGGGGCTGATGGAGTACATCAAGGAAAACGACGTCGACCTCTCGTCGCTCGAACGGCTCATCGTCGGCGGAAGCGCTGCGCCCGAAGCGATGATCCGGTTCTTCGACGACCGCGACGTGGAACTCGTCCACGCCTGGGGGATGACCGAGACGGCCCCGGTGGGTGCGGTGGCGTCCCTGCGGAGCGACCTGGAGGACGCCGACTACCAGACGCAACTGGACAAGCGGGCGAAGCAGGGACTCATCGCACCCGGGCTGGAGTTCCGTGTCATCGACGACAACGGCAACGAGGTCCCGCACAACGGGGAGGACTTCGGCGAACTCCACATCCGCGGGCCGTGGGTGACGACGGAGTACTTCAAGCGGCCGGAAGCGAACGAACAGGAGTTCGAGGACGGCTATCTGAAGACCGGTGACGTGGTGTCCGTCGACGAGGACGGCTACATCAAGATCGTCGACCGGGCGAAAGACGTCATCAAGAGCGGCGGGGAGTGGATCTCCTCGCTCGAACTGGAAAACGAACTGATCGCCCACGACGACGTGAACGAAGCGGCAGTCATCGGTGTCCCGCACGAGCGCTGGCAGGAACGCCCACTTGCGATGATCGTTCCGACGGCCGATGCCGACGAGGAGACGCTTGGTGATGAACTCCGTGAGTACATCCTCGAGTCCTACCCCAAGTGGTGGGTCCCGGACAACTTCGTCACCATCGACGAGGTTCCGAAGACGGCAACCGGAAAGTTCGACAAAAAGTCGCTCCGTGACGAGTACGCCGACGAATCGCTCGTCGAAGGTCGCGTCCCTGACGACGCCGCGCCGGAATAGGGGAGTTGGCGCGTTTTCAGCCGCTCAGTAGCGTTACTGGACGCCAGTGACGAGATTCCGGACTTCGGTCCGATAGGTTTCGGGCTGGAGTCCGAGGTCGACATCGACGGTGACCGTGATGCCGTCGCTCAGGTCGTTTTCAACGACCTGTTCGAAGTTCTGTGCCGGGTACGCGCCCCCGGAAATGACGACGAAGTCGCCGTGGTGCCAGACGGCGAACATCGCCGAGATGTCGATGTCGCTGGCCGGTATCTCGACGGCCTCGTTCTCGGTCACGTCGAACGAAATTCCCTCGAAGGGGTACACGGCGGACAGTTCGACCGTCTCGGCTGTCTCGCCGGTGTCGATATCGATTGTTCCCTCGCCGGTTTTCTCGATATCGGTCAACCCCTGGGCTTCCATCTGCTGTTCGAAGCTGTCGCGGGCGTTCGTTCTGACTTCTGCCAGCAGTTCCTTGCGGCCCACGCCAGCCGGGAGATTGTCAAGATTCGGGCTGAAGTCGACGCGGGTGGCGAAAAACACGGAGAGCGCAGTCTGGACCTGATCGAGGGTACGACTGGCGACGCGTTCCTGTAGCTGTTCGTCGACGTACTGGACCGTACTTGAGACGGCCTCGACCGAAACCGGGCCGTAGCTCCGGTCGAACACTGTTTCCGAGGACTGGTCCGTTCGCGTCCAGCCGCCGTCTTCGAGGCGCTGTTTCGGAACGTCCGGTGGCGGTGCCTCGGCCGCGGCCAGAAACGAACACCCCGCAAGCCCGGCGGTTCCGAGGGTGGCTCCGGCAAGCAGGTAGTCTCGACGGTTCATGCCCGAGGAAGGCTACAGCCATGGAAAAGCGTGCTGGCCGATTATCAGGAGTTTCCGGGAAACAACTATGGCGGTGTTTTGCAGAGTTCCACGGAGTATATCAGTACACAAACCATGATAATTCCCATGGATCTGCTATCCGAGAAACTCGTTCCGGAGCACGCACGCGAGGTCAAGGAAGAGGCTCGGGAGTTCGCTGCGGAGCACATCGAACCAGTCGCCGGTGAGTACTACGCGTCCGGGGAGTATCCCTGGGATGTGCTTGAAGCAGCCAGGGAGGCCGGCCTCGTCGCACAGGATATCGGTGAGGAGTGGGGCGGGAGCGGCTACGACCTCCAACAGATGCTTGCGATGGCAGAGGAGCTGTACAAAGCCGACGCAGGAATCGCGCTGACGATCCAGCTCGCCAGCTTCGGGGCAGAGATCGTCGAGGATCACGGCGCAGACTGGCAGAAAGAGGAGTTCCTCGAGCCCGTCGCCACCGGCGACCAGCTTACCGGCCTCGCCGTCTCCGAGCCAGAGACGGGGAGCGACCTCGCCGGGATGACGACAGCCGCCGAGAAGGACGGCGACGAGTGGGTGCTCAACGGCGAAAAGTACTGGATCGGCAACGGCGTCGAGGCCGACTGGGTGACGCTGTACGCCAAGACCGGTGACGACCCGAACGACCGCTACGGGAACTACTCGATGTTTATCGTCCCGACGGACGCCGACGGCTACCACGCCGAACACATCCCCGAGAAGATGGGCTTCCGGGCGTCCAAGCAGGCTCACATCGTGCTCGACGACTGCCGGATTCCGGAGGAGAACCTGATCGGCGTCGAAGGAGCCGGCTTCTACATGCTCGCCGAGTTCTTCAATCACGGCCGCGTCGTCGTCGGCGGACACGGCATCGGTCTCGCCGCCGCGGCCATCGAGGAGGCCTGGGAGTTCGTCCACGACCGCGAGGCCTTCGGCAAGACCGTCGACGAGTTCCAGGCGGTCCAGCACAAACTGGCCGATATGCAACTCGGTCTCCAGTCCGCCCGAACGCTCACCTGGCACGCGGCCGAACGCGTCGCTAACCAGGAGAACGCCGGTTACTGGGCCGCATTGGCAAAGACTAACGCGACCGAAGCCGCTATGGACTGTGCGGAGAAAGGAATGCAACTACACGGGGGCCGGTCGGTGCTGACGGAGAACCGCATCTCTCGCGTTTACCGCGACGTGCGCATTCCGGTCATCTACGAAGGGGCCAACGACATCCAGCGGAACCTCATCTACAAGCAAGCCCCGATGTAACGGAGAGGGCTCAGTCGATCACTGTCGATTGGTTGATTGCGTCGCAAACGACGTATTTTTCGCTGGAACACCACCCTACGAGTGTTCTGACAGCCCTATACAAACGATCCGACACCACCCTACAAGTGTTCTATCACCACCCTGCAAGTGTTTCCAGTACGACTACAACTGGACCAGAACAGTGGACAGGTGTTCACACCCCACCCTGCAAGTGTTCGCACGGGGGTATGCGTCGTGCGGGGGTGCGCGAGCGTCTGAGATTCCCGAAAACACCACCCTGCAAGTGTTTTTGAGACGTTGTTCGGAGTTCCGATGCGCCACTCTAACACCACCGTGCAAGTGTTTCCCGCACTGGGAGAGACAGACGAGAGCCCACGGGAACACCACCCTGCAAGTGTTCAGGAAAGCCCATTTTGAGCGGTTTTCCCGGCGAATCGGTGTTGACACCACCCTGCAAGTGTTTTCGAAACGGAATACCGGGAGGCTGTGGTGGAAACGGACGGACACACCGGTCTGCAAGTGTTCTACACACTGCAGTGGAGGGTAACTGCCACATAATCGCTCGGTAGCACTCCGGGTTCACGGTCTACTGTTGGCACACACACACCACCCTGCAACTGTTCTGGACTGTACAATAGAGGGACTGCCACTGAACACACACACACCACCGTGCAAGTGTTCTGCCATGTGAGTCGGTGGGGGGAGGGGAGCAAATACGCTGGCTACGTGAACTGCCAGAGGTTCTGTTGCTCGTCGTCGGTCGTGTCCGGTGCCTCAAACTCGGTGGCCTCGTCTTCCAGATAGTGTTCGAGTATCCCGTTGACGTTGCTCGGCACGGCATCGCTGTAGGACGACTGGAGCGCGGCGTTGATGATATCGGTCGCGTCGTCGGTGACCTCGTAGATGTACTTGCGCCCACCCTTGCGACCGAGGTTGCGTTCGGCCGAGCGGACTAGCCCTTGCATGGAAAGCTGGTCGAGGAACTCGTAGATCTTGCGTTCGGATTTCACGCGGCGGCCACTCGACTCCGCAATCGAGGAGTAGAGGTTGTAAATCCGCTTTGTCGACGCCTCGTGTTTCGGTTCGATGAGCGCAAGCGTCGTCGCGAGGTACGTCAGCGCCTGCTGTGAACTCAGGTCGTGCTCGAAGTAATCCAGCAGTTCGTCGGTTTCGATAGTGTCTGTCGCCCGTCGCGTATGTGCTTCTGTCACACCGTCCGCGCCCTCCATCCGCGCGTACTCTCCGGCCTTTTCGAGGATTCGGAGTCCCTGCCGAACGTCGCCCCGTTCCTGCGCCGAGAAGGCCGCCGCCAGCGGGACGACATCTTCGCCGAGCACGTCCTCTCGGAACGCAATGTCGGCGTAGTAGCCGAGAATGTCTCGGAGTTCCGTTGCGTCGTACGGACCGAACTTGATCTCTCGCTCCCCGAGCGTCGATTTCACTTTGGGTTCCAGCACGTCGACGAACTTGAGGTCGTTCGAAATCCCGATGAGTCCGACCTTCGCATCGGTGATCGGCGTGTTCTCGTTCGCTTCGGCCCGCGGCAGTTCATACAGGAAGTCGTTCCGCGCGTCCGCTGGAATGTTGTCGATCTCGTCCAGGATGATGAGGACGTTCCCACCCACGGCTTCGATCTCCTCGTAGAGGAACTCGAAGACGCTGTCAGTGCTGTAGCCGCTCTCGGGGAGTTGGTTCTCCGGATCTCGGAACTCGTTGACGAGTGTGTTGACCAGGGCGTACGCCGACCGGTAGTTCCGGCAGTTTATCGGACCGACAACGGTGAGTGGGATGTCCTCGGCCTCGGCCTTCTCTTCGAGTTTGTCCCGTACCCACTTCGTAACGGCAGTCTTTCCGACCCCCGTTGGGCCGTAGACGAAGACGTTGTTGGGGTCGTGGCCGACGATGACGTCCTGAAGCGCGTTGATGTAGAACTCGATCTCCTCGTCGCGGTGAAAGATCGTATCCGGCGTGAACGTGTCTTTTTTCAGCGGTTGCTTTCGTTCGAAGATCGCGTCAGTCCCATCGAACGGGTTCTCGTTCACGTCGACCATCGTACGCCACCTTTTGAGTGACTCTATATAAAACCAGTGACCACCGTACAAGTGTTTCAAGTGTTTTCACGCCGAACAGTCACACACCACCCTGCAAGTGTTTCTTCGATCCCTCTGGAAAACAGCCACGAGCAGTCTGCTGCACCGACCCTTCATCTAGAACACTTGAGTCCTGCGATTCTCGACTGTCTCGTTCTGGACCGTATCTAGAACTAGTAGCACTATTATATATTTTATGGTAAAGGCAATAAAATCATATTCACCATCGAACGTCCACCTCCATAGAATTCAAGCTACAAGTGCTTCAGAGCACTCATATCTGCATATACGAATAGTCTTCTGATCATGTACTCTCAGTAGAATCGAACAATCTGCCATTTCTTTAAGTATGCAGAGGGAGCCTCCCCCTCCCCACCCCCACCCCTGGAAACACCGAGAACACTTGCAGGGTGGTGTGTGTGGGTCCCGCTTTTCCACCGACATTTCGGTATAAAAGTACTCAGCGTCGATACGGCATGAAACCCCTGCCATAGCGAACGGTTGGTCATATAGCGAGCTAGCCCGTCACCCGCGGCGCACGGCACCGCTCTTTACTTTCTGACAGCCCGTAGACACCGTATGGACGACCTTACAGTGACGTTCGTCGACCGGGGCCGCGTACAGGCTGATCGAAACTTCGTCGTCGACGGCCACAGCGTCGCGACGGCCTCGGACCGCGACCCGGAACACGAGTACGAAACGTACGTCGTGTGGAACCTCATCGTAGAGACGCCCGAGATGACTATCCTCTGGGACACTGGCTCGCATCCGGAGGCCGGCGACGGGTACTGGCCGACGCCGCTGTATGAGGCGTTCGCACACGTTGACGCCGAGGAGCACGCCCTGCCGGCGGATCTCGAAGATGCGGGCTACAGCATCGACGACATCGATGCCGTCGTGATGAGCCATCTGCATCTGGACCACGCTGGCGGCTTGCACAACTTCGCGGGAACAGACGTCCCGATCTACGTCCACCGAGAGGAACTCCCGTACGCGTACTACAGCGCCAATACGGACGACGGCTCTATCGCCTACCTCGCCAGCGACTTCGACCGGGACCTGAACTGGGAGATCGTCCACGGCGACAGCTATCATCTCACCGATGGGGTCGAACTGTTGCACCTTCCCGGCCACACGCCCGGACTCATGGGCGCGTTCATCGACCGCCCGGCACGGCCGCTCCTCGTCGTCGGCGACGAAGCGTACGTCGAGGCGAACTACGCGGGCCAGTCGATGGCGACGAGCCTCCTGTGGAACAACGGCGCGTGGAAGGAGAGCCTAGAGCGGTGCCGCGACCGACAGCGGGCGACGGGGGCTGAAGTGCTGCTCGGCCACGACCTCGCGGTGTTCGAAGACGTGTCCGGGGCTGCGGACTGATTCGATATCAGCGTGAGATTAGTCCGACATAACGACAAGCGTTCGGCGCTCCCTGTCGTCGGTCGCCACGACCCATCGGTCTTCGTGGCGCTCGATGACTGCCCACACGCCGAAAAACAGGTGCAACTCCAGTTCGAGACCGTTGACGCGCTCTCCGGTCTCCTCGATGCGGAACTCTCTAGACTCGGTCACGGTCGGCATCTCAAGAGCGAATGTCGGCCGACGGCGAGCCGTGGTAATGACCGCGCTGGCCGGTTCGAACGCGGCTCACTGTTCGAGATAGCCGTAGGTCTCCTCCAGATAGTCGATGATCCAGTCGACCGTCGACTCGTCGTAGGTCCAGAAGCCGTAGAACTCGCGTGGCTCGCGCTCCTCGGCCAGCAAGGCGCACTTCTGGGTCGGGTCACCGCCGCCGTCGAACACGACGAACCACGAGTCGGCGATCTCGTCCGACCGTTCCAGATGCAGCGAGAACGTGCTGTACTCGGGTGGCTCGACGTCAGGGACGGCATAGGCGTGAACGTCCACGTCGGTCTCACCCAGCCGTTCGTAGAGGTCGAGTTCGCCCTGAAGCGTAGACAGTGTCTGGAAGCCGGCGTGCAGCGTTCCCTGTCCCACACGCCACGCGCGGTCCTCGATCTCGCGGGACGCGGCCGTCATCCGCTGGATAGACCACGAGGTGAACATCGTCTCGTCGAGGTGGTCGAGAATCGACGCGTACGGGCTGTCGTCCCGCGTGATGTACTGACGGCCTTCGTCAAGCGAGTCGGTAAACGAATTGAGACTCGCGGCCGCGATGACCGCTTCGTCCTCGCTGAGAGTGATAAACTCGCCCGGGCGTCCGCTCTCAGTCTGCTCGGTCTGAACGTGGACGTTGCGGTCCGCGAAGCGCTCGCGCAGGTCTTCAGCCGCTGTCGGCCCGGCGTTGAAGACAGTCAGCGTCTTCTGATGGTCCTCGACGCCAGCGATGAGTTCCGTTAACGACATCCTCGACTATACATCGGTAGTCACTGTGTTAGTCGTTGCGGGAGGAAGTTGCATGGCTTACTATTGCTGGCTGACACCTGTCTCCCAGACGGATATCTCGCCCCTGTGAACGTGTCCCACAGCGACGGACTTCAATTTCGAAAACGGCAATCTGAGGTACCTGAGCCGAAAGATAACGATTAATGAGTGGTGATGTAGTGGAAAATCTTTAGTCATGGCCCCCCAACGGGATGATACGGCACCAGAGCTGGGGCCGAGGATTTCACCATGACAGACAACGAACTAATCTGGCGAATCGCCGGTGGTTCCGGTGACGGAATCGACTCGACAAGCCAGAACTTCGCGAAGGCCTTGATGTGGTCGGGGCTGAACGTGTTCACACACCGCCATTACCCGTCGCGTATCCGCGGCGGCCACACGTACGTGGAAGTACGTGCGAAAGACGAGCCAGTACAGTCCCGCGGGGACGGCTACAACTTCCTGCTGGCCCTGGGTGACTCCTTCGCCCGGAACCCGCAGGAAGAGGCCTACTACGGCAAAGAGGAGCTGAAACCGCTGTACGAGAACTTCGACGACCTCCGCGAGGGCGGCGTCCTCCTCTACGACGAGGGACTGCTCGACGAGGAAGACGTCGACGAGATCGGTCTCGAAGAGGCCGCCGAGGAGAACAACTGGCACGTCGTCCCGATGGACCTCCGCGGCATCGCCAAGGAGCACGGCCGCGAGATCATGCGGAACACGGCCGGTATCGGCGCGACCGCGGCCATTCTCGACATCAGCACCGACGAGTTCGAGAAGCTCATCAAACAGAACATGAGTGGCGACATGCAGGAGGCGAACCTCAACGTCCTGCACGACGCCTACGAAGCCGCAAGCGAACTCGATATCGATCACGACATCGAGGTCCCCGAGGGCTCCCACGACGAGGAGCAGGTCATCCTCTCGGGCTCGAACGCCATCTCCTACGGCGCAATCGACGAGGGCTGTCGCTTCATCTCGGGCTACCCCATGACTCCGTGGACCGACGTGTTCACGATCATGTCACAGCACCTGCCCTCGTTCGGTGGGATCTCCGAACAGGTCGAAGACGAGATCGCGGCCGCCGCGCTGGCCCTCGGTGCGTCTCACGCCGGCGTGAAAGCCATGTCCGGGTCATCCGGCGGTGGCTTCGCGCTGATGTCCGAACCGCTCGGACTGGCGGAGATGACCGAGACGCCTATCGTGCTCGTCGAAGCGATGCGGGCCGGCCCCTCGACGGGGATGCCGACCAAGCCCGAGCAGGCGGACCTCGAACACGTCCTGTACACGTCACAGGGCGACTCCGCCCGCGTCGTGTTCGCGCCGGCGAACATCCGCGAGTGCTACACGCAGACCCGCTCGGCGTTCCGCATCGCCTACGAGTACCAGATCCCGGCTATCGTCATCTACGACCAGAAGATCCAGGGCGAACTCCGGAACCTCCCGGCCAGCCACTTCGACGAGGAACCGAACGCCGATCCCGGCTCGGTCCTCACCGAAGAGGAGATTCAGGACGCCGCACACCACTCCTCCGGGAAGTTCCAGCGCTTCCTCCACGAACCCGAGGACGGCTCGAACGTCAGCCCGCGCTCCGTGCCGGGCCAGAAGGACGGCCGCTTCCTCGCGACGGGCAACGAGCACAACCCATCGGGCCACATCAGCGAGGACCCCGAGAACCGTATCGCCCAGATGAACCGTCGGCTCAACAAGCTCGACGACATCCGTGCTGATCTGGACGAAAACACGTCCCACCAGACCTACCACGGACCCGACGAGGCCGACTACGGCATCCTCGTGTGGGGCAGCCAGCAGGGGACCGTCTTCGAGGCCGTCGACAGACTCAACGAGAACGGCCATTCCGTGAAGGCGCTTGGCGTCTCCGACATGGCTCCGTACCCGAAGGAGGAGGTCTCCGAGTGGCTCGAATCGGTCGACGAGGCGCTCGTCGTCGAGATGAACGCCACGGCCCAGTTCCGCGGCCTGACTCAGAAGGAACTCGGCAAGTACGGCGACAAGATGTCGAGCCTCCTCAAGTACAACGGCAACCCATTCGAGCCCGCCGAGATCGTCGACGGGTTCGAGTCCAGCATCGACGGCGAGGAACTCGCCGCGAGCAACATGAAGTACGTCCCCGCGGCAGGTGACTAACCAATGAGTGCATTCTCAGCAATCAACGAAGAACGCGAGATCGAGCGCGACGAGTTCACACCCGGCATCGAACCCCAGGCGACCTGGTGTCCGGGCTGTGGTGACTTCGGCGTCCTCAAGGCGCTCAAGCAGGCCATGCCGGAAGTCGGCAAGAATCCCGACGAAGTCGCGCTGTTTACCGGCATCGGCTGTTCCGGGAAGCTCAACAGCTACTTCAACAGCTACGGCTTCCACACCATCCACGGCCGCTCGCTGCCCGTCGCCCGGGCCGCGAAGCTCGCCAACCCCAACCTCGAAGTCATCGCGGCCGGCGGGGACGGCGACGGCTACGGTATTGGTGGGAACCACACCATCCACACGGCCCGTGAGAACCACGACATCACGTACATCGTGTTCAACAACGAGATCTTCGGGCTGACCAAGGGCCAGACGTCGCCCACGTCGCCGAAGGGCCACAAGTCCAAGACACAGCCCCACGGCTCGGCGAAGTCGCCGATCCGCCCCCTGTCCCAGCAGCTCAACGCCGGTGCGACCTACATCGCCCGGACCGCGGCTGTCAACCCGAACCAGGCGAAAGAGATCATCGCCGAGGCCATCGAACACGACGGATTCGCGCACATCGACTTCCTGACCCAGTGTCCGACCTGGAACAAGGACGCGAAACACTACGTCCCGTACACGGACGTCCAGCAGTCCGACGAGTTCGACTTCGACGTCTCGGACCGCGCGGAAGCCGCCGAGATGATGCGAAAGACCGAGGAGCGTCTGTACGAGGGCGAAGTGCTCACCGGTCGGATGTACATCGAAGACGAGCGCCCCTCCTACGGCGAGGAGAAGCGCCAGATCGGCGAGATGCCCGACGAACCGCTCGCAGAGCGGTACTTCGACGAGGACGCGGAGTGGGAACGGACCTACGACAACCTCCTCGAACACCACAAGTAAGGTCCGCTGCCGGACTGCAGATACCCTCTCGAACGTGGGTTTCTGGTTCGGAAGATATTTTTTCATGCACCGAAAAGATTACTCTATGAGTGCCGAGTCCACGGAGCGTCGAATCCTGTCGGTCCTTGAAGAGGACGCACAGGCCTCGTACGCAGAAATCGCGGAGCGAGCCGACGTATCGAAGCCCACAGTCCGGAAATACATTCAGAAACTCGAAGAGGAGGGCGTCATCGTCGGCTACTCCGCCGATGTCGACCCGAAGAAGCTGGCAGGCCAGTCGATTGCCCTTGTCGGCATCGACATCGCGAGCGATTGCTACGTCGAGGCCACGCGGAACCTCAAAGAGATTCCGGAGATGGAAGAACTGTACACGTCAAGCGGTGACCACATGCTGATGGCGGAGGTCCGAGCGATGGACGGCGACTCGCTGGCGGATGTCATCGAAGACAAGATTCTCGCCCTCGACGGCGTTACCGCCGCACATCCGTCGTTTCTCCAGGAACGGCTGAAGTAACGGGTTTTTAGACGCTCCAGCGCTGACTGCACGGTATGCTTTCTCGGCTGGTGCTCGGACTCGGGCCGACGGCCGCGGACCTTCTCGACGCGATTAGCGACGACCGCGGCGACCTGGCAGTCGTGACCCAGGACGAGCACCGTGCTGAAACGCTCCGGGCGGACGGTATCAACGTACTCGAAGCCGACCAGACTGATCCATCTGTTCTCGCCGATCTCGACGTTCACCCCGAGAGCGTCATCATCGCCAGCGAGGACCCCGAGCAGAATGCCGACGCGGCGACGGCCGCACGTGACTGCTTTCCCGACGTGTTCCTCCTCGCCTACGCCGGCCGCGGCGCGACGGCAGACCAGCGCGACCGACTCGACAGCGTGGCGGACCGGCTGGTTACGCCGGAGTCTGTCGTTACCGACTACGTCACCCAGTCGGTCGGCGACGAAGGAACGCGGGCCAGACAGCTCCATCAGGTACTGCGGGACATCGACGACCACCTCGCCGTCGTCACGCACGACAACCCCGACCCGGACGCGATTGCCAGCGCTGTCGCCCTCGGGGCGCTCGCTGAACGGGCCGATTGCGAGGTGACGATCTGTTACTACGGAGAGATTTCTCATCAGGAGAACCGGGCGTTCGTCAACCTCCTCGATTTCGACCTCCGGAACTTGGATGCTGACTCCCCGGACGAACTGGACGCGTTCGACGCGTTCGCGCTGGTCGACCACTCCAGAGCCGGTGTCAACGACCAGCTCCCACCGGAGACCCCCATCGACATCGTCATCGACCACCACCCGCCGCGCGTCCCGATCGAAGCCCGATTCGTCGATCTCCGGAGCGGCGTCGGGGCGACGAGTACGTTACTGGTCGACTATCTCCAGCGGTTCAACATCGACATTCCGACCCCAATCGCGACGGGCCTGCTGTTCGGCATCCAGGTCGACACGAAGGACTTCCGCCGGGAGGTCGCCGCCGCGGACTTCGAGGCCGCCGCGCATCTCGTGACGAACGCCGACATGGCGACGCTCCAGCGCATCGAAGACCCGAGCGTGAGCCCGGAGACGCTGTCGGTCATCGGCCGCGCGATCGCGAACCGCGAACAGGAGGGCTCGGTGCTTCTGACCGGCGTTGGCGAGATAACCGACCGTGACGCGCTCGCGCAGGCGGCCGACAGGCTGCTCGACCTCGAAGGCGTGCAGGCGACGATGGTGTACGGCGTCGTCGACGGGACGATCTACGCCTCTGCACGGGCTCGCGGGGCGGACATCGACCTCGGCGAGGCGCTGCGGGACGCCTTCGGACAGATCGGGTCCGCGGGCGGTCACGCCGATATGGCGGGCGCACAGATCGACCTGGGGATGATCACCGTCGACGAGCGCGAGGAGTCGCTGGAGGAGATCGTCCGCTCTATCGTCTCTGACCGGTTTCTCGACGCTATCCAGTCGCGGTCCCACCGGCTGCTCGGGCGCGTCTACGCACGCGCTGACTACGACGTGGCCGCGTTCACGGAGTCGACGGCGCTCAGACGGGACAGCGGAGACACCATCACGACGCCTGGAGACACGCCTGCAGGGTCGAGCGACGACACCGCAACGGACTGGAACAGCGATGTGCTGTTTCTGGAAGACGGCGACGAAGACGGAGGCGACGAGTCAGAACAGGCGGACGACGCGGCTGAGCCGCCGGACGACGAGTCAGAACAGGCGGACGACAGCCCGGAGACGCTCGTCGAACCCGACGACAGCGAGCCGCCGTAGGCGAGCCTTTTTTGCCGTCGGTCGAGAACATCGCGCCGATGGAGGAATCGAGTCGACCGACGGTCGGAGACTACATGACACGCGAGGTTGCCACCGTCGAACTCGACGACACTGTCGGGGAGGTCGCCCGACGGATCGCCGACAACGACCACTTCAGCGGGTTCCCGGTGACGGACGGCCGCCGCGTCGAAGGGTTCGTCAGCGCGCGCGACCTGTTGCTCGCGGAAGACCACGAGCCGATGTTCCGTGTGATGACCGACGACATCCTCGTGGCGCACCCGGACATGGCCGTTCAGGACGCGGCACGCGTCATCCTGCGGTCGGGCATCCAGAAACTTCCGGTCGTCGACGACGCCGGCCACCTCGTCGGCATCATCTCGAACGCCGACGTGATCCGCTCACAGATCGAACGGGCGACCCCGGGCAAGGTGGACAAGCTCGGCCGGACGCTGGAGAACATCCACGGTATCACGACACACGAAGGCCGACGGGAGGTGGAGCTCGACGACCTGACGCCGACACAGACGACGGTGTACGCCGACGAACTCGAAGGCCGGGTGTACGAACTGGAACGCGGGCTGGCGGAACCGCTCGTCGTCATCGACAACGGCGGGGACCTCCTGCTGGCTGACGGCCACCACCGCGTGAAAGCCGCCGCGCGGCTCGATATCGACGAAATGGACGCCTACGTCATCGTTCTCGACGAGACGGTCGAACTGGGGATGGCCGAGACGGCCGCAGACTCCGACCTGGAGTCGATCGACGATATCGAGGTCGTCGACTACGCGCACCATCCGCTCGTGCAGACGACGGAGCGGCTCCAGAATTAGTCCTCGACGGTGTGATTGACGGTAGCGTCCCACTTTGCCCGAACCTTCTTACTAAATCATGACATACACCGGAGTATGTTCGACGAGTCGGACCTCCAGCGCATCCGCGAGCAGAAAGACGAGTGGGAAGCCGAGACACTGGACCCCGTACTGGACGCCTACGGCGAACGCAAAGAGCAGTTCGCGACGGTCTCAAACCTCGACGTAGACCGGCTGTACACGCCGCTCGACGTGGACGACGTCGATTACGAGGAAGATATCGGCTTCCCCGGCGAGGAGCCGTTCACACGCGGTGTCTATCCGACGATGTATCGCGGCCGGCAGTGGACCATGCGGCAGTTCGCGGGCTTTGGGACCGCCGACGAGACCAACGAGCGATTCCACTATCTCATCGACGAGGGCCAGACCGGGCTCTCGACGGCTTTTGACATGCCGACGCTGATGGGGATCGACTCCGACGACGTGATGGCCGACGGCGAAGTCGGCAAGGAGGGCGTCGCCGTCGACACGCTGGCGGACATGGAGCGGTTGTTCGACGGCATCGACCTCGGTGAGGTGTCGACCTCCTTCACGATCAACCCCAGCGCCCCCGTCATCTACGCGATGTACATCGCGCTGGCCGACCAGCAGGGCGTCCCGCGCGAGGAGATCCGCGGAACCCTACAGAACGATATGTTCAAGGAGTTCATCGCACAGAAGGAGTGGGTCATTCCGCCGGAGCCGTCGCTGAAACTCGTCACCGACACCATCGAGTTCGCCAGTCAGGAGACGCCGAAGTTCAAGCCTATATCCGTATCGGGGTATCACATCCGGGAGGCCGGTTCGACAGCCGTACAGGAACTCGCGTTCACGCTCGCGGACGGTTTCGCCTACGTCGAAGACTGTCTGAACCGCGGGCTTGAGGTCGACGAGTTCGCACCACAGCTCTCCTTTTTCTTCAATTCGCACAACTCCATGTTCGAGGAAATCGCGAAGTTCCGTGCGGCCCGGCGCATCTACGCCCGCGTGATGGACGACTGGTACGACGCGGAGGCTGACGCGAGCAAGCAACTGAAGTTCCACACCCAGACCGCCGGGCAGTCACTGACAGCCCAGCAACCGCTGAACAACATCGTCCGCGTGACGATTCAGGCCCTCGCAGGTGTGCTGGGCGGAACCCAGAGCCTACACACCAACAGCTTCGACGAAGCGCTGGCGCTCCCATCGGAGCAGGCCGTTCGCGTCGCCCTCCGGACACAGCAGATCATCGCGGAGGAGTCGGGAGCCGCCGATATCGTCGACCCGATGGGCGGCAGTTTCGCCATCGAGTCGTTGACCGACGAGGTCGAGGAGAAGGCGATGGCCTACATCAACCACATCAGGGACGAACTCGGCGACGGCTCGGTCCGCGACGGCGTCATTCAGGGGATTCAGGACGGCTACTTCCAGCGTGAGATTCAGGACGCCGCCTACGAGTACCAGCAGCGTGTCGAGAGCGAGGAAGAAGTCATGGTCGGGGTTAACAAGTACACCGTCGAGGAAGACACCGAACCCGAGATTCTCACCGTCGACGAGGACGTACAGGAACGCCAGCGGGACAAGCTTGCGACGGCCAAGGCAGAGCGCGATGACGCGGCCGTGGAGGCGGCGCTCGACGAACTGCAGCAAGTAATCACCAACGGTGGGAACGTCATGCCCGTCATCATCGACGCGGTGAAAGCCTACGCGACGATGGGCGAGATCATGGCCGTCTTCGAGGCAGAGTACGGGAGCTATCAGGAAACGGCCAGCGTCGCCTGACTGGACAGAGCGTACGCTCAATCGTCGCTTGAAGAACTGTTTTCGAGGTGCAACCAACTTCCATCATCACCCGCATCAGGCACACTGATACGACCCGAGCCGTTCCTGGTCGACAGATTCGGACCCGTTCAGGTTGGTCGACTCGGTCAGGACAATCAACTCCACGCGTTCCATCGCGTCGTCGTGGCCTTGATTCCACCGGGAACACAGATACGTTGCGAGCGACTGTCGAAGACTGGGTTCGTGACGGGCTGTCCCGAGGAACTTCTTCCAGCGCTGGTTCGGAAACCGGTCTGACACCTCTGGCGGCCGGGAGAGAGTGACCGGCTCCCCGGTAAGCGCGTCGACCCGATTCCCGGACTCCAGGGGTGCCGGGGCCGCGTACCACCACGTTTCCTGTGGCGGGTCTGGCGCGAACATATACCAGCTCCGGTCCTCGATTCTGTCCGGCGTACCTGTCGGTGCGGCGACGAAGCCGACTGCGATAGCGTTGAGAACGACAATGGCGACGATCCCGAGCGCCGCTAGCGAAGCCGTCGTCGTAGGGAACCAGATCTGTGGCCCTGTCGTTGAATCCGGCCACCGCGGGCGCAACGCTTCGATTGCGTCGGGCCAGCGGTCTGCGAGCGCGTCCCAAAACGGCGTCGGCAAAAATAGGACCAGTCCGAGAATCGAAACGAGCGGAAACACACCCAGGAGAAACGAGAGTGCCATGCAGATGTGGGCGGTGACGAACGCCGCGACCAGTCCCGTCCGATACCGGCCGGTCCAGATGAGCAACAACGGAGACCCGACGAGCAAGGTGAGCCAGAGCCAGTTCCCCAGGACCAGCACCGGGTCCCAGCCCGCAACCACGTCACCAAGCCGGACAGTGAGGTGGTCGAGCTGGAACGCGTACTGCACCGCAGTCCCTTGGTGCCAGTACGTACCACGAAGCTTCATGAGGCCGTTCGTCACGTACACGGCAAGCACTTGGAGGAGGATTCCTGCAGTGCCGGCGGTGGCGACCCGTGTCGAGGCGGACGCCGGCGCCCCATCTTCCCAGGCACAGCCGAGCGGGAGCAGGAGACTCCAGAACAGCAGCCGGCGAAACAGCGTATCGCCGGCGTTGAGGACGACAGGGTTCCGGAGCTGTATCGATACGAGCAGGACGAACGCGACGCCCGCGCTCAGGCGAGGGTGGTAGCCGACCACCAGCGCCAGTCCTGCGAGCGCCGTCAGTCCGAGGGCCACCAGCGGGAGCCAGACGGCCCCCGAGAAAGCGAGCGGCGACACGTCTCCCAGAACCGGATACAGTTCAGCCAGTGTCGAGCGCGGGAGCGCGCCGCTATCGGTGTAGAACGCAACGATGTCCGACCACCGCAGAGTGATGTCGGCGAGGAGACACAGCCCGAGCGCCGCTCTGAACGCTGCGAGCGCACGTCGGTCGATAGCGATCCTGCGGACCAACCACTGACGGAGGGGAAATTCGGGGCGCATCTGTAGGGAGGGCGGCGAGACACCGGCTTGTCGTCAAGCAGGCGACTAGCAGCCGATTTTCTGTCGGCTTAAAATAAACTAACGGAATCAGGCTATCAGAAAGCTGAAGCGTACACAGCGGTACGAGGAACTGGTTCACACGGCCAGATATACTGCAGCAACGGACACTCAGGAACTGGCCGCGTCGTCGATTCGCTCGGAGACGTACACGACGAGGCCAAGCAACACGCCGAGGACGATGCCGATGGTAACGAACCCGTAGATAGCGACGCCGAACGGCGTTGGCGGCAGCGCAATCACACCGAACAGTTCCGGTTCGAGGTCCTCCGGTCGGATGCTGCCAAGAACGAATCCCATTACACCCGCGAGAACGACAATAGCAACGTACAGACGAAGGACGATTTGCTGCCCGGACCTGGCCTCGGCTGGCTCGCTCATGTGTGAACAACGGCTCGAAGACGATTAGCCTTTTTCACTTCCACGCCGTAGCTATCCTATGTCACAGAAGGAACTGTTGTTTCTCGTCCTGACCGGAATCGCGCTCATGATGTTCGTGACGGCCATGGTACTCGTCTCCGGCGCGAGCTAACAGGCACTGTCAGTTCGGGCGTGGCTGCGAACGACAAAAAGTAGACGAAAACAGAATTCGGCCGCTTACGAGTCGTCTTGTTCTTCCTGGCCGCCGTCAGCGAGCAGCGACGGGTCCTTCTCCGGTGCTTCGGCTTCGAGTTGCTCGTCGAACCACTGGAACTCACGGTCTAGCATGCCGTCGCGTTCGAGGTTCCACGGGTCGCCGTCCTCGACTTTCGGGCCTTCGAGCCAGGACTGGACGATGTTCCAGACGAAGAACAGCTGGCCGATGAACAGGATGAGTGCGCCCACCGTCGCCACCTGGTGGAAGGTGCTGACCTGCGTCAGCGGCGCGATAGCGCCATCAAACTGGTAGGTGGCGTACCGGCGCGGCATCCCCAGATAGCCGAGCGCGAGCATCGCGAAGAACGTGATGTTGGTCCCGACCATCGAGAACCAGAAGTGCGCCTTCCCGAGCGTGCGCTGGTACATCCGCCCGGTGAATATCGGGAACCAGTAGTAGATGCCGGCGAAGGCCGCGAAGCCGATGGCACCCATCACGATGTAGTGGAAGTGTCCGACGACGTAGTAGGTGTCGTGCAGAATCAGGTCGACGGGAATGGAGGCGAGGAACACGCCAGTCACACCGCCGATGATGAAGTTCGAGACGAAGCCGATACAGAACAGCATCGGCGTCGTCAGGCGCAGGCGGCCGTTCCACATCGTCGTGATCCAGTTGAACGTCTTGACTGCGCTCGGTATCGCGATAGCCAACGAGACAGCCATGAATGAGGCCCGGAGCCGCGGGTCCATACCCGTCGAGAACATGTGGTGGGCCCAGACGCCAAAGGAGAGGACCCCGATGGCGAGCGTCGAGTAGACGACGAACTTGAAGCCGAACAGTTTTCGGCCGGAGAACTTCGGCAGGATGAGGCTGACCAGTCCCATCGGCGGCAGGACGAGGATGTACACCTCGGGGTGGCCGAAGAACCAGAACAGGTGCTGCCACAGCAGCGGGCCGCCACCCTCGACGGCGAAGAACGTCGTCGAGAGGTTCCGGTCCAGGAGGAGCATGACGATGGCGCTCCCCAGCAGCGGGAACGCGAACAGGATGAGCGCGGACTGGGTGAGGATCGTCCACGAGAAGATGTCGAGGTTCGCCCAGTTGACCTCCTCGTTGCGCTCCGTGAAGATGGTCGCGATGAAGTTGATCGCCCCCATCGTCGCTGCAACGCCCGAGAGGTGCAGTCCCAGCAGCATCAGGTCGACGCCGGGGTTCGCCTGCTCGACCGACAGCGGCGTGTACATCGTCCAAGCCGTACGAGCCGGCTCGATCATGTTCTCGGTTACCGGCGCGAGGAAGAATCCGGCCCAGATAAGCAGGGCCGCCGGCGGAAGCAGCCAGAACGCGATGGCGTTGATACGCGGGAATGCCATGTCGTCAGCCCCGATGAGCAGGGGGATGAAGTAGTTCGCGAACGCCGCGATGATGGGCGTCCCGAACAGGAACAGCATCGTGATGCCGTGACTCGTCAGGATGGAGTTGTAGGCGTTGTTGCCGAGGATGGCCCCGGCGGGCGTGACGAGCTGGAGGCGGATGAGCATCGCCATGATGCCGCCCACGGCGAATGCGATGACCGCGTACACCCCGTACAACAGACCGATGTCTTTGTGGTCGACGGTTGTTAGCCAGCGAATGATACCTGCGGGTTTCTCACGGTTGATGACCGCTGCCTCGTCACCCGTGACGGCCCCGCCACCCGCGAGCGGCGTATACGAACGCCAGTTCTCGACACGGGTGAGAAGCGCGGCGACGCCGACGAGGAGGACGGCCATCAGCCCCGTCAGCACAATATCTCCTGCTACCATAGTCGTCCTTCAGGACTGGGACATTATCAAAGGGTCGATTCCTGCAGCAACGATCATAAAACACGGCTTCCATCCGGCGGTGAAACCGCAGAAAGGAGGGACCACCTCGCACTGTCATCCGGTGGCGACCGCGGTCGGCCTTCGAAACGGTTTGTCTGGAACTGTCAGATCAGTCTTCGTGGCCGAGTTCGCCGCTCTCCTTCTCAGCGTTCTCGACGGCCTTCCCCGCGTAGTAGGTCAGGACAGCGAGCAGCAGGAACATCGAGATGATCAGTGCGAACTGCATTCCGGAGAAGACGGGATCCGTTCCGAATGCCGGGAACGCGGCGAACGCGACGATGAAGAAGAGGAGGATCCCGAGCGGGATAACGTTCACAGTGAGGTCGAGCAGGGTGTCTTTTTCGAACCCGAACAGTGCCATGCCTGTCCGTTAGAACAGGTCGGTAAATAGAGTGTTGGTTTCCGAACCGGGCGGGTACCCGTCTCAGGCCGCGGTCTGTTCCATTATCGAGGCGACGCCACCCATCGCGATCATCACGGTGCCCGCCGCGGCGACGGCCACCAGCCGAGTGAGGAGTGGCCCGGTCCCGACGTTCGAGAGCGCGATATCGGCGACCGGGACCTGCCAGAGCGCAAACGCGGCGGCGAGGACGATAAGAACCACTCCCACGCCCAGCAGGGTCGGCCACGGCCGTTCCACGTACCCGGACTCCGTGAGGATACCGGCGATACTGCCGCCGAACAGTATCAGTCCGAAGACGGCTACCGGAAAGAGTCCGACGAACACGCCGATCTCTGACAGTGCTAATCCCAGTGCGACGAACAGCGGCCACGGGCTCGCAGTCGGATACTGGTCGCTTAGTCCCGGCTCCTCTGCCATACACGCACTTACACTCGAATCGACATATGTCCATCGGACCGCGCCCGTGGGCACAAACTATTTGTCTGCCATCCGGCTTGGTGGGAGTAATGAGTACACGCACGGTCGAACGGGTCGACGGCTGGGAGTCGGTTCCGTTCGACGGCGGGTTCGCGGGCCTGCAAGACCTCGCCGGGCAGGAGTTCTCCGGCGCGGTCATCACGGGTCCGACGCGCCTGTTCATGTTGAACGGGACCGTCGTCGGCGTCCTCGACGGCACTATCGAGGACTTCGAGGACGCGTCGGGAACAGCCAAGCGATCACCCCACGAGGCCTTGCCCCTGCTTGCAGTGATGCAGGAGCGGGCCGACGAGGTGAAAGCGCAATACTACACCGAAGACACCGCGCTTGCAGACGTCGATCAGACCCTGTCGAGCGGCAACTTTACGGGCTTTATCGAACTTTCAGAAAACGTCCTCTCGGGGGACTACTACACTGTCTACCACCAGGGCCGCTCGATGAGCGTGGCGTGGGTCGGGAACTCAGACAATCTCATCACCGACGACGAGGCGTTCGAGACGGCCAACGACGAGGTCGGCATCTACGAGGTCATGCCGGTCGACATCGAGCCGATCGAGATTCCGGAACCGCCGGAATCCGCGGCGGACGAGCAGTCAGCGGACCCGGCGGCCGCCGGCGTCGATCCGCTCGACGCTGGCGACGAGACGGCTGTCGCCGACGTACCCACCGACGAGGGTGCAGTGGATAGCACGCCGACAGAGACGGCAGCACCGGACGAACCGACACCACAGGACGACGCCAGCGATGAACTGGCGGACCCATCCCCGGACCCCGTCGGAGATACCGAAGCCGGTGGAACCGACGAGGCTGAACAGGCCCAGACCGCAGCAGAGTCGACACCGGACCGCGGCCCTGCAAGCAGCGGCCCGCCGGGGTCGAAAGCCGCCGGCGCGACTCCGGGCCGGTCCCGCCGCAGTTCCGAGTCGGACGAGCAATCGAGCGTGGACGAGAAGCCGAATGCGGACAGCCGGTCAGACAGCGGAGCGACCGACCGGGCGGCGACAGATACTGACACCGCGACACGGACGGAACCCGACAACGACGCCGTCGAACGGGAGACCAGAGTGCGTGAGACTGCCGGGGAGACCGAACCGAAACGCCCGGCGACGGACCCGTCACAAACGCAGGAATCCCAGCAGGCGAGTGCTCGGAACGCCCCGGCACAGAGCGACCAGACGGCTTCGACGGACCGTCGCGCCGAACCGACCGACGCGAAACCGAACCAGAGCACCGAGTCACGGCCGTCCAAGGCACAAACCGGGACTGGAGCGGCAACGTCGACGCCGGACGCCGGTTCTGGCGGGTCAACCACGGACCTGGAGACGCGCTCGGTCCCGTCGCTGGACCCGAACAAATCCGGGGGTGCTCGGGAAAGCATGACAACCAGCGTGTCCCCCACCCAGACGCCACCGAAAGGTGGGCAACAGGCATCGACCCCGCGACGTGACCAGCCAGCACAGGACGACTCGGCACCGTCGACCGAATCCAGTGTGCAGGGACCAGCACCGGCACAGGAGAGCCGTAGCACACCTGCGAAAGACCCACAGCCGGCCGAGACGCCCAAGACCCAGCCTTCGACAGAGGACCAGCGCCAGTCGCCTGCCGACGAAGAGCCGACACCGCACGAGCAGGAGCGCGTCGCGGAACTGGAGTCCGAACTGGAACAGCGGGCCGAGACGGTGTCGGAACTCGAATCCGAACTCACAGATCTGGAAGCCACGAACCAGGAACTCCGGGACGAGCGCGACCGCCTGGAGTCGGAGCTAGCCGACGCACGGGCCGAGATCGACCGGCTGGAGGAGCAACTCGACGAGCAGGACGACACCGCTGCGGGTGGCACCCGGCTCAGCGTCGGCGAGGCGATAAACGGGACGAACCTCTTCGTCAGGTACGACTCGAAGGGCAAAGCGACGCTGGAGGAAGCCAAGGACGGCGAGGCGAGTCGCGAGGAAGTCGAGGCGAACCTCAGGCTGGAGTACCACACGCAGTTCGAGGCCGAGGGCGCCACGGTCAACGGGACGCCCTTCGAGGAGTTCCTCGAAGACAGCATCCAGTACCGCTTCGTCAACTGGCTCATCCGGAACCTCCTCTACGAGATTCGGGACACCGGCCACGCGGGAGCGATGAAGGACCTCTACGAGGGCCTTCCGGCTATCGACCGCGCCGAACTGAACGGCAACGTCACGGTGACCTACACGGAGGACGGCCAGGAGAACCGCTCGCAGGAGCGGTTCGACGTCGTCGTCCGCGACCGGATGGGGAACCCGCTGGTCGTCGCCAACATCAACGACTCGCGTGAGCCGGCCTCCGAGGGCCAGATGTCGGACCTCATCCGGAACGCCGAGCGGGTCGGCAACGCCTCCGGATCGCTTGCGTCGGCGTTTCTCGTCACGAGCAGCTTCTTCGAGCCGGGGGCGCTCGAAACCGCCGAAGAAGCCACTTCCAGTGGGCTGTTCAACCGCGATAAGCGGAAGAGCTTCGTGAACCTCTCGCGCAAGGAGGGCTTTCACCTCTGTCTGTTAGAAGCGAGAAACCAGGAGTTCCACCTGGCGGTCCCGGAACTCTGAGAAAGAAGCTTAGCCTTCGATTTCGGCCGCGTCTTCGATCTTCATACCTTCGAGCTTGTCGATGATTTCGTCGACCTTCTCGTCTAAGTCGTCGACGAACTCACCGGTCTGTTCGGTCGTGATCGCACCCTGGCTGGAGGGCTCGATGAGGTTCTCCTCTTCGAGAACGCGCAGGGAGTACCGCACCTTGTGGTGCGGGTAGCCGGTTTCGTTGGACATCTTCACGATACCGATAGGCTCGTTCTCGATAACCATGCGAAGCACCTGCAAGTGGCGCTCTAGCATGTCAACTTCCTTTTCAAGCCTGTCTATCATGGCAATTGTTAACTTGTGTTTGCGGTATTTAAAGGTTCTCCCTCGGATAATCGCTACAACGTTGATACGTTCGAACAGGGGTGTCTTAAAACCGTCGTAACGGTTCACATGGGTACTGCTCACGAGCGTGAGTTCCGGACCGTAATCTGTTTATCACGGTGGATGGAAGGTGCGTGCGATGACCGTAACCATCGTCGGCTCACAGCTCGGCGACGAAGGGAAGGGCGGCATCGTCGACCTGTACGGCGACGACGTGGACGTCGTCGCGCGCTATCAGGGCGGCGACAACGCCGGCCACACCGTCGTCCACGAGGGCGAGGAGTACAAGCTCTCGCTGGTTCCGAGCGGAGCCATCCGCGGCAAGGTCGGCGTCCTCGGCAACGGGTGCGTCGTCAATCCGCGAACGCTGTTCGACGAGATAGACACGCTCCAGGAACGCGGCCTCGACCCGGACGTTCGAATCGCCGAACGAGCACACGTCATTCTCCCGTTCCACCGCGTGCTCGACGGTATCGAGGAGGAACTAAAAAGCGAAACGGATGACGAAGTCGGGACAACGGGCCGCGGTATCGGCCCGACCTACGAGGACAAGGCCGGCCGGCGCGGCGTTCGCGTCGGCGACCTGCTTGACCCGGACGTGCTCCGGGAGCGCCTCGAATACGTCGTCCCGCAGAAGCGGGCCGTCGTCGAGGACGTGTACGACCTCGATGTCGACGAACTTGACGACCCGGACGCCTTCGACGTGGACGCCATCTTCGAGGAGTTCCGCGAGTTCGGCCGTCGCTTCGAGGCCGAGGACATGACCGTCAACGCTGGGGCCTTCCTCAGCGCGACCATCGACGAGGGCCAGAACGTCATGCTGGAGGGCGCACAGGGGACCATCATAGACATCGACCACGGGAACTACCCCTACGTCACGTCATCGAACCCGACGGCCGGCGGCGCGGCGACCGGGACCGGACTCAGTCCCGGTGTCGTCGGCGACGGCGAAGTCATCGGGATCGTGAAGGCATACCTCACCCGTGTCGGAAGTGGCCCGCTGCCGACCGAACTCGGCGGCGTCGTCGGCGACACACCCGGCTACGACGAGCAAGGCGAAGGCGAGAACGAGGAGCTGGCGAACTACATCCGCGAGGAAGGCGGCGAGTACGGGACCGTTACCGGCCGCCCGCGACGTGTCGGTTGGCTCGACCTGCCGATGTTGCGCCACTCCACGCGCGTATCCGGCTTCACCGGCATCGCCATCAACCACCTCGACGTGCTCGCCGGCCTCGACGAAGTGAAAGTCGGTCACACGTACACGCTCGACGGCGAGGAACTGGCGTCGATGCCCGCGACGACCGAGCAGTGGAAGCGCTGTGAAGCCAACTTCAAGTCCTTCGACGGCTGGCCCGAGGTCGACTGGGCGGACGCCGCCGAGGAGGGGTACGACGCACTCCCCGAGAACGCGAAGGCCTACGTCGAATACATCGAATCCGAACTCGACACGCCGGCCTACGCCATCGGCGTCGGCCCCGGTCGCGGCGAAACCATCGTTCGCGAACAGCCGTTTTAACTGGCCTTCCTGTCGGGTTCGACGTTTGAACGCTCACTTGCGTTTGCCCAGCGACGTGGTAGCACTCACTGGGAGAGCGGCAGACTTTTGCGACCGCCGGTCTTGGCTGGACGTATGAAAGAGGACCTGATGGAAATCATTTGCTGCCCTCTGGACAAGCACGACCTCGACCTCGAAGTGACGGAGCGCGACGACGGCGAAATCCTGTCGGGCAAACTCGTCTGCACCGAGTGCGGCGAGACGTTCCCCATCGAGGACGGCATTCCGAACCTGCTCCCGCCGGATATGCGCGACGAGGCACCGGCCTGAACCTTTTTTTCCTCGCCCCGCGGAGTCACGTCCGTGCCTGACTCCCTGCCCGTGCACCTCAACCGGACGGACATCCACAGTCTGGAGGTTCCAAACGAGTTCGACGCGACAGGGAGTTTCGACGTACGATTAGTCAATCACGGCGAGGCCCTGCACGTCCATCTCCACCTCGACGACTCGCTCTCCTCCGTCGCATCGCTCGACGCCACGAACCACCACGTACGGGCCGAAACCGACCGACTGGTCAGGATAACTGTCGACGGTGACGGCCCGGTCCGCGGCAAGCTAAAGGTCGTGACGGGGTACGGCGCCGAGACCCGGTACATCGACATCTACATCCCGGAAGGCGGGACCGAGAACGAACCGGTCATCGTCGACGACGAGCTGTCGAAGCCACAGCCGAAATCGGCGACGGAATCGGAACCCGGGCTCGAAGACCTGTCCGCGGGACCGATACTGGCGGCTGGCGGTTTCACGGTCCTGATTGCGGGTCTCATCACGCTGGTACTCACCGAGAGCCTGCTGTTGACCGCTGTCGCAGTCCTCGCAGTCACAATCCTGTTGGGACTCCTGTCCGTCGCCGTTCGCTCGTCCTGACAGGGCTTACTGTTCCGTCTCGACGCCGCCGAGGTTCCCCTCATCGTCGAACAGCTTCGCGCGCAGGAACCGCGCCCGGTACCGGTTGGCTCCCTCGTAGATGTCCGCCTCGCGGATGTCCTCGGCCTCGCCGTCGGCGACGGCATCGATGATGGCCTCGACCTGCTCTTTTTCGCTGGGCGTGAGTTCGAACTCGTAGGTCTGGCTCGTCTCGCCTTCGAGTTTCGTCCACTGGCGTGCGCCGGCGATGACGAGCGAACAGGGTTCGCGGCAGGGGAACTCACCCGACCCGCCGTCGACGCCGAGGTCCGTCTCCTCGTCGTACTGCCACTCCCGGCGCTTGAGACACTGGGAGTCGTCACAGCAGGCCTCGGCTACCCAGTTGACGTGTTCGTAGCCGTCGCCGCGATCCCAGGTCTTGACGACGCCGTAGATTCCCGTCTGGCGGTCGACGGTGTCCCGCCAGTGGTTCACGTCGAGTTCGCCCTCCAGCTCGCGGTGCCAGTTCGCAATGGTCGCCGGGTAGAACGCGTCGACAGTCGTGACGAACTCGCCCGCCGAGAGGGCCGGGAACGCCCAGCCCGTCTGGAGCGACGGCGCGGTCTTGAGCGGACGGTAGCCGCCGTCGTCGTCGTGTTTCGCTATCTCGCGTGCATCGAGCGGGTCGTCATGCGTGTCGAGTGCGCTCGTCCCGACGTCGGCGTCGGCGCGGTGGCGAACACTGTAGGCCCGTTCCCCGTCGGAGAGCGTGACGGTCAGATGGAGTTCGCCCCAGGTCGCGGACACCCCGTCGGCGAGCGCGTCGTAGCGCTCGGCCACGTCCCGTTGCTCTGCCCCTTCGAGCCAGCGGAGGAACGCCCAGCGGTCCGCCTTCTGGGGCGCTGTGGCGTGCCAGAAATACCAGTTTCGGACGTACGGTGACTCCGCCGCCACCGTCCGGAGCGTCTCCTCGTCGATACCACTGTGGTCCACGTCCGGCGTCTGGAACGTGTACCCGTCGCTCTCGTGGGCCACATGGAGGTCGTCGAAGGCGATGCCATCGGGGGCAGTTGCCACCAGCGCGTCCACGTACTCGCCGTCCATACGGGAAAACGGAACTCAGTCGGCAAAAGTCGGCTGGTTCCGGCCAGCCAGCAGTGTCAGTCGGTCTGTGTTCCGGTACAAAGCGGCAGGCGCTGAGCGGTCAGTCGCCGGTCGCGGGCTTCGCGCCGCCGGTCTCCTCGCGCACCTGTTCGATTGCGCTGCTCACGTCGGCCCCCGCGTCAGCGGCCCGTTCGAGCACCACGTCAGCCATCAGCGGCTCCGTCCCGACCGCGCCGGCGTACCAGATATCGTGGCCCTCGACAGTGGTCGGCACGTCGTAGCCCGTCCGGTAGTCGTCGGTCAGGCCCATGTCCTCGGGGATATCCTCCTGGGTGTGGAAGCCGTCGGCGATGAACAGCGGCACGACGACAATGTCGTCGCTCTCGAAGTAGTCCGCGACATCATCGACCTCGGGGTCCTCGTCCATGAACAGCGACTGCACCTCATCAAAGCGGTCCCGCTCGCGGATGCGGTCAGCGTGGTACTGGATGGCCTTCGCGGAGTTCTCGTTGCGCTCCGTGCCGTGGCCGACGACTGCGAGTCCGAACCCGTCGCCGACGTCGGGGTCACCGGTGACGGACTCGGCCCGCTGGACGATGACGTCGCTCATCGAGTCGTGTGTCCCGACCGGGCCGCAGTAGTGGACCGTCTGGTCCGTGTCCTCGGCGGCCAGCGTCGCGTTGGTTGCGCTCGTCCCGTCGGAGTCCCACAGCTCGGGGTCCCAGTCCTCCAGGCGGAACTCTCGGGGGATGACTTGCTCGGTGAAGTAGCCCTCCGAGATGAACAGCGGAACCAGATACACCTCGTCGGCGTCGACGGTCCGCAGCGCCTCCCGGAACGACGGTTCCTCCTTCCAAAAGGATTCACGGACCTCGCTAAACGCGCCGGTCGCCCGAATCGTGTCCGCGTGGTCGTAGGTGGGCGTACTCGACTCGGCGTTCAGGTGAGAGCCGTGGGCCGCGATAACGAGCGCTTCGTCCATATCCACCGGTTGGTGCGAGCCGTCCTTAGGGCCTTCGTTGGCCTGCCCGGATAGCCGGCAGGCTGTTCAACGTTGAACGCCGAAAGTGTGTACTTGCCGACCGATTCCACTCGGTCACAGCCCGAACAGGAGGACGTAGAACAACACCCCAGCGGCTGCCAGCAGTGCGGCGTGTCCCAGCGCGCCAGCAGCGACGACGATGCCACCGATGACTCGTTCCGCCGGTTCCAGGGGCTGTCCGAACACTTGCCGTTCGCGTTGTGCAATAGCCATTGTCCTTCCCTCATGTAGAGAGACGGCTTCCTGTGGCACAATCCCCTCTGACTGTTCTCAGTCGCTGGGAGTGGTCCCGAAGTTCTGCGGGTCCAGCGCGCCCGTTTACCGTTCATCACAGGACGGCGAGGCCCCTCGGTAGCGAGCGGCCCCGTGGAACCGCGTTCGCTCGCGCCTGATAGAACGACTTTTGCCCACGCCGCCCGTGGCCGACGCCAATGTCACTCGCAGCCGCGACCAGGGATGCCGTTCGCGAGCGGCCGTTTCTCTACGACGCACTCCGGGCGGGCATCGTCAACTACACGGCCGCCGCACGTACGCTCGACATCGACGGCGAGGAGGAAGCCGTCGCGACTGCGCTCCGTCGGTTCGCCGAGGAACTGCCCACCGACCCGCCACACGACAGCGACGCCAGGGTCTCGATGCAGAGCGGGCTTGGCCGGGTCGAGTCCCCCGATGCTGAGTCGGCCGCCGTCCTCACAGTCGGCGACGCCGCCTTCGCCGATGGCGCCGGGTCGCTGACTGGCATCGTCGCCACCGGTGACCTCTCGGCGGCGGCGCTGGCCGAGGTGCTGGGACGCCTGCGAGCGACCGATATCTCGACCGAGGCCGCCGGCGTCACCGACGACGCGCTCGTCGTGGTAGTGAGCCGCCGCGCGGGACCGGACGCGCTCCGAGTGGTCGAAGCGACTGTACAGGGGTGAGCCGCCTTCCGACGGCTTAAAGCGGGCGGCCCCAGTTTGCCCCGATAATGACGCTTCGTGTGACGAACACGTTGACCGGTGAGAAAGAGCCCTTCGAGCCGCGCGACCCCGACTCCGTGCTGTTGTACTACTGTGGGTTGACGACCTCCGACCCACCCCACCTCGGGCACGCGCGCGGCTGGGTCCATGTCGACGTGATGGCCCGATGGCTCGACCACCTGGGCTATGACGTCCACCACGTCGAGAACTTCACCGACGTCAACGAGAAGATCGTCGCCCGCGTCGGCGAGGACGGCGACAGCGAGGAGAGCGTGGCCCGCCACTACGTCGGGCAGGTCATCGACGATATGCGCTCGCTCAACCTCGGCCGCGCGGAGGTGTACCCCCGCGTCTCCGAACACGTCCCGGAGATTATCGACCTCGTTGAGCGACTCATCGAGCAGGGCCACGCCTACGAAGCCAACGGCTCTGTCTACTTCGACGTGACCAGCTTCGAGGACTACGGCAAGCTCTCGAACCAGTCCGTCGACGACATCGAGTCCCAGGGCGAAGACACCGAAGGGGAGAAACGCCACCCGGCCGACTTCGCGCTCTGGAAGGCCGGCGGCGTCGACCCGGAGGACATCGCCGAACATCAGCACCCCGAGGCCGCACCCGCCGAAGAGGCCTGCCAGACAGCACAAACCTGGGACTCCCCATGGGGCGAGGGGCGACCCGGCTGGCACATCGAGTGCTCGGCGATGTCCATGACCCACCTCGACGAGTCTATCGACATCCACGTCGGCGGGCAGGATCTCGTCTTCCCCCACCACGAGAACGAGGTGGCCCAGAGCGAGGCCGCGACCGGAAAGCAGTTCGCGAAGTACTGGCTCCACGTCCGCCTGCTTGAAACCGAGGAGGAGAAGATGTCCTCCTCGCTTGGCAACTACTTCACCGTCGCCGATGCCGTCGAGGAGTTCGGCTCCGACGTGCTTCGGACCTTCCTGCTGTCGACGGCCTACACCTCGCGGGCGACCTACAGCGACGAGACCATCTCGGAGGCTGAAGAGCGCTGGGACCGCCTCTCTCGCGGCTACGAGCGAGCGGCCGAGGCCTGCGACGGCGTGGACGCCTACGCGAAGGTAACCGACGAGACGCTTCGTGACGCTGTCGCAGACGCCCGCTCGGCGTTCGAGGCCGCGATGAACGACGACTTCAACACGCGGGAGGCGATGACCGCGCTGCTCGACCTGACGGCCGCAGTGAACTCCCACCTGGATGCCCACGAGCAACGGGACTACCAGGGGCTCCGCCGCGCTGTCGAAACGTTCGAGGAACTCGGCGGCGGCATCCTCGGGCTGGCGTTCGGCGACGACGACAGCGGCGACGTGTCGCTTGCCGGCGACGTGGTCGATCTGGTTCTGGACATCCGCGAGCAGGAACGAGAGGCCGGTAACTACGAACGCGCCGACGAACTCCGGGACGAACTGGAAGCGCTCGGCGTCGAGGTGCAGGACACCGACGACGGGCCGACCTACCGGCTCTGAAAGGAGACAACAGACCGGCTCTGGAACGGTTATCGGCGGTGTTTTGTACCTCATCCGACAGCTTGAACGGCCATGTACTTTATATACTGGACACAGTGTAGGAACAACAATGCGAAAGGGCATCCTCACGCTTCTCGTCGGGTTACTCGTCGTCTCGTCGGGCTGTGTCGGCCTGATAACCGGGGAGACGGTCGAGTTCGACTCCGCACCGGCGTCAGTCGGCGACAGTGCGCTCGAAGAGACCGGCTACGAGCAGTCGATGGCTGACGAACAGACCATCGAGCGGACGGTCACCGTCGCCGGGCAGGAGCGAACCATCCGCGTCACGAACCACGTCCGACAGTACGACCGTGGCATCGACCTCGGACCGCTCGGTGAGGTCAACGCCGGCCGGTTCATTGTCTTCTCGACGCCCAGCGCCAGCGTCGCGGGGAAGTCGCTGAACCCGGCCGCCAGCTGGTCCAACGAACGCCTCGTCGAGGAAGTCGCCAGCCGGAACGACCAGATAAACGATGTCCAGTTCGAACGCAACCGCTCGGTGGAGGCACTGGGCGAGTCCCGTGAGGTGGCCGTGTTCTCCGGAACGACGAGCATCGAGGGTCAGGAAGTCGACGTCCTGATCCACCTCACGAGCTTCGAGCACGAGGGCGACGTGGTCGTCGCCGTCGCCGTCTACCCGGAACGGATCGACGACCGCGAAGGGCCACGCGTCGATACGCTGCTCGGCGGCCTCTCGCACTCGGGCAACTGACTTCGGGGACACTGTTTTCTTTCGGGCCAGTGATGACGGAGGCATGAATCGGCTGTTTGTCGCCGGTGCGGTGCTCACGCTCGTCGGCATCGCCGGCTACGTCGTCGGGACGAGCGTCGCCTACCCTGGCCGGTCTGCGTCAGTGACGGCGGTCATGGTCGGCCTGACGGTGGCGGCCGTCGGCCACGCCACGCCGACGGAGGACACACCGTGATCTCCGCAGTGGTGTACGCCGACGGACAGGCGATGGAGTACGAGGACCTGGCGGCAGCCCGAACGGCCGTCGGGACGACGTGGGTTCACGTCACCGACGCGACACCCGAAGAAATCGACGCCGTCAGTTCCGCCTTCGATCTCCACTCGCTGGCTATCGAGGACATCAAGACCGACGTCCGGGCGAACGTCCAGGAGTTCAACGCCTACACGTTCGCGCTCGTCAAGTCCGCGTCGCTCACGCCCGGCGATACGACGTTCGACAAGGAGGTGACAACGACGCCGCTTGGCCTGTTCATCGGCCCCGACTGGGTCGTCACGCTGTCGACGGGAGCCGTCCCGTCCATCCAGCGCGTGATGGACGCCGTCGGCCGCGGGGACGAGCGACTCCTCCACCGCGGCCCGGATTTCACGGCCTACCGGGTCATCGACGTCATCGTCGACGCGTACTTCGACCTGCTGGACGAGATCGAGACCGATATCGAACAGATCGAGGAGGAAGTGACCATCTCCACCGATATCGAGACGCTGGAACGGATCAACGACGTTCGGCGCGACCTGCTGTCCTTCCGCAAACAGGTCTGGCCGGCGCGGGAGGCGATCGGCGTGCTCGCCCGCGGCGACCCCAAACAAATCCAGCCACAGACGGAGAAGTATTTCCGGGACGTGTACGACCACCTGGTCCAGATAGTGGACCTGACCGAGACGTACCGCGACTTGGTGGCGGGGGCGCGGGATATCTACCTGAACACGGTGTCCCAGTCGACCAACGAGGTAATGAAGATGCTCACCGTCGTCGCGACCATCTTCATTCCGCTGACCTTCGTGGTCGGCATCTACGGGATGAACTTCGCCGATAGCCCGTACAACATGCCGGAACTGGGCTGGGCGTTCGGCTACCCCGCGGTGATGATCGGGATGGTGATCGTCGTCGCCGTCTTGCTCGCCCATTTCCGCCAGCGGGGCTACCTATAACGCCAGCGGGACGAGCAACACCCCCATCAGGGTCGCCCGCCGAGCCCCGAACTTCGGGGGCAAGTGGCCGACTGCGGTCGCGGCCCCGAACGCACCCACGCCGACCAGCCCCGCGAAGAGCGCGGAGAGACAGATCAGGACCGCAATCACGGACAGCGAGAGGTATGTCGGGTCCAGTCGACCGACAATCCGGAGGTAGCGGTCGCCCAGCGTCGGGACGAGTATCGCGCCGGCGACGGCAGCGATGGCGACCGCGGCGAGCAGTGCCGGGAGCACCAACGGGACTTCGGCCCGATCGAGCGCGACGAGAACGCCGGTTCGGGGCGTTCCCAACGAGATGAGCGCGAACAGCGCAAAGACAGCCGTCGCCGTGTTGACGCCGCTCGTCGTGACGATGAACGCTCGCGGCCCCTGGTCGGAGACCAGGCCCAGCGCCAGCGTCGCTGCGATAGCGCTGGAGACGCCCGGAATGTAGCCGACAGCGCCACCACAGAGCGTCCCGATACCGGCGAGAACGCCGACCGTTCGTCGCGGCGTCGTCACCGTCGCGTCGGCCTGTGGCGGGACGCCGTCCCCCTCGATAGCGGCCAGGAGCACCGGCGCGCCGAACAGTCCCGAAAACAGCGGGACCAGCACGTCCGACACAGGCAACGCTCCGGTTACCGGCGCATCGAGCAGGCCGATTCCGAGCAGACCGCTGGCGGCCAGGGAACACGCCGCGCCGACCTGCTGGTGGCGGCCGTGCTCCGTGACCACGAGCAGGACGGCGACCCCCGCGAGAAGCACCGACAACCACGGCCGGAGCAGCGGATACGCTCGCTCCATCAGCAGGGTAAGCGGAACTGCCAGCGGGACGGCAAACACCACGGCCAGCCCGCTCCCCAGCGCAGACAGGCGAAGCGCCTCCCGGCCGCGGCCCTCGATGACCAGCTGGTGGCTCGGCAGTGCGCTGGCTGCCATCGCCGGGTCCGGCACGCCAAGCGCCAGCGCCGGAATTACGTCGAGGAAGGTGTGTGTCACGCCGGCCGAAAGCATCGCGACGCCGACGTACAGCCGCGGGCCGGGCAGGCTGCTCGCCGCGGCGGCGAGCAAGAGCGCGAACGTGTTGGCGTGCAGCCCCGGGATGAGGCCGCTGAGCGTTCCCAGCCCGACTCCCGTTCCGACCGCAGCGAGTAATGCGAGCGTCGCTGCCGGGTCGGCGGCGGGAGCCATGGACTGCATACCGGGGCGTGGCCCCGTTCCCGTACTTGAACCTCCGTGCCGGCCGCGTGCCCACTCACTCCGCCGAACTGTCGTACATGTCGTCGAAGGCCTGTTCGCCACGGATGAGCTCGTCGACGCCGTCGGTGAGCGTCACCTCGCCGAAGACAGTCGCACTGTAGTATGTGTAGAGTCCATCTTGGCCGCGGTCCGTCCGCTGGCGCTTCTCGACGAGGCCGGCGTCGACGAGCGTGTTGAGGTGATAGTGGAGCGTACTGTCATCGACAGTTAACATGTCATCCAGTTCCGTCGGACTCATCTCCCCACCGTGGACGAGGCGGTAGAGGATTTCGTACCGAATCCGGTTGCCGACCGCAGCGTGCATATCAAGGTACTCCTCAAGACTGAGAACGCTGTCGTCGGGCAGCAGGTCGGCCGGGTCCTCCGGCGGCTCCCCGTCCACCGCTCGCGAATGGTCCGTCGACATCTCAATTATGTGTACGGACGGCTCATATTTAGCTGTTCTCAAGCCAATGAATACTGAAAATACCTACTTTTATAATATAGTGGCAGATTGGTGTCACTATGGCGACGGAAATAACACGGGAGCGGATTATGGACCAGGTCGGGGATGTTCGGTACGACCGGTTCCTGTTCTATCTGATGGGGCCCTACAAGTCGTTCAATCTCAACTACGTTCTTAGCGAGTCCGAGCGAGCCGATATCGATATCGGCGACCTGCCTGGCCCACTCCGGCGACTGTTTCAGAACAAAGCTGAAATCGATGAGGCGAAAGCACTGTTGCGGCGGGTACAGGGGGCGCTCCGGGCCGACCCGGGCTTCAACGCTTTTCTGGCGCTTGATGTCGACATTGACACTGACGACGTGGACGCGGCGACACAGAGTATCGAGTTTGCGCGATGCAGCAATGCCACCGCGTTCGTGTTGCCGTTTCTCGGACACAACTTCGGCGTTGGTGAGGAGGCCGGCAGTATCCTCGAACGGCTCGCGGACACGCACGGTGATCGGATGGTGTTCATCCATGAGGACGACGTGACGAGTGCGATGATTCGGTCGGCGTCGGTGCGCTGGGACTTGCGAATCGAAACGTACGAAACCGAATCAGAACTCGTCGACACGTTGCGTCGGTTCGCCGGTGGTGTCATGCATCGGGAGCGTCGGGGTGACCTCAACCGCCTCGACTGACCGAGCTGGGGACGGTGATACTCACCTCTCCACGGCGTGGTGCGGCCCGACCGGCCCGTGTTCGGGGCAGGTCCCGGCGATAGGTGTGGCGTTGAGACAGCAGTGCCGGCTGTCGGTCGCGACTAGCCCCGTCGAGAGTTCGCTCCCGCAGAGACGACAGCGGAGGGTCGACTCACTCACACCTACGCTACTGTCACTACCCTCCTGAACCTGGCGAGCTTTTTGGTGTGCCGGCCATTCGTACCCACATGAGCAACGAGTCCCGAAAGTCGGCCGGGTTCAAGGACCGAACGCCGGTGACGGCGGCCAGGGAGACGCTGCTTGACGCAGTGTCCCCACACGAGCGGACGGAGCGCGTCCCGCTGCGCGACGCCGACGAGCGCGTCGTCGCGAGGGAAATCACTGCCGAGCGCGCGGTGCCACACTACCGCCGCGCGGCGATGGACGGCTTCGCCGTCAGGGCCGAGGACACGTTCGGCGCGAGCCAGCGGTCGCCGGCATCGCTCCGGGTCGATGAGGCGGTGACAACGGGAACAGCGGCTCGCGTCCACACGGGGAGCGAACTCCCCGAGGGTGCCGACGCCGTCGTGATGGTCGAGGAGACCGAGGTGGCCGGCGACACCGTCACGGTGTTCGACGCGGTCGCGGGCGGCGAGAACGTCGCGCCGGTCGGCGAGGACGTGGCGGAAGGGCAGACCCTCTACGAGGCAGGCCACAGGCTCCGTCCGTCGGACCTCGGCCTGCTGAAATCCGTCGGTAACGACACCATCGAGGTGTACGAGCAGCCAACCGTCAGCGTGATTCCGACCGGGGAGGAACTGGTGCAGGACGACCCCGCGCCGGGCGAGGTCATCGAGACGAACGGCCAGACCGTCACCCAGTACGTCGAACGCTGGGGCGGCACAGCGACTTACCGCGATATCGTCACCGACGACGTGGACGCGCTCCGGGCGGCCATCAGCGACGACCTCGACCACGACATCGTGGTGACGACCGGCGGGTCCTCCGTCGGCGAGCGGGACCTGCTCCCGGAGGTCGTCGATGGAATCGGCGAGGTGCTGGTCCACGGCGTCGCGCTGAAGCCGGGCCATCCAGTCGCGCTGGGCGTGGTCGAGGAGACGCCGATTCTGATGCTCCCGGGCTATCCGGTCGCCTGTATCGTCAACGCCGTCCAGTTCCTCCGGCCGGCGCTCCGACAGGCCGGCCACCTCCCGTCGACAGCGCCGCCGACCACCGAGGCCGAGCTGACACGAAAGATAGCCAGTGAACCGGGGACCCGAACCTACGCCCGGGTGGAACTGCACGACGAGGGCGTGGACGAGCAAACGACCGCGACGCCGACGCGGGCCAGCGGCTCGGGCGTCCTCTCGAGCGTCGCGCTCGCCGACGGCTGGGTCGTCGTGCCGGAGTCCGTCGAGGGGTACGACGCCGGCGACACCGTGACTGTCGAAGACTGGGAGTGGTCGCAGTGAGCGACCGCCGCGAGTTCCGCGACCTGGCGTCGCCCGAGGAGGCCCACGAGGTCGTCGCGGACCTCGACATCGACCCTGCCCCGGAGACGGTCCCACTGGCAGATGCCAGGGACCGTGTTCTCGCAGAGCGAGTCGACGCCGACATCGACGTGCCGGGGTTCGACCGCGCGAGCATGGACGGCTACGCCGTACACGCCAGGGACACCTTCGGCGCTGACGAGGCCGACCCGGTGACGCTTTCAGTCGCCGGCGAAGTTCACGCGGGCGAGGAGCCCGACGTGACGGTCGAGTCGGGGTCGGTCGCCGAGATCTCCACTGGCGCGGTGATGCCGCCCGGCGCGGATGCCGTCGTGATGGTCGAGCGAACGACCGAGACAGCCGACGGCGTCGAGATACGCACATCCGTCGCGCCCGGTGACAACGTGATGCTTGCCGGCGCGGACATCGCGGCCGGGGCACGCGCCCTCGGACCTGGAACGCGCATCACGCCGCGGGAAATCGGACTCCTGTCGGCGCTAGGCCTCGACGAGGTCCCGGTGCGTGGTCGTCCCAAGGTCGGCATCCTCTCGACCGGTGACGAGCTCGTCCGGCCCGGGGATCCCCTCGACAGCGCCGCCGGCCAGATATACGACGTGAACAGCTACACGCTCGCCGGCGCTGTCTCGGAGGCCGGCGGCGATCCGGTGATGTACCCCCACGCCGGCGACGACTACGCGGAGATGGAGCGGTTGCTCCACGAGGCGGCCGACGAGTGCGACCTCGTTCTCTCGTCGGGGTCGACCAGCGCGAGTGCCGTGGACGTCATCTACCGCGTGATCGAGGAACGCGGCGAACTCAGGCTCCACGGCGTCGCCGTCAAGCCCGGCAAGCCGATGCTCGTCGGCACTATCGGCGACTCGGCGTACGTCGGCTTGCCCGGGTACCCGGTGTCGGCGCTGACCATCTTCCAGACGTTCGTCGCGCCGGCGGTCCGGGACGCCGCCGGGCGGGACCCGCCACAGACAGCGACGGTCTCGGGCACGATGGCGGTCCAGGAACGCTACGGCGAGGGGCGCAGACGCCTCATGCCGGCCGGCCTGGTCGAGGACGAGACGGGGTCGCTGCTGGTCTATCCCGTCGACAAGGGCAGCGGCGCGACGACGAGCCTCGTCGACGCCGACGGCTTCGTGGACGTGCCGCCGGGGACAGACTACCTTGCTGAGGGGGAGGCAGTCGACGTGACGCTGTTCTCCCCGGCGGTCAGACCGCCGACGCTTCTCGGCATGGGCGAGGACGACCCCCTCCTCTCGCGCTTGCTTGACACCGTTTCCCGCCCGCGGTATCTCCCGCTCGGCTCCACCGAGGGGCTCCGCCGCCTCGACAACGGCGTGCCCGATATTGCCGTCGTCGCGGGTCCGACCAGCAGCGACCACGAAGCGACCGACATCGGGGGATGGCAGCGTGAGTGGGGACTGGTCGTCAGTCCTGATACCGATGTGTCCGACCTGGGCGACCTCGTCGACGGCGACTACCGCTTCGTCAACCGCGACAGCGCTTCTGGACTGCGGCGGAGCTTCGACGACGCGGTCGACGCACTTGGCGAGGAACGGGGTGTCGGCCGCGCCGAACTCATCGATGCTATCGACGGCTACGAACTCACGACGAAGGCACACGAAAGCCCCGCTCGGAAGGTGCTTGCAAGCGACGCGGACGCGGGCCTCGGCCTCCGTGCTACGGCGGCGAAACTCGACCTCGGATTCGTCTCGCTGGGAACGGAATCGGTTCGGGTACTCGTGAACCCGGACCGACGGGAGAAAGACAGTATCGGTTCGCTCGCCGAGGTGCTTTCCGACCTCGGCGCACTGACTGACGGGATGGCCGGCATGGAGCCACAGTAGACGGAGCCGGTCTGAGCACGGGAATCCTGCCGAGAATACGCTACGGTTTTACCACGGACAGACGACGTGACCACGCTTGCAGACGACCCGAACGCTCGACCTGTGGCGACCGACGGCGCTGACGACCTGAAGGGCTAAAGACGAGCGGGGCCGAGTGAGTCACAGCAATGCCCGACACACCGCTTGCCGCCGACCTCAACGCCCCGTTCCGGTTCGAGTACGACCCTGCGACGCTGCGGTACGGCCCCGATGCCGTTCGGTCGCTTGACACGGAGCTAGACGCACAGGGCGACGACCGCGCGCTGGTCGTCTGTGGCGCTACCGTCGGTGAGACGCCGGCTGTGATGGACCCCGTTCGAGAGGGGCTCGGTGACCGGCTGGCCGGCGTCTTCGCGGAAACGACGCCTGCCAAGCGGCTCGGTACCGCTTACGACGGGCTCGAACGCTTCCGCGAGGTCGATGCCGACTGTCTCGTGGCCGTCGGCGGCGGGAGCAGCCTCGACGTGGCGAAAATCATCAGTATCCTCGCGGCAACCGACCGTGATCCGGCCGCTGTCGGTCAGGCGTTCGTCGATTCCGGAACGATAGCCGTCCCCGAAACGGAGCTGCCGCCGATTGTGGCTGTCCCGACGACACTGGCCGGCGCTGACCTCTCTATCGTGGCGGGAGTCACAGCCGTGCCCGATACTTGCCCTGTGGACGAACCGACCAGCGGCGGTGTCGGCGATCCGAAACTGATGCCCGCAGCCGTCTGTTACGACCCCGAACTGATCGCGACGACGCCCCGGTCGGTCCTCGCGGCGTCGGCGATGAACGGCTTCGACAAAGGTATCGAGACGCTGTACGCGGCTAATTCAACCCCGATAACTGACGCCACAGCGTCGCGCGGTCTCGGTCTTCTCACAGACGGACTGCTCGCACTCGGTAACGGTGACGACGACCCGTGGGTGTATCAGTCGCTCACCCGGGGCATCATGCTCGTCCAGTACGGCATCTCGCGGGCCGATGGGACGACGCTCTCGCTGATCCACGCCTTCGGCCACGGACTAACCCGGACCTACGAGGTCCAGCAGGGCGCGGCCCACGCGGTTATCGCTCCACACGCCCTCTCGTACCTGTTCGAGCAGGTCGACGGCCGGCGGTCACTACTCGCCGATGCTCTCGGTGTCGGTGAGGCCTCTGACCCCGCTGCTGCGGTCGTCGACCGGGTCAATGACGTGGTGACGACGCTGGGACTGCCGACACGACTCCGGGATGTTGACGGCCCCGACCGCGAGGCGTTCCCCGAAGTTGCTGACGCCGTCCTCGAAGACGCCTTCATGGCGAACGTCCCGTCAGAACTGGAACCCACACGAAAAGACATCGTCAGCGTGTTAGAGTCGGCCTGGTAGTGCCTTGCTCGGAGACGGGCAAAACAGCATACCGCGCGCCATCGGCGCGCGGTTTCACGTCTCGC
>NZ_LRHL01000008.1:0-25440 GCF_001647155.1 Haloarcula sp. K1
CAAATTTGCCTCTCGTCCAGACGTCGTAGCCATACAGCGCCAGCACAGCCGGCAACACCGTCAGGAGCGTCACTACAGCGAGGTCGATGAACTCCGCAAAGTCTGGGAGGTTCACTTCGTAGGCGACCCGCTCTTGGGTGTCTCGTACCGGGACAGCACGCCCTTGCTCCCACCAGATCTGAGCCGGGCGATACGTGACTATCGCAGAGGAGACCTCACCCTGGTCGACGGTGACCGTAATCTCATCATCGCCAGACAGTGACTGTTTGACCCGGGACTGCCCCGTTGCGACAGTAACGTTCCCTGCCGCAATCGGGAAGCCAGCCGTCGGTTTGACCCGGACCAGCAGGTCCGTCGAGTTGTCAGTCGAGTTGACGACCTCGGAGGTGATGTTGACTTCCCGGATTGGCGTCGGGTTCGTCGAGTCCGCTGGCTGTTCGATGCTGTTCCCACGGACGAGCCCGTTGATTTCGAAGTTCTCCGTCCGGAGTTGTTCCGCACTCCGTATCGTGAACCGATCCGCCGTCGTGAACGTCTCCGAACGGTTGATCCGAATCTCCGGCGGGAGCGTCGTCCTGTTGGTCACGTTCGCCGTCGTGTTCACAGTCGCATTCGTCGGATACGTCGCTTCGAGCGATGGGACGAACCGCCAGCCGTCGGCACTCTCGTTTTGGACCCGGTTGACCGTGACTGCCGGGCCTTCCGTCGTTCGGACAGCGTGGGTTTCGAGCGGTCGTACTGGCGTCGTCGTGTTCTCCGACCAGTTTTCCCACACGGGCGGTGAGCGAGTGTAGAACCGCCACTTGCTCTGGACTTCGTATCCGCCATCGAACTGGACGCTCTGCCAGCTGCCGGGGATCACAGTCCCGATGCGATAGTCGTCGGTCGTGGCCCCTCTGCCGTTGGGGACGACGCCGGGTTCGACGACCATCTCCCGCTCGGAGAGATTTTCCACCCGGACCGTCCGTGAGTCCGTGACCGTCAGTTCGTACTCATCAATCTCGTCATCGCCAATCTCCGAGAGATTCGTCGAGATCGTGGTGACCAACTGGAGTTCCGTGGTCCCGTTGATCTCCGTGTAGTTNNACGTGTTCAGGACGCGGAAGTCGTCCTCGAAGAACTCCGAGATGAATACTCGATAGTCGTGGATGGCACGAACGGTTCCGTTCGGACGGACCAGCCGTTCCGTTCCTCCCTCTCGATGGACGACTGTCGATGGCTCGATGCTGAAAAACGCGACGTAGGCGTCACGAATCCAGAGTCCAGAGCGAGTATCCGTGACGTTCACTGGGTAGGAGGCGTTCTCGATGCCAGTCCGGAACGAGTCGTGTTCGGGCCGGTTCCACAGCGTCGTGTTCGATGGCTCACGAGAGACCATGTCCCCCGTGCATGAGGGGAGGACGGCCAGCGTGCCGTTCTCAGCCTCGGCCCGGTCAGCCCGTGTGAGGTTCGGATGATCGGGGTCGCCAGACCACAGCGCACGGAAGAACGTGTGGTTGTGGTTGTAGGACCGGTTCGGAGGCACAACGCCTGCTGTCGCGTTTTCTCCCACTGACGCATTGGCCGGCGGGTTCGAGGCGTTCTCGTAGCACGAGACTTTTGCGCTGAGGTTCTGCCTTGCTCCGAGTTCGACGGATCTGTTCACGCCTGTCTGGTTCGCTGCTGGCCCTCGATCAACGGACTCGTTGCCCTCGGTTCCGTTGGCTGTTGTCCCGTTGCCTGCTGGGTCTCGGACGCCGGAGTCGTTGTTGTCAGTGCGATTCGTCTGTGTTCTCTCCCTACTGGAGCCATTCGGCGCGGTGGCGTTCTGTTGGAGTATCCCCACGCCACCGTGACTCGCGTCAGTGAGGGAGTGTGCCGTCCCCCGCTCAATCTGGGCTGGGTTGCTGCCAGCAGACGCAGGCCCCGCAGCGGCGGCTGTCGAGAGCAGCGAGCAAAGGGCCGCGATCATCAGCAGTGAGCGGAGTGGTCCCATCGGTTAGAATGGGGTCACGCAGTCCGAGAAGCCAAAGCCAACGTTGTCCCCGAACTTCGTGATGAGTTCCGGAGCCACGATTGCCAGGACGACGACGCCGAGGCCCACCAGCGAGAGGATGAGGTCCCGGCGGGCCTCGTTTTGCTGGTTCGGGTTGCCAGAGGCCCGCATATACGACAGGCCACTGCGACCGACGAACACCATCGTTGCTGGCAGGCCAAGACCAGCCAGCGCTCCGAAGACGACGTCGACGCCGTCCTCGACAGCAGTGTCACAGTAGATGTTCCCGACGTCGGTCTGGCCCATCGCCGAGCCAGCAAACAGCGTGAGGACCAGCAGTAACTGCGTTGTCTGCCGCACGCCGGGCGTGAGCCAGGCGTCAGCAAACCGCCGCTTCGCGTGAGTGTAGAGTGTTGGTTGTGTGGTCGATGCGTTCGATTCGTTGGTTTGAGTTGACATAGATGTCTCTGGTTTTGCGGTCTTGCTTGCCCACCGATTCCCCACTGGTGATCCGCTACCGTTGTTGTGTTACCTTTCTTACACAGTTGGCGAATCCTGTTCTGAATTCGCCAGAACGTATTGACAGTGGGACTATCAAAAAACTTGTGAACAAAATTAAGAGTACTAGATTGTGATAGGTAGTCTTACTCGGCAATGCCTTAATTTTCGAACCGCATGAATCCTAATGCTAAGTGGAATACGTATTAGTATATCAACTAGTAGTCTTGTTAACTAGTATTTCAGCCTCAGAACTCCCAGATACTATGTCAGATATTACGTCAATTAAAGAGCTAATATTGACGGTGCCTGCTGGTGATATATTTAACATAATTGGGCCAGCCAAAGATGACTGCAGTGAAGTCACAGCGCCACGACTCGCTCTGAGCAGAGCCTACCACAGCAAATGACGCTCGGCGAGTTCGAGTCAAAACCCACTCCAGTGATTAGCTGGTATCTCCACGCAGGAAACCACCCCGTTCCGTTGCAGAGGGTGTCACACTCATTCGCTCGTATCCGAATTGAGGACCACCCCGGGTGTCGAGTGTAAATGGACATTAAATCGCGTATCATACCATTCAGACCTTTGTTTAGATATTCTTGGGATCTATCAGTCCGAAAGTTCGAGTGAGACACCCCGACTGTCGAGTGTAAAATCGTGAATTACTGCTCGGGGGAAAACCGCTGATCAGATTCAATGGCACTTTGTACGACCTTAGGCTCCTCCAGTAGGTAGTAAAAATTGGTCATGCCCTTCCCACGGCCGCGTCCAACCCGATCCGTGACGCCGAGGATATCTAGAAACGCCTGTTCATTCAGCCGATCAGACATCCGTCTTTGTGAGAGAGGGTTAATATCTAGTGACTCCGTGAGCTGCTCGTACCGTTCATAGATTTTACGAGTAGGGAACTCTTCCTGATTGCTCCCCTCTGCAATCAATGAAAGGGCGTACACTGCTGCTTTCGATTGTGTAGGCTGATCTTGGAGAAGCTTAGAGAATCGATCGATATCCGCTTTCTCACGTGCATTTCGGACATGGTTTTCTTGCACAACATCACTGTTATCGTCTTTTGCAAGTTCGCCTGCATTTCGAAGGATATCTAGTGCTTTTCGAGCGTCACCGTGCTCTTGTGCAGCGAACGCAGACGCCAGAGGAATCACATCATCGGTGAGGACACCTTCACGAAATGCATCCTGGCGATGACGCATAATTTCGCGGAGCTGGTTTGCGTCGTAGGGAGGGAAGATAAACTCACGCTCTTGTAGACTACTGAGGACTCGCTCATCGAGAGAATCTTTAAACGAGATTTTGTTGCTGATCGCGAGGATACCAACCTTACACGAGTCGATCTTCCCGGCTTCACCAGCTCGGGAGAGTTGCATTAGCACGTTGTTTTCTTGGAGTTTGTCAACCTCGTCGAGAATGATGATAACGACATCATGGAGAGTATCAAGTATCTCCCAAAGACGATCATAGTATGCATTCGTCGATAATCCCGAAGGTGGTACAGAGATATCTGTTTCATCTGGTCGGTTGAATGTCCGACCGAGTTTGATTACCACCTGTGTCTCTGTTGTTGCTTGAGTACAATCGATATATGCGCGATCAAGTTTCGTACCCTCATCGTGAGCGAAGTCTTCAGCACTTTGAGTAACGTGTTTGGCAACGAGACTCTTGCCAGTTCCCGTCTTTCCGTAAATTAACGTGTTTCTGGGCTTTCCACCTCGGATTGCAGGATGAATGCTATTGGCCAGGTTAGATATTTCATCTTCACGGCCAATGATCCGCTCCTCATCCGGAATATGTTCGATATCGAGAAGCTCTTTATCCGCGAAAATCGGATCCTCGCTTTCCCAAATTGAGTCGAGGGAACTCTGTTTCTCGTTACTCATATGAATATATGCCCCCAGAGGAGCCACCTCATATTACACACGACAGTCGGTGTAGTATATAAAACTATGCCTCTATCACACACCATCTGTCGAGTGTAAACGATTGATTCTACTGTTAGTAGAGCCTATACGGCATCAATAGTATAGTGTATTTCCAAGGAAAAGAAAGTAGTACACCCCTCCGGGTGTCGAGTGTAACACTGGTAGTCGCTATGTCTCTTTAGGTGTTTATTGAAGAACGTTTTTGAAGACACACACCCCGGGTGTCGAGTGTAAACTGCCAATGCTGACTGTCTAAGACCTTCTTGCCGTTAGACAGAGTAGAGAGAAATACGGTTAACACGAGTATACATACTGTCTGCGGACAGATCGATGACTCAGTAGGGATTACTGTGCAACTCATGTGTTGTCCAGAGATAGCTATGCATTGGAGTACTAGAGTCGCTTATAAACAATATTGCTAGTGCTTCTATATCCGACTTAGACTCGCTTATGCTACATTATATGATTTATTTATTGCTGATACAATAAAATATATAAATAGTTTATAGCTAGTAGTAGTAAGAAGAGCTGAAAAAAGATCTTAGGGGTCTCTACCACTCGAAAACAGCAGCTAACAACATTAGGCGTACTACAGTGTTCTGATCGGGTACCCACCATCCTGTTGATTTACACTCGACACCCGGGGTGTGTGTCCCTGTATGCTCTGAAGCTAGTACAGATTACAGGGATAATCACGACCAATCATTGTCTTGGAATCGTTCACCGACAATACAGGCGAGGCGACCAAGCCCGACCACGCCGGTTGCGTCGAGTTTGTCAGCGTTGAAGAGCAACTGTACCTCAATCGTTTCGGGATCTAGTGAGCTCGCCCGGATGCTGTGTGCTCGCAGGCTATGTCCGATCGCGGTAATCCGATCTGATGCGACCCCTTCGGCTGCGAGGAGGGTCGTGGCTTCGTCGGCTGCCCAGTCGTCGTGGTCGTCGATTTCCCCAATGCGTTCGAGTGGCCGCCCGATATCGTGAAGCCACGCTGCTGCGGCGAGGATATCCCGGTTGACGCTGCCGGATGCTGGGTCGCAAATTGGAGCGCAACGTCACGCACGCGCTTCGCGTGGAAGCATATCGTGAGCGGGGAAGGCATCCTCGTAGTACGGCCGTGACAACTCGCGGGACAGGTGGTCTATGTTGGAGGGCCACTGTGGAAAATCGCCACGGAGCTCTTAGTTATTGTGAACCACGCAACACTCATCGACCAGCTGCTTCAGGCAAGAATCTATCTGAAGAATAGGATTTCAACAGAGCCATATTCTCCCGATTGAACTGTCCCAGCCCCAAGCGGGCCCTGTGAATTGCAGGAAGCTCGAGTGAACGATGTTGCCACATATCCAGCCTGGACCTCTCAACCAATCCTCAGTCGATCACATCGGGTTAGAGTAAGCGTCTGCTTGGAGAGGATGTTCAGTCTGGGGCGCCCCGCCTGTGGGGCGCCGCCTCTTGCAGTGGTCGTTCACGGAGTTCTGCGAAATGACGCTTCGCGCAGCTTGGACAGCACTTGGTGTCCGCAGGTCTGTTCCAGCGAACCAGCCACTTGACGACCGGTTCTTCCAGTAGCTGTCCATCGGTCCGGACAGCGGTCGTCAGTGGTGACACTGTCGCGTCGGCGGCAGTCCGCCGCCGGCAGCGACGGTCCATCCCGAAAATCATGCTCACTAGTGGTTCGAAGATGCTCCACAGCTAGTTCGGTTTGGTTCACCGTCATCAAACGGGGTTACGCGGCTGTCGATGTGATCGACTGATCCTACCCCCTGCGGATTCGTTCAGTAGTTACAAGACATTCGATTGGGTACCAAGGATCCGAATGACGAAAGATGGGGCGGAGGAAAACGGCTTGGAAGCTTCTACACTTGTGTTCTGGTCTTCAGCATTTATCGCGCTTGTCCTATTCTTGATTGCACTGCTGTTATTCGAAGTAGCCGCTCTACTATTACTTGGACCTGATTGGACCATCTCTACCATCGTGGTCTCAGCAATCGAGGCAACTGTCAGTGGAGGATCGCAACAGAGTGCCTCAGTAAACCCATTAGACTTGCTTATTAGTGCTGCCGGGACATTCGGGAGTCTAGCGGTATCTCTCGCATTAACCGCAGTATATTTGAGCCAGAATGACATCATGCAAGAGCAGGTAGAAACCCAGACCGAGCAATTGGAAAGTATGCGGCAGGAGAAAGTTCCATTGCTGGGTGTGCATGAGAAAGGCCTCCAACTTCACGACGGGAAGCCAAAAACTGAGTCCTCTTCTGAATCAGAGTTCACTATCACTGAACATGAAAATGGACTCTGGGCGAGTATCGGAGTAGAAAATCACGGGGGTGAGACTGCCCAACAAGTTCATTTGGCCTGTTTGGTTTATTTCCCAGATTGTGCGAACAACCCGCCACTCGTCTCTGGAGAGTGTGCGATGGAGTCTGCCAGAACCGTGACTGACTCGCCAGTTGGGAATGGCGCATTGATTACTCCAGAGCCGGGATTAGAGCTTCTTCGTGGAGAGCCAAAGCTGGCCCTGCCGACAACCCACGGGGCAGGACGTACTACATTCCAGGGGAAAATTGCAGAACAGTTAGTTGATGAGAAGAATCGAGTCAGATTCGGATTCGTCCTTATTTATACTAATTCCATGGAGCAGGTTTTTCGTCGTCCCTTATCCGGATTTTCGGCAAACCCAAGAAGTTTCGATTCCTTTGATAAATCCGACATTACGGCGGAGACTCTGACAAGCCAGTCTGGGGATTACAAAGTCACACGGCTCATTGACGACCTCAACTGGACTGTTCCCAGCGATGTCTTTGATTCACACGATCAGGTGACATGACAGTCCTGAAGAGAAACCGACTGAGGCCCGAGTAAAACTCAAAAATCCCTACGGAGGACCGTTGACCCCGTCCCGGTCTTCGAGGGATTGAATTTCACCCGGTGGATCAGGATTCGAATCGATTTCACCTGCTGTGCTGCCTTCAAGATCAACACCAAGATTGAACGCATAACGGAGGTAAAGCGTCCCCCGCTGAGCAGCCATTCGAACCCGCTCAATGGCGTCATTCAACTCCCGGTATCCGAATTGGTCTGAGTACGGGAATATCTTATACTCAACGATGAACTCGTGGGGGGCTGCTTCCGAATCAGGAGACCCCACAAAGTGCTTCACTTCCGCTCGGGTGAAGATCCTCGATAGTTGGTACACGAGATCTTTCCTGATATCCAGATCCACTCGTCGAAGAAGTTCGAAGGCACCAAGCGCTCTCAAGCGGTGCTCTTCATCTTCAAGAGCCCCCTTCGCAAGCTCTGACCGAATCGGGTGGTCTTCAGGGATGTCCGCTTGGATCTCATCCGGGATAAATTCCTTTGCTGCATCTGGCGTCAAGGCTTCAGCGAGATCTTGCCAGAGAGGATAGGTAGATTGGATCTTGAAGTATTCCGTCTCAGGTTTCGCAATAACGGTGAAACTCGGGCCGGTTTCGACGTCTACAATAATTACTTGCATACCACTCTCTGGAGGCCGAGACCTGTCTTCGCCTTCTTCTGGCGGTGGGGGAAGTTCGATTTGTTCTGTATTGGGGTACCCGATACCCTGAACGCATTCCTCGACAGTATCAACGACATCCGCTAATTCCAGATTACCCATACTTATGCGGCCGTCCTCGGAACGGAATCGGCTCTTTGTTCAAATCGGAGCCGTTGATCTTCGTAACAAAATGCCTGATCCGGTTCCTCTGCCGAGGCTCTCGTATCTGCACGGCTGCTTGCTTGAGTAGCGGCAGCCCCGTCGGCTTCTTCGGGTTGAACCCCGAATGCCGACATAACCTCGCGGAGTTGCTCGTGGAGGCTCGAGATAACCTCCTGTTCGGAGGCTTCGTGAGCCTCAGATTCTGTCGGGATCATTGGCCCCTTCGCGACTTGGAGCTTTGCGATCGCCTCAAGGAATCCATCCGCGGCTGGATGCTCGCGATCAAGCGAATACTTGGGGTTTCGTGAGTCTTCACCCTCACGAGTGGCGATCCCGATACGAACGAGTATTGGAATGTTGTCCCCGACTGTCGTGGAGTCCACATCCGCAATCTCTGCAATATCTCTCTTGGATAATTTGGCATCCGGGTAGTGGAGCAGCGCAGACAGTATTGCCCCGTTTGTCGGGTATCGGAAGAGCTCAACGAAGGGCGACCCCGAATCGAAGTCATAACTCTCTGGCTCAAATTCTTCGCTCGATTCCTGAATTTCATCAACGTGTTCGTGCAGCGCTTCGTAAGCACTGAGGAGGCCTGAGGCTGCTGGATGCTCCATATTCAGACGGAACATCTTGGGTGAGCTCCCTTCCGATTCCTCGATGATTCCGATTTCAATCAGATCATCTGTTCGTCGAGAGACTGTCGGTTGACTATCTCTGGTAAACTCAATTAAGCCTTGAGTTGAAACTGGGATCTCCCGATTCGCGAGGAACACGTCGAGAAGTCGCACAAGTCCTTTCTTGTCCAGCAGGCGCTCGAACTCCTCGATTGCCGAGCCTCTGGCGACGCCGTCAGCTGGCACCATATTCATCAACTAGACACGCAGAGTTATAATTCTATGGAATTATGAATATCAGTGTGAATTCGTGAATATCCACAGATGGAGCTATGATATAAGTACCCAGAGACGAACCGAAAATGTACGGTGAGTTTTGAGCCTCGCTGTCTGGAGGCAGATAATCCGGCAGACGTGGCTGAAGTTGCGAGAACAGTCGTCCTCAAGCTTGAGGGTGGGGAAAACGGTCGGGCCTCTGTCGCTGATCTCCAGGATCAGTATTTCCACGAAGACAGTGTCCCTGATGAAGTCGTACTCATTGCTGCAGAAGCACTAGCAGTGCATCCCGGGTCTCCTATCGAGTGTGAAGACGGTGAACTGGTTCTCGCAAACGAGCACGAAATCCGTGGATATCGGAGGCTGATTGGCTCGGCGGGACCTGATGACCCTGTCGACTTGCTGAAAATCCACGAGAGACATTCTGACGCTGTTGCAGATCTTGACCTCGTAGATCCAGTCAGTCAGACGTAGACCCGCTGGGACATTGATGAACGCAATCGCTCTACCATCCTTGGCCCTCTATACGGATTATGTAGTATCAGTACCTCACAAAGCATCGCCAATTAACCTGACCTGAGTTACCTAGTCTATTGAGATGAGTCGTCGATAGTGGTCGAAGAACGCTAATCAAATGGAGAACTGCCGCTGTCGGCAGCGAAGGTGTGTGGGTGTGGGTCCGCCCTTCGGAAGGTGGAGTCCTGATGCGGGACACCTCGAAAATAGACTGGATGGTTCCCGTAGATGAGTGGGACCAGTTCTGTCGCCACGTCGAATCCCAATTCGGGGTTGCTGAGGGCTATCTCGGTCGTGAAGCCGAACTCGCGATGGAGCAATACATTGACGCGGATGGCTATGCTCGCGTTGAGACGCTCGTTGACCGACTCGTCTCAGCCGCCGGCCGCTCTCCGGACCACGCCAGCGAAAAAATAAAATCTGATCTGGCGTCTCAGGAACCGACCCGCATCGGCATCCGCGTCGGGACGATACTCAAAGAGGAGTTTTGTGCATACGTCGACGAGCACACGGACTACAACTACGGCGTCGCTCTCGCACGCGCACTGAACGTCTATCGCGATGGCGGCCGCTCACGCCGCGTAGAAGACAAGCTCGACCGTGTCGTCGACGACGCCGAATCCATGCTGGGCGAGCTCAACGACGACTCTGATAAGAGTCTCAGCAGCGTCCAGCGCAAGACCATTGCCATCTGCCACGATGTCGGCGAGTCGTTCACTGACGAGGTCCTGAACGAGAGCATCCACAACATCGCCGCCGAGGGACCGAAAGCATCTGACCCAACGCTGGAAAAGTACCGTGACCTCGTGATCGACCGCCTCGACTACGAACGCCACCCGAACAACGGGGAGCTGTGGATCTCTCGCGACCAAGCCGAGGAGATCGCCCCCGACGAAACGCCCGCTGAGTGCCGCCGCTCGGTTGACCTACTGGATACTGACGAAATGAAGCGCCGCCTCATCTACACCGTTGGACGCCGCGCAATGGCGACGTCCTCAAAGGACGTAACGCTCCCTGAGCGGGAACTTCGGGAAGCGGTGTTCGACGATGAGATTTCGAGACCAGTGATGCATGAAGTGATGCAAGAAGCCGCTGAGCACTTCGGGATCGGGACTGGCAAACCAGACAGACAGCAGGTGCTGCGCCTGAATCTGACCGAACTCGAAATCGACCACCCCGATATGGCCCGGACCATCAGAGAGTTCGCGAACGCCGACGGCGACTCGAAGCTTGCTGACAGCGGCGAGACGACGCTGGGCTCCTACGGTGGCGGACAGCAGCCGTCGGCACTGACTGATGGAGGGACTGTCGCGGACTGAAGGGCTACACTAAACCGCTTGCCAGCACGCCCGCGAGCACGCCATTGCCCGGTCTGTTAGCTTTAGCTCTGTCGTTTGACGAGTACTGAGGGTTGACCACGTCGATGAGCTGACGTTGGGGAGGCAGTAATCACCTCAATGAGTGGCCAGAGCGGCACCCGACCGACAAGCTTGTGCTGTCGCTAATCGCTCACCCGCAGTGTCGACATTCAATCCCGGTTCAGGTTTTCTGGCCGCTTCGACAGTCGATGCAGCGCCGTCGAGGATAACCACGTCGTGGTTTCAATCCCGGTTCGGGTTTTCTGGCCGCTTCGACCAAGCGGGCTCAAATCGAAGCCAGAGAACAGGCCCTGTTTCAATCCCGGTTCGGGTTTTCTGACCGCTTCGACCTGCCGATTCAGCAACATCACCGATATTCACGGAGAGTTTCAATCCCGGTTCGGGTTTTCTGACCGCTTCGACCGGACATACTCAGACAACAGTACTTCGAGTACCGTTTCAATCCCGGTTCGGGTTTTCTGACCGCTTCGACCGACGAGAACGCCGTCGGTGGTGGTGTGGTCGACTTGTTTCAATCCCGGTTCGGGTTTTCTGACCGCTTCGACAGCATCGGGCCGGCGTCGGTGTCGACCACGTCGTTGTTTCAATCCCGGTTCGGGTTTTCTGACCGCTTCGACAACAACGTGACGCTCAACGGACTGTGGGCGACCGAGGTTTCAATCCCGGTTCGGGTTTTCTGACCGCTTCGACGTCAAGACGTTTTCGAGCGTGAGCGCCTTGATAGACCGTGTTTCAATCCCGGTTCGGGTTTTCTGACCGCTTCGACCTCCGCTCGCTCTCGTCCGTGGCCGCTCTGTGGAGGTGTTTCAATCCCGGTTCGGGTTTTCTGACCGCTTCGACGGCCGCTATGGTCGTGATCTTCCTGAGTAGTGGTGTTTCAATCCCGGTTCGGGTTTTCTGACCGCTTCGACCGTACAGCGGGACGGTGCGCGGGACGGTGCGCTTCCAGTTTCAATCCCGGTTCGGGTTTTCTGACCGCTTCGACCGTTCGTGATGTCTATTGCTGATGTACTGACCGACTGGTTTCAATCCCGGTTCGGGTTTTCTGACCGCTTCGACCTTCACGAAGGCCGTTGAGCATCTGCCGGAGGTGTTTCAATCCCGGTTCGGGTTTTCTGACCGCTTCGACACGCTGATGGGCGGCGCTTCTGTGGGAACGACTGCGTTTCAATCCCGGTTCGGGTTTTCTGACCGCTTCGACAGGGGGTGAAAATACGGTTATAGGGCTGAAAAGTCTTTCTCAGCCCGCCAAACAAAGACCCGGTTACGTCGACCGGGGCTGTACACTCATTTAATAAAGGTCCACGTAGTCAGACATCATCTCGAAGGAGCAATTGTCCGGTCAGAGTCACCTGTGCGAACTTGGTTTTCCCGTCTGTCCATGTCTCGACCGCTCCTGCATCGGCAAGTGCGGTGACGTGGCGTGTCACCGTACTTTTCGAGTTGCCAGTCTCCGCAGTCAGGTCGGGTATCGAGATTGCCCCCTCTGCATTGGCAATCGTCTGGAGTGTTGACATCGTCGTCTGTTGAATTTGGGCAGTCAACCGAGGAAGATCCCACTCCCGCACTGTTCCATCAAGATCGCTGAAAAACAGTGCAGCAGACAGCAATCGAACGTGTGTCATTGCAGCAATCGTGAATGGCAGCAACACGTCCCGTGCTCCGCCACCGAGCGAAACAATTCGCTCACCGTCTGCTGCCCGGATCAAATCACTACATTCCAAAACAGCTGTCTGAAAATCTCCGTGTGTGATCTGTTCTGTTGTAAGATTGAGGTCCGGTTCAATCTCCTGTAAGAGGCGTTCGACATCCCCAATCGCTTCCTCGGCGCGTGAATCTGGTTCCTGATCTGGCCGTATTAAGACGACTGTGTCGCCGGTGTCGACACCGTGGCTCAGCAGCGGCCGGGTGACGCTTGTACTGTTAAAACCAATCGCTGAGAGATATGTGTGCATTACCTGCTAATCGGTGTGACCCGCAAAAATAGTACTGTTGCGTGTCAGTGAAATTGACGCCTATCCAATTTTGGTTGCATGAAATTGAAATCGTCCCACTTTTGGGAAACGCTTATGATGCTACTGGGCCAACGACCCGGACGCACCTGATGAACAAACAAGAAGTCTCGACAAATAATAGATTACGCCAAATCCACATCACGGCTCGGCCGGAATCTCGGTTTCCAGTGCCGATCTCGGACGGATACTCCGTGTATTCGGCGCTATTGGGTGTGCTCGAAGCTGTTGATGCGGACGTGAGCGGACACATTCATGACTCGTCACTTGGGAGTCTCCACAGCAGTGGCCTTCGTGGTGTGTTCGGTGATAGTGACCGTGCCTATCACAAGTTGCTCCTGCCAGATGAGACATATCAGCTAACACTTGGCGTAGTAGATCCTGCCGACACCGAGATTTTTCAGGCGCTAGTGAACGCACTCGTCTTGGAAGGTGATCGTATCGAGTTGAGTCACGGGGAATTGCACGTTGAGCAGTTCGAGAGTCTGAACACGACACAGGCCGAGCTACTGGATGAGGCGGGGTCGATGGATAACCCGACCATCGAGATGTCCTTCGAAACGGCGACCTGCATTGAGGAAGCCGATGAAATTACGACGATGTTTCCTCATCGGGGTGCCGTATTCTCGTCACTGTTAGGGAAGTGGAACCGGTCTGCTCCGGAGGAATTGGAGCTTGAGTTGAGCCGGGAGGCGATTGAGGCGAACGTAATCGAGAAACCCGACGCACGCACGTACGATACCCATTCAGTGTTGGTCAACCGCGTGAAAAACGGAGACGGTGAAACGCGGAATATTTTCCGGCAGGGTTTCACTGGTGACTGTGCCTACGAATTCAAAGGAGCCAGTGAGTCCGTCGAGAACGCGGTATCGGCGCTCGGGATGTTCGCTGAATACTCGGGCGTCGGGAGCGCTGTTGCTCGGGGCTGTGGGCAGGTGAGCTTGGAGATTAAAGACTGATGACCGACAACGATAGAAAGCAGGCAAAACTCGATGAAATTGGGTCAGAGGGCGATGGTGATTCAGACGGAGCACCTACTGAAGGCGTTGACTCGTTTTCACAGTCTCTCTTCGAAGACCCAGAGGAAGAATTCGGGGTTGATTCCGATACAGAGACTGTCGAGTCAAAATTGGATAGTATTTTAAGCGAGTATATTTCAGAAATCGACCCACAGCTCGTGGAGGCAGGCTGGTCGTTCCTCCCGAACAAGAGCATCGAATACAGCAAAGTCGACCAGTCGATGCTCAATCATACTCGAAATCTAGTATACTTTTTACACCAGCTTGCCCGACAAGTAGAGAATACTGATCTTCCTCCGATTACACCGAAAAAACTCCGCCATCTCGTTGCACTCGCGGTCGCTCACGACTATCACAAGCTCCGTGAAGAAGACGAGAGTCCAGATGAACGGTTTGATATCCAAATCAAGGAGCTGGAGCCATTTATCAAGGAAATCGGACTGGACGAATTTAGCGCTATTCAGGATGACCCTGACTCGACACTCTCAATGCGAACGTTCCGTTCGTGCGCTGTCGACCATCACGAGACTGACAACGCTAACTCTGCACGCGTTACAACAACTTGGCGAGAGTATCGGCCACTAATCCGACTGGCTGACGCGATGGCGTCCTCGACGACACCAGAGGCAGCGGTGAATGCCCGCGTTCAAGATCGGTTCCGCGAGGCATTCCCCAGTGGAAGTGTCGAACTCGCATACCATCAGACCGACCACGTCAGTGGCATTTTCACGAACTTGTTGAATAAGGCCGTGAGCGAGTATCTACAAGAGGAATATAATCACCAGCTACTCACGATGTACCAGGATGGCTGTGTGTACCTCGCGCCATCGGATCAAGACCGGCCAGAGACTGAGGAAGACATCGTTGCCGCAATCACTTCACAGCTGGAAGATAGTATCGGCGATTCCCACCCATCGTACAACGATGTCGACCAATTGCGCTCAAACTTCTCGATTGTTGGCGCCCAGGGACTCTACAGTCTGAACGAGCCCGATTTTTTCTACGCTGGGAGTGGAACAATGTTGCAAGCCGTTGTTCGGAAGGGGATTACTGACGGCGATGCGGACAATAGTGCCACGGACGCTGCCACAGAGTCGATGGAACTGTTGGAAGATGAACTGGGGACTGAGTTCGAGAAGACGGAGCAACAGTACGGTCTCGGTCGGTTCGTGAACACAATAAAAAGCTGGTTTGTCGACCCTCTGCTTCCCAACGATCGAACTGCGGACGACCTGATTCGAGCCACTGTCACTGCGTTCGATCTTTCTGGTGAGCTATCCGAGGAGCTTGTTGCTCTCTCTGAAGACACTACCTCGGAGCTGACCAGTGGTGGCAAATGGGAATATTCGTATGCAATTGCACAAGCGCTTCTCGATCGACATGGAACCGGACCCGTAATTCCCACTGTTGAAGACGAGATCGTTACGACACTGTCAGATGGATTGGCCGCACTCGTTGACGATGACACTGATTGGCGGACCCTCATTCAGAACGCACACGCGGGTGATATGTCGACAGAGGTCCAAGCGTTCATCGGTGAAAACCTCCGTATCGGTGGTGGCAACCTCACTCTCACGAGTGCGACGGTCGATACCTACGACGAATACGTCAAATCATCACGGGGAAAGACCTGTACGCTGTGTAACCGTGGCGTCGCGGCGGGTGGGAACCTTGGACCAATGAAATCGAAACAATCCCTGACAACGTTGCAGGGTGGGTTCTCGAACAGGGAGATGGTCGGTGGAATGAAACGAGATAAACTCCTACTGTGTTCCACCTGTCGAATCGAATTCTCGTTGCGCGAGACAGCAGCCTCCCGACGAGACGAAGGTCGATTGTTTTTCCACTTGGTTCCTGACTACTTTTATACACCCTACTCCTGGCAGCTTTATTCTCGCTTGGTCAACCGATTCACTGGTGAAAACCGGGTTCGATTGGGACGACTTGCCGAGCGGGTGTTTGATATCGACTCTCTCGAAGAGTTCACCGGCGTGATGGACGAATTGACACAGCCGGAAGGGAACGGACGAACGATGATCGAGTCACTCTCCCAACAGTTCGACCGTAATCAGCAGTTCGGTGCCCAGACAGTCGGTTACTTCAAGAACCCGGATAACGACACTGAGTTCCAATTTTTCGGTGCGTTTCTGGCCCTCTCCGTGAGCGCCTACACCGGGATGCGTGTGTATCTGAGTTCGTCGCCCGTTCCGGAGATGCGCTCCCGTGACTTCCCGGAGTTTGCAAAGATCGGGAGCGGGTTTACGCAGGTGACGAGGTTCTACGGTGAGACTGTCCCACTGACCAGTCTTCGGTCAGTACTTCAGTCAGCAGCTGCCGTTGTGAAGCTTGGATACGCAATCCAGGGTAACGACCGCAATGACTCTCTGTTCGCGAAATACCTCCGGACGACACGGAACGAGCTGTTGCCGGGGTCGTATCTACTCAAGCGTGCTGTCCAGACCTCAGATGAGGGGCCGTACATACCTGCCCTGATGAGGTATGCAGTCGCACTCGATCAACGAAACGAGATCAGACAATCCAATTCACAGATGAGTAACACACCACACAATCGTATCACGACACTCGCAGATCTCGCATACGATGCCATCCGGCCGGCGAGCGGACACAACCGGAAACCCCATCGTGTCGAGCGCGTGTTCCGTGAGAGCGTCAAAGCGGTCTCGAAGACAGGACAACAACTCGACAGAGAAGACTACAGGATGTGTGTCTCTGGGCGACTTCAAAAGATGATCGACCGGCAGGCCGGCGACGCAGTCTACCCGGTCAGTGCCGAAGAGTCAGACGCTGGAACACCGCTTCAGAAGCGTATCGAAGAGTACGCGAGATACTTCGTCGATGAAATCCTCTACGGGATTGCTAACGGGCGCCCCTCTCAACTGAAGCGTCTCGAAAATAATCTCGCAGACGGTTTCTTCGGTGCAACACTCCGCGCAGAGGCAGAGTACTACGAAGAAGATAGTGCAGAGAAACAGACAGCAGATCAAGTCTAACAATGATTCCAGACAGCATTACCGACGCACTCGCCGATGGCACTGTTCCAATCGATGGTATGACCAACACGCCCGGAACGAACTACACGACGTTGTTAGTACTCCGGGAATTGGAGAGCCATGCCGTCTTCACAACGAATGGGCAGGATGCCGACATCACTTCACTATCGGTTATTGGCGACGACGGGAGCATTGAGTACTCACCCGGACTGATGTTTATGCGGAAACAGACCGGGAGCGATCGCCGGACTGGAAAAGCGATTCAGCGTGAACTATTGGAGTACGACCAGAGTGATTCGATGGACGTTAACGACATGAATCCTCAGTCTGTCGAGTCAGCACTTTATGGTAGTGCTGCTAGTGGAGACGACGATGTGGATATCGGCGTCACGTCGCGAGTGATGTACGATACAGCGTTTACTGTCCGCGATGCCAGTGCGTGTATAGATGAGAAATTCCAGAACGCACCCGGTGAGGGGTACGCTAAAGGATCGACTGCCAACATTCGAGAGCCGGACTTTTTCGAACCGGGAACGCTGTTCCCATGTACAATAACTCTTCGTGACGCAACACCTGCGGAAGTGGCGTTCGTCGCTGCGATCACGAGCCGAAACAAACGCTACGGGGCGGCAACGACTCGGCTTGGAAGAGTTAACAATCGTATTCTCGGCCTCTACACTGGTTCTGAAGAGGGTCCGTCAAACCGAGAACTGACTGCCGAAACGATTGTCTCGTTCGCCAGCAAGAGTGATCGAACGCTTGGTGATGTCGTCCAAGCTCCGGCACTAAATGCTGACAAAGCAGCGACATACGTCCGGGAGACGTACGACACTGCGTGCGAGGAAACGATTGCACAGGCCCCCGTCGATGACGAGGTTCTTGATGAATTACTGGCGCTCACAGGTGACGATGACCTCCAGGCTATGCTCGAAGCTCAACAACCCCACTCACAGTCGTTCATCGACGATGCAATCGCAGCAGACGAGAACTAATCCAAGCCATGGAAATACTCGAAGCAACGCTGACAACACACGGAAAAGTCGGATTTGCATCTCGGGAGGTTGGTCGGATGGCCGATACCGACCCATATATCCTCAACACAGCACTGCACTATGCACTCGGGTTGGCGGGTGGCAACTACGTTGATGTTACCCAACAGCCAACCTATATCGAGGATACAGCAGATATTGTAGACGAAGTGTACGTGACCCCGGCTACACCTGTTGCAGTCGAGACCGATTCGGTCCGAACGGAATATCTCACGACCAACCGAAATGCAAGAACGGATACATACGCGACCCCGAACTATCCGGCTGACAACGATCCAACGGGAAAGGCAAGCCAGAACCTTCCAACCTTCGAGCGTGAACGAGCGCTAGCGCCGGGCAACCACTTCCGGTTCTACGTCTTTCCGTATGGCCGGACAGCTGAGTCCGTCAAAGAAACGCTCCCACCATACATCCGACTCGGCAAAAAACGTGGAAAAGGCCATGTTCAGTATCGTACCGTCAATGCCAAGCGAAAGTCGGGAACGTTCTCGCTAGGCCATCCGCTGAGTATCTATGATCATAGCGCACAGCCACTCGGTGGCGTCGTAATGCGGCAGATGCAACCCACACCGCTCTGGTTCGAGGGCAAGTTCGAAACTGAACATTACGCGATAGAATCCCCGATTGATTCTACTGACCGCGTACACTACCCGACAGGTGCCAAATTCCTCGCAACGAAACGTGACGATGTCTGATTTATCTTCGTCAACCGTCCGACTGAAGGGACTTGCATTGCGGGAATATCCTGGCGATTCCTATCCAGTCGATGGTGTCACACCCCACCGCCACCAGTGGGCACTCCACGACGCTCTGACAACGGGTGTTCCAGGTGTCTTCGTGAACGATGCACCAACTGGTGCCGGGAAGACGCTCTCTTGGCTCGCACCGACGATTTCGGAAGGTCTGGACACAGTTGCGGTGTATCCAACGAACGCACTGATTGAAGATCAACAGGCGAATATCGAGTCACGGCTGGACGATATCGACGGTGGAGATGACGTCCATTTACTGGCAGTCTCAAGTGACACACTCCAAGATGAGTACGCCACAGAGTATCCTGCTGCTGAATCGAATGGAGAGCTACTTTCGTACCTCCTACGAGATGCATTTCAGCGGCCAGAAACGGTAATTCTACTTACGAACCCAGACATATTCGTCCTGCTACGTCGAGAAATATACCACAAGCGAATTGATGGGATCAATCTCTTCGAAGTCGCTGTGGTTGATGAGTTCCATCGAGCGACACGAAAAGAACAGAATACGCTCCTGTTTTTATTGGATGAAATGCAGGATGTCGACACCGAAATATGTCGGCTGTCATACCTCGTGTTCCTCAGTGCGACTCCTGACGAGGAGCTAGCCGAGCGGTTCGATGAAGCCGTCTCTGCGCCCTACTATCCGCTCACGGATTTTGGATGGCGTGAGACGCCACATCCAGCAATGGCAGCGGACGACAAGCCAGCTATGGCATTTGCACCTGGCCAACTACCGACCGAGTACCGTCCAGTACTGCCACCACTCGAACTCCAGTTAGAGCCAGCAGCGACATTTCAGACTGCGACACGCTTGGCTGAACAGCGAGAGGAAACTATCGACCGCCTTTCACAGGGCCGAACCGTTCTGATGTTGGATGGCATACACGAGGTCGACGAAATATATCGATTACTGCAAGGTTCTGAACTAGGAAGCGTCGAACGGATCGACGGGTTTCATCGTGGAGACATCGCTGATAAACTCGACCGATTTGACACGCTTGTCAGCAATGCGGCAGTCGAAGTTGGCGTTGATTTCGATACTGATCAGGTGCTGTTCTCGGCACACAGCGCTGCAACGTTCTTCCAGCGACTTGGCCGTCTCCGAACACGTGAAGAGATATCAAATGCCTACGCGTACCTCCCGCCCTACGTACATAAACAACTTCAGCCGGAAATCGATGAGTTCGGTAACGATTGGATCGGTCGAGATCGATTCGAGGAGTTGGTTGAACAACACTACGTCGATAACTCAACACCGAAGTCGTTTGACTGGCGGTATTCGGCTGTCGAAGCTTACCATCATGTTGAAAAACGTGTAGAGAATGCACCAACGGACGAAGCTGGCCTGATCCGAAAAGAGGGCTGGAAACGAATCGAACGGCACTTTTGCCGACCGCATGGTACTGTATTCTCGAAACAAGATGCGGAACGATGCCATGACGCGGTACAAACAAAAATTCTCGATACGTTACAAATGTACCGTGGCAACAGTCTCCAACTATCTGTCTATGACCCAGATCAACAGGTCATCCAGAATTATAATCTGACATATCTACTACGACACGGCGACATCCGGTTATTGGAGCGGGATGACTTTTTTACACATATTCCCGATCATCTCGAAGACGACCTATCGCGAGTAGAACGCTATAGCATTGGATACTGCATCTATTACGGGACTTACGACGGCGATGGAACCGAAGACGACGAAGAGTACACTGGACGTGACCTCTGCTTCAAGCCAACTGGTGAACTGTACTCACTGTTGAGTGGGGGACAACGGCAGACTCGGAAGCCGAAAGTGTGCACCGGATTGGAGGTCGAAACCTCACCGGATATCGATGGGCTAGATCAGCTGAAAATCAACCTCAGTGAAACCGAAATCCTCTGCTATCCAATTGAAGGTCATGTTAGTGAGATTTCAAAACAATACTCTATTGGTGAGTTCGGATTCGTCTATCCACTCCTATACTCAGAGGGAGATACGGCTGCAATCGCGTTCAGTCACGATGCACTCTATCTGCACTGCCGAGTACAAGATCAGCAGGACGATGATGGACTCGATATTGAACTTGGTGAGCTGTAATGTCAACAAGTTCTGTTGCAGATCACGACGACCTTGTTCACGTGAGTGCGCTGAATGAGTACCTCTACTGTCCACGACGATTCTACTACCAGCGGTATCAGGACGAGATCGGAACTCCCTACGAACTGGTCGATGGACGGAGTAAACACGAGAATGCTGCTCACCGAGGTAACTGGATCAATGAACGATACTTGTGTGATACCTCACTCGGTCTCCATGGCAAAATCGACATTATTGAATCCGAGGACGGGGTTCTGACCCCGATTGAGCGGAAGCGAGCTGAAAGTGGCGGGTACTACACCAACGATGAAATTCAGCTAGCCGGGTACTGTATGCTGTTATCCAAAGCAATCGGCGAGCCTGTCAATTTTGGATATATTTATTTGTATTCCACGGACCAACGACATTCGGTTCGGATCACAGAGGAGCATCGCCAAGCAGTCAACCAAATCGTAAGGAGAATCCAGACTATGTCTGTTGACGAGATTCCTGCACTCACTGACACCCCCTCGAAATGCGAGGCCTGCTCTGCTCAGGAGTACTGCATGCCTATGGAGACGGCCATGCTCGAACCAGACAAGGCCCGCGGCACCGGCTGGGAGAGTGAATTATGAAAGCAACCGAGGGGATGTTTAACGAGTCGGTTGTCTATGTCACTAAACAGGGCACTCAAGTCCGAACTGGTGGTGGGAGAATTGTTGTCTGGGATGTCGATGGTGATGGGGGCGAACTTGCCACCTTTCCCACGGAGAAGCTCGAAACGATCAACGTTTTCGGCGGGGTAAACTTCTCGACACCGTTTGTCGCAGAGGCGAACGAACACGGGATCATTCTCAATTACTTCACTGAGAATGGCAAATATCGTGGTAGTTTCGTCCCGGAACGGAATACAATCGCTGAGGTTCGCCGAGCACAATATGCCCTCAGTGAGACTGCTGAACTGGACATTGCGAGATCAATGATCTCCGCAAAGATTCGCAATGCTAGGACGCTGCTCTCACGGAAAGGTGTCCATGGAACAGACGTGCTGAAAGACCTTGGTGTCCGTGCGACGACGGTCTCGACAAAAGACGACCTGCGCGGTGTCGAGGGTGAAGCCAGTGAACGGTACTTCAGTCGTCTTGACGAGACACTCACTGAGGGCTGGACCTTCGAGAAACGGACAAAGCGACCGCCTGAAGACCATATTAACTCACTCCTGTCGCTGACGTACGTGTTCATGAAAAATGAGGTCCTGAGTGCACTCCGTCAATACAACCTCGATCCCTTCTTGGGCGTCCTGCACGCTGACCGGCACGGGCGACCGTCGCTGGCGCTGGACCTTCAAGAAGAGTTCAGGCCGATTTTTTGTGACGCGTTCGTGTCGCGGCTGGTTAACCGGGGCGTGATCACGCACGATGAATTCACACAGAATAACCACCTCGGTGACGATGCGTTCAAAACCTATTGCTCGAAGTTCGACGAATTCATGCAGGAGGAATTCACCCATCCGTACTTCGAATACTCAGTCACACGCCGAAAGGCTGTTCGGCAGCAAACAATCTTGTTGCGGAAGGCGATTAGCGAGGAACTGGACGAGTACCACGCCCTGACCTTTTCGAAATGACCATGCGCTTGGCAATAGCTTACGACGTAAGTGACGATGGAAACCGTCGGCAAGTGTACCAAACACTCCAGCGATACGGAGCTTGGCGACAGTACAGCGTGTTCGAGGTTGATGTGACCAAAGCCGAGCGTGTCGATCTTGAGGACGAACTGGAATCACATATCGAGCCAGCCGATGGTGACCGAATTCGGATCTATCGGTTGTGTCAGTCCTGTCAGGACAACACAACCGATATTGGATCCGACCCACCCAATGAGCAATCCAACGTTCTCTGAACAGAGCTACGTGGACCTTTATTAAATGAGTGTACAGCCCCGGTCGACGTAATCGGGTCTCGATTTGGCGAGCTGAGAAAGCTTTTTCAGGCATATAACCGTAATTTCACCCCCTGTCGCGACGGCCAGAAAACCCAGCACGGGATTGAAACCGCGGTCATCGGTCAGTTGCGTTAGATACTGGGAACGTCGCGACGGCCAGAAAACCCAGCACGGGATTGAAACGCCATGCGTCATATCCTCACCGTAATAGGCCTCGTCGCGACGGCCAGAAAACCCAGCACGGGATTGAAACTCATCGAGTCCGGTTGTCCCTTTTCGAGGTAGTTGGTCGCGACGGCCAGAAAACCCAGCACGGGATTGAAACAGTTCCTGCGGACCGTCAACGCGGATGTGCGAACCGTCGCGACGGCCAGAAAACCCAGCACGGGATTGAAACTCGTTGTTGGCGATGTTGGTCACTTCTTTCGCGGTCGTCGCGACGGCCAGAAAACCCAGCACGGGATTGAAACGCGTCGACGGGTGCGGTCAGTCGGGCCGCCCAGTCGCGACGGCCAGAAAACCCAGCACGGGATTGAAACAGTGTCGGTAAAAGACTACGGGCACAGATAGGCTCAGGTCGCGACGGCCAGAAAACCCAGCACGGGATTGAAACGCCGACAGTTGCTCACCCTGCGGTCCCGGCCGACGGTCGCGACGGCCAGAAAACCCAGCACGGGATTGAAACTAAAAATTGGACGCTCAATCGTTGATAGTGATGGTGTCGCGACGGCCAGAAAACCCAGCACGGGATTGAAACCGGTCGGTGGCGCTCAGGGTATCGCCTGCGCCGGGTCGCGACGGCCAGAAAACCCAGCACGGGATTGAAACCGACTGGGGTGATGATGACCTTGATGACCGAACTCACGTCGCGACGGCCAGAAAACCCAGCACGGGATTGAAACAGCTCCGCACGCCGGAGCCCAGTATCATACAGGAGGTCGCGACGGCCAGAAAACCCAGCACGGGATTGAAACTTAACCCCGGGGCTCGTGTCCACAACACGCCCCGTCGCGACGGCCAGAAAACCCAGCACGGGATTGAAACACGGTCCTCAGCGACGACTGGTCGATGGTCAAAGAAAAGTCGCGACGGCCAGAAAACCCAGCACGGGATTGAAACAGCAAGTGCGGGCCGTCACAGCGACCAACAACACGTCGCGACGGCCAGAAAACCCAGCACGGGATTGAAACTGTTTGCGGGTCGCTCGACCGGCAAACTCGGTGTCGCGACGGCCAGAAAACCCAGCACGGGATTGAAACTCACTCATCGGTCGCTCCCTCCTGAGATGCTCGGACGTCGCGACGGCCAGAAAACCCAGCACGGGATTGAAACTGATCGGGCCGGACTCCTCCACTGGCTAACCAACAGTCGCGACGGCCAGAAAACCCAGCACGGGATTGAAACGCCTCGGAGATATTGGAAAAGAAGGAGGTATTGCCGTCGCGACGGCCAGAAAACCCAGCACGGGATTGAAACAACTCTCGCAGCGGTCGAAGAACCCGAGTTTCGTCATGTCGCGACGGCCAGAAAACCCAGCACGGGATTGAAACGACTCTCCGACACCGATCCAGATGGCAGATGCATTGTCGCGACGGCCAGAAAACCCAGCACGGGATTGAAACAAACTCCGTAAACTCGCCGCTTTCGGACGGCGTAAACTGTCGCGACGGCCAGAAAACCCAGCACGGGATTGAAACCTACCTTGACGCCATCCAGTCGTTCTTATTCGGCGGCGTCGCGACGGCCAGAAAACCCAGCACGGGATTGAAACCCAGAAACTGGGAAGTACCACGTAACAATTGCTGCCGTCGCGACGGCCAGAAAACCCAGCACGGGATTGAAACACGTACTCGCCGCCAGAGCCGGGAACTGTCCGAATGTCGCGACGGCCAGAAAACCCAGCACGGGATTGAAACAATCTGGTATAGCGCGGGCGGTGCGGCGCTCTACGGTCGCGACGGCCAGAAAACCCAGCACGGGATTGAAACAAAATGTGGAGGAACCATGACCTCCGGAGAAATCCAGTCGCGACGGCCAGAAAACCCAGCACGGGATTGAAACTTATCAGGGTACGTTGGGAGTACCAATGATCCCGTCGCGACGGCCAGAAAACCCAGCACGGGATTGAAACTGTTCGCTCCAGACCCGGGCGACACGGTCGTCGATGTCGCGACGGCCAGAAAACCCAGCACGGGATTGAAACAGCATGACACCCACGAAGCCGGCGAACTGCGGGACTGTCGTCGCGACGGCCAGAAAACCCAGCACGGGATTGAAACCATATGGCAGATTTCTCCCGAGCGGAGACCGAGCCGTCGCGACGGCCAGAAAACCCAGCACGGGATCGAAACTTAGTTGTATCGCTGCTGCTCGTGGGCACTGCACCGGTCGCGACGGCCAGAAAACCCTGCACGAGATTAAAATCACGACTCTCGCAGGAAGGAAGTGCTTTCTACGGTACCGTATAAACCGCACCCGTTCATATACTCAACCGCCGCCGCAGAAAGTATACTCAAAATTGGCATCTAACCTGCATTGTGATAGCATCACAAGACCCGCAACGATTCAATGGGCCTCGGAGTTTGTCATAAATACACGATTGGCTAAAGATTCATGCCTGCACAGAGAGCAGCAGTGGAATCGTAACCGGCCGGAGATGAAGAATCTCAGTGTCTCCGTAGAGATACGCCTACAAGTCCTGTGGCATCAC
>NZ_LRHL01000009.1:0-14067 GCF_001647155.1 Haloarcula sp. K1
TCCCCGACGCGGACGTGCCGACCGGGCGCATGAGCGCGAAGCTCAACGACATGCCCGGGCCCCGGCGCCAGCAGACGACCGAGCAGTTCGACCAACTCGACAGCGATGGGAGCGATTACCTGGGCAACACCGACATCAACGACCCGACGCTGAAGGCCACCGACCTCTTCGAGAACACCGGGCCCAGTGGGCGTCGCGCGCTCAACGATCTGGCGGAAAGCGATCAGGACGCCGCCGACGCGCTCCTGCAGATGGACGACGCCGCTACCCAGCGGCGCTTTACTGAGGCCTACGAGAGCGATTCGGTCGATAGCGATGAATTCGCGACGGCGGTCAAGCGGTACGACGGGTTGGATGCGGATGAGAAAGCGATAGTGCAGCGGTCCATGGCGCGGTCTGATACAGATGCAATTCGGCTCATGCGTGCCGATGTCTGTAACAGCCCCTGCGATGGGGTCCTGAAATCCGTCGAGGACTTCGTTGACAGCCGCAACGGGTTGGACCAGGACGCGTCAGAGAAACTCGTCAGAGCGTTTGAGGATTCAGACGACGTTCCCGATGGTGTCCCGGGCGAAGAACCTGGTAGAGTCATGGAAGACCTCGAATATCTCGACGATCAAGACGTCGACCGGCTGGACGATGCTGTGACCAGAATTTCCGGTGACCAGTCCGGCTACACCGGTCTCGCAGGGGAAACCCGTACCGCAAGGCGTGTCATCGAGAACAACGATAACGCCGATGTCGAGATGGACGCGACAGTCGACCCTGACAATATCGCTGACGAGGACCTACCCGACGGTGTCACCAAAGACGACTTGAAAGACGGCCCAACCGATATCGACGTCAACAATCGGAACGGGGCCGCCTACGAATCGAAGAACACATATTTCGATTCCGATGAGTACAGAGACTCGTTCAACAGCGATGACATCGCCGATGTCGCACTTGGAGGCGACGTGAATTCGCTCCGGAAGAAATTGAACACTATCGCCGCAAGCGGGCAAGATGAGATCGTCGTTGTCGTCAGAAACAAAGACGTTACATTCGATTCAGATGTGCGTGAGAGCTTCCCCTCCGACGTGCAAGACGTGGAATCACTCACTGGGCTTGCGGACAGAATTGAATCACAGTTTGACGGGACAGAAGTAACAATCAAATCCTTCGACCAGGTAGAGAGTTAAACATGAGTGACGGTACAGCTTTGGCCTCTCTATTCGATACAGACCCACCGGTACGGGCGGAACTCTGTCGACGGATACCCCAGATAGGCCGAACGCTGGGAATGACTCTCGACCGCGACGACGCGCCAAGTACCAGTGAGGATATCGATACGACCGTCGACTCCCTGTCTCTCCGTCTCGGAGAGAGGCAGCTAGAATTCAACATCGGCGATGAGTCGGGGAAGAATAATATACCGGATTCGTATCTCGACATATCGACCGCTGCTTCGAATCTTGCGACGGAATCGAGTGACCGTCCTGAGTCAGAGCGGGAACCGTTCAAAGCCGACTATATCGAACTCCTCTCCGCGCTTGTGGTCGAGTTCGACCCGCTGTACCTCGCGGTAATAAACACGACTCAAGTGACTACCGGCCCGCCGCCGAAAACGTGTCACCCATCGGGTGTACCGGTAGAGCTCGAACGCCTGCCCTGGTTGGGCGTCTACTCGGAGCCGCTAATCGAACAGTTTGGCGGCCGCCAGCGGGTTCTGGACACGCCGGCGTGGATGGTGGAGGAGCTTGAGAACGGGAGTATCCTCATCGTCACGACCCGCATACCCTGGGAAGACTACGGGAGTAAACACCCGGCGGACCGGTACCTGTTGGATGGGATGGACCGAGCGGACGCCGTGTCACCGCCAAGTGACGTGACACTGTCTGACCCCTTCGCTAGTTTCGACCCCGGTGCGATCGGCACAGACATCTGTGTCCACCAAGACGATATCGCCCCGGAGTTCGCCAACGAGGACTTACAGCTCATTCCCGTCCACGTCGACGAACACCGGAACCTGCGACATCTCGATACCAACGCGTTTGTGCGAAACGTCGTTACCAATACCACGGGAGACAAGGCCGCTATCGTCAAGCGAATGCTCTCGGACGTCCCGGCCACGTCCGACGACGACCTCTACGTCTCGGCGTTGCTTCGGGACGTAATCCCGCCGGCGTTCGTCCGACTGGACGACCCCGACAACGAGAACGTCGTCACGAAAGTGATGCGTCTTGAGACGGACGTGAACAAAATCAAGCTCCTCGTGAGTCTAAGTCGTGTGGCCCAACAGGACGACTTCACGACCGAGGACCTCAACTCGATGGAAGGAGCGCTGGACACGCTGAACGAACTCGACGACAATGAGAATATCGACCAGTACATCGAAGCGAAGCTGCTGTAAGCAGTGACGAAGCCCGCGAGTGACAGTGTCCTTAGCGAGGGTTCGAAGTGGTGTAATCCTGCAGACTTAGAATACGATATGGACTCTCCAGCAATGATGCCTGTCCTGAGTTAGTGACAGCCGGGGTTATCGCTTTGATACACACGCTGTGGCTGCTTTACCTATCCTCTTACCTCGCGATTTTGAGACGACCGCGTGAACCACGTTCTCGATCTCGACTGCGGCGTGGCCATTCAGAGTCGGATNNCCACTCGTTTCGAGCAGCTATCTCTCGTTCGCCACGTCGCGTGATTGAGTAGATGTTGGTCCGTCTGTCTTTTTGTGCCTTCTCAACGAGCCCTTTATCGACAAGTGTGTCAAGGTTCGGGTATAGCCTCCCGTGATGGATTTCTCCCTCGTAGTATTCCTCCATCTCCTCTTTGATCGCGAGGCCATGTGGGCCGTCTAGACCGCACACCACGTACAGTAAATCACGTTGAAAACCGGTGAGGTCAAACATTTCAGGCTGGCTAACAACTTTGCGCCATTAAGTTTACTGAAATTGACCAAAATCCAGACGCATCAATGGCTACTTTGAGGGATAGAACCGGTCTCGAAAGTGGCTGAAATCTGATGGTAAACTAGCTGTTAATCCTCGTCTTCCTCGCCTGCCTCGTCTGCCTCGGGCTGAACATCCCGAAGCCGACCACTGATCTCCTGGTCGTACTCTTCCAAGAGCTTGTAGAACTCCACAATCGTCTCCTCGGCAGTCTCACCCTTCGATTTGATCGTCACTCTGTCTTGATCGCGGGTGTCAGTGCCTCGATCCAACCGTGCTTCCATACTGCACCCAAAGTCCGTTCGTTCGACCTTTTCAACCGAGTCTGGAGCCGTGTCTGGCTCTGTGTCTGATTCTTCTGACATGGTTTTCCTCGGGACGCTCTCACTGGAACGCCCCGCACCCGACTGGGGCTCACAAAACAGCTGTCAATCGCTGCCCTCGAACGCACCCAGACTGGCCTGCTCACTCGGAACAGACACCGTAGCCGGTGGTGTTCGCTCTTCAGAGCCCGTGTCTGTCCCTTGAGTTGGGCTGGACTCGTTCTCCGCCTCGACCGTATTCTCGAAGGCGTCGGTCACCCACTCGTGAAGCTCCTCAACTTCCTCGTCGTCGAGTTCGCGAACGCTCCCTCCCAGCAAAGAGTACGAGGTCTGCCACGCTCGCTGGAACTCAACAGTCAGTGAATCGCCCTGGATGACATAGGCGTCCAGATTTAGGAAACAGCAGTTCAGCGCCGTCATTCGGGCACACAGTGGGTCCTTGTCTTGCCCGACAAACAGCGCGTCTGGCTGCTTTCGACCGGCGACCAGCAGTGTTCGACCGCTCCCACAGGCCGGGTCAAGGACCGTCTGTCTATCATCGCTATCGCTCTCGTCTCCGACGCCGGCGATCTCGGCCATCGTCTCGCAAACAGAGTGGGGCGTGAAGTGTTGGCCGAACGCATCGCTGGACATCCCGTATTCCTCGTAGACAGCACCCAGAACGTCAGCGTCGGTGGCTGCCATCCGTTCTTGGAGCTGGCCGAACGCCTTGGCGAAGAGGTCGACCGAGCGCTGTCCGTCTGGATGGTCCATATCGCCGCGTTCGCGATAGTCGTCGACGATCTCTATATACGGATCGTCTCGGTCCTGCAGTGCGAACAGCATGAGGTTGACCCAGTCTCGGAAGACCGTGTGCGCGCTGTGCCCGCGCTGGCGAATTTGCTCAAGCGTTTCAACAATCTCGTCGACGTCGATCTGTGGCGAAGCCATGCTCTCTCGGCCACCAGAGAGTCACAAAATCTGGCCTGCCGGAGGGTGTCGCTCTGGAAATTCTACTTGTGGAATGAGCTGGTCAGTACAGAAGGTGTGCCTATCATCCCGTTCCCTCGCAAGAGACGAAGAGTGGGCTCAACGGTGGTGGCCGGCGAACACGGAGAGCCGTAGCAAATCGGGAGCAGAATCATAATAAAATTCAATCGATGATTTCTATCAGTAACCAGTCCTACATATCTTCATAAAGCCAAGGCTCCTCAAGATACGCATCGACCTGCCGCTGTCGTTCCTGTTCAACGAGGGCTTCGACTGCCTCGTCATAGTTGACTTCCTGACTCAACTCCTTCGCATCAGAAAAAAGATGCACAAGTTCAGTTGTGATACGGTTGGAGCTATTTTCTATCCTATCTAACTCTGTCAACATCTCTTGTGCATCATCGTGAGCCTCCTCAAAGAATGAAGCACTGGAACTCAGCCATTCAGACTCCTGCTCTACTTCTTGGAGCGTGTTCCGAGTCATTTGAATTAGCGTCTGTCGGGCACTGAGTTCCTGTCGAACTTCTTGATATTCGTGAGCTTGGTCAGTGAGCCAGGCCTTCCACTGCGGAGCATACTCTCGAAGATCTTCAAGATGGGATTTTGGTGGTTCGTAGTCATAATCGTGAGCAACATTATCTCGGATTTCCTTGAGGGAGGGAGCTATCGAATGGTACTCATCGGGGATTGAATGTTGGTCCAGCGATTGAATTCTTACCTTGATTTTACCCCATTGAGATTTCAGGTTCATCTCTCTCATCCTGCCATCTATACCCAGGTTTTCGCGACTGAGATCGGCCATCGCTTTACCGTAGTAGTCCTCAAGGATGTAGACTGCAATTCTACGCGGACCTATTTCTTCTAGATTCAACTGATCGAATGTGTCAAGAAGCATAGAGTCGTCGCAATCTGAATCATCACACATGAATGGTAGTATGACAAGCGGGCTAATACTTCTTATTCAACCCAATCTTGTAGCTGAGAAACAGTCCTACTCTATTTGTAGCTGATGTTGAAGCTAATGACGCCGGCTGTATCAAAAGATGACGACCAACCTGTGACCAATTCACATACTCACTGAGCGGTCGTTTCAATCGCTGTCATGAGCAAAGAAACCGTTCTGCAGCGGCTACGACGAGTCGTACAGGTCTTCGACCCCCCGTCGGTAGTAGTCCTGGCTGGAGTCTGGAACGGGATCAGCCTCCTCCGGGTGCTTCGCGATGATGCTGGCGAACTGCTTGGGCGGCTTCCAACTGTCCTCAATTTCGCGGGCCTCCAACTCTTTCAGGACTGCATACTCACCGTCAGCGGTGACGTACAGAACACGAATCCCCGGCTTCTCACTCAGCGGGCCCCTGAGTAGCTTTCCAGTTCGTGTATTCACCAGCCACTCAAGTAAGAGCCCAGCCCGGCACTGGATTGCGTACAGTTGCACTTCGTTCTCCTTGGGAGATTCTGTGCGACCGTTGTCGGCCCACGATTGGGGCAACGACCGATTCTCCGTCTCATCTTTCCAGCGCCACTTCAACTTTTTCGGCCCGGTGTTCCCACGTTGGTATTTACTACTCATTGTTGGATTCTCTCAGCCACTAGAGAAACACAAAATCCGCTCTGTATCGCCTCTATAGCAACTTTTTTGCTGTTTGAGAATATATGTATTAGTACGAGGACTCATCATGAAAACAGCCGAGTCCCCCACTACGACTAGCGAGTGTTCGCCCCCAGACCAGTGGATATCCCGCCAGCCCGGCGGCACCCGCGATCTTGACTTCCAGCAGATCCGACAGCGTCGGTCAGCAACGTGGAACGCCGCCCTCGATGCCAGTGTCGACGTAACGAAGGGCGGTCGCCCGGACCTGTTTCTCGTCTCCGTCGACGGCGACTGTCCTGTGAACTGCTCGCTGGCCGAGCATCCAAACGGGACCCACGCCGGCTGGTGCAGCTGCGAAGTCTTCCAGGCGACGACCGTCTGCCCACATCTCTGCGTTCTCCGCCAGCACGCTGCCCTCGGTGATCTCGACCTGCCGATGCGGAACCAGACCTGAAGCACAGCTCAGTCGTCGCTCATCGAGACGCCGGCCAGCGGTCGAACGTCGACGCGCCCAACCCGGTCGTGGTCAAGACACTGGCACAGTCGTTCTCGAACCGTCGCCTGCGAACACGGCTCGACGTCAACCCCTAGCCGGGGGTCGTCTCGAATCTGGACGTACTCTGCGTCGACGTCCAACGGCGTGTGCTCGACCCGACACCAGATCGTCTTCGCTCCGGCTTGGTCTAGATCAGTCACGTACCGAGCAGCCACCGCTTCGTGGCGAAGTTCGACGAGGACTCGTTCAACAAACGATGCGACTTTCGTTGGCGACCGTGGCGATGGGACCGACGCAAAAACACTCGAAGAGTCGTTCCGTGCCGCCGATTTTGGAGTATCAGTAACTGACATATGTCTCTCTCAGGACGTACTTGCTGGCTCGCCCTGCACCCTCGCCGGGGCACGCAAAACAACGGTCGCGAGCGGTCACGCAACGATATGCTCCTCGATCTCCTGGAACCACTGCCGGGCCGTCGTAATATGCACATCCAGTGGCTCGCAGATCGTCGCTTGCGTGAGCCGGATGTCTGACTCTTTCCCGGCGAGGTACAGAGCGCCGGCTGCGATACCGTCTGGTCGCCCGTTGATCTCGGTGGACTCGGTCGCCTGCTCTGCGAGTTCGAGCGCCCGCTGACGAATATCCGGAGAAACGTTGAATGGAAGGTCCGAACAAATCCGCGCCACCCAGTCCACCGGGAGCGACACTGGAATCGGAAGGTCAAGTTCCACCAAGAACGTCCGGTAGCAGTTCCAGATATGCGATGCAGAACACCGGGCAACGTCGGCTACCGTCTCCATCGTCACGAGGCCGTTGCACCGGCAGGCGGCGTATACAGCGGCCGCTGCACCGCCCTCAATCGACCGTCCGATTAGCAGGTCCTTGTCTTGGGCTTCCTTGAAGAACGTGGCTGCCTGCTCTTTCACCGCGTTGCTCTCAGACAGCGCACTCGCGANNAGCGAGATTCCGGTCGCGCTTGCTGGTGAACTTCGACCGGCCGTTGAGCTGTCGCTGGCGAGCAAGCCGTCGACGCTGTCTCGGGGAAATATCTGCACTCTCAACCGAGCCGATATTCGTCGACAGGCCTCGGTCGTGGCGAGTGGCCGTCCGAGGTGCGCCCGTCCGTTTCTGTTCCTCCTGATCGTACGTTCGCCACGCTGGCCTGCGGTCGATCTGGTCTTGGTCGGTCACCAGGCCACAGTCCTCACAGTGCGTCTCTCGGCCACTACTGTCGAGTTCGCCGCCACACTCGGGACAGCTCGGCGTAGCTGTAGACAACGCTGTCTGGACAGTTTGTGAAGACATATTTCGAGACATCCTCTCACCTGACCAGAGGGGCAGAAAACACGCTGCGGCCCCCGGTTAGGCGTCTGGCAGTTTTCCATCCGGGCGGGGGACTCGCTTGGCTTCAATCTCGATCTCGACCCGGCGACGGTGCTTGCATCGCTCGGCCTCATCGGGACAACTGCACGTCTCCTCAAGCACATCCACCTCGTACCGGCTATCCGACGCCGAATAGACCTCGTAGCGACCGGGCTTTGCGAGGAAGGAAACGTCGATATCTTCCTGCTTCGCTCGTTTCGTGCGTGGCTCGTCCTCGGAGGTGACAGCCAAAGGGTCCTCAGTTGGGTTCGTGACGCCGCCGTCGTCGAACCGGACCTGCATGACTCCACCGTCAGCGACTGCTTTTCGTGGTTCGCCGTCGACGTGCAGCCCGAACTGGTCGTCTAGGGCGTCGTCGTCCACCCACTGCGGGATCGGTCTCTTGCCGGTCGCGAAGGCGACTCGCTTCTGGTGCTTGCACTCCTTGTCGGGGTTGTACTGCTTCCACTTGCACTCACAACCCCCTGTTCGGGTGTCAACAAGGTACTCTGAGCCGGAGCCAGAGTTGATCAAGAAGAGGTCGTCGGCGTTTCGTGCCCGACCAATCGAGTCCAACACGGTCATCACTTCGGTCAGTGCCCGAACGGTCCGGTTGTTCGGGTCAGCCTCCTCCAGTTCGCTCTCGTCGATACTGCTGGCGTCGCTACGGGATTCTGTGGTAGCCATGAATGACAGGCGGCACGCCCTCTGTGGGACGCCCCTCACCCCGCTGGGGCACAGAAAATTCGGCGACTAGAGTTGTTGAAATGGACGGCTATTCTCGACTTAAAACGGGAAGCACAGGCTGTAGGAATGGTCGAAAATGCCAACCGTCTATTGTAACTCTCCGAAAAATGAGACACAATGCAGGAGGTTTGTACTATGCTGACCACGATATTAAAACAGGCTCAGGAGGGACTGCTACTCTCGGTATCGTTCTTGAGAACCTGTGGGATTGATTCTTATGCGATGCCAGAGATTATTAATTTGATGGCAACTTCAGTATCCGAATACGTTGATTACGAAGAAGACGACGGTGTTGGAATCTGGAAGATTGAGGATCTGCCCGCAGCTATCGAAGCAGGCGATATGGAAAAGGCAGAGCAGCACTACGTTGAGACAGCCAGTGACCCAGAAATGGAGAGCGTTGTCGTCACCATCGGTGGCGTAGAAGAGATGGATTCCAAGGTGTTGGACCATGTCGAAGACAATTGGACCGATGTAGCTGAACAGTCGGATGTCGACTTCACAGCTTATGTTGCTGATGGGATTGCACGACTCTCGATCAGCCAGAAAAATGAAGCTGATAATGTACTTACGAAGGGATTCAAAGAGTTTGAGCCCGCACTTGAGTGGGCGAAAGAAAAACAGAACTCCTGAATTGCCAGTAGCCAGAACGTTTTGTTTCAAATCTTACTAAATTACTGGCGTGTCTTCTTCTGGACAGTTTCTCCCAAATATTCAATTATTGTTATGAATTTGAGCGAGGAGTAAGCACGCTTACTGAGCAGGCGTTGCAGCCAGCATCATGGCTAAAGAAACTGCCGTTTCGCCGCCTGTCAGAGTTCCGTTGCCTGCATCTGTTCGTGTGCGTCGGGGTTGACTACCGGGATAACGCCCTCGACCTCCTCCTTGCCGTACTCCTCACGAATTAGGTCGTGGATATCGTTCGCGAGAGCAACGGCCTCGTCTTGCTTGTTGGAACTCGCCTCGTTCTCAGGAAAATCTGCTGGCCCGACGCCCTCAACGACGATGAACAGGTGGTCGTCACTCATTTTCGACCGCCTCGACGAGCAGCGTCGTTTCGGGCAGGTCGTCGCGAGAGGCCGACAGGAACTCCGAAGTCTCTAGCGTTTCCTCGATCAACTCGACCAGTTCCTCTGAGACATCGCCAAAGTGAACGATGGCGTCGGGATCGGGGTAGTTGTCGTACTGCTGTGCAGCCGTCTTGTCCGTCTTGTTCTTACTCATGATCGGTNNCGGACCGGCCTGCCGGTCCAAGGTGGAGCGTGTCCCCCGAGCGCTTGCGCTCGGGAACCGTGAGCATGAGAGTGAGCGAAAGAGTGGCTGGTACGGCTCCTCGATTATTCCGCGATTACGTTCCCGTTCTCGTCGATGGCATACCTGAGTGGGAACACGTTCCCGTCGATATGCGTGGCCTTCTTCGGCAGCGTCTCGTTCAGCCACGCTTCACGGTCGGCGTCGGTTTGGATGTCCTCGTTCGGGGAGTGGACGCTGAACAGGTCCATGCTGACCCAGCGATTGACCGTCAGCTCACCGGACGGGGAATACACCTTCACGCGCTTGTTTTCGGCGTCAACACCGACGATGGCGAGTGCAGACGTGCCCTCGGTCGTTTTCAGTCCATCACCGATATCCACGGCATCAGGGTCGATATCGAGGTCGTCGCACTGCTGTACAGCCGTCTCGTCTGTCTTGTTCTCAGTCATAATCGGTATGCGGCACGTCCTCTGTGGGACGCCCCTCACCCCGCTGGGGCACAGAAATTATGCGACGGCTTGCTCCTCGGTATCCGATTCATCGCGACGGATCTCGCGTGCCCGCTCTCGAAGGCGAGACTGGACTGGCGTCCGGTTCTGGTGCTGGTTCTCGTATGCGAGATACCGCTTGACCGTCTCCATTGAGTGCATACAGTTGATGCCGGCGACGATTGGCTGGAGATGGTCGGCGTCAAGCAACCGCTCGGGAGGGAGTTTGTCGAGGATTGGGTCAGGAGTGTCACTCATGAATCCTCCTCTCGGAAATCGTCGAGCGTCGTCCTGCGTTTGTACCGACAGCCCGGGTAGTGAGCCAGAAGCGTCTCGTCGACGGCGTCCCAGAAGCCGATTTTATGCGGCGCAACCGACTGCCAGAACCGGGCGCGTGCCAGTGCTGCCCCAACTCGCTGGCGTTCCTCGCGACGCCACTGCTCGCGCTCGATCATCGCCATGCCGACGCTCCCTCCGGTCGATCCGCCATGTACGAGCTGGCAAGCTCCAGCCCGGAATCGAGTGACCGTCGCGTCCCGACCAGTTTGGTCGCCCGTTCGAGCGCCCAGCCAGCGTCGCTTCGTTTCAGCAGGACTGTCGCTCCGGTGTCGGGAATGTGCCAGCCAATCGTGTCGTTGCCAGCGGCGAGAAATTCCCATTCGCCCGCAACGGCCTCCTGTGCCGCGCTCTGTGTGTCAATCAGCGCATCCGAGCGTGGGCCACCAGCGCCGAAATCACCCAACGTGGCCGTTCCTGCTGCGTTCATGCAGCGACCTCCTGGCGGTCCCAACCGGCGAGTTCGGCGTCGATGGCGCTGATGATGCTCGTGACCTGTTCCTCTAGCGTGTCTGCCTGCGCACCGTCGACGTCCAGAAGCGAGCGAAGTTCGAGTACGTCCGAGAGGTCGATACTCTCTGAGCGCCGGGCCACCGCACGGAGGACAACCGCTTCAACATCGGCGCTGCCGGACTGCGCTCGAACAGTCGTCGCGATGGACTTGACGAACTGCGAGGTGGGTGGCTGCGACAGGTCTTCCGAACGACGGCAGGATATATTTCGAGACATCCTCTCACCCGCCAGAGGAACACAAAATTGGGACTTGCTGCCGCTGTAGATGGATTTTTGTGATTACTGTGCTGGCTGAAATACCCGCTCAAGGCCTTGTTGAAACCCTTGCTAACTAACACGACAGACGAATAGCTGGAGGGAAGATGGATGCGCTCCCTAAATCACGGCTTCTTCGATTCGTTGAACGGGCTATGGTATTGGCTCGTCGTGCTGTGGCACGGTATTCGAGTCGCTATTCACGGAAGCGGTTCACGCTCCGACAACACGTCGTCCTGCTCTGTCTGAAAGTGAAGAAGACGACCACGTACCGCGACCTCGTTGACGAACTCATCGAGATGCCACGCATCCGTGACGCCCTCGATCTCGATTCGATTCCCGCACCCTCGACACTCTGCAAAGCCTTCGACCGCTTGGAGATGGCTGTCTGGCGAGTGCTACTGAACATCTCGCTCGCTGACGTGCCGCTGAACGGTGTCACCGGCATCGATGCGTCCGGGTTCGAGCGAGCCCACGCCTCAACTCACTACACCAAGCGGACGAAACTCACCATCCAGCAGCTGAAAACAACGCTGTTGGTCGATACAGCGGCCAACGCCGTGCTCGATATTCACGTGACGACGACACGAAAACACGATACGCAGATCGCGCCACAGGTAGTGAAACGGAACGCAGCGTCCATCGCAGTCCTGACCGGTGACAAGGGATATGACGACCAGACGCTCCGGCGACTTGCCCGCAATCACGATATTCGACCACTCATCAAGCATCGTGAGTTCACCTCACTCCACAAGGCGTGGAATGCACAGTTGGACAGCGATCTCTACCGAAGGCGGAACATGAACGAGACAGTCAATGCGGCGATCAAACAGAAATTCGGCGCGTTCGTCCGGTCACGCCGCTGGTGGAAGCAGTTCCGCGAACTCGTTATCAAGTGCCTCGTTCACAATCTGGAGCGAAGCCTCGCTTTTTCACACGAGGACGGCGACTGTCCGTGATTCCGAGACGAAGGGACTGCTGAATGAGCGCGTATCTCGTGCGGAACCTGTGCCGGAAGGATGGAGGTTGCATCGGCCAGTAACGAGGAGAGCCCGTCCGTTCGGTACCGGCCAAGTGCTGACCGCGCGAGCATCCGCGAACGAAGCCACCGAAGAACGGCGACGAGCAACCGAGTGCTTCGCAAACACCGTGGCCGGCCGAGTATCCGGCGTGTGAGGACGCAGTGGCTCCGACGTGACTGCTACGAGTGGTCGGCCTCGGTCGGATCGTACACCCGTACCCATCCGTCGCTCTGGACTTTCACGAGGTAGTCGGTGTACTGAAACTCGACAGTCCCGACGCCCTGCCGAGACCCCGCCCCAACGTTCGGCCTGAAAAACGCCTTTTCGATCGCTGGTACGTCCACGGAATCGTACAGCGGTGGCGACTTCACCTCCCTCGGAGAGACGCCGTCAGCCTCTGCGATGGCGTAGATGATTGCGGTCGTGAGTTCACCCTGTCCGTTGGGTTCGTAGTGTCGCTGTGCTACCTGCGTCCCGTGCGTATTGGCACTGCTGGTCGGGTCATCTTCAGCCATCGGTCTATCGTCATCCCTCTTGCTCATCCATGTCACTCCGGGCGTGCGTTTCTTGCTTCGAGTCGAGGCTGGCACCCATCCCTTCGAGGGCGGCCAACACCTGGTCGGCGTGTTCGGCGGTCGTAATCGTCTCGGTCGCTTCATCGAACGTAATCACGCCTTCGTCAACCAGTTTCGGGACGTGGGCGTGGTACAGCGCGACGTACACCTCTTCACGCTGGTCGTCCGTGACGGCGTGGTCGGGAACGTCGTTCTCCCACGCGGCGATTTTCGTCGCCAAGTCAGTCAGCGACCACTCGGTGGCTTCGAGAAGCGTGTAGCACAGGTACCGTCGTCGGGAGTGCCCCAACGCCTCGTACACTGGCTCTATCTCCAGAATGTCCGGCGGCGGCAGTTGCGTTTCGGGTGACGCGAACACGTCGGCTGTTGCTTGCTCATCCGAGTTGGGTTCGCCAGCCATGCGATAGAGAAACGGTGCGTGTACAAAACGATTTCCCTCAGGCTGGGCAAAACGAGGCTTTCAATGCTTAATACGTCCGATTTGTGGTTTAGTACTCTCCACTTACTGACCGCTCGAATGAGTCGTCGTTTCCGACGGTCTCGACCAGTGATGTCACCGGGAGGCTGAGAACGCGGCGGAATTCGGTACCCAGAGTGAGGCAATTCATCACTCAGTGGAAAGTCACACGGGTTTATGCGTCTCTGGCGCGATGGTGAGGTACGGAACCCCGACTGCACATTATGCGTTCGTGCCCTGATTCTGAAGGGGGCGTTTGAGCCGGGATACCGGACGAACAAGCAGTCTCCTCGTTCTCCTCGCGTGGCCGGCACGCGGGACGCATCACACAGCACACGCGTTCCGCAACAGCCACCACCCACCAATGCCCGAGTTCCATGCAGATGAATGGTCGCAGACGATCATCGACTACCTGACGGACGCCGACGACAGAACTGCATCGCTCGATGCCCTGATCGAGCACATCATCGACCAAGAGACGAATGCAGTCGCGCCCGACAGAGAGACGGTCACCTACGAAGTGGTACATGCGTGTCTCCCGACGCTCGCTGAGAGCGGAGTCGTCACGTTCGACGAACGAACCGAGACAATTACCTACCGACCACCACCAGCGCGATAACCCTGCTTATACGCCTCCCGGCGGTTCCCTCGCAGCTCGCGTGAAGCGATACCGGGCCACTGCTGATCTACGCTCTGTCGTCAGCAAGGGTTTGGGGGAACTATCACCGAATGAGGGTTTCAACAAGGCC
>NZ_LRHL01000010.1:0-106397 GCF_001647155.1 Haloarcula sp. K1
GATCGTTCAGCTTCGCATGGAATCAGCTTATCTGAACACGATGGCTGTTCGTGAATTTCCCGGTCAGAGCGCCCGTTCCATCTCCATTTCCACGCGCTCTTTGGCGATCGTCTCGAAGCCGACCGACTCGTACAGCGCTCGTGCGACGTGGTTGGTGTTCGAGACGGAGAGCCAGACCCGTTCGAGGCCGTTCTCCTGGCCGTAGCCAAGCAGCACGCGGATGAGTTGTGAGCCGATCCCGGCGTGCTGGTAGTCCGGATGGACGAAAATCGCCAGTTCCGAGGTGTCCTGATAGGGGACGAGGACGGCGTGGCCGACGGATTGCTCCTCGTGCCAAGCGACGACGTTCAGGCCGTCTTCGACGAGATTCGGCAGCCAGTCGCGGATGTCCGCTTCCGTCCGGGGTGGGACGCCCTGTGACCGGGAGTCGGGCCCGAAGTCAACATACATCTCCACCAGCGGGTCGATGGCGCCGTCATAGGCCTCGATTGTCACCGTCCGCCCGTCGTTGTCGGTGAACGTTTCGGGCGGGCGGGGGAAGTCGTGATCCGCCGCGGCGGCGTTGGACATACTCCCACCTTTGTTCTCAGCATGCCTAAGTTCGTCTATCCTTCCCAGCGACTGAGATTCGGGTGAGACAAGTGGCTCGCAGTCGACAAATCGGTATGCGCGCCTATCGCGTGGCCTACGACGGCCGACCGTATCACGGGTTCCAGCGCCAGCCCGACGTCGACACTGTCGAGGGGCGACTGCGCTCGGCGCTCGTCCGCCTCGGCGTCTGCGAGCGCGGCGACGGCTTGCCCGAGTGCTACGCGGCCGCTGGTCGGACTGACGCCGGTGTGTCCGCGCGGGCACAGACAGTCGCCTTCGACGCGCCGGCGTGGCTCTCATCGGCGGCATTCAACGGCGAACTTCCGGACGACATCCGTGTGTGGGCCAGTGTCGATGTCTCCGAGGGCTTCCATGCGACCCACGACGCCACCGAACGCACCTACACCTACTACCTGTACGCGCCGACGGACGCAGACCGACTCGGACGCGAACCGGTCAACGACGAGCGGTGGGGCGAGGCCGTCGACGCACTCGCCGGGAGCCACGACTTCCACAATCTCACGTCCGACGACACCGGCACCGAGCGAACCGTCGACATCGACTGGGCGCGGGAGGGCCGGTTCCTCGTCGTTCGGCTCACGGCCGGCGGGTTCTGCCGCCAGCTGGTTCGTCGGCTCGTCTCGCTCGCGGCGACTGTCGCGGACGGCTCCGCCCAGCTGTCGAAGGTTGACCGTATCCTCTCGCCGGAGTCCGTCAGTGGCCCCGACGGCGTCCCGCCGGCCCCGCCCGAACCGCTGGTGCTGACCGACGTCCGTTACCCGAATGTGACTTTTTCTCGGGACGAGGACGCCGCTGCGGACGCACGGGCGGTCTTCGAACACCGACGCACCGAAGCCCGCACGACAGCGCGAGTCGCCGACCACATAACCGACGGGCTGTAGTCCCTCGTCGCTGAAACGAAGGCTTACTTCGGCCCCGTCCCAAGAGCGGGCTATGAGTTCGGTACCCGCACGGAGCGACATCGACGAGGCGTACAAGTGGGACCTCGACTCCCTCTACGCCAGCGACGAGGACTGGGAAGCCGCCTACGAGGAGGCGGAGGAACTGATCGAGGACCTGTCCGCCTACGAGGGGCGCGCCACCGAGGACGCTGCGACGCTGTTAGAAACTCTGGAGACCTACGAGGAACTGATGCGGACGGTGTCGAACGTCGCCGCCTACGCCCGGATGCGCCGGGACGAGGACACGACCGACGACACGTACCAGGCGCTGACAGCCCGCTCGCAGTCTCTCTCGTCGGAGGCCAGTTCGGCCGCCTCGTTCCTCGACCCGGAACTGCAGGATTTGGAATACGACGACATCGAAGCGATGATCGACGCGGAGCCGGCACTGGAGCCCTACGAGCATTACTTCGACGACGTGCTCCGGATGAAAGACCACACTCGCTCGGCCGAGGTCGAGAATCTCCTTGCGGAACTCGGTGAGGTCACCGGCGCGCCCGGCGAGGTGTACAACATGCTGGCCAACGCCGACATGGAGTTCCCGACCGTCGAGGACCCCGACGGCGACCAGCAGCCGATCACGCTCAACAACTTCACGACGCTGCAGAAACACCCCGACCGGGAGTTCCGCCAGCGCGTCTACGAGGCGTTCTACGACGAGTGGGACACCGTCCGCAACGCCGTCGGCACGGCCTACAAGAACGCCGTCAAGACGGACGTGAAGATGGCGAACGCACGGGACTACGACACCGCCCGCGAGGCCGCGCTGGACGGTCCGAACGTCCCCGTCGAGGTGTACGACACGCTCGTCGACACCGTCCACGACAACCTCGACACGCTCCACCGCCACGCCGACCTCAAGCGCCAGTCAATCGGGGCCGACGAACTCCGGATGTGGGACCTCTACGTCCCGCTTGTGCAGGAGGAATCGCCCGAAATCGAGTACGAACAGGCCTGCGAATACGTCACCGAAGCCGTCGCACCGCTGGGCGATGACTACCAGTCCCGGCTCGCCGACGGGCTGGACTCGCGGTGGGTCGACGTCTACGAGACCGAGCACAAGCAGTCCGGCGCCTACTCCGGCGGCACCTACGACTCCCAGCCGTTCATCCTGATGAACTACCAGGACGACGTGGAGTCGATGTACACGCTGGCCCACGAACTCGGCCACTCGATGCACTCGGAGTACACCAGCGAGGAACAGCCCTACGTCTACTCCGGCTACGAGATATTCGTCGCCGAGGTCGCGAGCACCGTCAACGAGACGTTGCTGACCCACCATCTGCTGGATACCGTCGAGGACGAACGCCTGCGCCGACATATCCTCAACGAGTACCTCGAACGGTTCCGGTCGACGCTGTACCGCCAGACGATGTTCGCCGAATTCGAGCACCGCACCCACGAGATGTCCGAGGCCGGCGAGCCGCTGACCCCCGACCGCCTGGACGACCTCTATCGGGACCTCAAGGGCGACTACTACGAGCCGGCGGTACTCGACGACCGCATCGCCCGCGAGTGGATGCGCATCCCGCACTTCTACCGGGCGTTCTACGTCTACCAGTACGCGACCGGGATTTCGGCGGCCGTCGCGCTCGTCGACGGCATCCTCGATGAGGGCGAACCCGCCGCCCAGCGGTACGTCGACTTCCTCCGGAGCGGGTCGCGGCAGTACCCGCTGGAGCTGCTTCGCGACGCCGGCGTCGACATGGCCAGTCCTGACCCCGTCGAGTCCGCCCTCTCGACGTACAGCGAGTACCTCGACGAGTTCGCCGAGCTGCTGTAGGGCGGCCAGTAGCTATCCGGTGCCTGTCTGGCTGTTCGAGCCACCGGTCTAACCGAACGCTACAGCCCAGTCTCGACACGGATAACTGTTTCACCCCCTGTGACCCGAAGGCACTTTGTGTCTCAACCGTATAGTACCGACCATCCAAATGTCGCGCAGTCCCTCGCTTCCGGAACGACCACGGTTGGAACTTGATCCCGATATGACGCCTGACGAGCGTCTGGAGGCACTCCGGGAACATTTCAAAGAGATAGTACAGGTCAACGAACAGCTGACTGAGCAACTGGACGCCGCCCGTGACCGGCAGCACGATCTCACGGACGAGGTCGACCAGCTTGAACGGGAAAACGAGACGCTCAAGACGTCCTCGCTGTACATCGCCACAGCCGAGGAGCTGACCGACGACGGCGTGGTCGTCAAACAGCACGGCAACAACCAGGAGGTGCTGACCGAAGTCTCGCCATCCATCCGTGACGGCCTGGAGGCCGGCGACCGCGTCGCCATCAACGACTCCTTCGGCGTCAAGCAGATCCTCGACCCCGAGACCGACGCCCGTGCGCAGGCGATGCAGGTCGACGGCTCGCCGGACGTCTCCTACGACGATATCGGTGGCCTCGAAGAGCAGATTCGTGAGGTCCGGGAAGCCGTCGAGGAGCCGCTTGTCAACGCTGACCAGTTCCGCGAGGTCGGTATCGAACCGCCGAGCGGCGTGCTGCTGCACGGCCCGCCCGGCACCGGGAAGACGATGCTGGCGAAGGCCGTCGCCAACGAGACCGACGCGACGTTCATCAAGATGGCCGGCTCCGAACTGGTCCGGAAGTTCATCGGCGAGGGAGCGCGACTGGTCCGGGACCTGTTCGAGCTCGCCGCCGAGCGCGAACCGGCTATCATCTTCATCGACGAGATCGACGCCATCGCGGCCAAGCGGACGGAGTCGAAGACCTCCGGCGACGCCGAGGTCCAGCGGACGATGATGCAACTGCTCTCGGAGATGGACGGCTTCGACGAGCGCGGCGAGATCCGCATCATCGCCGCGACGAACCGCTTCGACATGCTCGACCGGGCCATCCTCCGCCCCGGCCGCTTCGACCGCCTCATCGAAGTCCCGAACCCCGACGTCGAGGGCCGCGAGCGCATCCTCGAGATCCACACCCAGGAAATGAACCTCGATGACGACGTGGACCTTGGCGCGTTTGCCACCGAGACCGACGGCCTCTCCGGCGCGGAACTGGCCTCGCTGGCGACAGAGGCCGGGATGTTTGCCATCCGCGACGGCCGGACGACGGTCCAGCAGTCCGACCTCCACGACGCCTACGAGAAAATCGAAGCCGACGACGACGCCAGCAGCGTCCCCGTCGCGTTCGCGTAACACCGGCGCAGAAACATGTTTTCAGTGTCTTGCGGGCTTATGGAACGGCCAGCAGATTATCGATCACCGTGACGTTTGCCTGCTCGAACACCGTCCGCATCTCGTCGCTCAGCGACACGTCTGTGATGAACATATCAATGTCGTCAACAGTCGCGAACTCGCGGAAGCTCTGGCTGTCCAGTTTGCTGCCGTCAGCCACTAGGATGACGTGTCGGCCGCCTTCACAGAGCAGTGTTTTGATGCGTGCTTCGTCTTCGTTCGAGACAGAGAGGCCGCCGTCGCTCTGGACCGCGTCGGTTTCGAGAAACACGATGTCGAAGTTCGTCTTCCTGAGGTACGACTCGGCGCTGGGGCCGACGAGCGCGTCCGAGGTTTGACGCAGCGAGTCGCCGACGACCTTGACTTCGCCGCAGGTCTCGCGGAGTTCGAACGCGCTTTCCGGTGAGTTCGTCGCGGCGAGCAGCGACACCTGCTCCGGGATGGCTTTCGCCACTTCGCGCGCCGTCGGTCCCGTGTCGAAGAAGACGGCGTCGCCTTCGCTCAGTTCGTCGACGGCCCGCTCGGCGATTGCCCGCTTGCCGCTCGGGTTGTCGATGTTCTCGGTCGTGCTGGACCCGTTGGTATCTTCTTTCGACGCCGGGAGGGCACCGCCGTGAAACCGTTCGATAAGCCCGTCTTCCGCGAGTGACGAGAGGTCTCGCCGGATCGTCGCCTCGGAGACGCCGAACTCTTCGGTGAGCTCTTCGACCGTGACCCGATCCGACTTGTTCACTTGTCGAACGATCTCCTTCCGCCGTTCATCAGGTATCATGGTCTGTTACAGCGGGCCCGGACCCTACGAGTGAGTGTGGCCTCCGACTGATGTATTCTAGTTGGTCTCATCACTCTTGATAGAATCGGCCCCGTTCTCGGGGCCGGCGTAGCAGTCTATTGATTCGCGAGGTTGCTCGATGGCGTTCAGGGGGATATCATGCAGTATGTAGACGTTCATGAAAAACTCTCTCCCAGTACTAATCGCTGAAAACACCAAACAGCGTCGCGACGACCGTCCCGACACTGCTGACGATTGCACCGCCATACACGCCGGTCGCGTAATTGACCACTGCAAGGCCTGCCAGTCCGAACGCAATTCCGAACGCGAGCAGGCCGGCGGGTGTCATCCTGTCGGTGATTTCTGTTGTCATCGTCAGATCGTCGCCTGCTGTTCGATCTTCGCATCGTACGTCAGTGATTCGCCCGTGGCGGGGTCGAAATACTGGAGCGAGTCCCTGTCGAACCGGAGGTTCACCGCATCGCCCATCTCGACCGTCGTATCGGGGTCGACTGCGGCCTTGATGCTCTGACCGGTGTCGAGTTCGAGTTCGAGCACGGTCTTCTCACCCTGCGGTTCGACGACCTCCACCGTCGCCGGATGGACGTTCGCTGGCACGCCGTCCTGATTGAGAGCGATGTTCTCCGGACGGATGCCCAGCGTCACGCGGTCACCGAGATACGACTCGAGTGCGTCGGTGAACTCGTCGGGGACGTTGTGGATCGCGCCGCCGAGGTCCAGTTCGAACTTGCCGGCGGATGACTCTTCGAGCGTGCCTTCGAGGAAGTTCATACTCGGCGACCCGAGGAAGCCGGCGACGAACATGTTTCGCGGGTTCGAGTACACATGGGTCGGTTCGCCGACCTGCTGTATCTGCCCGCTGTCCATGACCGCGATCTGGTCGGCCAGCGTCATCGCCTCCACCTGGTCGTGGGTGACGTAGACAGTCGTCGTCGAGAGTTCCTCGTGGAGTTTGTTCAGTTCGGCACGCATCTGGACGCGGAGCTTCGCGTCCAAGTTCGACAGCGGCTCGTCCATCAGGAACACCGCCGGGTCGCGGACGATTGCGCGGCCCAGGGCCACCCGCTGTTGCTGTCCGCCGGACAGTTCCGACGGTCGGCGATCCAGTAGCTCTTCGATCTGTAGCAGTTCCGCGGTCTCCTGGACCCGCTCGGTGATGATATCCTCGTCTGTGTCGTGTTGCTCTAGCCCGAACCGCATGTTGTCCCGAACCGTCTTATGCGGATACAGCGCGTAGTTCTGGAACACCATCGCGATGTCGCGCTCGTATGCGCGAGCATCGTTAACGATGTCCTCGCCGATTCGGATTTCACCGTCGGTCGCCCGTTCGAGCCCTGCGATGAGGCGCAGGGTCGTGGTCTTGCCACACCCTGACGGGCCGACGAGGACGGTGAAACTTTCGTCGGGGATGTCCAGCGAGATGCCGTCGACTGCGGTAACGTCGTCGAATTCCTTTACGAGGTCGGTGAGTTCTACGTGTGCCATAGTTAGTTACTCCTTGACTGCTCCTTGTGTGAGTCCGCTCACGATGTACTGCTGGAAGAACAGGCCGAACAGGATGCCGGGTAAGGCGGCGATCATCCCGCCGGCTGCGAGGTGTGCCCAGTCCACAAAGTCATCAGCCACGAACAGCGAGACGGCAATCGGCAGCGTCTGGGCCTGTTCCGAGGACGTGAGAACGAGCGCGAAGACGAACTCGTTCCACGAGAAGATAAAGGCGAGGATGGCGGTGGCCGCGATGCCCGGTTTCGCCATCGGCAGAATGATTTTGACGAACGCCTCCCAGCGGGAACAGCCGTCGATCTGGGCCTGTTCGTCCAGCGATTCGGGAATGCCGTCGAAGTAGTTCTTCATGATCCAGACTGCGAACGGGAGATTGAAGAACGTGTACGTGAGGATGAGCGCGAGCCGCGTGTCGTACAGGCTCCCGGTGAGTCCGCCGATGAGCGGCGGGTTCGACATGATCTGGAAGAACGGGACGATCAGCGCGATAGGGGGAATCATCCGCGCGCCGACGATCGACAGCAGCAGCGACTTGTTCCCCAGGAAGTCATACCGGGAGAAACTGTAGCCGGTGACCGTCCCCAGGGTGATACAGATGAGCGTCGTCGTCGTCGCGACGATCATGCTGTTGATCGTGTAGTTGTCGAACGGTCGGTTCGTGAAGATATCCACGTAGTTCTGTGCCGTCGGGTTCTGCGGGAGGAACGTGATCGGCAGCGACAGCACTTCGCTCGATGGCTTGATGCTCGTGATAAAGATGTAGTATATCGGGAACCAGATGATCAGGACGTACACGGCGAGCAGTCCGTAGGCCAGCAGCCGCTCGCGGGCGACGGACGGCCACTCGTTCTGTGTATCCAGTCCCAGCGACCGACGCAGTCGGTTGAGTGGTGATTTCTTCGTGCTCATGCTTCGTAGGGTGACTCGCCGAATATCTTGTACAGACTGGCCACGATGGCGAAGGTCACGGCCAGCAGGACGACTCCGAGTGCAGCGCCGGTCCCGGGTTCGTTGAACACCTGTGCGGTCCGGTACAGCCAGGAGGCCCACACTTCAGTCGACTTCCCGGGGCCGCCCTGGGTCATCACCCAGACAAGGTCCAGCGCCCGGATGTCGAAGATGATACGGATGGTCAGTGCGACCAGGATCGACGGTTTCAGGAACGGATACGTCACGTTCCAGAACCGGGACCACCGACTCGCGCCGTCGACTTCGGCGGCGTCGTACAGCTGCTCGGGGACGTTCTGCAGACCCGCGAGCAGAATGATGATGATAAACGGCGTGAACACCCAGACGTCGGCGATGATGAGCGCCATCATGGCGAGCGCGCCGTCCGAGAGGAACGGAATGTTTCCGGAGATGACTCCGAGTCGTTGGAGCGCACCGTTGATAGCGCCGAAATCGGACTGGAACATCCAGCGCCACATCAGCCCGCTCATGACGTACGGGAGGATCCACGGGACGATGACCGCCGTCCGGAACCAGCCCCGTCCTTTCAGGTCCTTATCGAGCAACAGCGCGATACCCAGTCCTAGCAGGAACGAGATGGAGACGCTGAAGCCGACGTAGATGACTGTATTCGTGGTAATCGAAACGAAACTGGGACTGAATATGCCGAGCGCGGCATTGCCCCCTTCTCGTGCGAAGATCAACCGCTGGAAGTTCCGCAGGCCGACGAACTCCATCTCGTTCGTTATCGGGTTGCGGAACTGAACGCTGCTGAGAAACAGCTTTGCGGTCGGATAAACGATTATTGCGGCGATCCACAGCAGCGTCGGCCCAACGGTTAACGGGACGAACAGCTTGTCGAGTTTGCGACGCAGTGGGCTCTTTTCGATTGACATAATATATAAACCTTGGACTGTGCCGATCAGAGAAGGCCGATGTCCTGGTAGAGACGCTCGATGTTGCTGTAGGCGTCGTTGAGGGCTGCCTCGGGGTCTTTGTTACCGAGCAGCGCCGGCGTGAGCTGTTCGTTCAGGTAGTCGTCGACCTGCGGCTGGGCCATGTACGTCTCGCTTTTCGCGTTCTCGAGGTTGAACCGCATGTCTTCGAGCAGCCAGGACGGATACTCGTTTTGGATCTCCTCGTCGTCGTACACGTCGGGGACGACACAGGGGTTGCCCTCGACGAGCATGTTGTTCTTGCAGGACTCCCGCGTCGTCATGAAGCGGGCGAACTCCTTGGCTGCGTCCTTCCGTTCGGAGAACGCGGAGACGCTGATACCGTTCGTGTCTTGGAAGGTTGCTCGACTCTCCGGCCCTTTCGGCGGCTTGGCGCTGCCGATTCGGCCTTCGTCCCATTCATCGATGGCGCGGGCCCCGAGCGGCGTCCAGGATTCGACGGTCGCGTACTGGCCGGCGATGAAGTTGTCACCGATGCCACCCTCGCCGAGGCTGGACATCCCATCCGGCATGATACCGCGCTCGCGGAGCCCATTGAAGAACTCCAGCACCTCTTTGCCTTCCTCGACGAACACCGGCTCGTAGCTGTCGTTGAACAGCTGGCCGCCGGCCTGGTAGAGGAACTGCTTGAAACTGAACACGGACTTGCCGGCCCATGTGAACGCGAACCCGGACTTGTCGCCCTGTGATAGCTGTTCGCCCTGACTCAGCACCTCGTCCCACGTGTCCGGCGGCGCGTCGAAGCCCTGGTCGTTCAGGTATTGCTGGTCGTAAAGGTAGCTGCCCCACTTTCCGAACTCGGGTGCCATGTACGTCTGACCGTCGAACTGGACGAGGTCGTTCAGCGAGTCGGGGAACTTGCTCATGTGGTCGTTCCCGAGGCCGATCGGCTCGAGCCAGTCGGAGCTGACGAAGTCGGCCAGCCACCAGGTCGGTCCGTTGAAGGCGTCGACGGTACTGTCCTGGTTCCGCCAGATCGTCGTCAGGCTGGTCTTGAGGTTGCTCCACGGGACCTCGTTGACTTCCACGGAGATGCCGGTCTCCTCTTCGAACCGATTGATGTTGTCCTCCGTCCCCGGGTCGAACTCCAGTGACCCGGCGTTGTAGAACACGATTTCGTCTGCCATCGTCTCCGAACCGGTGCCGGTCGTGGCACCGTCGGAGCTTTCGCCATCGGAGCCGTCCTCCGTGCTCGAATCGGAGCCGCCACTGCAGCCAGCGAGTGCTGCTGTCCCGATGACACCGGCGCTTTTGATGAACGTTCGACGAGTGCGCTTTGAATTCTTCTGCATGCAATCGCTCACCAGACAGCCGTAGATTATAAATCATGGGGGTAATTAAGAATGAATACTTATATCATAAATAATAGAATAAGCGCCTAAAATCAGGTCTAGTAGTCTAAAACCGTCTCTGTGATATCAAGCGCTACATTCTACAATTATTTATATATAAGATCATATACTTTTGCGTGATTGATTTCGCTCACAAATCTGAATTATAGCATGTTTTGAACGGTCCGTTCACCGAATCGTGCAGGCCCGGTAACCGACTGAATCGGACTTCCGTCATTCGGTTCGGTATCGAGACGCCCGAAGGTCGCCTGTGGTCCGTGTGGCCCCACGCGATTTAAGCCACCCCGCCCGGTATCAGCGCCCGTGACAGAGCGCGGACGGACGCGGCGGGCGTTTTTGGGGACGCTCGCGGCAACGACGGTCGGGTCGGTCGCGGGGTGTCAGTCACAGTTCAATCCGCTCGCGTCGACGGCGCTTGACGAACACGCCGCCACGCAGTTCCGGCAGGGGCTCCTGAACCAGGGGTATCAGGACGTATCGGTTCCGGACGCTGTCGAGCGGGCCTGGGAACTCCCGGCCAACCGCGGGGACCACACCGCGGCAAAGGGGAGTCCCGCGCTGGCACCGACTGGCGACCTGATTCTGGCCGACGATACCGGCCGCGTGCGGGCCATCGCACCTGATGGCGAGGTCCAGTGGGCGACGACCATCACGCAGGCGACGCGCGGGAGCCACGGCACGCCGGCCATCGCCAACGACACCGTCTACATCGGGGCCTACGACGGCGCGCTGTCGGCGCTGGACCTCGAAACCGGAAAGCGGCGCTGGCGGACGGAACTCGGTGATGCCATCGGCGCAAGTCCGACCTACTACAACGGGTCGCTGTACGTCGCCGTCGAACACGCCGCACCGAGCGGGAGCGTCGTCGCGGTGAACGCCGCGACCGGCGACGTGCAGTGGCGGGACAGTCGGCCGACCGACCATCCGCACTCGACGGTGGCGCTGGACCGCGAACACGGTCGTCTGCTGTTTGGCTCGAACGACGGCTACTGCTACGCGTGGTCGTTCCCGGGCCTGGAACAGGTGTGGCGGTACGACACCGGCGGCGACGTGAAAGCCCCTCTCGCCGTCGCTGACGGGACAGCCATCGTGCCGTCGTGGGCCGAGACGGTCACCGCCGTCGACGTGACCGACGGCTCGGAGCAGTGGACCTTCGAGGCCGACGCCGACGTGATGTGTGCGCCGGCGGTCCACGACGGCACCGTCTACGTCGGCAGCCACGACGACCGGGTGTACGCGCTCGACCTCGAAAGCGGCGAGGAGCAGTGGCGCTACGACACTGGCGGGTGGATTATCGGGAGCGTTGTCGCCACCCGAGACCACGTCCTCGTCGGGTCCTACGACGGGCGACTGTACGCGCTGGAGCGGGACACCGGTGCAGTGGCCTGGACCACCGACAACCGCGGCCATGTGACGAGTGCTCCGCTGGTGACCGCCGACGCCATCTACTACGCGGAGCGTGCGGCCGAGGGCGACCCGAACCGACCGGGAATGTGCTACAGACTCGTTCCGGCATAACGAAGCGAAACCCCTTACCCCGCGGACCGTCGAGAATCGCCTATGAGTACCATCCGGGTCGTGTGGGGGACTGCGACCGGCCCGACCGCACTGGCCGCGTACGACGCGGCACTCGCCGAGGCGGGCGTCCACAACTACAACCTCATCTCGCTCTCGTCGGTCATTCCTACCGAGCCGGCTATCGAGGTGACAGGGACGGCACCGGATCTGGGGCCGCCCGGCGAAGCGCTAGAGGTCGTCCAGTCCTCGGCGACAGCCGAGCCCGGTGAGAGCGTGGCCGCTGGTATCGGCTGGGCCCGCAGCGAGGACGGGCCGGGCATCTTCTACGAGGTCGACGGCACCAGCGAGGACGCGGTCCGGATGGAAATCCGCGAAGGACTGGCCGCCGGCCGGGACCTCCGGGACTGGGAGTTCGTCGAGGAGAACGTGTACGTCGAGTCGGCGACTGACGATGCCCAATACGCCAGCGCCGTCGTGCTCGCCACCTACGGCGAGAGCCACCCCGTCGTGTAAGCGGCGTTGCACCGACGGTTCCGGTCAGAACTGTGTTCGACCCTGGGTTTTTAGTCTTCCCCCCCATAGAGACAGAGAACGTTCATGTACGGTAATACGTCGTTTGGTGGGGAGACGGAAGAAGTGACGCTGACCGCGGAACAGCGCGAGGAGCTCCGCCGGGACCTCTCGAGCGTCGCCGCACGGACCCGCGAACTCCTGCCCGGCGAGTTCGTCGTCGGCTCGGAGATCAGCAACAGCACGACTGGACCGCGGGCCACAATCGCGGTCCAGCCGCCCGTCGGATCGGTCGTCAGCGCCGACTACACGCCCGAGGACCCGGAGAGTGCGAGCATCTCCGACGCCGAACGCGACGACCTCGCTCAGGGCATCGCCGCCTCTGCGGCCCTGCAGGTCAAGCAAGTGATGGGCGACGACACCTCGCCGACGGCGCAGTAACAGTCGCTGCTCTCAGTTTTCTGCAGCACAGTCGTGGTGACGCGTAGTCGCTGATATCAAGCCCGACCGCCGCTGGTGACCGGCGGGTCATAAAACAGCGCGTAGCCGATGGAGCCGGTCGCCGGGAGGCTGCCGGCACTCAGCGCCGTGACGAAACTAAGCGAAGTAACCACGGCACCGAGCGACGCCAGTAGCATCGAGAGGGCGATGCTGGCAAGCACGAGGTCAGGCATCGACAGGGACCCAGGCATTCGTGTCTGTATGGAGACACGCCTTCTAATTAAATATTATTACTCGCGCAAACAGCGCACCGAGTACCGCCTATTTGCCCCAGAAGGGGTCGCGATTCCGGTGTTTCTCCAGATACATCGACAGCGCCTCGCGTTCGTCGACGGAGATGTCTTCCTTGAGTTCCTGTTCGAGAATCTTTGCGTGCTTTTCGGGGATTTCGACCCAGAGGTCGTCGCCTTCCTCGACCTGGCGGCCGACGGTCGGCCCCTGAATGGAGACGGCCATGCGCTCGCCGGCGCGAGCCGAGTCGACGTCTTCGCCCTCGTCCTGAATCGTTTTGAGGGTCCCGACGCGGTTTGCCTCGCCGTTCTCCCACCTGACGACGTTGACGTTCCGACGGAGTTCACCGGAGAGGATTTCGACGCCGACGACGGCGGGGTCGGACTGGCGGAAGGTGTGGTCCTGCAGAATCCGGAACTTCGCCGGGCGGGTGATGTTCTCCAGAATCTGCTCCTGCTGGGCCTCCTCGATGGCGGTGACGTGGTCGTCGTAGGACTCGACGAGCTGGTAGATGACGTCGTCCTCGAACAGCTCCACGTCCTCCTGTTCGGCGAGGTCCCGCGCGTCGTCGAGCACCTCGACGCTGAACGCCAGAATCGCCTGATTGGTCGGCTCGCCGGCCGTTTCGGCGACTCGCACGTCCCGCGGTGCGACCGCGCCGACCTCGGCGCGCATGACGGGGATCTCTTCCTCTTCGAGGGTGCTTGAAAGCGCCTCCAGCGAGCCCAGCGTGTCGGCCTTGATGACGACCCCCTCTTCTTGGGTCGTCACCTCGATCTCGGCGAGTTCCTCCTCCACCTCGGCGATGACCTCGCTGCGGTCGCGGTCGCGGATGACGCGGATCGGCGCACCGGCCATCGCGTCGCCGAGGTCCGGCGCGGCGATCTTGACGCCGTCGGCGGCGGCGACCTGCTCGACCTGCTCGAACTCCTGTTCGGTCCGTATCTCTTCGAGCGGGCGTGGCCGGAGCAGCGCGCGGACGTCAGTGACAATTGGCCCTTGAAGGCCGCCGACCACGATGGTGTCGTCGTTGCGGATGGTCCCGTCGTAGATGATGGCGTCGAGCGTCGTCCCGAAGCCCTGGGTGTCTTTCACTTCGAGGACGGTCCCGACACCGGGACCGCTGGTGTCGATCTCCATCTCCTCTTTCATGTACCGCTGGGACAGCCCCATCATCACCGTCAGCAGGTCGGGGATGCCCTCGCTGGTTTCGGCCGAGACCGGCACGACGCCGATGTTAGCCTGGAAGTTCTGGACCCGCCAGTACATATCCGCGGAGAAGCCGTTGTCCGAGAGTTCGCCGATGATCTCGTACAGCTTCTCGTTGAGGTCGGACTGGACGCGGTCGGACTGGGCGTCCATCGTCTGCTGGACCGGCTGTCCCTCGTTGGGGTTCCAGCCGGGGACGGTGTCAATCTTGTTCGCGGCGACGATAAACGGCGTCTGGGTTCGCTTGAGGATGTCGATGGCCTCCAGCGTCTGTGGCTGGAAGCCGTCGTTGACGTCGACGACGAGGATGGCAATGTCGGCGAGCGCGCCGCCCCGGGAGCGAAGCGTCGAGAAGGAGTGGTGGCCCGGTGTGTCGATGAACAGCAGGCCGGGCAGGTCGAAGTCAGTCGGGTCGACCAGGTCACCGGCGATTTCGGAAATCACGTCCAGTGGGACGGCTGTCGCGCCGATGTGCTGCGTAATCGCGCCCGATTCGCCGGCGGTGACGGCCGAACCGCGGATCTTGTCGAGCAGGCTCGTCTTCCCGTGGTCGACGTGGCCCAAAACGGCGACGATGGGCGTCCGCAGGGTGTCGTCGGTGGCTGTGGTGGGGTCCGTGTCAGACATAGATGGCTCCAGAAGTTGTCAGAACCGAGTCGTCGGTGGCAGTTAAGTTCGTCGTCATCAGACGCGCGCGACCGAACGTAGGGCTAAGCGGGTGTCACTCGGTTACAGTGAACGACCCCGTCATGCCGACGCTCTGGTGGGGGACGCAGTGGTACTCGTACTCGCCGGGGACCTCGAACCGATAGGCGTACTCGTAGCCCGAACTGTACGTCGTCCCATCGTCGCCGGGCGTCCCCGACCAGTCGCTGTCTTCCGGCGTCGCGGTCGGTTTGACGTTGTGGCCGCCGGCCTTCCAGACCCACAGAACGGTGCTACCGGCCGGGACCTCGAAGGTTTCCGGATCGAAACTGAAGCTTCCCGGCGCGACGGCGACTTCCTGGTCGGCGTCCACCGGCGTTCCGGTCGGCGTGGGCGTCGCTGTCTCGGTCGGGGCGGCCGTAGCAGTCGGTGTCGGCGACTCAGTCGGAGTCGGTGTCGCCGTTTCAGTTGCCGTCGCAGTTCGAGTCGGCACTTCTGTGGCGGTGGCTGTCGGTGACGGTGTTCCGTCGCCACTACAGCCTGCCACGGTACCGATGACGGCGGCCGCGAGGCCCCCGAGAAACTGCCGCCTGTTACTGTCCATACGTCCCCATCGGCCGCCTCTCGCATAGGGTTGTGGCTCGCTGTAGATGTTCCGGGGCGTGGGACGGTCGAGGACGGCACCATGGCCGCCGATACTGGTATCCATCCGTCCCCATCGCCGCTCACCTGTCGGACATCCCCGTGGCGTTTATGTAACCTCGTTCGGAACAAGGGGGTATGGCTGCAATACTCGCAGAAAACCTGTCGGGGAAAGACGTGATGGGGACTGACGGCGCGGAGATCGGCAGTCTCTACAACATCACGATGGACTTTTCGTCGGGCGCGCTGCACAACCTCGTTATTGACCCTGCGGAGTCGCTCCGCAACACGAACTTCGAGTACAGTGACCAGGGCCGCCTGCTTGTCCCGGTTGAGCGGGTCAAGGCGGTGAAAGACCACATGATCGTCAAACGCTAGATGTACGTTCTTGACTCCTCGGCATTTATCAACGAGTATCACACCGACGAGCAGATCGCAACGATTCCGCTCGTCAGAGAGGAACTGGAAGACGAGGCCGCCTATCGCTTCGACGCCCTCGAAGGCTCGGGCATGCACCTCCACATTCCCGAGGACAACACCGTCGAGCGCATCGAGCGCGCTGCCAGCGAAACCGGTGACCTCGCGGAACTCTCGGAAACCGACATCCGGCTGATCGCGGCCGCGTTCGAACTCGACAGTCGACTCGTCACAGACGACTACGCGATGCAGAACGTCGCGGAGAAACTCGACGTGAGCGTCGAGGTAATCGCCCGCGACGGTATCACCGAACAGCGGGACTGGCTGTTCCAGTGTGCCGGCTGCGGCCGTGAGTTCGACGAGAACCGCGACCGCTGTCCCATCTGTGGCAGCTCACTATCGCGGAAGAACCCGGCTTAGACGGTCTGTTCGTCCCGGGCTTCGAGTCCGAGCTCGACCAACTGTGAAAGCACTTCCTCCTCTGTGATGCCGTAGCGCCGCGCAAGCGTTTCGATGATCCGCGCTTGGTCGTCATCACAGACGATGGTGAACCGCCGAGCCATGCCATCGCCTACAACGGTAGTTCGCATAAATACCCGTCAGACAGCAGTCAGACGGCTCAAACTGCCGGATTTCCTGTAATCTCGATGTACAATGTGAGAAACTGGATGGCGTTGAACGCCCCGTGGATGAAGATCGGGACGAGCAGGTTCTCGGTCTTGAGATAGCTGAGGCCCAGCAGCGTCGACAGGACGAACACCAGTAACAGCGAGAGGGCGGTCTGTGTCGGCGTGCCAGCGGCGTACTGTCCGAAGTGGACGACGCCGAAGACGGCGCTCGTGAGTATAATCGCCTGCAGATCACTGAAATCGTCGTAGAGGTACTTCTGGATGATGTTTCGGTAGATGAACTCCTCGCTCGGCGCGATAGTGAGAAACGCCAGCGGCACCATCACAAGCAGGAACGACGGGTCTCTGTTGGCTAGCTCTTCGACGCTGCTCCGAGCCGCTTCGAGTCCGAGCGCCTGAATGAGGTAACTGAAGCCAAACAGCGCGACCATGAGGACGACGACGCCGCCGACGCCGTAGCCAACGTCGCGGAGACTGGGTCGCCGCAAATCGAGATCAGCCCAGGTCCGGTCTAGCCGGTTGGCGACGGCCGCCCCGAAACCAACGAAACCGACGCCGATACCGATAGTGAGCGTGATGTACACTGGGCCGGTGACGGTTCCGCCGTCGAGCGCCGCGGCGCTGACAAGCCCTGCGGCCGCGGCTCCGAGCACGACGAACTGGGCGAACAGCGTGCCCACGAGGAAGCCGGCCAGCCCGATTCCTGTCGCGACCGAGAGCGCTCTGGCGACCGTGTACAGCCGGTCGTTCGGCACGTCGGACGCCAGCGCCCAACCCAGCGCAATCGTCACGCAGCCGGCCAGCACCGTGAGATACACGGCGATTCCGACGGTCGCTTCGACGCCGGTACGGAACTCCGGTCCGAAGAAGGCGACGAGCGTCGCGAGCGTTGCGACGACGCTTGCGCCCGTCGCGCCCAGGCCCGCCTGTCGGCGGTCGAGTGCGCCGTGACGGACGAGTGAGAAGGCGAGCGCCGCGACGACGAAGCCGGCGACGGCTATCTGTCGGGCGGTGACCGGGCCGACCGTCGTCGCCGGTGTCATCCAGCTAACGACGCCGGTTTCCGTGGCGACGAGTACGACGAGACCGAGGCCAGCGGCGAGAACACCCCAGTTCGCGGCAGTGTCGTCCATTATCGGCAGTCCGTTGCGCCGGCCTAAAGGGACTCCGTTTCGCCGATCCGCAGCCGCTCGCGCTCGTCGATAACCGCTGTCTCGTCCGTCGTTTCGCCGCGGATGAGCGCCCGCGTGGCGTTTTTGCCCCACTCGACGGCCGGCTGGGTGAATGTCTCCACGTCCGCGAGTTCGCCGACGAGGACGCAGGCCGCCTCCATCGCGTACAGCAGTTCGCCGACGCTCTCTGCGTCGAGTCGGTCGATCTCTACTTCCAGCGCCGGCCGGTCAGCCGCCGGCAGGCTCGCCACCGTCGCTTCGTACTCGGCGTCGATGAGGCCGCCGAGGTCGGTTCCGGCGAGATACGAGAGGTCATCGTGGTCCGGGTCGGGAATCGCCACGTCGGCGCGCTCGCGCGGTCGGACGAACGTGACGACCTTGTCGCGGTGGCCGGCGCGGTACAGCTGGAGCTGGGAGTGCTGGTCGGTCGCGCCCAGCGCCCGCGCCGGCGTCTGGCCCCGCCCGTCCTTGCCCAGGCTCTCGGCCCAGAGCTGTGCGAACCACTCGCCGAAGGACTCCAGCCGCTCGGCGTAGGGCATGAATGCGTTGACTTTCGTGCCCTCCTCTTCGAGTGCGTAGGCCATCGCGCCGTAGGCGTAGGCCGGCGAGTCATACAGCGACGGCGCGAGGTCGTCAGCCGCCTGCTGACCGCCGGCAAGCAGCCCCTCGATGTCGATGCCGAGGATGGCTGGCGGGACGAGCCCGACCGCCGAGAGCGCGCTGAAGCGGCCGGGGACGCCCTCGGGGACCGGCAGCGTCGGCAGGTCGTGCTGGTCAGCGAGCGCCCGGAGCGGGCCGGACTCGCCCGTGGTCACGACGATGCGCTCGGTCCAGTCGACGCCCCGGTCCTCGTAGGCCTCGCGGACGACGAGGAAGTTCGCCAGCGTCTCCGCCGTCGTCCCAGAACGCGAGACGACGTTGATGGCTGTGTCGGCGAGGGAGAGGCCGTCGAGCGTCCGCCGGACGTGCTCCGGGTCGACGTTGTCCAGCACGACGTGACTGCCCGGGTCCTCTGCCAGTGCCTCCGTGATGGTTTTCGCCCCCAGCGCGGAGCCACCGATACCGACGGTGATGACTGACTCGGCGTCGGCGACTGGCGCGACGGCGTCGCGGATGGTCTCGGCGTCGGTTGCTTCGGGGAGGTTCAGCGACGCGTAGCCGAACTCGCCCTCCTCCCGTCCCTGCTCGATTCGCTCGTGGGCCGCGGCCACCCGCTCGTCCAGGTCGTCAAGTGTCGCCCGCTCGACGCCCGGGTCGGCGGCACTGGCAAGCGCGGCTCCGATATCGACGTGCATACTCGGGGTGTCGACGGGCGGGTACAAACAACTCCCGAAGGAGGCGGTGGGTAGCGGACGCGGGTCCGCTCTCACCGCCGGTCGGACAACACCGCGCTTAACCACGCGCTCGCCTAACCCATCGGCATGACAGACGCGACGGCAGAGCAGTCCGTCACAGCCGACGCCGACGACGACCGGCCCGAACCGTACAACGGCCTGCCGGGTGCGTTCCCATACGCGTTCCGGGCCAGCGACTCGCTGCTGTTCAAAGCCTACGTCCCGGTTGCGCTGTTGCTGTCTGTGGCGATTACGCTCGTGTTCTCGTTCGGACTGATAACGCAACTCGCCGAAACCGGGAGCGTCCGCGGCGGCACGTTCACCTTTTCGCGGAGCTTCTTCCTGTTCATCGGACTGTTGCTGGTCGCGCCGCTGCTGGCCCCAGTGCTCTCCGTCGCGCGCCGCCACCGACGGACCGCGTCCTCGGTCGCCTACGACCGCGCCCTCGCGCTCTCGGCGTTCCTGTTCATCGGGTCGATATACCTCGCGCTGTTGACCTCAGCGCCGGCGGAACTTCGCGAGCCGACACAGAGCGCCGTCGTCGGGTTCTTCTACTCGCTGCCCCCGCTTGCGGGCCTGGCCCCGCCGCTGCTCGCGACGCTGGTGATCTATCTGACCCACCGGCTGCTGAAGTAGCGCTGCCGGCCCACAGCACCCACTCCTCCGAAGTGATACGACACACCGTCCCCGGGTCGAAACGGGCAAGAACGCCCGTGCCGAACGTATCTCTATGACAGCCATTGAAGGGACATTTCTGGTCACGAATGCTGATGACGCGTCGGCGACGCTTCGGAACGTCGCGGACTCGCAAGTGCTGACACTGTCGGACAACCCCGGCGTCGAGGCCGGCGAGGTCGTGGAGGGGACAGTCGAGCCGGAGCCGCCGATGGAGGTCACGTACACCGTCACTGAAGTCGCCGAGCGGCGACGCATTCCCGTCGAGACGGTCGACCTCGCGCCGACGGCGCAGACGACCGAAATCGCGGCCGAACAGGCCCCCGGCGAGCTAACGACGGTCGAACGCGCCGGCGAGGGCGAGGTTCACGTCCTGACGGTTCCGGACGACGAGACGGACGAGGCGGCGGCGGATGTCGTCGACGACGAGGCCACCCTCTCGCGGGCGGCCAGGCTCGGCGTCGACCGCGTCGAGGTTCGGACGGCAGAGGGCGTCGTCAGTGTGCGCTACCTGCCGGACTGACGCGTTCTCTCGTCCGCTCCAGTTTCCTATTCGGTCGGTCCGGCGGCGCTCTGGACCTGCCAGCCGCCGGCGATTCCGCAGGCCTCGCGCTCGGTGTAGACGAACGCGGTGTCTTCGGTCACCGCGGAGCCGCCGTCGACGGATTCGACCTGGAGCGGGAAGTCCAGCGTGTCGCCACAGCAGCCAACGCCGACAAACTCTGTCCACACGTCGCCCGGCGCGGCGGTGTCGTGTGTCTTCCGGAGGTACGCGCGGAACGGCGAGCCGTCGATTTTGTCGCGACCCCAGCCGCTGAGGTCCGCCGGATAGGAGAGTTCGACCCTGGTTGCGCTCTCGGGCATAGTCGGATATACGTGATAAACTGCCATAGATGTACGGCACGGCGGATGTCAGCGGCAGTGATTGAGAAGGCTTATTCGCCCCCGTCTCACACCGTTCCGTCATGTTCGAGTTCGAGGTCCCGGAAGTCGATTACACCCAGTATTCGAACCGCCAGCTGGTGGCGGTTCCGCTGGTGGTGCTTGCGCTCTCGCTCGCGGTCATCGGTGGCTGGTGGGCTGTCACCGGGGCACCAGTCGACCGGGGCATCGACTTTACTGGCGGGACGGAATTAACGATAGGGACAAACGCGACGCTCACAAACGAAGACATCAAAGCCACATTCGATGAGCCGGTTGTTTCGGTGCAGGGTATCACGACGACTTCGGAATCCACCTACGAGAATCAATATGTCGTCACGTTCGATAATTCGGCCAACGTGTCTTCGGTTCGGTCCGCTGCCCAGTCGGCAGAGGAACTGACGCTGTTGGGGAGCGGAACGACATCGCCGCTGTTTGGCGGGCAAAACCAGCGTCTCGCAGTCATCGGTGTCGGAGTTGCGTTCCTCGGGATGAGCCTGCTCGCCTTCGCCTTCTTCCGTACATTCGTCCCGAGTATCGCCATTGTTATTTCGGCGTTTTCCGACATCATGATTCCGCTCGCGATAATGAACCTCCTTGGAATCAAGCTTTCACTGGGAATCGTCGCAGCGTTCCTCATGCTGATCGGGTACTCTGTCGACTCGGATATTCTGTTGAATAACCATGTTCTCAGACGTTCAGGCGGGTTTTACGAATCGACGTACCGTGCGATGCGAACCGGTGTGACGATGACATTAACGTCTATTGCAGCGATGACCGTGATGGCGGTCACAGCGACACTATTCGGGATTGGCCTGATGGCCGATATCGGTCTGATACTGGTTCTCGGACTGACGGCAGACCTAATGAATACGTATTTACTCAACGTTACGCTGCTTCGCTGGTACAAATATGAGGGGGTAAACCGATGAGTACTCTTCGAGAAAATTGGCGAGTCGCTCTACTGGTCGTGCTTCTCCTGACCAGTGCTATCGCGCTATTCGTTCCCGGTGTCCCGCCGGGAACGAGTGCCGATGGACCGACCGACGAATCTGCCCCAGAAGCGGGCGAAGCCGAACAGTTGACAAACCTCAACTACGGTATTCAGCTCAGTGGCGGAACCCGACTTCGCGCCCCTATCGTCGGCATCACTGCCGAGAACGTCAACGTGACACAGGCGGATTCGACACAGCTTGAGCAAACAGTGGCCGACGAACTTGACCTCGACACGGTAGACGTCCGAGTCCGACCTATCACCTCCGAGCGAAGCACGGGGGCTGTGGAGGTCGTTACAAAGAACGTCACGCATCAAGAACTCCGAACGGCACTCGAGAACAACGGGTATCAGCCGACTACCGTACGTGACGGCGTGACCCCGGAGACGCGTCAACAGATGGTCGAAGCTGTTGACGAGAAACTCCGTACCTCAGCGCTCAGCGGTGCGTCAGTCCAGATCGTCAACGTTCCCGGTGGCCAACACTTCGTCAGTATTACTGCCCCAGACCGGGACCGAGAAGAGCTCGTCGACCTGCTGAACGAGCGCGGGACCGTCAAAATATATGCCGTGTATCCCGGCGGTGAAAACGGGACCTTCGTCCGCGAAGAAGTGCTCAAGCGGTCTCAGATGAGTGATATCTCGGCTGCGGACAGGGAAGGCGTCGGTTGGGCTGTGTACATCACAGTCAGCCCGGATGCCGCCGACGAGTTCTCACAACGAATGGTCGATGCCGGGTTCGGCGACGGGGCTCCGTGTGGAAACTACAACCATTCGGATATTCAGCAAACGACTGCCGGTGGGTCGGCAGACCCAGCACTCGCAAACGACGAACCTGGCTGTCTGGTCCATACGTTAAACGGTGAGGTTGTCACAGCCCGGGGTGTGACGCCGGGCCTCGGCGAGAGCTTCGCCAGTGGCGAGTTCGCCAACGACCCTGTGTACGTGATGCAAACTGGAAGCTCGGAAAACCCCGCTGAGACGGCCAATAAAATCGAGCTGAACCTTCGTGCTGGACAGCTTCCGGCGCCGCTCGACCTCTCTGAAGACTCCGGCTCGTCGCTCGACCCGGCGCTTGCAGAGCGGTTCAAGCAGAATTCGCTGTTGACCGGATTGCTGGCTGTCCTCGCAGTCAGTCTCGTGGTCTACGTGCGATACAAACGGGTTGAGGTCGTCGTCCCGATGGTCGTCACGGCGCTGTCGGAGGTGTTCATCCTCCTCGGGTTCGTCGCCTTCGTCCAGTATCCGCTGAACCTCTCGCATCTGGCCGGGTTCATTGCGGTTATCGGCACGGGGGTGGACGACCTCATTATCATCGCTGACGAGATTCTCCAGCAGGGAGAGGTCGAGACGGGACGCGTGTTCCAGAGCCGCTTCCGCAAGGCGTTCTGGGTCATCGGCGCGGCCGCGGCGACGACCATCATGGCGATGAGTCCGCTGATGGTCCTACCACTCGGGGACCTTTCCGGGTTCGCCATTATCACCATCGTGGGCGTCCTCATCGGCGTACTCGTGACGCGCCCGGCCTACGGTGATATCCTGCGAAACCTCGTGCTGGACGAGGACTGAGCGGCTCTTGCTTTCTGACTGACACACCCCACGTTCGCTGTCGAACTGTTCCCGTTCAAAAGTCGCCCAGCGACGCCTGTTCTGCCGCCGCCAGCACGTCGTCACACGTCGACCACGAGCGGCGAGCACACGCCGGTAGCTCGCTGTGGCGGTCGACGTAGTCCGCCAGGAACGCCCGCGTCGTCGGGTCGCTGGGGTAGCCCGACCCCACATCGCCGTACTCCTCGGCTAGGTCCGCGACGTGTGTGTCGCGGGCGACCTTCGCAATAATTGAGGCCGCACCGACTAGCGAGTCCGTCTCGTCGGCTCCATGTTCCGCGGTTACAGCCACGTCGGTGTCGACCGCGTCCGCGACCCGACGACCGAACCGCGCCGCGTCGGTGTCGCCGGCGTCGACTGTGCCCGATAGACCGTCTCGGGCTACTGCCGATAGCGCCTCTGCCTGCCCGTCGACGGTCAGCGTGTTCATGTCCGTCCCGTCAGCGTCGATCCGTCCGACCGGAATCTCGGCGATACCGACAGCGTCGGCCGACTCGCGGATGTCGCCGGCCAGTCGCTCGCGGCGCTCCGGCCTGATGTCCTTCGAGTCGCCGACACCATCGGGTAGAGCCGCCGGGTCGGCCCGGACAGCGGCGGCGAACATCGACCCAAGAACCGGTCCTTTCCCGGCCTCGTCGACGCCGAATCGCATGGCTGGCACGTCGACGCCGGTGTAAAAACAGGTTCCGGTTGGACGGCAGTCCAGCGAGCTACTCTTTGAGGAACTCGTCTTTCGCGAACGGTTCGTCCTCGCCCTGCACGTCGATTACGTCGAGCGCCGTCACCACGGCGTCGGTGTCTAGCAGGCCGGCCAGGCTCGGCTCCGTGCGGTCCTCGTCGCTGGAGACGAGTTCCTTCACGTACAGGCCGCCCTCGCCGTGGATGCGGAGTTCGGCGTGGCGGTCGTCGGTCAGTTCGCCCTCGGCGTCGTACACCGTCCGCGTCCGGGTGATGTCGGCCCGGCGGTGGGTGACCCGCTGGGGCGTCTCCTGCTGGATGGTCGCACCGTCCAGTTCCACCAGTGCGTCCTGTAGGGCCTCGGCGTCGACCGCATCGCCGAACTCCACGTCCATCCGGTAGGTCTTCGAGGCGTCCAGTTCCTTGACGCGCTCGACCATCTCGTGGGTCGCCGGGTGGAGGTCCGTCACCTCGACCTTCCCATCGGCGAAGGCGTTGATGTCGGCTTCGAGTTCGTCGGCGTCCACGTCGCGCTTGCGGGGTTCCATCACCTCGATGACGAACGGGCGGCCCGAATCGAGCATCCGGGCGTCGACGTCCTCGCGGCCGGCGCCGTGGAACACGGCCTCCTCGCCGTCCATCGCCTCGCGGACGACGGGCGCGGACAGTTGCTCGACGCTCTCGTCGTAGCGGTAGCCGCTGCCGCCACAGCCGTCGCAGGGCTCGCCCTGCCACAGTCCGGTCCCGTTGCAGTCGTTGCAGGGCCACTTCGTCTGGGGAATATCGCGTTCGAGCTTGCGGTAGCGGCCGTAGATGAACGCCGAGTTGACGTGCGTTTCTACCTCGTCCGTTGCGAGGTCGAGCGTAAGCTGGACCGCCGGACGGCCGAACTCGACCTCCGCACCGGTCAGGTCGCCGATCCGTTTTCCGACCTCGCGGTTGAGTTCGGTCTTCAGCGCTTCGCCGGCGTCGGGGTCTAGCCCGATGTCTTCCCGGAGCAGCTCGTCGTTCTCTTCGAGTAGTGGCGGCACCTTCGTCCCGACCTGGTAGGTGTCGAACTCGTAGCCGCGGACGGCGCTCGCGGCCTGTTCGGCCCACCAGTCGAAGCGGTCGCATTCGTTTTCACAGACCCAGCAGTCCTCGCCCGCCTCGAAGGGGTCGTCGTCTGCGAGCGCAACCGTCACCCGCAGGGCGTGGCCCCGTTCGGCGTTGGCCAGCCCGAAACTCCGGTCGGCGAAGAGTCGGCCGAGACAGGAATCACACAGCGGCCCGGTGGCAAGCGCCGCACGGGCGTCCTCAAGTATGCTCATTGCCTGAGCCGACGCGTCGCCACCGTAACTGCGTTTCGACCTCTCGGTCACCCGAGTCGGTCAGCCCTGCGACCTTGCCTGCGCTCACTTGCCAGCCATGCCGCCGTCGTCTGTGGCTTTGCCCTCCGACTGTGCTTGGTCGAACAGTTCGCCCGGAACCTCCTCGGCCGAGATGGAGATGGACCGCTGGGGGAACGGAATTCCGATGTCCTCAGCCTGGAACCGCTTGTAGATCGCGCTGTTGAGCTCGTGGGTCGCACGGGCTGTCAGGGCCGGGTTGCTGACCCAGCACAGGAGCTCGAAGTTCAGCGCGGAGTCGCCGAACTCCCGGAATCGGACCCGCGGATTCGGCCGTTCCTGCACGAGGTCTTCGGCCTCGGCTAGTTCCAGGAGAATCTCCTCGACGTGGTCGATATCCGTCCCGTAGGCGACGCCGACAGGCACGCGAATCCGGCGCTTGCGTCTCGGCGTCGACTCGTTGATGATGGCGGCATTGTTGAGCTTCGAGTTCGGCACAGTAACGAGGATGTCGTCGCGAGTACGGATGACTGTCGAGCGGACAGAGATGTCTTCGACGCGACCGCGCTCGCCGGTCTCCAGAACGACGAAATCGCCGACCGCGTACGTCCCGTCGAGATACAGCGACAGCGAGCCGAAGAAGTTCGCCAGCGTGTCTCGGGCCGCCAGCCCGACAATGATGCCCATAATCCCCGCCGAGGCAAGCAGTGGCGTCACGTCGATGTCCCAGAGGACCAGTAGGAGGAGGACGCCGCCGCCGGAGATGAGCGCGCTCCAGACGTTCTGGAGGATAGGGACCATCTGGCGGTCGATGTACGCCGAATCCGTCGCGATGGTTGATGCCTGGCGGCCGATACGCAGCAGAATCACCATCCAGACGATGACGACCAGCGAGAGCGTCCCGGCTTCCAGCGAGACGGCGACCGCCGGCCGGATGTCATAAATCTGTGCGCCAGCGTACGCGCCGCCGAGGCCGACTGTGACGTACACGGCGGTGTGGATTCCACGGAAGACGATGTCGTCGACGTCGCCCTCGATATGGGGTGTGACCCGTCTGAGCAGTCGGTCGCCGAGGACGCGGATGACCAGCGCGAGCGCGACTCCGCTGCCGACGAGCACGAGAAACCCCTGCCAGGCCGGTAGTCCCGACAGCAGGTCTACCACCCCGCTTCCCAGTTGCATACCCCCGTTTGGACACCAGCGCTATATATACTGCCACGTCGACGGCCCGAACCGAACGGCCTTTGTCCCGCGGCGTCCGCTCCGTGGGTATGAACCCGATTCTCGTCGCTATTCTGCTGGGCCTGCTGCAAGGGATACTGGAGTGGATTCCGGTCTCCAGCGAGGGCGGCGTCGCTCTCGCGTCGACGGTGGCCACTGGCGTCTCCCCGGCCGCCGCGACCCGTCTCGCGCTCTTTCTCCACGCCGGGACAGCGGTCGCGGCGACGGCCTACTACCGCACCGAAGTTCGAACCATCCTGCGTTCGATCCGAGAACTCTCCCGTCGCCCGTTCGCCGACGAGACGGCGGACCTCTCGTTTATCGTCATCGCGACGGCGGCGACCGCCGTCACCGGTCTTCCCGCGTATCTGGTGCTCGACGCGGCTGTCTCAAATCTTGAGGGCGGGCTCTTTCTGGCGCTGGTCGGCGGCCTGCTCGTCGTCACCGGTCTGCTCCAGCGCTTCGCCGCGGCGCTATCGCTTGGTGAGCGCGAGATTCCGGACGGGGTCGACGCCGTGCTGGTGGGCGTCCTGCAGGGCCTGGCTATCCTTCCCGGTGTCTCCCGGTCCGGGACGACGGTGAGTGCCCTGCTGCTCCGAGGCCACGAAGGCGAGTCGTCGCTTCGGCTCTCGTTTCTGCTGTCGATTCCGGCCGCGCTCGCCGCGAACGTACTGGTCCTCGTTGACGACGGCGTGCCGGCAATCGACCCGCTGCCGGCCGTTGTCGCCCTCGCTGTGAGTGCCGTGGTCGGCTACCTCACCGTCGATGCGCTGGTCCGCCTGGTGCGACAGGTCCCGTTCTGGGCGGTCTGTACGGTGTTTGGCGGGCTGGGCGTCGTCGGCGGGCTGCTCGTCGCGCTGTAGCGACCAGAGGGCGGCCTACTCCTCGTACTCGACTTCGGTGCCGCTGGCGACCGGCTGAAGGATGTACTCGCCTGTCTGGCCACGCTTGACCGGGGTGAAGTCGGCCGTGAACACGGTGCGGGTATCCGCGCGGATTTCGTACTCCTGCGTGAACTGTAGCGGCGCGTCGCCGGGCGTATCGACCGTCGCGTCACCGCCCTCTGCGAGCGTCCCGTCGACGCCTGTCACGTCGAGCTGGAGGAACTCGTAGGTGTCAACCTCGAGTTCGGTCTCGTCGACGAGCGAGGTGTTGCCGTCCTGCAACTGGACCAGGTCGGCTTCCTGGGCCTCGTCGAACTCGTGGTACTCGCGGGCGTCGCTCGTGTCCGCTGTCGTCGATTCTTCGGTCGCTGTGTCCGCCTCTGAGACTGGCTTTACCCAGATACCGGCCATCGTGATGACACACGATTCGAAATCAGCGATGTCGCCCGGCTGGTCGGTCACCTGTGTCGCGAGCGTGCCTGTTTCGGTACCGCTCCCGGAACAGCCGGCGAGGCCGACCGTGCTCGCTGCCGCGAGGCCGCCGGCGGCTTTCAGATAGTCGCGTCGAGACGTCGTTCCTGACTGCTGTGGATCGTGCATACACTGTTCTACAGCCGTCCCAGGGTAAAGGAGCCGGCAGATAGTCAGGCCGATTTCAGCCGAGTTTCGCCCGATTTGCCGGCAGTGAACGGTTTCTGGGTGACACAGACCGGGTGGTATCGACCAGTGCCGTGCTGGCGACGATGGAAGTTATTTATCCCTTGGCATCAAATCTGTAGTACCAGCGGCCATGAGTGGTGACGAACGCAAACTAGTCGACACATCGGGGGACTTCCAGTACGTCGTCCGCGATGGCGACACGGTGACCGACCCGAAGTGGCGTTCCTGTCGACTCATCGTCACCAACAAGCGACTCATTCTGGCGACGAACGGCTCGAAACAGCCTATTCCACACTCCAACATCACCCTCCCGTCGAACCCCGACGATCTTGTCCCCGACGGCGGGACCGGCGGTGCAACCGCGCTGGAGGTCGGCAACAACGTTCTGCTCGTCGACACGCCGAACCTGGACGACTTCGAGACGGAGTACGTCCGCGCCACGCTACAGGGCGAGGTCATCCTCGCGCGACAGCAGGCGGTCGTCGGCGGCGTCGTTCAGGAGGACGCCGAGTGGAGCAAGGCACGGTTTCAACTGGACGATGACATCATCCGCCTCCAGTTCCCCGGCGGCAAGAGTATGTCCTTCGAAATAGAGGACGTCGGAACCATCGAAACCGGGACCAGTACCGTGATGGGCCAGGAGCGGGAGGTCATCGAGGTCGAACACACTGACGACCAGGACCGCAGCGTCGAGACCCACATCTCGGGGATGGACCACCACACGCGGGCGCTGAAGACGCTGTTCACCCGCGTTATCGAGGACCGTGAGGACGATTACGAACTCTCGGAGATGGAGAGCCAGGTGTTGATGGCGCTGTACTCCGGTGTTTCACCGTTCGAGATGTCCGATTTCGTCGGAACGACGCCCGACGAAGTCGAGGAAATCTATCAGAAACTGCTTGATATTGGGGCGGTTGACGAGGTCCGGGTTCGGACCGAGGTCGCGTTGAACGCGCAGGGGCGGAATATGGCGAGTGAGGCGATGAGTGAGAAATAGAGAGGCGCTACGCGCCTCTGAACGAACGGCGAAACCGTGAGTAGCGAGGGGCCGACCGGAGGAGGGCCCTCGGATAGCGAACGAGGAACGCAGTGACTCGTGAGCGGCGTGGCGCTACGCGCCGTAGAACGACTTCCTCTGACGCCGGTCGATCAAAGATCAGGCGGGGACCGCTCCTGACCCGGAGCGGTGGGGCGGTACCGCCGAACGGCGCATCCACTGTGACCCACAGTGGAGGTTGGCCTGCCGATCATATTGTGGTCCAGGCAGTCCAGCCGGCCTCGCGTGCTGTTCCCGTCTCGCAGCCGTTACTCGCGCAAGAACTCGGTGTCTTCGGCCTCCGTCACCGACACCCCGTCCGGAAGGTCGGACTCCGGAACCGGCGTCAGGGTGAGGACGTCACCCGCCTCCGTCTGTACCCACTCCTGTCCAGTCGCTTGGCTCCAATCGTGTGGTTCCCAGAACCCCGACTCGAAGCGCATCCAGATGTCGAGACCACTGTAGTACTCTCCCGTCGAACTTTCGTATATCATTGCTGAACTCCACAGCGTCTGCTGCCGTCGAAAGAGTCAATGCACCTACATGGTCTTATTAGTACCGGCGAGACCGAAATTCTACGGCCTTGAGAATAGAGGGGTGCTTGGATGGCCCGGGTACGGCGGTGATTCAGCCACTATACGTGTATGTTTCACAAACCCCTCGTGAATTGGCTGTGAATCCGTCGCCACCGTGAAAAACGGAGCCCGACCTACTGCTGTTCCATCGCCAGCTCAAGCGACCAGAAGAAACCGTAGTACGCGACGACGCCGCCGGCGAGCGTCAGGTAGTAGACCCACTGCGGAGCCGACAGCAGGTCGAAGATGACGCTCACGGCGGTTACCCAGGCGATAGCGAACACGAGGTCGACGAACATCCCTCGCTTGTGGTCGCGGACGTGGTTGCGGAGGGTGTCGACGACGCTCATCGGCGGCCTCGCGTGGTCCGCAGCGATTGGAGTCGATTCAGTGCCATGGTACTGTCAGTCTTCAACGTCCGTCTCGCCGTGGACGTCGACGACGAGCACTGGCAGTCGCGTCCGGCGGAGCACTTTCTCCGTGACGCTGCCGAGGATGACGCGCTTCAGTCCCGAGCGGCCGTGGGACCCCATCACGACGAGGTCGATGTCGTTGTCCTCGACGAACTTCCGGATGGCGCGGGCCGGTTCGCCGGCGGTGATGTGCTCTTCGACTTCGAGGCCGTGTTCGGCGGCGCGGTCGCGGACGTAGCCGGTGGCGTCGTCGGCGTCTCGCTTTATGTCGGTCATCTCCTCCAGGTTCCCCTGGCGGATGCGGTCGACCTGCTCTGTCCCCAGCGAGTAGCTGGTGGCGTCGACGTCGACGACGTACAGCGCGTGGACCGTTGCGCCGTACTTCGAGGCGATGTCGACTGCCTGGTCGACCGCGTTTTCGGCGGTTTCGCTGCCGTCGGTCGGAACGAGAATGTTGTCGTACATGGGTTTAGTCGTCTGCGGGGGTGCCGCCGCTGGTGCTGTCACCGACGACGTCTGCGGCGGTTTCCTGTTGCCCCATCGGCTCGGGGCTGTGACACTGTCGAACCATCTTCTTCGTCTCCAGGGGCGGCTCGGGCGTCGCCAGCGAGACGGCGATGGTGACGATGAACACGACCGGCGTCCCGATCAGCGCAGCGCCGATGGGCGGGACGTACTGGGCGTATATCGGAACGAGTGCACCTCCCTCGCCAGCGGCTGCGCCGAGCGCACCGATGTAGTTCGGCAGGACGCTGTTGATAATCGAGGTGATCCAGATGAGCAGGCCGAGCACCATCCCGGCCAGCGCGCCCTGACGGTTCGTGTTCTCCCACCAGAGGCCGAGGAAGAACATCGGGAACAGGACGACGCCGGCCAGCGAGAACGCGTAGGCGACCAGTTCGCCGATGAGCGCCGGTGGGTTGAACGCGGTCACCGTTACCAGCGCGCCCATGCCAATGATCGTCCCGCGACCGATGAGCACCTGCTGTCGCTGGGTCGCGTCAGGGTTGATCAGTTCGGTGTAGATGTCGTGTGCGACCGCAGAGGAGGCTGTGATGAACAGCCCGGCGGTCGTTGCAATGGCGGCGGCCATCGCACCGGCCGCGACGAGGCCGACGAACCACGTCGGGAGGTCGGCGAACTGCGCGGCGAGGACGACGATCACGTCACCCTCAGCGCCAGACATCCCGCCTTCAGCAGCGTATGCGCTCGCGCCCGTCGTCGTCTGGAACAGGTCGACGCCGAAGGCTGCCATCGCGGGCGACGCCCAGTAGAGCAGGAGGATGAAGAACAGCCCCCACACACAGGACCAGCGGGCGACGCGCTCGCTCCTGACCGTGTAGAACCGGACGAGGACGTGCGGGAGGCCACAGGTCCCAACAATGAGCGAGAACGCTGTCGCGATCCAGAGGTAGAACGGCTGGTTCACGAACGGTGCGGAGAACTCGCGACCGAGGTCGGCAATCAGCGCGCCGTACTCTATCTGCGGGAGTATCGTCGAGTACCCCTGCGAGAAGCCGACGACGTACACGCCGGCAAGGAACGCGACGATGAGGATGGTGTACTGGACGGCCATGTTCTTCGTCGCGCCCAGCATTCCCGAGAGCGCGAGGTAGCCGACGGTAATGGTCATCATCACGACGATCATCGGGATGATGTCAAGGCCGAAGACGTACTGACCGACCAGCCCCATGCCGCGGGCCTGACCAACGGAGTAGACGTACGCGATGAGTAGCGTAGTGAACGCGGCTAGCGCGCGGGCGGTTGGCGAATTGAACCGGTCGCCGACGAAGTCCGGCGCGGTGTACTTCCCGAACCGGCGCATCTGTGCCGCCAGGAATATGAGCAGGACGAAGTATCCGGTCGTCCAGCCGACGATGAACGCCAGCCCGTAGAAGCCAGAGAGCGCAACTAGTCCGGCGAGTCCCAGATACGAGGCGGCGGACATCCAGTTCGCACCGATGGCCATCCCGTTCTCGATGTTGCCGATGCCGCGGCCCGCGACCCACATTCCCTCCGTGTCGGCCACTTTGAACACGTAGCCGATGACGAGGAACGAGGCCATCATCAGGAAGACGATGATCGCCGGGACGAGCTTGAACGAGATGTCCAGCGCTTCCGCCTGTAACGGGACCGTCACTGCTCGACACCCCCGTCAGCGGCCGTCGCCTCGCCGGTCTCGGGAGCCGTGCTCTCGACGGAATCGGGGTCGATACCGTACTTCTGGTCGAGTCGGTCCCTGTAGCGGGTGTAGACGACTGCCAGGATGAGCGCACCCGTTGGCGCGCCGAGCGAGACGAGGAAGTAGTGCAGCGGGAAGCCGAATATCGGCGTCTGCACGGTCATCATCTCCGGCGCAAGCGCGGTCAGCGTCACCGGCCCGAACACGACCAGCGCCCAGAGCACGAAACTGCTCCAGATGATCTTCAGGTGGTCGCGCATGAACGGCGTGCTCGGCCGTAACAGGTTCACCTCCCTGTCGAGGTAGTCGATGTCCTCGTGGGCGGTCTCCGTGCCGCCATCTGATTGGATAGTTGACTCTTCTCGATCCGCAGGCGTGTCTCTTGACATGGGTTGATAGGTTGAAAATTCGTGGTGCTGTTCGCCGCTACGGCTCAGTCACCCTGGACTTTGGTCTCGATATCACTGACGACGTCAGGGTTTCGCAGTGTGCTCGTATCGCCCAGTTCCTCGCCGTTGGCGATGTCTTCCAGCAGGCGGCGCATGATCTTCCCGGAGCGGGTCTTCGGCAGTTCGGGCGTGAAGATGACGGCTTCCGGCCGCGCGATTGGCCCGATAGCGTCCTCGACGCCGTCGATAATCGCACTACGGAGGTCTTCGTCTTCCTCGTAGCCGTCCTCGGTGATGACGTACGCGTACACCGCTTCGCCCTTGATATCGTGGTCGCCACCGACGACAGCGGCTTCGGCGACGCCTTCCACGCCGACGATAGCGCTCTCGATCTCCATCGTCCCGAGGCGGTGGCCGGAGACGTTGATCACGTCGTCGACCCGCCCCAGCACGGTGATGTAGCCGTCGTCGTCGATCTTCGCTCCGTCCTCGGGGAAGTACACCCAGTCGTCGGAGTCGTCGCTATCGGTGTCCGAGTACTCGGCCCAGTATTCGTCGATGAACCGTTCGTCGTTCTTGTACAGCGTCCGGAGCATGCCGGGCCACGGCTTGTCGACGGTCAGGTAGCCGGCGCGGCCGGGTTCGACTTCCTTACCCTCGGTGTCGACGATGCGGACGTCGTTGCCCGGTAGCGGCGGCCCGGCCGACCCGGGTTTCATGTCCTTGACGCCGGGCAGCGTCGTTATCATCATGCCGCCGGTCTCGGTCTGCCACCAGGTGTCGACGACGGGGCACTCCTCGCCCCCGATATGTTTGTAGTACCATTTCCAGGCGCGAGGGTTGATCGGCTCACCGACCGTCCCCAGCAGGCGCAGGCTGGAGAGGTCGTGCTGTTCGGGGTACTGCTTGCCCCACTTCATGAACGCGCGGATGGCCGTCGGCGCGGTGTACAGCTGGTCGGCCTCGTACTCCTCGACGATGTCCCAGAGGCGGTCCTTGTCGGGGTAGTCCGGTGTCCCCTCGTACATCATCGTCGTCGTCCCGAGCGCGAGCGGGCCGTAGACGATGTAGGAGTGGCCGGTAATCCAGCCGATGTCGGCCGAGCAGAAGTACGTGTCCTCGGGTTTGATATCGAGCACTGCCTGAGAGGTCCAGGCTGCCCACGCGAGGTAGCCACCCGTGGAGTGTTTGACGCCTTTCGGCTTCCCGGTGGTCCCGGAGGTGTACATGAGAAACAGCATATCCTCGGCGTCGCGGTCGACCGGCTCGACCGTCGCGCCCTCGTTGTCGGCGATGACGTCCTCGAAGGCGACCTGGTTGTCGGCGTAGTCGTGGTCGAAGCCGTCGCCGTCCATCAGGCGCTCGGCGACGATTGCGCGCTCGACCTCGTGGTCGACGCCGCTCAGCCCCTCGTTGGCTTTGTCGAGGTGGTCGAGCGGGTCCCCTCGTCGGTAGTAGCCGTCGCAGGTGACAAGATACTCAGAATCGGCGGAGTTCATCCGCGTCGCGAGCGCGTCCGCGGAGAAGCCGGCGAACACGACGGAGTGTGGCGCGCCGATGCGGGCACAGGCCAGCATGGCTATCGGCAGCTGCGGGATCATCGGCATGTACATCGTCACGACGTCGTCCTCGCCGACGCCCATCTCCCGCAGGCCGGCCGCGAACTCGTTGACCTTCTGGTGAAGTTCCTCGTAGGTGTAGGTGATGTTGTCTTCCTCGACCGGCTCACCCACCCACTCGATAGCGGCTTCGTCGCCGCGCTCCTCCAAATGGCGGTCCAGACAGTTCGCCGAGGCGTTTAGTTTCCCGTCCGTGAACCACTCGTAGAACGGCGGGTTCGAGTCGTCGAGTACCTGATCGTAACCCTCCTCCCAGTCGAGCAGGTCGGCGGCCCCCTCCCAGCACTCCGGCCAGTTCTCGGTAAACTCCTCGTAGATACCCTCGTCCGTGACGTTCGCCTGCTCGACGAACGACTCCGGGGGCTCGAAAACCTCCTGTTCTTCGAGCCGTGCTTCGAGTTGGACATCTTCATCTGACATGGTCTATCATCGATATTTCACAGTGACCATATAAACGGGGGGTCTAACTACGATAACATGAAACAGGGTTTCAGTTGTCGGTCGGCTGTCGCGGTTCGGTCGGCCGGTCGTCGAAAAACGCGGTCAGGACCTTCTGCTGGGCTTTCCTGAGGTGATTGTGTAACGTCGGCGACGAGACGTCTAGCGATTCCGCTAGCTCTTCGGCGGTCGACCCGCGGGGCCACTCGAAGTAGCCGCTGTGGTAGGCCGCCTGGAGGACGGTCTCCTGCCGGTCGGAGAGCGTGTCGGTCAGTCGGTCGCGGAACCCTGTCTCTGTTTCGGCCGGCCGTTCCGTCTCTCGCTTCGCCGCTAACGACGTCTCCGGGTAGGCGTCGGTGACGGCGTTGACTGTCGGTCTGATGTCGGCCTCGCTGGGGAGCTCGACGGCGATAGTCGCCACGCCGTCGGTGGCCGTCACAGAGCGAACGCGGCCACCGCTCTCGACCAACTGGAGCGCTGGCGTGTCGGTGACTACGACCTCCAGTAGCACGCCGTCGCTGTGCTCTTCGAGGAGTCTGGCGTCGGTCACGCCGTCGTCGGTGTCCGCGTACGACAGTATCGCGTCGGCCGAGGCACCTTCGACCATCAGGTAGTACAGCAGCGACTGGCCCGCAACGGGAACGACGCCGGACAGTTCGACCGTACACTGCAACGCCCCGGACACCCCGGCGGTAAAGGTCCGCTCGTCCGCACAGTGGAACTCCAACTCGGTCACCGTGTCGGCAAGCAGGAGTCGCTTGCGTTCGGCGGCGACCTGTGCGTGGCCGACCTGAACCCCGAGTGCGGACAGTACGGCGCGTTCCGCGTCGGTAAGCCTCTCGCTGGCCCCCACTCCGATGACACCGGAGACGGCGTTTTCCCTGACGAGCGGGACCAGAGCGACCGGTCCGGCGCTGTCGTCGACGACACGAATCTCGCCCACGTCTAGCGGCGCGGTGACCGACTCGATATGCTCGTGAATCTGGCGCTCGACGGCCGACTCCGAGATCTCTGTCGTCGTGCGCAGTGTCAGCCCGTCGCCGGTACGCTCGGCGAGCCAGGCGAACTCGAAGCCCGCCGTCTCGGTCAGGTGGTCACAGACTGCCGTCGCAATTGCTTCGCCGGTTGCAGCGGCCGCAAGCGCCTCGCTGACCGTCATAATCCAGTCGACGGGTCGCTGGGACTCGCTTGAGGCTGCCCGCTTGACGGACCCGTCAACGGCCGCGACGATGGTTTCCCGGTCCGGTTCGTCAAGCAGGGGATCGAGGCGGTCGAGTCGGTCCCAGCCGCCGAGCGTGCAGACCACGTCCGGCGGGACGCCGTCGTCCAGCAGACTCGCCGCGAACCGCCATCGGAGGTCGCGCGAGGAAACCCCTCGCAGGTGCGGCGCCGTCTCGGCGGCCCGGTCGGCCACCTCGCTGACGAGCATCTGGAGCCGCCGCGGGGAAACGGAAACCAGCGGCTCGTCATCGGCTTTCCCGGACGCGTTTGCGTACTTCCGCATGTCGTGTTCGACCGAGTCCGGGAGGTACGTTTCGCGTACAACCTCGTTGCCGTCCCGAACGGCAAGCAGGCGATGGCCCTCGAACTCGGTGATATCGGCCAGCCGAACAGCCGTCATCTCCGCCGGACGGAGTCCGACCTCCGCGCCGAGCCGGAGCACGAGGTCGGACCGGTGTGTCTCGGCCGCACGCCGGAGCTGTTCGTACCCTCGTTCACCGATGCGGTCCGCTGCTCCGTCCATACGTTTCGGAAAATAAGAGAATACCGAAATAAGTATTGCGGTCATATCGTGCGTTTGTCTGAGAAAAGACCGATAAAACAGTCACTAAAGACACTATTGCCGCCCCAATGTTTCGGCAATATAGAAAAATACGAAACTTCTCACTCCTTTCTCGTCGTCGACTGGATTTCGCCGAGGATTTCGGGGTTCCGTAGCGCGCTGGTGTCGCCCAGGTCCTCGTCGTTGGCCACTGCGGTCAGCAGGCGGCGCATAACCTTGCCCGAGCGCGTCTTCGGAAGGTCGGGCGTGAACACGATTTCCTTGGGGCGGGCGATACCACCGATAGCGTTGACGACGCCCTCTTCGATGGCTGCTCGGAGTTCGCTCTCGGCGTAGCCGTCCTCCGGGGAGGCGAACGCGTACACCGCCGTTCCGGTCGTCTCGTCGTCGGCACCGACGACGGCGGCTTCGGCGACGCCGGTGACGCCGGCGACCGTCGACTCAAGTTCCTTGGTGCTGAACCGCCGGCCGGCGACGTTAATCGCGTCGTCAATCCGACCGAGAAAGGTGATGTAACCGTCGTCGCCGACCGAGACGCTGTCTTCGGGGTAGTACCGCCACTCCCCGGCGCTGTCCGGGACGCTGCCCCAGTCCGTTCCGTCGAGTAACGCGCGCGGCATCCCCGGCCAGGGGCGCGTCACGACGAGTTCGCCGGCCGTGTCCGACTCGACCGCCGCACCTTCGCGGTCGACGACGGACGCCTCGATTCCTGGCAGCGGCGTTCCCGCGGCCCCGGGTTTCATCTCGTCGACGCCGGGCAACGTCGATACGAGCACCGCTCCGGTTTCGGTCTGCCACCATGTGTCGACAATGGGGCACTCGCCGCCGCCGATGTGCTCGCGATACCACTCCCATGCGCGAGCATCCATTGGTTCGCCGACCGTACCCAGCAGGCGTAGACTGGAGAGGTCGTGTCGGTCGGGGTACTCCTCGCCCCACTTCATGAACGCCCGAACGGCTGTCGGCGCGGTGTAGAACACGTCGACGGCGTACTTCTCGATGAGTTCCCACAGCTGGTCTTTTTTCGGGTGGTCCGCCGTACCGTTGTACAGTACTGTTGTCGTGCCGAGCGCGAGCGGGCCGTAGACGATGTAGGAGTGGCCGGTAATCCAGCCGATGTCGGCCGAACACCAGTAGGTGTCCTCGGGCTTGATATCCAGGACCGACCGGGCGGTCCAGGCGACGTGTGCGAGATACCCGCCGGTCGTGTGGGTGACGGCCTTCGGCTGGCCGGTCGTCCCCGATGTGTAGATGCGAAAGAGCGGGTCGTCCGCCGCCCGCGAAACCGGCTCGACTTCCTCGCCCTCGTGGGCCGCCAGCAGGTCGTGATAGTCGTCGTAGTCGTCGCCTAAGTGCACATCACGGCCCAGCCGGTCGAGCACCACGACCGACACGTCGTGGTCGACGGCGATGCGCGCGTTATCCGCCTTGTTCTTTTGTGCGACGGCGCTACCGCGGCGGTAGTAGCCATCGCAGGTGATGAGGTACTCCGAGTCGGCTCGCTCCATTCGCGTCGCCAGTGCGTCCGCGGAGAACCCGGCGAAGACGACGTTGTGTGGCACACCCAGGCGAGCACAGGCCAGCATCGCGACCGGGAGTTCGGGCACCATCGGCAGGTACAGCGTCACCACGTCGTCCGGGCCGACGCCGCGCTCGCGCAACGCCGCGGCGAAGGCGTTGACTTCCCGGTACAGTTCGAGGTAGGTGTAGGTGCGGGACTCGCCGAGGTGCCCCTCCCAGACCAGTGCGAGCTGGTTCTTCCGCTCGGGGAGGTGTCGGTCGAGACAGTTGTATGCGGCGTTTAATCGGCCACCGGGGAACCATTCGAACGGTGGCCCGTCTGTTCCACGGAGCACCGTCTCGAACGGAACCTCCCAGTCAAGCAACGCGGCGGCCTCGCGCCAGCAATCGGGCCACTCCCGTTCGAAGCGGTTGTAGACGGCCGGGTCCGTCACGTTCGCCTGTTCGACGAACCAGTCCGGTGGTTCGACTGTCTCTCGCCCCGTCTGGGACTGGCCCCGATCCGGTTCGTCACCCCGTGTCATCAGTTGACAGTACACCGCCGTACTCAAAAAATATCCTATCTAATTGTGCACGATTCCGCTGTGAGTGGCTCACCAGTGCAGTCGGCCGTTCTCACTTTCGACACTGGCGACGGAACTTATATTGAGTCCTGCGGTCAACGAGTGTACGAGAGGCCGGTACGGGGTATGAGCGACACCGAAAAGAAGATCGCCGATACGAAGGGGCAGTTCCTTCAGGCGGTCTCACAGGGCCAGCGCCTCACCGACGCCGAGTGGCGAAACTGTCGCATTATCCTTACCACCGAGCGGGTCGCCCTGCTGGGTGACGACAAGCGACAGATTTCACTGACCGACATCGACCGTATCGCCGACCGGTTCGACGTGAACCAGCAGAGCGCCGGCGTCTCCGACTACGTCGCGCTCTACGTCGGCGAGGACGTTATCCTCGTGTCGGCATCGGACCACGGGACGTTCGAGACCGACTTCTACCGGGCGAGTCTCGACGGCGCAATCGTGCTGGTTCAACACCCTGCACTGAAAGGCGGCGTCGTCCAGTCCGCCGAGTGGACGAAGGGTCGCCTCAAAGTGACCGACGAGGCGCTGAAACTCGCGATGGCTGACGGGCAAGCCGTTGTCATCGACCGCGCCGACATCGGTGACCTCGCTGTCGAAGAGAAGCAGGTCAGCGGCGAGGAACGGACGGTCATTCAGGTCGAGCACAGCGAGGACGACATCAGCGTCGAAACACATCTCGCGGGCGAGGAGTTCCACGCAACCGTCCTCCGGACGATGCTCGAAGAGAGCGCCGAACAGAACCAGGCCGATCTGGACCTGAGCTCGACTGAGAAGCGGGTAATCATGGCGCTGCACTCCGGCGTGTCGCCGTTCGACATTCCCAACTTCGTCGGCATTGACGTTGAGAAAACCGAGGAAATCTTCGACCGACTGATCGAACTCGACGTGATAAGCGTGCTCCGGGAGCGGACGGAAGTGAATCTGACGACGAAGGGCCGTCGGGTCGCCGGCGAGCGGATGGGCGAGCAGTAGTCCGTACCCGGAACCAGTGAAGCATCGCGAGGACCGACTGTCTCGGACGCTCCCTCCCGTTCGGTTTCGACGCCACAAACTGGACATGCGTGGCGAGTAGACGCCGACCAATCTCGGTAAGGCCGCCATATTGAAGCCCCTCCTCCGTCTGCAACAGGTATGCACATCGATACGGCTGTGGTCCTCGCTGCGGGTGAAGGGACTCGCCTCCGGCCGTTGACGCGAAACCGGCCAAAACCAATGCTTCCGGCCGCGAACCGTCCGATCCTCGAACACGTCTTCGACGCACTAGTCGAGGCAGGCATCGAGAAGCTGGTCGCCGTCGTCGGCTACAAGCGCGACCGCGTTCAGGACCACTTCGGGCCGACGTACCGTGGCACTCCTATTTCCTACGTGAGCCAGACGAAACAGCTCGGTAGCGGGCACGCGCTCCTCCAGGCGCGGAGCGTCGTCGACGGCCCGGTTCTGGTGATGAACGGTGATCGTCTCGTCGACGCGGCCACTATCGAGTCGGTAGATACCTCCTACGCGGAGACTGGGCACACAAGCATCGCTGTCATCGAACGACAGGACACCAGTCGGTACGGTGCCGTCGAGGTACAGGACGGCGATATTGTCGACATCGTCGAAAAGCCCCAACACGACGAGTTCAGGCTCATCAACGGCGGCGTGTACGCCTTCGACGGCGACATCTTCGAGGCTATCGACGAAACGACGCGGCACGCCGGCGAGCTGGCACTGACCGACACTATCGAACTCCTGCTCGAATCTGACCGCATTCAGGCAGTCGAGGTCGACGGCATGTGGGTCGACGCGACATACCCGTGGGACCTGTTGACCGTCGCGCGCGAGGTACTGGCGCGGGGTCGGGTCGTCGAATCGGCCCGCGACGAGCAGGTATGGGTCGACAACTCCGCACGCGTTCACGACGAGGCGACCCTCCAGTCGCCGGTCGTCATTGGCCCGGACTGCGAGGTCGGACCGGACGCTGTCATCGGTCCGAACGTCGCGCTTGGCCGTAACACCACTATCGGGGCCAACAGTGTCATCCAGCACACCGTCCTCGACGCCGATACGCGTGTCGACCCGAGTTCGACCCTCATCGATACTGTCACCGGTCAGGACGTGAACCTGGGCGTCAATACGGTCGTCCCCGGCGGCCCGGCCGATGTCCAGGTCGGCACGGAAGTGTTCGAGGACCAGCGGCTCGGTGCCGTTATTGCCGACCGTGCTGTTGCGCTCGGGGACGTGAGCTTCGTCTCCGGATCGCTCGTGGGCCCCAACGCTCGGCTCGCCACTGGCGTGACAGTCGATGGAACCGTCCGCGAGGGCGCGGAGGTGGTCCGCTGATGTGTGGTATCATCGGCTGTGTCGGCCGCGGCGACGAGACGCTCGATACGCTCGTCCACGGCCTTTCGAAACTGGAGTACCGCGGGTACGACTCCGCTGGCGTCGCACTGGCGAACAGCCACATCGACCTGTGCAAACACTCCGGCAAAATCGCCGACTTGCGCGACGCGCTGTCGGAACGGACGCTCTCGGGCTCGGTCGGCATTGGCCACACTCGCTGGAGCACGCACGGCCCGCCGACCGACGAGAACGCCCACCCCCATCAGGATTGTACCGGTGAGGTCGCAGTCGTCCACAACGGTATCATCGAGAACTACCAGTCCCTGAGAGACGAACTCGTGAGCGCCGGCCACACCTTCACATCTGACACCGATACGGAGGTTGTCCCCCATCTCATCGAGGACGCGCTGGACGCCGGAGCCGACCCCGAAGACGCTGTCAGAGAGACGGTCAGCCGACTTGAAGGCAGCTACGCCGTCGCCGTCGTCATCGCCGGCTGTGACTCGGTGTTCGCCGCGCGGAACGACTCGCCGCTCGTGTTAGGCATTGACGACGATGCGACGTATCTGGCCAGTGACGTACCCGCCTTCCGGGACTTCACCGACAAGGTCGTCTATCTCGCTGACGGCGAGTTCGCCCGACTCAACGGTGATGGGTGGACTGTGACTGACATCGACGGCAATGTCGTCGAGAAAGACATCGACACTATCCAGTGGGACCCCGAGGAGACCGGCAAGAGCGGCTACGACCACTTCATGCTCAAGGAGATTCACGAACAGCCGCGCGCGCTCCGGCAGTGTCTCCGCGGCCGCGTCGACGAACTCGCCGGGACGGTCGACATCGGCGACCTCGGAGATCTCTCCCCGACCGGCGTCCAGTTCGTCGCCTGCGGGACCTCCTACCACGCCGCCCTGCACGGCGCGCAACTGTTCCGCGAAGCCGGTATCCCCGCCCAGGCGTTCCTCGCAAGCGAGTACGCCACTGCCACGCCACCCATCGGTGACGCGCTCGTCGTCGGCGTCACACAGAGCGGCGAGACCGCGGACACGCTATCGGCACTTCGGGCGGCCCGCCGCCGTGGCGCGCGCACGCTGGCCGTGACCAACGTCGTCGGCTCTACCGCGGCCCGCGAGTGCGATCACGCGCTGTACATCCGTGCTGGGCCGGAGATCGGCGTCGCCGCGACCAAGACTTTCGCCTCACAACTGGCCGCGCTGAACCTGCTCGCGCTCGGAACGTCCACAACCGGCGACGCCCGGCAGGTCATCAGCGCGCTCCGCGACCTCCCCGGCCACGTTCAGGAGGTTCTCGACGAATCTGCCGCTCAGGAGGTCGCTGAGTTGTATCAAGACGCCAACGCCTACTTCTTCATCGGCCGCGGGTATCAGAATCCCGTGGCGCTCGAAGGCGCGCTGAAAATGAAGGAGATTACGTACAAGCACGCCGAGGGCTTCGCTGCGGGTGAGCTGAAACACGGCCCGTTGGCGCTGGTGACCGAGAACACGCCCGTGTTCGCTATCGTGACTGGTGACGACGAGCGCACCCGCAAGACGATCGGGAACGTCAAAGAGGTCGAAGCAAGGGACGCGCCGGTGGTCGCGATTACGGACGGACAGAGCGACGTTGAACGGTACGCCGACCATGTGCTCCAGATTCCGGAGACCCATCCGCGAGCCGCTGCAGTGCTGGCGAACACGCATCTGCAACTGGTGTCGTATCACACGGCTGCGTTGCTGGGGCGGAACATTGACAAGCCGCGGAATCTGGCGAAAAGCGTGACAGTCGAGTGAGCAGCGCGTAGCTGGCTATTCGCGCTCGCGGTTTTCTGGTAGTTCTGGTGGTTCGAGGAACTTTGCCGCCAGCTTGGCTGTTTTTGAACCCGAGAGGGTCTTTTGAACGGACTGGGCCATTGAGGCGAGGCCGGAATCTTTCCAGAGTCGTGTATCCTGGGGTGTGACAGCATCGAGAACAGCGAGTAGTGGGCCGACAGTGTGCGTTTCGCGTAGATCGATGACGATGACCGTTGACTCCGGTTCTGTGGTGAGCCAGCAGTAGATTCTGGATGCTCTAGTTATCTCGAGCAACCGAGTACAAATCCTGCCGAGCGTGGAGTGCTCGATATTCCGTGTGAACTCATCGGAAAGCGACTTGAGGGTTGAGGTCTCGATAGCTGACCAGAAACGCTGTTTCACCATTATGATGTCTCCGTGGCTCTCATTGATAGCCTGAGATAACGGTCGCCTTGACCGTTACGGTTCCCAGGTCCAGTGTCACGACGCGTCCCTGCTGAAGTGTCTGGCCTTTGAATGTGACGCCGGTATCAGTCTCTCGGACAGAGAGGTTTGTGGTGAACGTAACGTCTTGGTTTCTCGGATGTGCCCGTTCGTATATCTCTCCATTCTGTCCTCTGGTGACGATTGTCGCGTTTTGACGTTGGACGGCCGAAATCCGTGCGACCGTTTCACCACCGAATGACTCCGTCATCCCCGGAGAAATGCCGTTAGCGAGTAATGGAGACACATTAGACAAATGTAACTTGACATCGCGAGTTGCGGGCTGGCCGCGTTGAGCCGTCGAACCGACTCGCGTAATTTCTCCCTTAACGAGGCCCGCTTTCGTCGGGAGGGAGAGGCTTGCTCCCGGTCGGATCGTCGTCTCGCCGAATGCTTGCTGCTCACCGTAGGCCACGCTCTGGAGTGTCAACCCGAGGAAGACGGTCTTTTTATCGGGGTTGTTGGTCCCGTATGCTGTTACCGATTCGATAGTAGCTACCTCTCGACCTTGAACACGGATCGGTTGCCCAGTACTGAGGCGCCTGGCATCGGTTTCTGACAGATCAGCTTTGACTACTACTTCTGTCTCAGTCGTGGTCAGTTCGGATCCACCACCAACGTCACGAATCGTCCCTGTGGTGGAGTAGGTCTCAGTTAGAATCTCAAGCTGTCGGCCGTATCGCGGCGGTGCACCGTTGTACTGGATAGTTTCTCCTGAAGCCGGAGCCGACAATTCGGCTCGAACCACCGCTCGCGTCGACTCATCTTGGGGGGTGAAATATACATCAGTGATCGTTACGTCCGCATTCTCTGACGGGCTGTAGCTGTCACCGATCGATATTTGCGAAGTAATATATTCTGGTTGAGTACCGAGGTCCAGTGTCACATTAGTTGTCCCGGCTGTCGGTGCTGAACTCGAATCACTGTTACCCGTTAGCATCAGGCTAGCTCCAGCGATAAGTGCAGCAATAACAAACACAACGACGAGGGCATCGATGATATTGATAACGCCAAACAGATTCCCTTCGTCGTCGATGATACCGAATGACTCTTTCATCGACTTCATACAGGGCCATTTCCCGGCCAGTGTATGGCCTTTTCGCTTGGTCCCCGTAACTTTACAACATGCCTCTGTCGATCGTTTTTTATGCAGTCTTTCGTTAACATGGGTTCCTTCTCATGAACAGCGTAGAAGCTGTTTACGCTCTTCGTAACTGGTGATCTGTACCACTCATGACAGAACTGGGTGTTTTTGATACGGCGGTAACAAACTCTTCGCGACTGTTTGATTGTAGAACCCATTGTCCGATCGAAGGGTTAAACCTGTGTAAACGGTTCTACGGATTTTTGTACGCGGTTATTATGTCGATAAGAACGCTCCAGACCTGCCTTGAAACAAGCTTCATATCATAGCTAAACGACTGGTCACGCACGTATTCGAGGTCGTATCGCAGCTTTTCGCTCGGCTCTTTTCCAGTCACATGATTAACCTGGGCAGGCCCGGTCAGGCCTGGCTTGACGAACCATCGTTTCTGCCAGTCAACGACACCGCTCTGGATATCCGAGTCCAGTTCCGGCCGTTCTGGCCGTGGGCCGACGACGCTCATATCTCCCCGTAGTATCGACCAGAGCTGTGGGATCTCATCCAAGTGCGTCTGTCGCAGCACTCGGCCAACCGATGTCACGCGTGGATCGATCCCACCCGCATCCTCGTCACTTATTTTCACGCCGGTCTCGTCTTCGGCGTTCTCGATCATCGACCGGAACTTGTAGATCGAGAAGGTTTCGCCGAAGACTGCTGTTCGGTCTTGCTGGTACAGTATTGAGCCACCGTCTTCTGCTTTTATCGCAAGTATAATCCCAATAATAACGGGCGATAGCGCCACCAGCCCAGCCGATGCAAACGTGATATCGAACGCGCGCTTGAGGATATAGTCCTGTATGTCCCATGGCTCGATCTCCACGTCGATCAGGGTTCCGACGCCACCGCTGGCGGTCAACACAGAGTCTGTATGGTCGCGATGGACTTTCGCGTTGACACCGTACTCGTAACAGGCGTCGAGAGCGCCGAAGAACTCCGCCCGGTCGGCATGTTCAAACGCTAGCACAACAGTGTCGATATCATACTCGACGAGTACGTCCTCGATTCGCGAGAGGCCACCTAGCCGTTCCAACCCACTGGTGTTAGTTCCGCCGTCAGCGATGGCTTCGGTCCGTTCGACTGTCGTAATGACACTCGTTGGACAGAGATAGCCCAGAAGCGTCCCGTCGACTTCACTTGCCACTTCTTCTATCACCTTGAGGTCGTCCCCAACGACGATGGTTCGTTCGCCGTTTGACGACGGCCGCTTGCGAATCCACACGAACCATGCGGGCAGTGCGACCAGTAATAAGGGGGTTACTAACACGACCGTCAAGCGCGGCAATCGGTACGTGTAGTCGAAGTAGCCGATTGTCGCCAGAACAAGAACTGCTACGAGCACCCGCTTCTGGGCCAGTGCTATAGCGTCGAGAATTCTTCGCGGGCGGGGTTTGTACAGTGGGAGGAACACACTAACGACGACTGCGATTGTGACCAACAGTTCAAACGTGAACTCCGACCCAGTTGGGGGGTCAGTCGGTAGCCGATTGAACACCGGGATGGTTGCCGCTATCGACTGGATGGTAGCGTTGTTAACAAGTGCGACGGCGGCCGCTGTCAGCACGACGACGCCGGCTACACTTGCGACCCGGTACCGCCAGCCACTATCCATTATCAGTGTGATTGCCGAGTTCCGGGATAAGTCCTGCGTCCCGGGACTCAAATACTGAAGCTACTGTAGTCAAACCGCCCTGAATAGACGGTGTGCTACTGAGAGACAGTATTGCACGAGAGCTGTTTGCGTACTGACGCACCCACGACGAACGTACCAGCGCAGTCGTATCGGCTATCACAGCGTCGATCCAACTACGTGACTGTGTGGTCCTCACTGGTTACTGACCAGGCTATCCTGTGTGGCCCCTCACTCGCTTGCAGCGATGTTCTCGGCAGCCATTTCCGGGTCAATCTCGCCCTGCAGCCGTTTCTCGGCCTGGTCGCGGTCCGCTGGATAGCCGATATCGTTCCGCCAGCCGTCCATGCGGATCGCGTCGATCGTCCGCCCGGAGTGCAACAGGAGGTCAATCGCGTCACTGATCTCGTACTCGCCGCGGTTGGAGGGCTGTACCAGATGGCAGGCGTGGAAGATGGCCGGCGTGAACGTATAGAACCCGGTCATCACTAGGTTCGACGGCGGGTCCTCCGGTTTCTCGACGACTTCGGTGATCTCGCCGTACTTGTTGGTGTCACAGACACCGTACCGCCCGGCCTCATCCCATGGGACTTCCTCAACGAGGAAAGCGGCGTCGGCACGTTCCTCCGCCTGCCGGTTGACGACATCTCGGAGGTTCGCTTCGAAGATGTTGTCGCCGAGCATCAGCATGAAGTCGTCGTCGACGTGCTCCTCGACGGTCAGAAGCGCGTGTGCGAGGCCGTTCTGTTCGCGCTGGTGGGTGTAGGTGATCGGGACGCCTTCGAACTCGTCCTCGTAGTGATTAATGATGGCCTGCTTCTTGTAGCCGACAACTACCAGCAGTTCGTCAGCGCCTAGTTCGATCAACTGCTCGAAGCAGTGGGTCAGAATCGGTTTCCCCGCGACCTCTACCATTCCCTTCGGCTTGTCTTCGGTCAGCGGGCGGAGACGGGTCCCCTCACCAGCGGCGAGTACGACAGCTTTCATATATCTCAATTCGTTGGCCGTCCGATAAAACTCTTGTCGAATTATAAGATCCGAATTATAATATCCGCCCCTCGACTACTGCCGCCCGATGAACGTCAGTATTGTCGGGAGCGGATACGTCGGGACGACGGTCGCGGCGTGTCTTGCGGATCTCGGACACGAAGTGGTAACGATAGACATCGACGAGGACATCGTCGACACGGTCAACGACGGCCGGTCGCCGATACACGAACCTGGCCTCGACGAACTCGTCGCCGAACACGGCGGCGGTCGACTTCGGGCAAGTACCGACTACGACGAGATCCTCGATACTGAACTGACGATGCTGGCGCTCCCGACGCCCTCGAACGACGACGGGAGCATCGACCTCCAGTTCATGGAAGCCGGTGCGGCATCCGTCGGCGAGGCGCTGGCCGGTGCCGAGAACGCGGCAACGGATCCACACCTCGTCGTCACGAAGTCGACTGTCGTCCCAAACACGACCGAGGACCGGCTCGCCCCCCGTATCGCCGACGCCGGTCTCGAACGCGGGACGGACTTCCTCGTCGCGTCCAATCCCGAGTTCCAGCGCGAGGGGACGGCCGTGGCGGATTTCCTGAACCCCGACAAACTCGTCTTCGGGACGGACGACGACCGTGCGACGGCGCTTCTCAACGAACTGTACGAACCGCTTCGCGAGGCCGCTGACGATGATGTGCCGGTCGTCGAAACCGGTATCGCCGAGGCCGAGATGATAAAGTACGCCAACAACACGTTTCTGGCGACGAAAGTCAGCCTCATCAACGACATCGGGAACATCTGCAAGGAGTTCGGCGTCGACGCCTACGAGGTCGCCGATGCCATCGGACTCGACGACCGCATCGGCGACCAGTTCCTCCGGAGCGGCGTTGGCTGGGGCGGCAGTTGCTTCCCGAAGGACACGGACGCCATCATCGCCGCGGCACGGGAGCAGGGCTACGACCCTGCTGTTCTTTCTGCGGCCGTAGAACTGAACGACGACCAGCCCAAGCGCCTCCTCTCCCTACTTGACGACCACGTCGACGTGTCCGGCAAACGCATCGCCGTTCTCGGCCTGGCGTTCAAACCCGGAACGGACGATATCCGGAACACGCGCGCGGTTCCGGTCATCGAGGGACTCAAAGAACGTGGCGCGGAAATCGTCGCCTACGACCCCGTTGCCACCGAGAATATGCGCGAACGCTATCCCGACATCGAGTACGCCGACTCGGCCGCAACCGCTCTCGCGGGGGCATCAGGCGCTGTTGTCGTCACTGACTGGGACGAGTTCGCAGCGCTCGACGCTGCGTTCGACGAGATGGCAGACTCCGTCGTCGTTGACGGTCGACGCATCATCGAGCGGCGCGACGGCATCACCTACGAAGGATTGACCTGGTAGCGCAGTCAGTTACCTGCCTGTATTTGCCTGTCGATGACGGCTACCGTGCCGGCAGCGAGTAGCGCCACAACGAGCACGGTCGGGTCCGAAGACACGTACAGGCTCGGTGTCGGCGGCCGCCAGTTCGTGAACGGATACAGCCAGGCGCTCGCTCGCCCGTCGGCGTACACTCGCATCCCATCGAGCAGCAGCGACGTGAGGCCGCCGAACGTCACGAGTCCGAACACGCGCCGCCAGTGGCGTCTCTCGAATGCGACGGTGATGACACCGGCCAGTAGCAGAACTCCGCCAAGTGTGGAGAGTGGATCGTACGAAAACGGGAGTCCAAGTATAGATTCGACCGTTTTCTCCTCAAGGACGATTTCTAGTTTTATCAGATCGGGAATCGCCGCACCGCCCATCCCAACGATGACCCAGCGCTGATCGAGCCAGTCGATGCGCCAACTCGCGACCGTCAAAAGGATGTATGGTACGAGCAGGTGAGTCAGCAGGTCAGCCATTGCGTGCCTCCATCGTCCACGTCTCTCGGTCAATTCGCCAATACCGGAAGAACAGGAGCAGGAATCCGAGTGCGCCGACAGCCGAGGCACCGTACTTGTAGAACTCCGCCCACCGACTGCTGTTGACGACTTCGACGCGCTCGGCTGCTATCGTCTGATTCGATTCAAGCGTTCCGTACACCTGAACGACGCCACCGGGTTCGACGGCCGCTTCCGTCCCAGTGACCCTGAGCGTTATTGCCGTCCCGTCGCTTTCGGCCCTGATTGCCATTCCGCCATCGCCGGTCTCTGTCACTGTTCCAAACACCATGAGGTGCTGTCCGACGTACGACTCGTACCCGGTCGAAAGGTCTGCAGCATCTGGATACGGGGACCGCTGCTCTTCTGTAACTGCCGCGTGGACGAACAGTCCACCGAGTATCAGACACAGCACAAGTACGATGACGGCACGAACCCAGACGCGCACACTCTCTGTTCTTTCGGTGGGTACAATGGTCGTTTCGCTTCAGAACCACAGCGTGTCTGTCTCCGAAAATCACTCGATAGTGACGTTGCCGCCGTCGTACACTGTCCGTTCTGTGACTTCGACAGTCGTTTCACTTCCGCTATCGGTCGTCACGGTGTACGTCCCGGGGTTTGCGACGGTAACAGTGAACTCACCGTTGCGGTCGGCTGTCGTCTGGCGCTCGTAGTCGACCTCTCTGTCCGAGACAGCGACTGTCGTTACGACCGAGACGGTCGAATTCGGGGCTGCAGTCCCCCGAATCTCCCCACCGGGAACGACCGCGAACGCCTTGTGGCTCCCGTCTTCGCTCGTGAAGAGCGGCCGGTAGCGGGCCAGTCCGTCCACATCTCCGTTCTGGCTTCCGAAGTGCTGGTGTAGTCGAGCGTACATCGTGCTCGGTTCCTCCAGTTCCATCTCTGTCGTTACGACGTATCCGACTCGACCGGAAATCCGATTGTGGGCCTCGTCGGGGTCCGTCGCTGCGAGAAACGGCCCGTACGTCTGGCGAGCGTAGCCGTAGCTCTGTGACTCGCCGTTGACGAAGTAGTTGTACATACGGTTCTGTCCCCAGCGGCTGAGGACGTAGTTTTCGGGGTATTCGAGCCCGCGATCGGCGGCGTCTGCCTCGATTGCAGTCGCCGCGTCGTATGTCCCGTCCTCGACGAGCACCTGACTCGTCTTCACCGGCACCTGCACCATCCCGAGGGCCCCGAACAACAGGAACAGTACGACCAGCGATGCAACTGCCCGGCTGTCGGGAACGAGTACGTCTCGAAGGTCGCTGTCGCCAGTCGTCAGCACCGGTCGGGCGAGATCGACCCACGAGGCGGCCCAGACGAACGCGAGGCCGGCGAACAGCGCGAGAAACGGGGCCAGTTCCCCGACGAAGCGGACCTGAATCACGGAAAGAGCTAGCAGTACCCAGGCATAGCTACTGGCGACGAGCCAGCCGCTCCGGTCGTTCCGAGCGAGGTCGATGCCCCACACCATCGCCGGGAGTGCCAGGAACAGTGTCAGGCCGAGCAGGAACAGGAAGCCGAAGGCGTCTGCGCTGAACAGTCCGTACGTCTCGGCGATCGCGTCGGACCGAAACAGCGTATCGAGCCGCCTGTCGAACGTGGCCCACTGTTCTGTGAAGCCGAAACGAAAGACGAGGATGGTGACGATGCCAAGCCCGAGATCGACCACAGCCAGTTGTCTGGCAGTGCCACCGAATCGCCTGGCCGCTTCTGCTGTCGCGATGACGACGACAGTGCCCAGCGTCAGCAGTGCTGGCGTGCTAGCGACGAGCGCAGTCTGCCAGCCGGTGACAGTATGAACACTCCAGGCGAGTATCGCGCCGAGGCTAACGCCGGCAAGGACCGGCGCGTTCCTGACCAGTGCCGACCGGTCGTTTGAGCCATCCAGCAGTGTCTGTCCAAGCACCACCAGACAGACCGGCAGGACAAGCAATGGCCCGGCTTCCCACGCAAGTACCTGTCCGGCAATCCCGACACCGATACCGACCGCGGCGATCCACGGCTGTGGTCGACGAAGCGACGTTCGGCTCGTGGCCGTCGTTAGCGCGACCACGAGTGCAAGCGCGGTGAGTCCCAGCCAGGGATAGTCGAAGGCGTGGTGATCTGCGAAACCCAGGCTCGTCCGAAAGGCGTGGCCGGGAATAAATGCCAGGAAGAGGACCGATGCGAGACCGACACGCCGATCGCTGGACACCCGCACCGCGAGTAGATAGAGCAGGACGCCCGTGACGAGTGCCGACACGACCGGATACCAGGCGAGAACGTGGCCAATAACTGCTTTGCTCCCGCCGAAGAGGCTGGCGACCCACCAGAGCGTCGCGATCGTGAGTGGCTCCCCGTTGGTTACTACATCCGGAATCACGGAGAGCGCTCCGAAATCGGCCGCGCCGCCGGCGTTGGCCGCGACCTGCTCGACGTGATACCTGTAGTAATACGGATCGTTACTCGACAAGACGATGTCGTCGCCGCGGTAGATCGACCCGATGACGTACGTTCGGGCGACAAACACGACCGCTAGAGCAGCGACGAGCAGGCCAGTTGCTCGCGCGTCGAAATCAAACCGCAGCGCGTCACCGAGAGCCGTCCCGCTCTCGCTGTCGCTGCCGACCCCGGATTTGCCGTCGAGTGCGGCCCGCACGGCGTCGGGATCAGCGACGCGGTACTCGTCACCGTCTTTCTCGACGATGCCCGCGGAGACGAGTTCACCGAACTGGCCCGAATCGATGGGAATGTCGTCAAACGTCCAGCCGTCCTGTTCGTCGTCGACGGCCAGAACCGCCGCTGTCGCGTCTCGTAGCTCGGGCCGGTCATCGAGTACCGCTCCCGCCCCGGGCGTATCGCTCATGTATCTTCTCTTTCCGGTCTGGCGAATAAATCCATCGGGACTCGCCGTCTACGTGTTTGCCGACTCTAGCGCCGCTCGAATCGCCGATTCTACGTCGTGTTCCGGCGTCCAGCCCAGTACGTCCGTCGTTCGGCCGGTGTCGACCGGGAACGAATCGACGAGCGTCTCGTCGTCGCCACGCGGGTTCTCGACCAGTTCCACGTCGGCATCGATGTCGGCGGCCGAGGCGGCGATATCCTCGACGAGTTTGGCGACGGTGTGAACGCCCGGGTCTTCGTCGCTGGCGATCTCGTATTTCTCGACGCCGGTCTCGCCGCGGTCCAGTTGCTCCAGTAGCCGTTCGCAACTGTCGACGTACGCCCGGGCCACGTCCTTGACGTGAATGAAGTTCCGGGACTGCGTTCCGGGCTCGTAGACGGTCAGCGTCTCGCCAGCGAGCGCGCGGTTCACGAAGAAGTTGATGACAGTCCCCTTTGAGACGGTTTGACCGTCTATCTCGTGACTGCCGTAGAGGTTCGAGATCATGAACTGGTGGGCCGGGAACGTGCCGTCGGCGTACGTCTCGATGTCACGCTCGTTGAGCAGTTTCGTCCGCCCGTACCAGTTCAGCGGGTCTCGGGGGTGGTCGACTGTAATCGGGAACTCCTGTGGGTCGCCGATGACGGCCATCGAGAACGGGAAAATCAGCGCTGCGCCAGTCTTCCGACAGAACCAGGCGACGTTGTCGGTTCCCTGGACGTTGACCTCGTAGGCAAGGTCCTGTTTCTCCTCACAGTCGTCAACTCCCGACACCGCGGCGAGGTGCATCACGACGTCGGCACCGTCTAGCACCGCTTCCAGTCGGTCCCGGTTCCGGATATCGACGTGTTCGATGTCGACATCGCCGACTGACCGCACGGTACCGCGATAGAAGTTGTCGATAGCGGTGATCTCCCAGTCGGGGTGGGCCTGCTGTAGCTCGTAGATGACGCGGCTGCCGATGTAGCCTGCACCGCCGGTGACGGCGATGTGGGACGTGGTGTCTGTGGGTTCTGTCTCAGGCATTGGTGGTGAATTTCTCCGCGAGGTCGCGAACGCCCTCGCGGAGCGTCCACGATGGTTCGAAGCCAGTCTGACTCAGTCGGTCGAAGTTGACGTGATACGACGGGCCGGGATGCTCGTCTTCGAGGTAGGTCACGTCGACCGGGGCGACCTCATCGGCGACGATGTCGGCGATCTCCGAGATCTGGTAGTTCGCGTCCATCGACCCGACGTTGTACACTGGTTCGTCCCAGGACTCGGGGTCACACGCCGCCTCCGCGTAGGCGCGGGCAGCGTCCTGAACGTGGATGAACGGCCGCCAGTTCGAGCCGTCGCCGTAGACGGTGAGCGGGCGGTCGGTGAGCGCGCGGAACACGAAGTAGTTCACGACGAGGTTGAACCGGATGCCCGGCGAGTGGCCGAAGTTGGTAGCCATTCGCAGGGCGGTGCCAGTCATATCGAACTCCTCGCAGTACTCCTGCAGTAGCGTCTCGGACTGCAGTTTCGTCTCTGCGTAAGGGTTGATGGGATCCGGGTCGACCGTCTCGTCGATGTCGGTGCTGGTCGCGCGGCCGTAGACGTTACACGAAGAGGCGAAGACGACGTGGTCGACGCCGAGTTTGCCGGCCGCAGTCAGGACGTTCTCAGTGCCGTCGTAGTTGATGGCGAACGTCTCGTCGCGGCGTTCGTGGGTGCTCGATGCGCCCGTGATAGCCGCGAGGTGGATGACGCGGTCGACGCCGCGCATGGCGCTCTCCACGTCGCCGTACTCGCGGACATCGCCACGGCGGAACGCGAGGCCGTCGCCGAGCGTCCCCAGCAGCGCCCGCGGCGACCCCGAGGACAGGTCGTCGAAGACGACGATGTCGTCGACGCGGTCGTCCTCTCGGAGCAGTGGAATCAGCGCGCTGCCGATGTAGCCACAGGCCCCGGTGACCAGCACGTCCATCGTCAGTCCTCGCTCAGGACGCCCGGCAGGAACCGGTCCTCGTGGGCTTCGATGGTGTCGGCGTACCGCGTCAGCGTCTCGAAGATGTCGCCGACGCCGTCCTCGAAGGACTGGGACTGGCCGCCGATGAGGTCGTCGTAGCGGTCGTTCTCGATCTCCATCTTGTGGGTCTCGTCCTCGTCGCGGGGGTTCTCGAAGTGCTCGACGTCGACGTCGAGGTCGTACTCGCCGCCCACGTCGGCAATCGTCTCGGCGATTTCGACGATGCTGATGGCGCGCGTGACCTGATTGTACACCGTCAGTCCGTCAGGACGTTCGTCAGGGTCGGTCAGCGCCACTTCAGCCAGCCCTTCGACGGCGTCCTCTAGCGAGATGAACGGCTTGCGCTGTTCGCCCTTGCCGTAGACGGTGACGGGGTAGCCCGCGACGGCCTGCGCACAGAAGCGGTGCGTGACCGTGCCGAAGTAGTAATCGAAGTCGAAGCGGGTCTTGAGCCGGTCGTCCTCGCGGGTCTCCTCGGTCTCTGTCCCGTAGACGATGGCCGTGCGAACGTCCGAAATCGGGATGTCGAACTGCGTGTGGGCCAGGCGCATGTTCTGTGCGTCGAAGCCCTTGGTCGCGTGGTACCAGCTCCCGCCCATGTTGGGGAACGGCACGTCGTCGCGCTCGCTCTGGTTCTCCATCGCCGCACCGCCCTCCGGAATCGGGAACTCCGGCGCGCCGTAGACGCCCGTCGTCGTCGTCTCGACGAAGTGGGTGTCAGTGAGGTCGTGTTCCTCGAGCCCCCACAGGAGGTTCCGCGTCGCCTGGAGGTTGTTGTGCTGGGTGTAGTTCGCCCGCTCGCCGTTGATCTGGGAGTACGGCGCGGAGGGCTGGGCGGCGGTGTGGACGACGACCTCGGGTTCGTGGACCGTCAGCAGTTCGTCGACGAAGGACTTCTCGGCGAGGTCGCCCTCGACGAAGGAGAGGTTCGTCAGCCCGTGGACCTCGCGAGCCGCGTCGAGGCGTTCGTCGATACTGGCGACCGGTGTCGCGCTCGTCGCGCCGACGTCCTCGACCCACTCTCTTCGGGCGAAGTTGTCGACAAGCAGTACTCGGTCGTCCGTTCGGTCCGCGATTCGCAGTGCGGCCGGCCACCCGACGTAGCCGTCGCCGCCAGTGATGAGGATGGTCATAGTTACTCAGTTAGTGAGTAACTGCGACGCGTAATCAATCTTCTGTTCAGTTGCCTGCTAGTCTCGTACAGCCTGACTACTCATGAAACACGTATTCGTCCTCAAAACAGCACTGTTCACCCGCTACTGGGTGATATCGAACTGCTCGAAGTATTCCGTGACGTACTGGTTCGCGTCTGCCGGAACCTCTGTGACGATGCGATACGAGTCGTGCTGGTCGTCGAGTGCTATTTCGGCCCCGTTGTCGGGGACGGCTCGATACACAATTGGTACCGTGTGCCGGGAGTCGACGCCATCAACTGAAGAAACGTCCCAGAAGTGTTCGCTGACACCGAGCTGTTCCGTCGCAACCGATGTGAGGCCAAGCTCCTCTCGGGCGATGCGCGCCGCCGCGTCGTCCAGTCGCTCCCCCTTGCAGAGGCGACTCCCCGGCCAGAACCACTCGCCTTTGGCTGGCTCGTTCTGACGTCGTGTGAGTACGATTCCGTCCTCGTACTCGACGACGAGGTCGACACAGGGCTGGGGCATGTTGTCGAGACAGGTGGCGAACGTCTCCGTCGGAATGCGTTCGTCGTGGCGGTCCATACCTCCCGCTTGCGGGCCGCCGGTGAAACCGCTCCGCTTCTCGCTGTTTCGCAACCGTTAAAACTGCCCCTGTCTTCTATCCGATTGCTATCGCACGGGCCGGTGGGGTAGCCTGGTATCCTTCGGCCTTCGGGTGGCCGTAACCGCGATTCGAATTCGCGCCGGCCCATACCATACAAACCCTTTTTCCCGGGTTTCCTAACAGTTAGCGGCCGCTCTACGGGGTGGTCGCTGTGAGTATTCAGCGGGCTCACGAGCTGTCCATCTGCGACTACTGCGGCGGCTACATCGAATCACCGCGACAGCCGTGCCCGGCGCTAGACGAGGGGGTGTGTCGTCCATGAGCCGTGCTAGCCGGAGCTGGCAGGCGAGCGACGACCTGCCTCAGTCTGTTGGTGGCCCGTCGACGTTGTCGATGCCCGACGACTGGACGCTTTCGACGGCGTGGAAGCGCGCACAGTCCGAGAACGACCGTGGTGGGGCCATCAACGACGCCGAGCGTGTGGTCTACCTGAGCGACGGCGACAGCACTCATCGCGTGCTGTGGGCGCTACAGGGCCGCACACTCGTCGCAGACTGCGACTGCGCCGGCTACCAGTACCACGGCGGCTGGTGTGCCCACGTCGCTTCGCTGTGGTGGCAGTGGGTCCGCGGGCAGATCGTTGTCGCACATCTCGATACCGGCCGCGAGTACCCATCACCACCAGCATGGCTCCGCCTCGACGACGAACCGACCGCTTTCAACCAACTCACTCCTGCCGAACTCGACGCTTACCTGACCTGTGACCTCGGAAGCCTCGGGGTTCGGGAGTACGCCCGACTCTCCGGTCGCTCGCCCGGAACCATCGGGAACCTACTCCGCTCTGCCCGTGACGAGATGGAGGGCCGCCGATGACACAGGCGCGCACGCCCGCCCTAGCGCGTGACCTTCTGGCGACCCCATGGGGGGCTGTCCTACACGTACCAACATCGGCGTCCGTCACCGCGCCGTATGGGGATTCGTCCCCGTCTTACGAGGAGGTGGCTAGTCAGACATGACTGGTGGAAGCCAACTTCACGAAGAAGATGGGAGTGACAAAATCACCTTCCGTCTGTCGACCACGCTGAAAGAACAGTACAAAGAACAGGTCGACAACATGAGCGCCGATCTAGAGGAATACGTTCGTCAGCGCGTTTCGGAGCCGGAGACTGATGGCGGGCTTGAACCATATACTGACCCGGACAATCGAGAACTTGCCATTGCCTACCGGACGCTCTGCGAGAAGCGCACTGATAACGGCATTGTCCGAGGGGAAAGCGCGAAGCGTGCACTTGCTCAGGCCGTCGATAGTATCGACCAACAAGACGCACAGCGCCTTCTTGCCCGACTTGAGAAACGCGGGTATGTCCACCTTCAGAACGGGATACCACCAAGCGACTACACCGCTGTCCACGTCCGACCGTTCTCACGTAAGGGTGGAACTCAGAACCAAACTGCCGATGCGTGATTTCCGTCTTGCTTAGTTAATTATTAACTAAGCAACAGGTTTTATTTTGTATATCGCCCCATCAAAGACTATGACTCGAAATACAACCGGTGTGTCGATGCCCGAGTCAATGGTCGAAAACATAGACGAGAGATACGTAGCGGCTGGATATCACAGCCGATCCGATTTAATCCGAGATGCGGTTCGTGACAAGTTGTCTCAGATTGAACACCAGTCAAAGTAACCTGTTTCTCTATTCTCTGCTGTTGACAACAAGCGAGCACCCTTGGTAGTAGTGCCACTATCGCCGGCCGCATGGCCGCCAGCGAGGAAACAGACAGCTCCCAACCCGCGGACCCTTCTACAGTAGCGGAATTAGAGGCGCTACCGTACAGCGAGAAACAGCGTCTCGCTGGGGAACACGGGTACGGGCGAATTGTCGGTGTAGAGGAGGCAGAATTAGAGAATTTTCTCACAGATACACTCGCACTCAGTGAGAGCGAGAACGTCGACAGTGGCAACGATAGCGAACCGGAGGGAGGAACCCAGACAGTGACAAACTCAGAGAGTACGAGCGCCAGCACAGAAACACAGACAGACGCCATCTCCGTCGGTCACGAGGGGAAAGAGAAGCTATCCCCTGAAGGAGCGCCAGACGACGAAGGAACAGCAGTAGAACCACCCAGCGGTGTCGACTTAGACGGGCTGTCACCAGACGACCTCGAACCGAGTGAGTCGGCGTCACCAGCGAACCAGAGCGAGAATAGCGAACACGCTGAAAAACCAAAACAGCAGGAGCAGAACGACAGTAGCGAGAACAGCGAGGATAGCGGTGGCTTGTTGGACCGGATACGCGGCAATAGCGACCGTTCAACAGACGAAATCGTAGCGGAAGCAGATAGCGAGGGAGAACGACAGCGCCGCGAGGAAGTCCGTGAGACGTTTGCTGATGCCTTCGGGGAAGAGTCAGGAGAGAGCGGCGATAGTGCCGAGGAACAACCCGACTCCGGCGGTGCCCACTCACCAGCGGGAACCCAGCAGGCTAGCGGCATGGTAGTTGATGAGACGGTCGTGAAGCACCTCATTGGAATGCCCTTCTCGATGACCGCGACGATGACTGACTGGGAGGGCTGGGAACTCTCTGAACAGGAGAAAGCGGCCAACGCAGAGCTGTTCATCGCCATGTGTGATGAGCACGATGTCGATGTCGGCCCGACAGCGATGTTCGCTCTATCGATGCTGGGAACCGCTGGGGGCCGAGCGATGCGCTATCGTCGCCATCGAGATACTGACCCGGTTGAGACTGACCGGAAACAGAGCGAAGACCCTCCTGAATTCAACGACGACGTGACAGCGGTACGTGGTCAGGACGGCCGCCGAGATCGCCGCGACACTCGCGCCGAACACAGAGCAGAACAGAGCGAGAACAGCGCAGAAAGCGAATTCGATTTTGAAGACAGCAGTACCTGGTAATCATGCAGGAAATCATTCAGCAGCTCGCGTTAGTAGCGAGTCAGGCAGACGAATCGCCCGAAGAACGAACGCAGCGACTCAAACAAGTTGCCGACGACAGTGGCGCAACGGCCCGGACACTCTACGAGGTGGAGGAAGATCTTCGCGGACTGGGATGGTCCGCTCTCGTCGACAATGAGGAAACAGTCGACCAGATCGAGGCGAAGCTACAGGGGTTCGCTCCGATGTTCGGCCTCGACCCACAACGCGCGGAGGACCAGTTCGGGCCTGAGACATTCATCCATCTCTTCTCGCAGTACGCGCTCGCGAGGCCGGAGGCGACAGCCTACGCTATCGCTACGCTTGACGACGTACTCACCCGGCGCGGGCTGTACGATGAGCTTGACGTCGACGTACCGGAACTCGGCGAGTACAGCGGCAGCGAGGGGCAATAGCAAGCGATGGATATTGACCTGAGCGAAATCTCGGTCATCCTCGGCCAGAAGAACTCGGGGAAGTCAGTGCTCTTCGAGCACCTGCTGACCCAGACAGAGCGCTACATCTGTATCGATCCGAACGCCGAGCATGGACCACCGGGTGCGGTGTTTCCCGATAACCCCGGTGACGTGCTCGACCACTGGATGCGTGGCAACACTCAGCAGGTGATTCGAGAGAACCCGTTCACCGAGGATGTCCTCGACGAGTACCTTCGAGCGTTCGGCCAGCTCAAGCGGTGTTACCTCTATCTCGATGAGGCACACAACTGGATGTCCGCACATCATATTCCCGAAGTCCTTCAGCACCTCGTGAAGTGGCACGTCACCCACGCTAACTGTGGATTAGTACTCGCCGCTCACAAGGCGAAAGAAGTCCACGATCAGATCTGGACACAGACGGACAACTACCTGATTTTCGCCTACGGAGACCACGAAGACAGCAAGTTCAGCAAGGTGAGTATCCCCGACAAGCACCGGGTGACCGAAATGGACCCGAACGCGTACCAGTTCCTCACGTACAAAGATGTGGCTGGAGCATCATCGACTATCCGAGGGCCGGTTGAGATTCCGGCGCACTTACGATAGCGTAAAATAGCGCGTACAGACTTCTCGCGGCCATTCGCTATCGGTGTTGTCAACAAACAAATACTGAATCATCCCTCGCGGCAACTACTGGTCGCATGGTTTCGACCAGCACAAGCGGAAACTCGGAGTCGGGTGGGTCACCCAGTAGCTCCGGGTCCAATGGTATCGTCGAGTTCCTGAAAACGCCCATCGGAATCGCTGCTGTGGGCGGGTTCGGGGCTGCAATCATCGCGGGCTACTTCATCATCTGAATCATGGCACTACAAGTCTCTGAACGGAACGCTGCTATCGGTGCCAGCGCGGCGGCAGGGCTTCCCGTTCTGATGTCGGCAGGAGGTATCAACATCGAGGATCGACTGGTGGATGTATCGAATGCAGTGTTTGAGGGTGACCTTGGCTCTGCGTCGATGGTGACCGGCGGGGCCTTCTCGCTCATCGGGCTCGGGCTCATCGCGGCAGCATGGGTCGGCCCGCTTCGGGGCTCGCTCGGGATGCTCGCTATCGGTATCGGAATCGGCTTCGCTATGCTCGGTGTCCAGAGCTTCGACGCTGCACGGAGGGCCAACTGATGACCGACGAAACACTCAGCACGGAACTCCAGTACGCGACAGTCTCGGAGAACGTCGCGGGTACGCCGACGCCGATCACGACCTGGGACGTGCCGGAGGGAATCGCTATCTCTATCGCACAGGGATCGCCGGCGATTCTCGACGTTGAAGCCAAGGACGGCGGCAACGTCTCGCGCTCGACGAAGATCGGCTTCGGCTATCGGGAACCAAACGACCCGCTGGATTCGTGGACAGTCATCAGCGAGTTCGCCGTCTCTCCATTCAACACGCTGTCGCTGAAGGACCAGCAGTCCGGCGAGAACGCACAGCGCCGCCGGGTTCGGTTCCTCCGTGACCGAGTTCCGAATGGGCGGTTGACGCTGGAAGACGCTGACGAGCTGGCGCTTCTGGTGAACGGCCCCGACGTGGTCGACCCGGCAACGCTGTTCTTCAACTACCCCATGCAGGTGGACAACCGGTAGACCATGAGCGGAGCCAACGCACGGCCGGGGAAGACGGTCTACCTCGGTTCCGAGATGTTCGATTTCAAGAGCTACCAGCCCGGTTCAGAGGGAATCGTCGCGACGACGAAGGTCCCGAGCACGCAGGTCTGGAAGGTTCCAGTCGGGATGCCGCTGGTGGTAGCACTCGTCGGCAAACAGACAGCGACGGCAGCAGGGGGTGACGCTACCACGGTCGACCTCACTCCCGAGGCCCCGATCGTCGACTACATGGATGACGTGACTGCCGGCGAGTACACGACCGACGCTTCACTCGTCGGCTACTTCGACAGCGACGGTGACGGTGACCCGGATACGCTCATTACTGACAGCACAGACACACAGTACACTGGCACGTTCGGGACTGACGGCGATTTCGTTGCGTCGGCAGAGCTGAAAGAGACGACCGGAAACGGCGATGTCTCAGTCGCCTTCTACGCGGTGATGCGCCACGGGCTGACGAAGATACAGAAGCGCAACAGTGGGAAGGGCAACGTCTCGCAGGAACTTCAGAGCGAAGACAGTATCACATGGGCGTTCTCGAACCCGGATTCGCCGGAGACGGACCGCCAGATCACATGGGACGGACGCAACAGCGGGATGCGCGGTGTCCTCCCGCCGAAGTTCAACATGGACCTGCTGTTCTTCGACACAGAGTTCGCTACGGCCGTTGAGGCGGCCGACGCTGAGAACGTCGAGGTGAGTATCCCGGTGAATCAGCGGCCCCTTCGACCGGATGAGGAGGCTGCTGAACTCCGGCGAAAGGTGACCCAGACCATGGTGGCCTAACGGGCCACCGTTCCAACACATGGTGATTCTACACGACACTGACGACCCAGATAGCAGCAGTACCGATACTGGCTGCCCGTGTGACAGCGGCGGGAACGTGCTTGCAGGGCTTGCGGAGAAGGCCCGGATAGTAGCCGACCTGATAGCGCCGTTCTCGTCGCTGTTGACCTCGCTGGTGCAGGCTGCGACCGTGCTGGCACTGATTCGGGGGCAGTCGATATGAGCGGGTACGGACTCATCGGGACAGATACGCCGATAGACGATCTGCTTGAACAGTACTTCCCCGGCGCACCGAGGAACGTGCTGTACGAGGCTTTCGAAGACGAAACGAACGCGCTGCTGGCGGCCCTGCTGATGGAGATGCGGGGCGACGACATCGACCAGAACGTTTCGGGCGACTCGGAAGCGGTGTACTACAGCGAACCCGGCGTTCCGGTTGACGATACCGACGAAGAGACGGTTTCGTGGGATTTCGCTGCGGATACCGTCGTCGTCTACGGATTTGACTCCCCGATAGTTGTCGCGTTCAAGGCGACAAATAAGGCTGACCGGTTCATCCCCCTGACCCCGTCGGACGCGCCGTTCTCTCTGTCTCCGCCGGGCGGACTGGGTGCCTCAAAGCTGTGGTATCGGAAGATGACCGAGGGAGACGCCAGTACCTCCCTGAACGTGCTGGCACTCAAGTAAAATGACGTTTACAGGACCAAACGCAGTTACCTGGGGCGAAGCGCTCGCGGCACTCCGCGACAACATCGACAGTATCAGTGGCTGGAGTATCATCGACACATCGGCCAACGGCGGTGCGACTCCGCTCACTGCTGGTGAGTGGTTCGTGCTGGAGACGCCGAACGGCGAGAACCACCGTCTCAAAATCCGAGATAACAGATACAGCGGTGGCATAACCATGGAATCCGGTCCCTCGTGGGATACCGCGAACACGACATGGGAAGACCGCTACGCCAACGATATCGCACAAAAGACTGGAAGCGACGGATACGGCGATCCGATGGCGTACGCTCCAGACGACCGGGGTGGTGAGCGTATGTCCATGTCTCACTCTGTGAGCTACTACCTGGACTACACAGACTCGGGATGGGTGTTCTACGCGGAACGGAACGAGGGTGACGGTAACGACGAAGATCTCGCCATCGGGATGGCTGAACTCTCGAAGACATGGGACTTCGACTCTGCGGCCAACCGCGAAAGCAACTACGCGACTCTATGGCACGCACAGGCGTTCAACGCCGACTACGATAATAGAGAAAAGAGGCAGTGGACAAACTTCCTCCCGGCGATGAGCGGCACGCAGTCGGGAAGCACACACCACGGCCGCGGGATGGTGAATCCCGACAACAACTACGCGAACTACACCACGACCGACAATGTCGTTGCCAGTTCGCAGTATCGGAACAACCGCAACAACGATGCAATCATTGGGACCCATGACCTGTGGATTCGGGAGGAAAGCGGTCAGGACGCAAGCCACGAGGACACGATACAGGATAGCGGTGCGAACAACCTGTACAAGCTCCTGAAGGCCCACAACGTCGCGCAGGTCGGTATCGGGATGAGGTAATCCGATGGCGACGTACACTGAAGCACCGGCCGGGACAACCGTAGGGAGCCAGACGCGCCCAATCCCGGCGAGGACGGGAACCGCTGCTGACGGGGAAACACTGAGTACGGAGCGTCCAGCTCCGCAACGGGCGGCGGCTGTCGCAGCTGGTGCGACGACCGACACGATACGGCCCCGTCCACGTCGGCCCGGTGACCGAGCGGATACGGTCACCGTCTCCCTCGACCGGCCACGGGTCACCCGTTCTCGGGACCACGCCACCAGCACCGACCGGAGCGGGGTACTTATTCCCGCAGCATTCCGGCCGGTGAGAGTTTCGGTGGTGGATCCAGACGGGAATCCACTACCCGAAGTTGAATGGGTGATGTCGGCTGGTGTGTTCCCGACAGCGGCCGCTATCGACGGTAGCGCACAGGGAGACCTCCCGTGTCTTGCTACGACGTACAGCCAGTTTATGGGCGTAGCGCGCCGTGACGGTGGTCCTAACGGAGTTCAGTACACATGGTTCTCACCGGCTATCGATGCCGATGGGAATCCACTACAGGAGCCTATCGGCCCGCTTGATGACAGTGCTGAGATCGTTCTCAACCCGGTCGAGATCAAGGGTCTGTACGCTGGGACCGGGGCAGACTTCGGAGGGATGTTAGGATAATGGTGAACCTGAATATCGACCAATCAGAGCCGTATATCGACAGTATAGACGTACCGAGTGAGGCCCGCCCAGATGAGTCGTTCACCGTGACCGTCACAGTCGGAAACGAGAGCTCGATTATTGCCCCGCAGGATGGGACGTGTCAGAGCGGGATACTCCAGTTCAACACTGGATGGCGGACGCCGGTCATCATCTACGTTGACGGGCAAGAAGTCCATCGAGAAACGAAGTGCCTCGATGGCAATAGCGCCCCGAAGACGGTGACCAAGCGAGTAACGCTGGGTAGTGGAGAACACAGCGTCACCGCGGAAGTGCTGAAAGTTCCGAATGACACGGTTGCAGAAGAGCGGGCGGCGGAGGTAACCGTTCACTCTGATGCACAGGACCCGGCCCTGCCGACGACAGGTGACCGACTGACAGAGATGATTAGCGATATCGCAGATGCGCTTGGCGGAACGACCCAGCAGGTGATGCTGGGGTTCGCTCTAGCCGTCGTGCTGCTGGTGGTGATCTGAATGGTGACGTTCGCTGGCGGTATTCCAGACGGCGGGCTCGTACTGGAATCAGTCGGAACGACCTCGTTCGCTGTGTACAGTCCCGACGATCCGCGTGTCGACCGACGGCAGGAATACGAGCCACAGCTACAGGCCGAAGTGACGAACACCTCGTTCAAGGAACGAGAGGCAGCGGTCATCTGGACATTCGATGATACCCATGTCCAGAGTCAGACTGAGACGATTGAAGCCGGACAGACGGCTACAATCTCGAATCGGGTTCCGTGGGAGAGGCTACAGGAGAACTTCGACCTGATTCCGGGCGACTACGAACTCGGTGTGCAGCTGCTTGGCGGCCCGTCGTGGGACAAGCAGACGACGACGTACGGAACGATGCACGTCTACGAGAAGCGTGTACCCGACTCCGGTGATGAGCCGAACGACGAACCCACGTACCCACCCATCAGTGACGGCGATCCGCCTGACGGAAGCAGTGACCCGCCGCCTGAGAACACCGGGCCAGAGTCTCCGCCTGCCCTGCTACCTGACGGGTTCCCGACGCTGCCGGCGGTCGGGCCGTTGACTGCCCCACAGACAACGCTCGCAGCCCTCGCGGTCGTTGCGGTGGTGGTGCTTCGATGACGGTAGCACGGCTACTGGGGCAGGTATTCGGTGCGTTGACCGGTACACTTGGTGTGCCCGGAACGCTGCTACTCATCGCCGTCGTCGTTGGCGCCGTGGCAATCTGGAGGGACGCTGATGGTTGAACCGTACACCGCAGCGGCATGGGCGGTCAGCGTCTCATCGATGCTCGTGGTCGGTATCACGGGCTGGGTCGGCCGCCGCGTGGTCGGCTACGTCGAGGAGACGCGCAACGAGGCGCAAGCGGCCCACGAAACCGCAGAGAAAGCTGTCCGTGTTCTCCGAGGTGAGGAAGGGATCGACGACGCCGGGCTCGTCGAGGATGTCCGATCACATCGCCGGGCGCTCGTTGACGAAGGTATCTACCCACCGAAGGCAACGGACGGAGGTGAGAGCGATGCCTGACCTGACGTGGGTACAGCTTGGCGCTCTCATCTGGTTCTGTGTCACGTTGGCGGTCACCGACGGTGCGGCGCTCTCCCGGCTGGGAATCGCGTGGCTGGCGAAGCGGTTAGGACTACGTCCAGCAGAGATAGTACGCTTCGAGGCGGCGGCTGGCGGTGGTGACGAGTGACAGAAGTCATCGATATCCGGTCGCTCCCTCGGACTCGACAGGAGCGGTTACAGCGGTCGAAGTCGTTTGGCGACGTTGCCGAGGAGATCGTGGCTGAGGTGTACGGCTTGGAGGGCCTATCGCTTGACCCGGACTGGTGGGACCTCAGACACCCCAGCAGGGCGACGAAATACCAGGTCAAATCGACATCAACGACAGTCGGCAACAGGTACCCCGGTGACGGTCGCTTTCGGGTCTGGGAAGGACAGACGCGCTCTCTCATCGCATCGGACGCACAGGCGACGGCGTGGTATGCGTTTGTGTTCCTCGATGAGACGGATGGCGTGCTCCGAATCACGCGCATGAAGCCGTCGACGGTGAATAACCTCGTCCAAGATCGGGGCGGATGGAACCGCTCGGGTCACTCGATGGGGAAGCAGCACAAAATCCCGTGGGACGAGGTTTTCTGAGTCTCCAGTTCCCGGGTGAGAGACGGATAGGGTCGGGTATTATTTATCTTGTATCACGTTTTCTGGTATATGGTTATCATCAGTTCCGTTGAATTAGAGCCTGGAACGACGTATACCGCTTCTGAGCTCCGTGATATCTTCGATAAAAGCCGCGCCGGCAGGGGGATTGAGACACTCTACGACGACAATGATAACCGCTTTATTAGACTATTTTCCAAGGAAGCAAGCGAATATGGAGATGATTTAGATGCTGATCCGATGCGCTACGTCGGTGAGAAAGATTTCAGTAATCCTGCTGGAGATCAGGTGTTAAATCGAGGGAACGGACTTCTTGCAGAGAGTCAAAATCACGACTGGCCGGTCTTTCTTTTTGAGAAGGTCTCAAATAGCCCAGTCAAACATTTCTACCACGGCCGTGTCCAAGTCGTCAATTACGAACACAACTATCGGCCGAACAAAGACAAACGAGAGTACGACTTCTATCTCAAAACAATCCAGGACAGCCCCTCGGAAACTGCTTCGAGAGCAAACGAGTCTGATGACGATCTTGCTCCGGGAGAATTACGCGACGTCAATCCTACAAATCGCAAGGAGCCAGAGTCGGAGGAAGAGATCTCTTACACGTCAAATAAAGAGTCTCAAGCCGTGGCTACAAATGAACATGAGAACACAGTTGAGGAGCTGCGTGACACGTTAGAAGCAACTCAGTGGGAGTGCCACGAAACCGATGAAACAGATCTATTGGCGCTGTCTGATTCAAAAGCTCTCGTCATCGAAGTCAAATCGATCACTGATTCAAACGAGCGGAAGCAGATACGGAAGGCACTCGGACAAGTTCTGGAGAACGGTTATCGAGACGTACAAAATAGGGGACTTGGAGATAGAGAATTGATTCTCTCCATTGCCTTCAGTGAGACTCCTTCAGATCAGTTCTCTGGATATTTCGACTTCTTGCAGTCAAGGGGTATCGAAGTTCTGTGGAGAGAAGAAGGGGAAATCAAGGGGCTCCCTGAATCTACAGAACAGATACTCGGATAGGTGTCCGCTTCTGTGGGGAAAGTCGGACGGCAGATGGTATCTAATCCCCAAAGCTAGTCGTACTTCTTAAGTATATTTGAGAGGGTCCACAAGAATTTATTAGCCACTCTATAGTATCTATCATATGGGAATTGATTTTAATTTCGATGAAGATGAGTTCCGCAACGCAATAGGTGACAAGGTTGAGGCGGCCTTCATTGAATATGTAGAGACAGAGGTTGGAAACGGCGAGCTTGAATGCGACTGTGGCTCTACGACTTTTGACGTTGAGACATGGCAGAACGGTAATGCTGGGTACGAAGGCGCAGCTATTTGTAGAGAGTGTGATGAGCGCATTGCACTTGACTTGGACACATCGGATATAGACGATATCCGGTAAAACAAATGGTTGACTGGGTCACTATTCTCTTTTCGGCTAGTCTGTCAGTTAGTCTGTCTGCTATCGCGTCAATGGGGTTGACTGAGTATCGGCTGAAGCGGGAACAGTCGGTAGAAGAGGCAAATGAAATTGATGAGTGGTACACCAAAAGTGCAGAATATGCGGCGGATGTACGACGGAGTTGGCAGCGAATCTTCGATACACCGGAGGGTCAAGCAGCAAACTTGTCTGAGCTTCAAAGTGAAATGAGTCTACTGGAAGGACAAATCTCTCGACATGCCAGCGAGGGTGAACAGCTAGGTGTTGACGAAGAGCCAATCGAAGCGCTTGACCGGCTAGCTGATGAGTGTCGAAGAACCGCCGAGCATAGAACTCATATCAATTCGTATCCTGAGTTTGAAGAATTCCGTCAGGAAACCTTGGATGCTGTGGAAGAACTTGAGGAAGTTCTAGAACGCTAAATTGTATCAACTGTGCCTTCTGTACTGAGAGTCGGAAACTCCCTTGCCCGAGAACCCGGCATAATTGTGCAACTCGTAGATTATGTCTGAACAATCATGCTAGTTGTAAAAAACTATTACACTTCAAATTTATTGATAGAACACGATGGTAGACCCGTATGATGATTGGCATCCTAAAGATAGTATAGATTCTCAGGAGAATATGTGGACAGAGGTAGTTCTAGCATCTCTTACGAAGGATGGATTCCCACGGTCCAATTTTCATTCACATAAGGGCGAGTTGGAGGATCTGAAAAATGAAATACTGTCTAAATTAGATGAGGTTGATGTTAACAGTTCAGAGTATTTATTCGAGGAAGAAGATCATAAAGAGCCAGAACACCCTGCGTCACCCGACTTATCAATGGTTCCACGACCACTCTCACACAAAATTGTAGCATTGTTTGCTATCTCGGTAGGGATAATGGAGGTTCAACTAATTACAATCTTAAAGTCAACCGTAATCTCTACCGATTATCGTGATTCTGATGCGGCTGAAGACCTGCTATCTAACAGCTTCAGGAAGAATATTGATCTGGTAAAGCAGTTGCCAGTCTCTGAGGGCTATGAGCTATCTCATCTAAATGATGTACGAAAGACGCGGAATGATCTCGTGCACAATCCAAAGGAAAGGCTGGCAGTCGATGACCTGCCTACTCTTAAGGGCCGAATTAAGAAAGCAACTGCTGGACCACAGCAGTTGTCCGATATAATTGATACGCTATAATATTATACCAAAGTACTGCCCGAAGACAGTAGCGAGCAATGCTTAGATACGCCCGAGAATCCCTCATTCTGGTGCAATTGCGCTCTATTTGACCCCTGTTGCCCCCCGAGTTGACCGAAAAAACTAGATGTTTTGCAATAGAACTGGGGAACGAGTGCATGAGGCTGAAGGACTACGACAACGACGACGGGAAACGGGTGTGGCTGTCGGACGACGAACTAACGAGATTCATCGAGCAGGCAGAGACACCACACCAGCGGCTTGCCTTCCTGCTCGCCGGTCGGGTCGGACTCCGGCGCTCGGAAATCATCGAGGTATGTCCGCAAGACCTCGTCGACGGACCGACTGGCGACCACATCCGAGTCTGGGAGAGCTACGCGAAGCGGGACAAGTACCGAGAGCCGCCAGTCCCGCAGGAAGTCGTTACCATCGCGGAGACGCTGGCGTACCAGCAGGACGACGACGAGCCGCTGCTGGACGTGGCTGGGTCAACTGTGTACCGCTGGGTCCGGCGTGCAGCTGACGAACTGGAGGAAGAAACCGGCGACAGGGGTTGGCAGTACCTCGACGTTCACGATCTCCGCCGGACTTGGGGCACGTACCTACTGGAGCAGGGCGTGATCCCGTCGGTTGTGATGTCCTTCGGCGGCTGGGAGGACTGGGATACGTTCAGGAAGCACTACCTCGGTGAGTTCAGCCCGGAGGCGATTCGACGAGAGCGCGGGAAGGTCGACTTCCTCGAGGGCGGCGACGAGAGCGCGGAGGTGGTCCATCCAGGTACGATGCCGCCAGCATCTCACCACTCGGCAGACTGAGTGATGCGCTAAAAATCGGCTGCCTGTGGCTCTCGTTCTCAGTATGCCATGTGGCGTACCCAAAAGAATATACCTTTGAATTGCTAACTAATTAACCAAGATGAGTATGAACTGGGAGTCCGAACGCGACATGGCGCGTGACGTTCGGGAGAACAAGGAACTGTACGAAGCCTGTGCTGCATCGCCTGAAGACGACGAATAGCTGTCTTATCGTTCTTCGGTTGGACTTCTGAGAACCGTTTTGAAGAACAGTATCCAGACGAGAAACATCCGGTCCCGTCTGTAGAGCGTATCCAGTCTGATATCCTCAATTTCTTTCCGGACTTTGTGTGAGCGAATGACTGTTTCGCGTAGGACCTGTGGCGGCCACTGACCTGGGACGATACCGTTGTCTTTCAGTAGTTTTCTGAGAAGCGCCAGGGCAGTCCGGTGGTTGGCATCAGGGAAAAAGTGACGACCGGCTACGGCGTGCATCCAGCCAGCACACTGCTCACAGAGACTATGATTGATAGGAAATCGTCGCATCAGCTTTCTTAAATCACCATTCCGTACGTTCCAGATTCGATGCCGTAGTCTTTCACGGGACTGGTACTTTAACATATCATACGGCAGGTCTTTATCATAGAGAAAGCTTGTATTCCTGAATTTGAAGTTCTCTGCTTGTATCGACGAAAGGTCGGTAATGCGCGGCTGCTCGCCTGGTGGAACTTGTCTCATATCTCTATAGATGGACACGAAATCTGCCACGGGCCTCGACCCAGTCTGGCGGCGTTGCATACCGATCCTCAAAGACCTTGCTTGGCGTCGGCCGCGGGCAGTGGCTTGCATCAAGCTCGCCTTTCAGATACAGAATGCCCTCACTCGTCAGATCGTACAAATCGCCACTGACGGGTGCAAGCAGTCCAGCGTACTGAAGCCACCTGCACCTGTCCCGAATATAGCCGGAAGAGACATCGAACCCACGTTCTCGTGAGAGGATGCTTGGTGATGCAAACCCATTCTCACGAATCCACTCCATGATACGCTCGTCTATCTGATTCATCCATGAAGCCGACTTTTTCCCGATCATCAGTTACACCTGTTCGTGGTTCTCATCAGCGGAGGGGCCGCTGTCCCCGTGCGACTCGATTTCATCTGGCCTATCTTCAGACGTGTCTATCTCGCCGTCTAAGTACCGCTCACCACGCTCGGTGATGGTGTAGACACCATTCCCCAAATCACGGAGTAAACCGTGTTTTACGAGCTTCTTACATCGCTGTGATATATACGAGCGAGTGTATCGGACATATCCACTGTCCTTCATTTCTTTTGGACGACCAGATTCATTGTTGCGGATGTATTCGAGAATCCGGTCATCAGCGAGTACCATCCAGCCGCCGGAGTATCGCATCTTGATTGATTATCAATCTCACTGGGTATCATAGTGCCGACTGAGTGTTTTGGCACTGGTGGAGTGGTAAACAAATCAGCGTAAACTATATTTACCGAGGGGTTATTGACAAACAATGCATGCCAAGTGCATCAGTATCGGTGTCAATGCCGATATGGCTATTCGAGAAGGTAGACGATGAGGCTGAGAAACACGATATTTCTCGGTCTCAGTACATCACTGAGGTTTTGCGCGACCACGGTTCGACTCCTTTCGAGCCGATGACTAACGCTGTCGTGTGTTGCGACGAAAACGGCGAAAAGTCTCGAAACGAGGGGGCCGCCTAAACTATGTCCAGTAGCCTACAGGCCCCCACGTCTGGAGACGAGTCGGACGGTCAAGAGACTGACGACGATGAGGTGGACGGCCCATGAGCGGCGACGACGCCGACGCCGTCGACGTTGACCCAGAGATGTTTCAGCGCGGTCTCGATGCGCTCGAAGCCGCCGAGTCGTCGCTGGAACAACTCGGTGAGGAGATTCACGAACTCGACACGGGGCTAACCCACAGCGACACGGTTGCCCTGCTGTACGGCCGTGCAAACTCGCTCAACAAGACGGAGATTCGGGACGCCTTCGATACGCTCGAAGACGTTCGCTCGAAGCAGACGCGCACCCTTCTCAAGCGACTGCTGGCCGACCAGTCCGCCGAGTTGAACCTGAAAGAAGCCGATGCGTTCCTCGATGAACTCGACCGGCTGACCCGGCGCTACGGGGAGGGATCGGCATGAGCCTCGCTGATAACCCGGACCCGGAGGACCTGACCAACGTCGACAAGCCGGCTGTTGTCGACGTGGACGGACAGGGGAACGTCTACGTCTCCTCGGCGAAGGTCCGCGACAACGGTTGGCTGTGGCTCAAGCAGTGGGACGGACAGACGTTCAAATTGCCGCCTCACCGAGTGAACGCCGTCCAGAGAATCCGAAAAGAGCGGTACGGCGAAGCCGACAGCAGCGGGATGAAGCCCCAACGCATCGCCGACGAGGACTGGCGGCGGCGAGCGCGAGCGATGACCGGCGACATGGAGGCCGCCGAGGCCGTGGTTGCGGATGACTGACGACGCATTCACCTACACGGTCAAACTGAAGCGCGGCGACGACACCCAGAAGTGCAAGGTCACAGCGCCGGACATAGAGACTCTGACCGACCGAGTTGATGCCGTCCGTGAGAAGTTGGGCGAGTGGGCAGGCGACTACCGGGAGATTCAGCCTGACGAAGAAGCACCGCTTGCTGACGACCAGAGCGAACTGGGTGAGTTAGAAGCATGACGCGCGGCGGTAGACGGCGGGGTGACCCTACAGAGCTGTCTCCCCGCGAGGCTTGCCAGCGCTACCTTCGACGCCGTCGGTCAGACTCGACGGAGAAGAGCGTTCACGGCTGGGAGTACCGGCTGAAGCTCTTCGTCGAGTGGTGCGACTCCGTCGGCATAGAGACGGTCGGGGAACTGCGTGGCTACGATCTCGACGAGTACTACGAGATGCGGAGCGCGGAGATCGCGCCGGCCACGCTCGAAGGCGAGATGTGGACGCTGAAGATGCTCTTCGAGTTCCTCGAAGACCTCGAAGCGGTCGACCAAGGTCTATCAGAGAAAATCCGCATTCCTGACCTTGACCCAGAGGACCGGTCAAACGATACGAAACTTGCCGCCGACAAAGCAGCAGCACTGCTGTCGTATTACCGTGAGAGCGACAGAGACTACGGAACTCGGCAACACGCGTTCCTTGAACTTGCGTGGAACACTGGCGCTCGACAGGGCGGCCTGCGGGCCCTGGACCTGCGGGACACGGAGCTGGGAAGTAGCCCCTACGTCGAGTTCCGTCACCGACCGGAGACGGACACCCCGCTGAAGAACAAGCGCCGCGGTGAGCGTCCGGTGGCGCTTCCAAGAGAGACGGCCGACGCGCTGGAGGCGTACATCAACGGCCGTCGGTACGATGTGCGGGACGAGCATGGCCGTCAGCCACTGCTGGCGAGCGCGAGTGGACGGCCGACGACCAACACCATTCGAGTGTGGAGCTACCTCGCCACGCTTCCGTGCAGCTACGGGATGTGCCCTCACGAGAAGGACATCGAGAAGTGCGACTGGAACGAGTACGCCCACGCCAGCAAGTGCCCGTCGAGCCGGTCCCCGCACCAGATTCGGACGGGTTCGATTACCTGGCACCTGAACCGAGGATGGCCGCCGGAAGACGTAGCGGAGCGCGTCAATTCCTCGGTGAGTACTATCGAAGACCACTACGACAAGGCAGATCCCGAACAGCGGCGGCGACGGCTTCGCAACCGGATGGAGGACCGCCGCCGACCACTCATCAACGAACTGGAGTTCACCCAATGACACCAACTGACCCATCAGCGACGAATCGACAGCGAACCGAGTATGAGAATCCTACGAAACCGGTTAGTTCCGCGTCGCGCCGGCCCATTTCTATCGCAACGCAATCACGAGGAGCGACAGCGACGAGTGTCCGTTGTGAGGAAATGGCTCCGAGAATTCGAGCAGGGAAGTCGCAGCGCGAACGAAATGAGCGACCGTCTTCCCGTGTTCGACATTCGCGCCGGCCCCATTTTTCGACTTCCTACTGAGGAGCAACAGAACCGTCTCTCCGCATCGACTGTCACCCACCGCTCTGGCCCCGGGTGACTTCGTACGCCTGCCCGCGGAACCGGAACCGCCGACGACTTGTATCGTACCCGAGTACGCCGTCCACAGCATGCTCGTCGGTTTCGACGACGACGCGGCTCACATCGTCGGTCAGGAACGGGATGGCGTTGCGAAGCCCGCCGTCGGACATAGCGAACCGACCGTGTGCCATCACCTGTTCGGCAATGACCCGCTCGCTCGCGTTGTCAGTGCGAGTCAGCGTGAACGTCGCGTCGGCCGGCCGTTCGCCGTCGCCGTGGCGGTCGGTCGTCACCCTAACGGTATCGCCGTCGCGCGCTGTCGGCACGCCGTCAGTCGGGGTCACTGCAGCACGGTCACCGACTAGCGCAACCAGAGCAGCACTCTCGTTCGTCGCGTGCCCGTAGCCGGCGACGACGGCGTACTCGCCGCCGCCGAGGTAGCCCTGCGTGAGGCCGTCGCAGTGGCAGTCGCCGGTACCACAACCGACAGCTGGTCCGTTAAACGCCCGGAGGCCCCACTGCTCCTGACTGCCCGGTTTTAGGAGCCGACAGTCGGCGGTGTGGGCTGCTGGTGCGACGTGAAACCACTCGCCGTCGACGAGCTTGTAGAGGTCCCAGTGGCCGCATTGCAGTCGCTCGTGGCTGTTGTTGACCATCTCGAAGCCGACTTGCGTATCAAGCTTTGCGCGCTCGGTACTGGGCCGAACAAAGGCTGGGGTCGTCCTGTCGGCGTCGTGGAACCACTGGACGTCGCCGTCGCCGGGAAGCGCCGGAAGCGAGCGGCCGGCGAACCGGGAATCGGTTTCCGGACCGGGACTTCGCGTGTCCCAGACGGAGACCGAGAGGGACCCGGCCTGACCGCGGAACTCGTAGGTGCCGGTCGGCCGCCCGGACTGGCCCGGTTCGCCGACGAGGGCGTACTCCAGCTTGACCCGTTCACCGGGATTTAGCCGGTACGTCTCTGGCATCCACGGGCCGACGTCGTCGACGCGCCAGTATCCCTCGTCTGTTCGGCCGAGTGAGGGCACTTCGTCGGCGAGGTCGTTGTTGTCCGTGGGTGCGAGATGGAGGCGCGCTTCGTGGTCGTAGCCGCTGGGTTGGCGGCTGTGTGTCTGTCCGACTCCTGGAATCCACTTGACCCTGAACGTGTTCTCGAACTCGTTGCTGTTCTGGAGCCAGCCCCGAAGCGTGGCCGGATGGTCGTCGGTCGCCGTCTGGTCGAACCAGAGCCCGACTCGCGCCCTGTCGGCGGTGTGGAGCCCTGGCGAACTGAGGGCATAGGTTCGCGGCCCGGTTTCCAGTTCGATGACGGTCGTCGGATTCTCGGGTCGGGGCGGGTCTCCGCTATCTGTCGGCGTCTCTGTCCCGCTGTCGTTCGCGTCGGTTGGTGACTGTGTCGGGCGTGGTGCGGGCGTTACGTCTGCGGTCTCGTCTGAGCCGAGGGTGCCGAACGAACAGCCGGCGAGTCCGGCCAGCACACCCGGGACCGACGCGAGGAGGGCACGTCTGCGCATAGTCCGCGATTCGTCGCACCCGGTAAACCCTTTCTGGACGCTCAGACGGCGTTTGTAGCGTCTTTCGTATCGGTACTGACAGCAGTCGACGGACGTAAATCGCCGTGGAGTGACGACTCAGTATGCGCCAGTTCGTCATCATCGGCCACGACGCCCCGACGACGCCGGAGTTCTCTCTCGACGACCTGGCCGGCGCGGCCGGCCGGCTCGACGTGCTCTGTCGGTGTGTCACCAGCGCGTTCTTCCTGAGCCACGCCATCCGCGAGGACGTTCGGGTCCATCTGATCCTGGCGGACGAGTACACCGTCACGTTCGAGGGGAGCGACCTCCGCCGACTGAACCCGGACGAACGGTCCACGGCGGCGCTGATCCGCAAGGCGCTGGAAGAGCGTGAGGAAGCTATCGGCCACATCCCAGTCGAAACCTCGCCGGGCGTGTCGCTCACGCGACGGGGGTTCGAGGGGACGCTCGACGACGCGGCGAGCCGCGGAACCGTCGTCCAGTTGCACGAGGACGGCGACCCCATCGTCGACGTTGCACCGCCGTCGGACCCGGTGTTCGTCCTCTCGGACCATCACGACTTCCGGGACGAGGAAGCGACGCTGCTGGCCGACCGCGCGGACGAGCGCGTCTCGCTCGGGCCGAAGGCCCTCCACGCTGACCACTCGATCACGGTCGCGCACAACTACCTCGATACGGACGGGTTCGAGCAGTACTGACGGGGCACACTGGGTGACTGCCAGAAGGGTTTTCCTCCGCGGTTCGCTGAATAGTGTATGGGATCATTGGGCTCGGAGACAGCGACGGGTCGCGCTGTCGGACGACGTATGGAAGCGACGAGGGATCGATGACTGACCGGGGCGCGCTGTCCCGCCGTGCGGTTCTGCAGACGGTCGCCGGAGCCGGCCTCGCGTCCGTCGCCGGCTGTTCGGCGTTCGAAGGCGGGAGCGACGACGCGGCCTCGACAGTCGAGGGCGAACGGGCCGAAGAACTCGCGCGCCGGTTCGCGCCGACGCTGTACTTCGATCAGGCGGAGCCGTGGTTCCCGACGGACCCGCGTCCGTACACCAGCGAACAGGACGGGGAAACCGTCGTCGACGGGTTCGACGCCTTCGACGGGTATCACGAGCGGATGACCGACGGGGAGCCGCCGGACCCGACGGCGTTCTACAACGTTGTCGAGTACGAGAACTCGTCGCTCGCCGTCGTCCAGTTCTGGTTCTACTCGGCGTTCGACCAGTTCACGACGAACTTCCACTGGCACGACTGGGAGGTCCTGCATGTGTTCGTCGACACGGGGACGGGCGACCCGCAACTGTACGTCGCCAGCTCGCACTCCCGGAAGGTACCCAACAACGAGTTCCTCGACCCCGACCCGGAGATGGTCCCACGCATCCTCTCGGAACTGGGGTCACACTCTAGCGCGCTGTCGGTCAACGACGCTCGCGACCGGTTCACCCGGCTGCCGGAGGGCGACCGGTTCGCGGACATCACGAACAGCGCCGTCGAAACCATCGAAGACCTCGCGGAGATCCCCGTCGCTTACGGGCTCCCGCGCGACGAGGGGTCCCGGCTCCCCTACCTCGTTCCGGAGTACGAGGGCGCGCCGCTGTACGAACACGAGCGGCTCCCGTCGGTCAGCCGCGAGGACCTCATTTCGGAGTCGCTCACGATCCGTTCGTTCGACAGTCTCACCCAACCACCGACGGACCTGCCGACGCGGGAGACGGGGCTCGTCTTCCAGCACACTGACCGCGGCGAGGCCGACCCGGACATCGAGTACGATCTCGTGCCGAGCAGCGAACTGGAGCACATCGCCGATTTCACCGGCCCGCAGTTGAGCTTCGAGTTCGCCGTCCCCCAGTTCGCCGAGGACGTCGTCTCGGGCCACATCACGACGACGGGCGCACCCTGGAACCAGCCGCGATACGAGAACCCCGCCGCGGACATCTCCGAGCCCAACCACCGGGCGGCGCTGGCTGAACGATACGACGCCATCGGGGCACCGGCGGAGATACGGACCGTCGTTGCCAGCCTCTCGGAAGCCGTCTCGAACGACGACGCACCGGAAGACGAGGGACTGACGACCGAGGACACTGCCGTCGAGTCCGTCGCCCTGCTAGAGAGCGACCCCGAGGCCGTCCCGACCTTTTCTGGACTGGCCGTGGTCCAGGACGTGCCCGAAGGCGACCACCGGTTCACCGTCAACGGGGCCGGCGTCGCGCCACACAGCGAGACGGTGTCGGTCCACGACTCGGAGTCGGCTGACGGGCCGACGCGAGCCGGAGTCGATGGAGAACTCCCCCTGGTCGCCCGGGAGAACGCGACCCGCCTCGAAGTCGATCCGTCGGGAGCCGACAGCGACCTCACCGACTTGGCCGTCGAGGACGACTTCGCGGGCCGGCTGTACGACGCCCCGCTCTCGGAGCCCGATGCCGTCTACGTCCACGGCGGCGGCGCGTACACGACGGAAGTCCGGGATAGCGACGACGAGATCGGTGCGTTCCGCGTGAACCCGAACCCCGAAGCCGAGACTGCCGCAACAATCGACGAACCCCGAACTGGAAAGGCGTCGCTGGCGTCGTTCCTCGCCGATATTGCCGAGGAGACGCGGCAGGTGGTCGCCGACCAGGTGGACGACGATGATGACGACGATGACGGGACAGAGAACGGAAACAGCGGCAGCGGTGGCTCCGAGAACGCTATCCAGGGCCTCGAACGGGCACTCGCCGCTGTCGTCGAGGCCGCCAAGCGGGCGACGGAACGCGCCGAGGCCGGTGACCGCGGGAACGCTGACAAACAACTCCAGGCCGTCGCCGACCGACTCCAGCGCGTCGCGACCAGAATCGAGGACGCCAACGACGACCTTTCGGACCCGCTGTCGAATGCAGCCCGGCGGCGGCTCGACCAGGCCGAGCGGCGGACCGAGCAGGCGCAGGCCGCCGACAAACTGTAAGTTCTTCCCCTGCGCTCAGAGCCCGCCCCAGCGGGCTAGCGCGCCGGCGACGAGCACCAGTCCCCCGGCGATGAACGTTCCGGGGACCGGGAGGACGAACAACACGACACCGAGCAGGAGGCCGAACGTCGATATTCTCATTCCAACTACACATAGCACACCACGTCGTATCCGTCTGGTGCCTGTATATTCGTGGACCCGTGCCGGTTTTGCCAGTGGGGGCCACACTGCCGATATGGACGAGGAACTCACCTGGGAAACGCTCGGTGCCGAAACCGCCTACGCCTGTCCGGGATTCGATGTCGTCCGCGAGGACGTGCGCCTGCCCGACGGAACCGAGGAGGAGTTCGACTACGTGCAACACGGCGAGAGCGTCATCGTGCTCCCGTTTACCGCCGACGGCGACGTGGTCGTCATTGAGGAGTGGCGACAGCCGGTTCGACGGGTCAACCGCGGCCTGCCGGCCGGGACGATGGAGGACGGAGACGACGACCCGACCGTCGCCGCCGCCCGCGAACTCCGCGAGGAGACGGGCTACGAGGCCGACACGCTCGACCATCTCTACACGGGCGAACCGGCCAACGGCAACACCGATTACGTATTCCACTACTACGTCGCACGCGGGTGTGCGGCCACGGCCGACCAGGACCTCGACCACAACGAATCGATCCGGGTCGACACTGCTGATTTCGACTCGCTAGTCCAGTCGGTGCGCGACGGGACGCTCCGTGACAGTCGGTCTGCCGTCGGTATCATGTACTATGCCCTGTTCGAGCGCTGAACTGACGACAGTTTGAAAACCTGGGGGGTGGTACCATTTAACATATGGCATCGATCGAACTCGACAAACAGACGGAACGCCGGCTGGATAAACTGCGCGCGGCCGTCCGCCGTCGGACCGGCCGGCCGGTTTCGCGGGCGGAGTTGCTCGAACGGCTTGTCGAGGACGCGTACGGGTCCCGTGACGAGGTGGTCGATATGTTCCGGACGTCACAGGCGTACGTCGCCGACGAGGACTCCGGGACCGTCCACCGACCCGAACGGAAACTGGTTCCCGGCGGGGCGGACCGACCCGACGAATAGCGGCGCTGTGCCGGCCGGCGCGTCGCTCTGTCCACTGCTGCCCCCGATTTCGAACGGTTGCGCTCACGGGGGAACACAACCCTTAGGCGCGCCGACCGACGACGACGTGTAATGACGAATTTCGAGGTCCGCCAGTACGACGCCGCGGGCCGGCTGGGCGAGCTAACGGTGCCACGGGCCGGCGTCACCGTCGAGACACCGACCATCCTGCCGGTGGTCAATCCGCACGTCCAGACGGTCGCGCCGGCGACGCTGGCGTCGGAGTTCGGCGCGGAGATACTCATCACGAACAGCTACATCCTGCATGGCTCTGACGATCTCCGTGAGCCGGTGCTGGAGCAGGGCCTCCACGACCTGCTCGGGTTCGACGGAGCTATCATGACCGACTCGGGGTCCTTCCAGCTCGCCGAATACGGCGACATCGACGTGACTACCGAGGAGATTCTGGAGTTCCAGCACGAAATTGGCTCTGACATCGGGACGCCGGTGGACATCCCGACGCCGCCGGACGTGGACCGCGAGCGGGCGACCGAGGAACTCAACACGACCCAGAAGCGGCTCGAACACGCTGCCACCGTCGACACCGGCGAGATGCTCGTCAGCGCACCGGTTCAGGGTGCGACGTACCCGGACCTACGAGAGCGGGCCGCCGCAGACGCCGTCTCTACCGGACTGGACGTGTTTCCGCTGGGGGCCGTCGTCCCGTTGATGAACGAATACCGCTATGCCGATCTCGCCGACGTCGTCGCGGCCTGCAAGCGCGGGCTGGGGGAGGTCGGCCCGGTCCACCTGTTCGGTGCGGGCCACCCGATGATGTTTGCGATGGCAGCGGCGCTGGGCTGTGACCTGTTCGACTCGGCGGCGTATGCGCTGTACGCTCGCGACGACCGCTATCTCACGGTTCAGGGGACAGAACTGCTGTCCGAACTGACATACTTCCCGTGTCACTGCCCAGTCTGTACCGACCACACGCCGGCAGAACTTGACGCGATGGACGCCGACCAGCGCGAGGAACTGCTCGCCAGACACAACCTGCATGTCACCTACGGCGAAATCCGGACGGTCAAGCAGGCGATCCGCTCGGGCAATCTCATGGAACTGGTCGACAGTCGCGCCCGCGGCCACCCGGCCATGCTCGACGGCTACCGCGCGCTGCTGGACCACGCTGAGCAACTCGAACGGACTGACCCCGTTTCGAAGGACGCTTTCTTCTACACCTCGAACGAAAGCGCTCGCCGGCCCGAGGTCCGCCGCCATCAGAACCGACTGGAGCGCCTCCCAGTCGAGGGCGACGAGGTGCTGCTGACCGAAGGCAGTTCCAGCGCACAGTACGACGAGACCTGGGGCGTCCGTCCCCCGTTTGGCCCGTATCCGCGCGAACTCGCCGACACATACCCCCTGACCGCGGAGGTCCCTGACCGGACCGACCGGGCGGCCTACGAGGCCGCAGCAGACGGTGTTCGGCGGCTGGTCGAACTCCATCCCGACGTGTCCTTCACGCTGGTCCACGACGACTGGCCGGCGACGGCGCTCGACCGTGTTCCCGACGGCGTCCGCCTGCGCGACTTGCACGCCCGCGACTGACGGCGCAGTTGTCTCGGCCGCTGCCGGTCAGACTGTCGGCACGGCCACGTTCTCGTCGGCCGCCTCGCGCCAGGAACGGGTCGGCTCCCAGCCCAGCAGTTCCGTGGCCTTGGCCGTCGAATACGCCGCAGCGTCTCCTTCGACCGTGCAATCGTCCGGGACAGTACCGTACTGCTCGCGCATGAGTTCGACCAGCGGCCGGCCCAGCGCGTTGTCGGGGCCGACGCAGTTGAACGCCTCGTGGCCCGAAACCTCGCCCGCGAGCGCGGCCTCAACGAGGTCGACCACGTCTCGCACGTCCACGTAGGACCAGTAGTTGCCTGCGCCGGCCGCGAGGTCGTTGACGTACCCCTCGTCCCGACAGGGGTACTCTCCGGGAATCTGTATCCAGGAGGGGCGAATCGACGCCACAGCGATGCCGTCCCGGCGGGCGATTGTCTTCCCGATTTCCTCGGTGACGACCTTCGAGAGCCCGTAGTCGTCCTCCGGCCTAAGCGCGTGCTGTTCCGTAATCGGGAGTTCGTCAGGAACCGGTGTCTCTTCGGCGAAAAAGAAGCCGTACGCGCCATCCGAGGAGCCCTGCACCACGTCAGCGCCGACGCGGCCGGCCGCCGAGAGCACGTTGTGTGCCGCCAGCGTGTTGTTCCGGAACAGGTCTACCCCCGGGTGGTTCCCGGCGACCGGAATCGCCGCCCAGTGGACCACTGTATCCGGGTCGATGGCGGTGAGCGTGTCGAACACGCCCCCGGCGTCCGTCAGGTCGACCGCTCGGTACCCGACGGCCGGATGCCCCCCATCGTCGGGGAGGCGGCGGTCGAGCACTGTCACGTCATGCGGTCCGGCGAGGCGGTCGACGATCCAGCGCCCGGAACTCCCACGGCCGCCGGTTACGACAACATCCATACCTGCACTGTGGCTGCTGGCATCCAAAGCGTGGTGGTGTGGTTGCGTTTCCGGGACTGGTGTCCGATTGACTCGCTACAGGTCAAGCCGGAACCGCTCACCGTGCGTGAACGTCGTCCAGCCGAGGATGCGCTCGTCGCGATGCGGTCGGTCGGGGTTATCGATTGCCGCCTGCTGGGCCGAGACGTACGTCGGGACGTTCTTCACCGGCTGGCCGCTCTGTTTGAGCGTTTCCAGATAGGTGTCTTTCTCGTAGTACGAGTAGGCCACCTCGTACAGCGAGGACGCAGCCTCCTGCTTTCTGGCGGGGAAGCCGTCGTTGTTGACGAACCGATCAGGGGCTCCCTCGCCCATCGCTTCCCAGGCCTCCGGGTCAGCCACGTACGGTGCGTGGGCGTCAAGAATACGTTCGATGGCACCCCTGTCACCGTCGAACTTCTGGTACTCGTACAGTGTGGGGCCGCTGAGTTTGTCGGCGTAGAGTCGGCTGAGTTCCGCGGCGGTGACCAGTGCCTTCGCCGCGTACAGCGAGTACGCCAGACTCGACGCACGAATAATCTCGTTTTCCAGCAGGCCGTCCTCGCGGAGTTGGTTGAAGCCGGTCTCGCGGTTCCGTTGGATGGCATCACGGAAGCGATCCCAATCCCGGAGATACACTGACCCGGCGGCGTGGGTCATCTCCTGCCAGTTGAAGATGTTCTGTTGCCCCATCTCGGTCGGAATGTTATGACCGACATCGTCTAGGAACGTTCGGACCCACTCCTGCAGGTCGGCCTCCGTGCCGACGCCGTCGTCGGTCCACGCCTCGTGGCCGCGAACGAGTTCCGCGCCCCACCACATTTTCGGGAGCGTAATGAACTGCTCGATGCTGTTCGTTTTCACAGGGGCCATATAGGTCTCCGAGCTCAGGAACCAGTGGTCCAGCAGTTCGACGGCTTTCTCGGCGTATTGATCCGCACCGGTGTACTGGTAGGCGAGGCCCAGGTCCCGTATTCTGTCCCCTGTCCTGATGGCGGCAACGTAGTCCTTGCGCGCTCCGGGGTCCTCGGGGCCTTTCGTTTTGAACTCGTGGCCGTCGCCGTTGTCCGTGACGCTCTCGGGATCCGCTGCCATCGCGTCGCGGACATCGTCCATGAAGGCTTCGTGGGCCCCTGTCCACGGGCTGTCTCCGTTCTCGACACGGGACTGTATCGCATCCAGTGTATCGAGATGGACGAACATTGCGGGCCCGCTTTCCACTGTTGACTCGGCGACCTGTTCCGTCGGTGTCGGCTCCGTCTCGTGTGACGCGGCCCTCGCGTCCGAGTCCCCTGAGGAGAGGCCGGTCGAACAGCCCGCCAGCGCTACGGCTGTCCCCGAGAGGGCGAGCAACACGTCTCGTCGTGTCTGTCGCTGCACGAACGGTCAGTCGTCCCCTATAGATTTAGTTAGGGCCCAGCTAATCAGCGGATAGCGACCTGTCCGCGATAATCATGGCTACATAACTGTCGACTGGGACGAAGTATGGAGCGTTTGAACGTACCTTCGGTCGCCACCGAGGCCGGTGCTGGTACAAAGGCAAGATAGTTGGTCGCGCGTGGCTGACGCCATTGCATGACCGACTACTTCGAGATCCACGAGCGCGACAGCGCCGCGCGAGTGGGTGAGTTACGCCTCGCCGACTCCGTGACGACGCCGGCGCTGGTCGACGACGTGGACACAGAAACGCCGGGCGACTGCCGGCACGTCCTCGACGACGCCGGAAGCCGCTGGCCCACCGAGCAAGACGCCCCCGATGGCGACGACTCGCTGCTCACTGTCCTGCCCCACCGCGGACTCCCCGCTGGCACGCCGGACGAAGTCGCCGAGGCCTTCGCCGTCGACTATCCCGACGTGTCGTTCCCGAGCGCGGCCGTCGTCTCGCCCGATACCGCGACCGACCACGGCAGTGACGCCTACGTACTCGCCGGCGCGCCCGGCTACGTCGGGCACGCGTCGGCGTTCGTCGACGCCGTCACGACCGTCCGGGAGGCTATCCCCGCCGACACCGCGCTCTACCTGCCTGGCGTCGCCACGCCGCGAAACGTCGCGACGCTCGTCTACGCCGGCGTGGACCTCGTGGACCCCGACCGCGCCGTCGTCCGCGGGACTGAGGGTCGGTATCTCACGACCGACGAGGCGTATTTCCTCGAAGACCTCGACGAACTCCCGTGTGCCTGTCCAGCCTGCCAGAAACCGCGTGAGCAGTTCGACCGCGAGGACTGCGTCGAACACAACGTCAACGCCCTCGCTGCGGAACTCCGCCGCGTCCGCCGCCGCATCCGTGACGGTAGGCTTCGGGACTACGTCGAGGGACAGGCCAGACAGGACAACTGGCTCACTGCGACGTTCCGGCGACTGGACCAGCAGTACAGCTACCTGGAGGAGCGCACGCCGCTCATCCGGCGGGCCGACCTCTCGGCGGCCAGCGACGACTCGTTGCGTCGCGTCGAGATCCAGCGCTTCGCCGAGCGCGTCACCGACCGCTACGTGCCGCGCTTCGACGACCGCCCGCTTGTGCTGGTCCCCTGCTCCGCGCGCAAACCCTACAGCGACTCCCAGAGCCACAAGCAGTACCACGACGCGATCAAGTGGCGCGCCCACGTCGTCTCGATGACCTCGCCCATCGGCGTCGTGCCCCAGGAACTCGAACTCACCTACCCCGCCCAACACTACGACTCCGTGGTGACGGGCAACTGGACCGCCACCGAAATCGAGTTCGTCAGCCGCGTGCTTGAACGGTATTTAGAAGGCACCGACTACCCGAAAATTATTGCCCACGTACCCGGCGAAGGCTACCGCGACATCTGCGAGCGCGTGGCCGACTCGCTGGGCCGGGAGTTCACCTACACAGTCACCGACCACCCGACCACGGCGGATTCGCTGGGGAACCTCGCTGCCGAACTGGAAGGCTGGGACCGCTATCCGAAGCGGGAGCGCGAACACAACACCATCCGCGCCGTCGCGGACTACCAGTTCGGCGAGGGCGCGGGCGACGAACTGTTCGACGATCTGTCGACGCAGGGCCGGTATCCGCAACTGCGCGCCGACGACGCCGACGGCGAGCAGCTGGCGGCGCTGGCCCAGCAGTACGGGGTCCTCTCGCTGACCACCGCCGGGGCGCGCCGCTGGGTCGAGAGTGACGTTCACACCAAAACGGTCGAAATCGAGCCGTTCGTCCCCCACGGCTCGGTGCTTGCACCGGGAATCACGGACGCAAGCGACGATATCCGCGTCGGTGACGACGTGGTGATTCAGGGCGACGCGGCCTTCGGTGTTGGCCGCGCCCAGATGAGCGGCCCGGAAATGCAGTCCTCGACGCGGGGCATCGCCGTCCAGATGCGCCATACCGAAGAGCAGTAGCACCACTGACCGACGCTGCATCTGACCGTCCGACTTATCTGCCGAACGGGAGAACCGCCAGTATGGACTGGTCGGGATCCCGCCGCTACCTGCCCGCTGTCGGGTTTTCGCTGTTATTACTCGTCACCTCGCTTCTCCCGGTTCCTGAAGGGGCGGGCGAGCAGGTCCCAGCACTCCTCGGTTTTAGGCTGGACAAGTGGGTTCACGCGGCGAGTTACGGGCTACTGGCGGCACTGCTCGCGTGGGGTCGACAGGCCCGCGATGTGACCACAGTTGTGGCACTCGTGACCGTCTCCGTCTGCTACGGGGCGGGAGTCGAACTGCTACAGGGGCTCGTCCCGTCACGCGGTGTGAGCGGTACTGACTTCGTGGCCAACGCTGTCGGGGCCGTTTTGGCCGGACTGGCGTGGCTCGTGGCCCACCGCTCCGGCGCACTTTCGGACCGAACCGACCCACGATCCCGGCAGTAACGAAGCGGCTTTACGCGCTCATCGGCTACCTCGCCGCAATGAGCAAGCCCAGTCCCGAAGTCTACGAGGAGGGCAAGGGCATGGACGCCCACAACTCCGTGATGCGTGACATCAGGTCGCGCAACGACTCGACCTACGACCCTCGTGAGCCGACCCGCGTGTGGCTCGACGAGGACAACACGCCGGACGGCGTCTACCAGAGCCTGACCATCATCCTGAACACCGGCGGCTGCCGGTGGGCGCGTGCCGGCGGCTGTACGATGTGTGGCTACGTCGCCGAAAGCGTCGAGGGCGGCAGCGTCGCCCACGAGGACCTCATGGCCCAGATCCAGCACTGTCTGGACCACGAGAGCGAGAACAGCGACGACAAAAGCGGCCTCATCAAGATCTACACCTCCGGGAGCTTCCTCGACGAGCGCGAGGTGCCGGCGGAGACGCGCCGGGCCATCGCCGAAACCTTCGCGGACCGCGAGCGTATCGTCGTCGAGTCGCTGCCGGACTTCGTCGACGAGGAGACAGTCGGCGACTTCGTCGATGTGGGCCTGGAGACGGACGTAGCCGTCGGCCTCGAGACCGCAACCGACCGCGTGCGCCACGACTGCGTCAACAAGTACTTCGACTTCGCCGACTTCGAGGAAGCCTCCGAGGCGGCGCAGGCGGCCGGCGCTGGCGTCAAGGCGTATCTGCTGATGAAACCGCCGTTCCTCTCGGAAGCCGAGGCCGTCGAGGACATGAAGCGGTCCGTACGGCGCTGTGCGGCCGTCGAGGGCTGTCACACTGTGTCGATGAACCCCTGTAACGTCCAGCGCTACACGATGGTCGAGGAACTGTACCACGACGGCGGCTACCGACCGCCGTGGCTCTGGTCGGTCGCCGACGTGCTGGAGTCGACCGCAGACGAGGATGTCATCGTCGTCTCCGACCCGGTCGGCCACGGCAGCGACCGCGGCCCGCACAACTGCGGCGAGTGTGACGACAAGGTCCAGCGCGCTATCAAGGACTTCGACCTCCGACAGGACCCGTCGGTGTTCGAGCAGGTGAGTTGCGAGTGCGAGGCGACGTGGGACGCCGTCATCGAACGTGAGAAGAGTTACTCGCTTCCGCTCGCTCGATAGGCCCTTCGACCCGGAGAACCCGTGTGACGGCCTGCCGACCAACGTTTATCCGTCTTTCGCGCCTAAGACTGTTCGATATGACCCCGAACGGTGACCAGGACAGGCGCAGTTTCAATACACGCGGGACGGTCGCGGAATGTGACCTGTGTGGCGAACGGCGACAGTGTATCGACGATGGGATGGTTGCCTGTAGTGCCTGCCAGTCCGAGCTGCTGCCGTCTAACTGGGGTCTCTGAGGCGCCCCTTCGAAGTCACCGTGTTTCACTCGCTTACGACGACTCATCTGGCCCCGACTGTTCGATAGCGGGAATGACGCCGACGGTCGCGGTTGCCTTGAACGAGGCGACGAGTTCCGCGCCCGTGGTGATGTCGAGTTTGTCGAGGCTCGTATCGGTCACCACCGCCGACAGCGTCGTGTCCGGGTCGACTGCCAATGCGACCAGCGCGATAGAGGCACCTTCGTCGATACGCTCGACGGTGCCCGCAAACTGGTTCCGCGCGCTCGTTCCCGCCGGTTCGGGCGCAGCGGGCGGTGCGTTCAGCGTCACCGTGTCGGCGCGGATGCCGACTTCTACGGTGTCGCCGGCTTCGGCGTCGGTGTCGACGATGGCCCGGACCGTTCCCGGCGGCGTCTCGACGGTCGCCAGTTCGCCGTCGCGGTCCACGACGGTCCCTCGGAGGACCGTCTCCGCTGTCGTCGCCACGCCGTCGAACTCGGCTTGCAGGCGCTGAAAGCGGGCCAGCAGTTGCTCGGCGGTGTCCGTGAGCTCGCTGCCGCCGCCACCGCTGCCGCCGCGACTGCGGTCGACTAGCGGGCCGAAGGCGTCCTCCAGTTCGACGATTCGGCGCTGGGCGTGGGCGTAGGACCGGCCGAGCGCGTCAGCAGCGGCGTTCAGCGACCCGTGGGCGGCGACCGCCTGCAAGAGCGTCCGGTCGCGGGCAGTCAGCGCCACGTCGCCCTGCCCCAGTTGCACTTCGACGTCCGCGGTCGCGTCCATACCGCCACATGACCGTGCCGTCACAAAGGCGTTGCCGCGCGGAACCTATGAGCCCGCTGAGGCCAGTGTGACAGACATCACCATCAACAATTAAGAACCCTGCCGCCGTCGTTGTGTCCATGTCGATGCAACGCCGACGCTTCCTCGCATCACTTGGTGCCGCCTCCGTCGTCGGACTCGCTGGTTGCGCCGGCGAGAGCAACACCAGCGAATCAACGGCGGCACAGACAGACGGTGGAGGGAACGGACAGTCCGGTGGGTCGCAGACTGGCTCGGGCCAGATCGGTGACGGCGAACTGGTCCTTGCCACAACGACGAGTACCTACGACACGGGGCTTCTCGACGCACTCCATCCCGTGTTTGAGGAGAACTACGGCGTGACGATGAAGACCATCCCGAAGGGGACCGGCGCGAGTCTCCGGACGGCACGGGATGGCGACGCCGACGTGATCCTCGTCCACGCCCGCAACGCCGAGGACAAGTTCATGCAGGACGGCTTCGGCGTCAACCGCCGGGACGTGATGTTCAACGACTTCGTCATCGTCGGCCCGGAGGACGATCCGGCGGGCATCAACGGGATGGGTAGCGCCACCGAGGCGTTCACCACCATCGCCGAGAGCGAGTCGACGTTCGTCTCGCGGGGCGACGATTCCGGGACGAACAAGAAGGAACTCATCATCTGGGATGAGGCCGGCACGGACCCAAGCGGCGAGTGGTATCGCGCTGTCGGCAAGGGGATGGGCGATACGCTTGTGCAGGCGAGCCAGACCGGTGCGTACACGCTCGCCGACCGCGGGACCTACCTCTCGATGCAAACAGAAATCGACCTCGTGATTCACGTTCAGGGACCATTGAACGACGGCCCGGTCATCCTCAAGAACCCCTACGGCGTGATGGCGGTCAATCCCGCGAAATACGACGACGTGAACTACGAGGCGGCGATGGCCTACATCGGCTTCCTGACGAGCCCGACCGGCCAGTCGATGATCGCCGACTACACCGCCAACGGCTCGCAGTTGTTCTTCCCCAACGCCATCGCCGAGGAGCCGAACTTCGGCCAGTACGTCCCGCAGGGGTACACGGCACAGCAGGCCAGCAGCCTCTCACCGCGCGACAAGGAGTATCTCTACTGGGTCGACGAGCAGGTGCCGGCGGACTACTGACCCCGATGATTCCACTGCAAGCACAGCTCCCGGACGGCGGCTGGACGTACGTCGTGAGCATCGTCACCGTCTCGCTGTACGTCAGCCTCACCGCCGTCGGTCTTAGTACGCTGTTCAGCCTGCCCGTCGCGCTGGGTATCGGCTTCACCGATTTCCGCGGGAAGCGGTTGGTCACAGCCGTCGTCAACACCGGCATGGGGTTCCCGAGCGTCGTCGTCGGGCTAGTCGTCCTCATTCTTCTGTCAAACAGCGGCCCGCTGGGGAGCCTCGACCTCGCGTTCACCCCGCGGGCGATGATACTCTCCCAGTTCATCCTCGCGACGCCGGTCCTGCTGAGCGTCAGCCTCTCGGCGGTCGAGGGCGTCGACCAGTCGGTCCGCGACGCGGCCTACGCGATGGGCGGAACCAGAGTCGACGTTGGGCTGGCGGTCATCAAGGAGGCCCGTTTCGGCATCGTTACCGCCATTCTTGCCGGGTTCGGCCGGGCCATCAGCGAGGTCGGATCGATACTCATCGTCGGCGGCAACATCGTCTACAGCGACGGACAGTCCTACACTCGGACACTGACGACGGCGATAACAGTCGAGGCACGGCAGGGGCGCTACGAGGTCGGTCTGGTTCTCGGCGTAATACTCCTCGCGCTCGTGCTGGCCGTCAACGGACTGGGATCGTGGCTCAGGAATCAGGGCCGGGGTGAGCGCTCGGTATGACGCTCTCCGTGACCGAGGTAAATGCTGGGTTCGGCGGCTCGACCGTCTTCCAGAACGTCTCGCTGGCGGTCGAACCGGGGGAAGTCGTCACCGTCGTCGGTCCCTCTGGCACCGGCAAGACGACGCTGCTGCGCCTGCTTGCGACCTTTCGCCGACCCGACGATGGAACGGTCGCATGGGACGGCGACGATATCTGGGCGATGGCTGACGACGAACGATTGAGTATCCGCCGGCAGGTGAGTATGGTGTTTCAGGAGCCGAGCCTCTTCAACGCGCCCGTCCATCGGAACGTCTCCTACGGCCTGCGCGTCAGAGAACCCTGGCGAGCCCGAGTTCGCCGGAGTCTCGGCGAACTCGTCGGCTCGTCACGGCCCGCCGATACCGTTATGGCCGCGCTCGAAACGGTCGGACTTGCGGAATCGGTCGACCAGAACGCGCTCTCGCTGTCCGGCGGCGAGGCCCAGCGTGTCGCGTTCGCGCGGGCACTCGCCGTTGACCCGGCGGCCATGCTGCTGGACGAACCCACATCGAACCTTGACCCGTACAACACGGCGCTGCTGGAAAACGCCATCGAGCGGGCGCGGGACCGCGGCGTCGGCGTCGTCGTCGCCACCCACGACATGCACCAGGCGAAACGCATCTCGGACCACATGGCCTTCCTTCACGACGGCGAACTGGTCGAGACCGGCCCGCCCGAGCAGTTGTTCGAGGACCCCACCGACGCCCGGACGGCACGGTTCCTCGACGGCGAACTGCTCGTCGGTGACCGGGAAGGGTCGCGTGTACCGCAGCCGCCGACAGCGGACCCATAACTGGCGATTTCACTTACACTCCGGTAAGCGTGCGCTTATACGGCTTGACCCACAAAGCTGGACTAGGGACCGCCGGACTATGTCACACGCTCCGCTGGTCCCTTCCCCTTTGAAACGATCTCCGTAGCGGTGCGACTACGCGTCCGGTTCAGATCTTCTGTGAAACCACCGCAATGAAAGCCGAAGCTGCCGGTGTTACTCGGCGAAGCCCGTGAGCACGCCCTGGCCATCGGTCCGGCCCAGGTCCGAAAGCGTCGCCCGCTCGGGATGGGGCATCATGACGGCGACGTGGTCGTCCTCACCGGTGACGCCGGCCACACTGTGTTTCGAGCCGTTCGGGTTCGCCTCGGGGGACACATTGCCGTCCTCGTCGCAGTACTTGAACAGGATACGGTCTTCGGCTTCGAGTTCGTCCAAGCGGTCGTCGGAGATTTCATAGCGACCCTCGCCGTGGGCGATGGGGAGTTCGACGACCTCGCCGTCCTCGTACTGGCTGGTCCAGGGCGTGTCGGCGTTCTCGACGCGCAGGTGGACGTGTTCACACTGGAACCGGGCGCTCTCGTTGGTCGTGAACGCGCCGGGGGTCAGCGACGACTCACAGCCGATCTGTGCGCCGTTACAGATGCCAAGCACTGGCGTGCCTTCGCTCGCTGCCTCACGAACTTCGGCCATGATGGGCGAGCGGGCGGCCATCGCACCGGCACGGAGGTAATCGCCGTAGGAGAAACCGCCGGGGAGGACGACGCCGTCGACATCCTCGGGGAGGCCGTCCTCGTGCCAGACGAGTTCAGCGTCGAAGCCGAGCGACTCCAGAGCCTGCACGGAGTCGCGGTCGCAGTTCGAGCCGCCGAACTGGATGACGGCGATGGTCACGCGGGCCCCCTCCGTGAGACAGTACTGACCATTGCCGTCAGTTTCGAGGCGATGGTCATTCTGCCTGTGCCACCTCGATGTCGTAGTCGTGGATGGTGGGGTTCGCCAGGAGCCGCTCGGCCATCTCCTCGGCGCGCTCGGCCGCGTCCTCGGCGCTGTCGGCGTCGAGGTCCAGCTCGAACACGTCCGCCGAGCGGAGGTCGTTCAGGTCGAAACCGAGGCGTTCTAGGGAGCGCTGTGTCGTCTCGGCTTCGGGGTCGAGGACGCCCCGCTTGAGCCGGACGGTGACGGTCGCGGTAAAGGCAGTCATTACTGGCAAGCGAGCGGGCAGCGGAGAAAACGCTTGTGTTCTCCCGGCAGGTCACGTCCCGGCGCTGACCGGCGTCCAGTCGGACGGCTGGTCGGTCAGCCCTTTGACCCGGATGTCGAGGTCGCCCGCGTCAGCGTGCAGATACCGGTGGGGACTCGCGTGTAGCCGCTGGCGTACGTCGAGATCGGTCCGAGTGTAGCGCCGCGGCTCGCCGTCGGTACAGTACACTGCGCCGATAGCCCGCCCCTCCTTGTCCGTGATTCGCACGCCGGCGTAAGACCTGCTGTCGAGCCGTTTCAGTGCGTCAACTTCGGCGAAGCGAGGGTCCTCGTGGGTGGCCTCGGCGACCATCGCCTCGCCCGAGAGAATCGTGTGGGTGCAGATGGAGTCCTCGCGGGAGCGCGTCGACCGTCTCCACACGCTCGTCAGAATCCGGCTGGGCACAGAGTACGGTCGGCGAATCACTCATCACGGCCATATATACACGGAGCGACACACAAAGCGTTGGTGTCCACGCTAGGTGGAAAACGAAGGCTTTTGCCGAGGGACTGCCGACTCTGGGTCAAATGAATCACGACGCTGTCCGGAGGTGGGAATCGTGACGCGCGGTCTGACCGAGATTACGGTCGTCGGCGAGGACGATACGGGCCTCATCGCCGAAGTGACCTCGCTCCTGTTCGAGCGCAGCATCAACATCGAGGACCTCGACCAGGCCGTTCGGGAGGGCGTCTTCCGGATGACCATGCGCGTCGACACGTCCGAGATGGTGACGACGGAGGAGAAGCTCCGCGAGGACCTCACCGAACTCGGCGACGAACTCGGCGTCGACGTGCAGGTCCGGTTCCCGTCCGACCGCGAGACCCAGACCATCGCCGTCCTCGTGACGAAGGAGTCCCACTGTCTAGAGGCGCTATTCGAGGCCTGGGCCAACGGCGACCTCGGGGCCGACATCGAGGTGGTCATCGGGAACCACGACGACCTCGAACCGCTGGCGGCCAAGTACGACGTCCCGTTCCACGACATCGGCGACGAGAAGGGGACGCCGGACGAGGACCAACTGCTCGACCTGCTCGCGCAGTACGACGCCGACCTCATCGCGCTGGCCCGGTATATGCGCATCCTCTCGCCGGACGTCGTCTTCCGCTACGAGAGCCGCATCATCAACGTCCACCCGAGCCTGCTGCCCGCCTTCCCCGGCGCGTCGGCGTACATGCAGGCCATCGAGGAGGGCGTCCGCATCGCCGGCGTCACCGCCCATTACGTGACGACGGACCTGGACCAAGGGCCGATCATCACCCAGCGCGCGTTCAACGTCCCCGACGACGCCACCGAAGAGGAACTCCAGCAGATCGGCCAGCCGCTGGAAGCCGAAGCGCTCATCGAGGCCATCAAACTCCACCTCAACGACGAGGTGAACGTCCACCGTGGCCGGACGAAGCTTCGGGACCCCGAGGAGACCTCGGCCCAACTCGGCGCACCGGAGAAACTCGACCAGCTGAACCCCGACCGTCCCATCGACGGCCTCGGCGAGTTCGTCGCCGAGGACGACGGTGAGATCGAGGCTGACGACTGAAAACGCGCTGTACTTTCAAACAGCTCAGAGTTCGCCAGCGGCGCTAACGGCTTCGTCGAGCGACGGCGCGTCGAACACGTCGCCACCAATGTAGGCGTTCGTGCCGGCACAGTAGAGGTCGCGAGCGACCTGGATTACGTCCTCATCGAGCGGTTCTGGCGACTCCGCACAGAGCGATTTCCAGTCGGCGACGCTCTCCGCGTCGGCCTGCTCTTTGGCCTCGCTCACGGCTTCGACCCACTCGGGCTGGGTGCGCTTGTGGTACTGTCGGATGACCTCCTTCGAGACCTGCTGGCCCCCGTAGGAGAAGCGGTTCTCGTCGAACGTGCCGACCACGTCGGCCACGCGTATCTCCCCGTCGTAGTACAGGCACTCGATTTTCCCGTCCTCGTGGACCAGATCGGCCTCGGCGGCCTGCTGGGTGACGATGTGGTTGACCGCCCGAGCCAGTTCTTCGAGGCGGTCGATGCTGGCCGTGCCGGCGATCCGGTCGGCTGCCTCCCGGTCGAGATACCGGTCCTGCTCTTCGTATTTCGTCGAGAACTCCACGATGGGCTCGTCGAGGTCGACGACCTCTTCGGGCCAGGTGTCGTAGTCGAGCCCGTGGTCGGCGGGCTCGGTCCGGGACCGTAGCGACGACCCGACGCCGACGCGGTTCCGGAAGACGATCTCCAGGGGAATGAGGTAGTTCTCGTCGGCAGCCCCGTGGTATGCGTCGTAGTCGTAGCGCCCGTCCTCGAAGGGGAGGTCCGGGACCTGCGTGAGTTCGATGACCATCTCCTCGGGGGCGGCGTCGGCCGACAGCGCCTCGCCGAGGTCCAGCACCTCGTCGCTGTCGGGGAGCCTGACGCCCTCGTAGTGTGTCGGGACGTGGTTCTCCTCCAGCAGTTGGAAGTTGTACGCGCCCATCGTACACAGCGACGCGCCCTTGTCGGGGATCCGGTCCGGCATCTTGCCCCAGTCGAACACGGAGTAGTCGTCCGTGAACACGAACGCGCCGCGGCCGAGGTCTTCGGCCGTCGCCGGTTCGTCCACGCGGAATTCCTTGACGCTCGTCATTGTGCCCGCCTTTCGGGCCGGGGACAAAGACGTTTCTCATACTGTCGGCTGTAACTATTGTGAGATGTTCGCGGTGGCGAAATTCGTCACAGACAGTATCACTCGCGCTCGGAAGGCAACGTTTTCCGTCGGGCTGTCGACTGACCTCCTGATGGCTACCAGTCTGTTGGTCGAGGCTGCGATCATCGTCGCCGCGACGGCAGCGATCTGGAAAGGGAGCGACTGGCTCGAATCCGCGAGCGAACGGCTCGCGACGTACTACGGCCTCCCGGAAGTCGTTCAGGGCGCAATCATCGTCGCCGTCGGATCGAGCTTCCCGGAGGTCGCGGCGGTCGTGCTCTCGGCGCTGGACGGGTCGATGTCTCTCGGTGTGGGCGCAATCGTCGGCTCGGCGATTTTCAATATTCTCATCATCCCCGCAGTCGCGGGCATCGCCACGGACGACGAACTCGAATCGAGTCGGACGCTCGTCTACAAGGAGGCGCAGTTCTACATGCTCGCCGTCTCAGTCCTGCTCATCACGATGGCGCTCGCGGTCATCTACTATCCCGGCGAGGCGACGCTCACGGGCGTCATCACGCGGCCGCTGGCAGCGATTCCGCTCGCGCTCTACGGACTGTACGTCTTCATCCAGTACCAGGACACGGCCGACCACGACCCGGGGGAAGACTGGACCGCCGGTATCTCTGTCGGGCGGCAGTGGCTCTTTCTCTTGCTCGGCCTCGCGGTTATTCTCGTGGCGGTGGAGAGCTTGGTCCACTCCGTCAAAGTCATCGGCCGGGCCGCCGGCGTGCAGGAGTTTCTGCTCGGCGTGACGATTCTGGCGGCGGCGACGAGTCTCCCCGACACGCTCGTCAGTGTCAGAGCGGCCCGCGACGACCGCGGAGTCACGTCGCTCGCGAACGTCCTCGGCTCGAACACGTTCGACCTGCTCGTCGCCATCCCGCTCGGCGTCTTCATCGCCGGCGCGTGGACCGTCGATTTCGCGATGGCCGTGCCGATGTTCGGTGTCCTGACCGGGGCGACGATTCTCCTGTTCACCGCCCTCCGGACCGACCTCGTGTTGAGCGAACTCGAATCCTATGCGCTGCTCGGCGCCTACGCGGTATTCGTCGCCTGGATCGTCATCGAGACTGCGGGCTGGGTCGGCGGCGTATTGCCGACCTGATCTCTCTTCCGGAACTGCAGCCGCTTGCGTCCCGAAACACGGGGACCTGTCGACCTTGTGGACCATGTGCGTACCCATACGTTTTTGACCGTTCTTTCCCTCCTGTCCAGCAATGCCGGACGTCCCAGAGACCGTCGGTACGCCGGACGGCTCCGTCGAGTTCGAGCACCGTCCGACGACTGCCCAGTCGTTCGAGAACGCGCTCGCCAAGGCGAGAAACGGGACGCGACTGACAGTCGACGACGCAGTCGAACTCCTCACGACGGGCACCGACCGGGACGGCATCGACCACTACCGGAAAGAGCAGGTACTCGAAGCGGCTGACCGACGCCGGGCGGAGGTCGTCGGCGACGAGGTCACCTTCGTCGCGAACCTCAACAACAACGTCACGACGGCCTGTAACACCGGCTGTCTGTTCTGTAACTTCAAGGACCGCTCCGAGCAGTTCCGCAGCGACTACCAGGAGGACCACGGCGGCTTCACGAAGACGCCGAGTGAATCCCGCGAAATCGTACGGGACGCCCTCGACCGCGGCATCTACGAGGTCTGTTCGGTATCGGGGCTCCATCCCGCGCTCGCGCTGGACGACGAGCACCGGGAGATACTGGAGACGAGCGACCGCGGCGACCTGAACTACCGATCGCCCGACGAGTACGAGAAAGACCCGGCCACCTACTGTGAACAGATTCGGGCGATGAACGTCGGCGACGTCCACCTCCACTCGATGACGCCGGAGGAAGCCTATCACGCCCGCCGCGGCACCGACTGGTCCTACGAGGAGGTGTACGGTCGCCTCCAAGACGCTGGCCTCGACAGCGTGCCCGGTACCGCCGCCGAGATTCTCGTTGACGAGGTCCGGGACGTCATCTGTCCGGGCAAGATCGGGACCGACGAGTGGCTCGAAGCGATGGAGGCGGCCGCGTCGGTCGGCCTCGACATGACCTCGACGATGATGTACGGCCACGTCGAGAACGAGCGCCACCGCGCGCTGCACCTGCAGCGCATCCGCGACCTGCAGGACCGGACCGGCGCGATCACGGAGTTCGTCCCGCTGTCCTTTGTCCACGAGGAGACGCCGCTGTACGAGCGCGGGATGGTCGACGGCGGCGCGTCCATCGACGAGGACGAACTGCTGATCGCCGTCTCACGGCTCTTCCTCGACAACGTCGACCACATCCAGTCCTCGTGGGTCAAATACGGCGACACGCAAGGGCTGAAGATGCTCACCTGCGGCGCGGACGATTTCATGGGAACCATCCTCTCCGAGGAGATCACCAAGCGCGCCGGCGGCGACTACGGCGAGTTCCGGTCGTTCCAGGAGTACGCCGACATGATCACCGCCATCGGCCGGACACCGGTCGAGCGGTCGACGGACTACGAACAGCGCCGCGTCATCGACCCCGACGCCGACGTGCTCGGCCCGCAACTCGGGCCACAGGCTGACGGAACGCCGTTGCTCGACTGAAGTAGTGGACCACGGCTGGGCACTGGCCGTGGTCGACGTGGTAGAGTATTCTGCCTGGCACTGCTGTCAGAGGCACGTCCAGGCATGATATGTATTGGTGTGCCAGTACATGTGTAGCTACGGCCTAGTCGACTAGGTGAGTAGTGTCCAGGATCCGTTCTGACCGTGACGGCTGTTCATGCGCAGAGGCCACGGGATCACACGCTCGCCGGATTCACGCCACGGTCCAGTATCGACCGGAACCGTTCGCCGTCGTCGTCCTCAGCCTCGATAGCCGCCTCGATGGGCTCCGAGAGCCAGCCGTCATCGACGAACCGGTCGTAGACGGGCAGCCGCTCTGTCAGGGGCACCTCGGCGGCGTCGGCGACGGCCGTCAGTTCCTGCAGCGCGGGCCACTCGTACTCGGGGTTGATGTGGTCCACAGTCACTGGGGAGACGCCGCCCAGGTCGTCGATACCGCAGTCGGTCAGGTCCCGGGCGGGCGCGAGGTTCGGCGGAACCTGTACCGACACCTCCTCGGGAAGCGCTGCGCGAGCCATCGCCGTTACCCGGCGCATCGTCGCCAGGTCGGGAGAGCCGCCCTGCCAGCGCTCGTTCTCGACGACGGGCTGGACGATGACCTCCTGGATGTGGTCGTAGCGCTCGTGCAGTTCACGGATGGCGAGCAGGCTCTCGGCGCGGTGGTGCCAGTCCTCGCCGATGCCGACGAGGATGCCCGTCGTGAACGGCACACCGAGTTCGCCGGCCACGCGGAGGGTGTTCAGCCGCTGGCCGGGGTTTTTCGCCCGCGGACCGCCGTGAGCCTGCACCTCAGTGGTCGTCTCCAGCATGACGCCCATCGAGGCGTTCAGGTCGGCGACGTGGGCCATCTGTTCGCGCGTCTGGTCGCCCGGATTCGCGTGCGGGAGCAACCCCTCTTCCAGGGCGATTTCGCAGGCCTCCCGGAGGTACTCGTGGATGGAGCCGTGGCCCCACTCGGCGAGCTGGTCGTGGACGGCGGTGTAGCGGTCGTCCGGGTCGTCGCCGAAGGTGAACAGGGCCTCGGTACAGCCGGCGTCGGCCCCGCGGCGACAGGTCTCGCGGATCTCCTCGCGGTCCATCAGCTCCGCCTGCCCCGGCGGGTCGTAGTACGTGCAGTAGGTGCAGGTGTATCGGCAGGCGGTCGTCAGCGGCAGGAACACGTTCCGGCAGTAGGACAGCGCCGACGCGGCCTCGACGTCCCCGGGCATCACCGACAGCAGTCGCTCGATGTCGGCGTCCGGGATCTCGATGTCGATATCGTGCGCGTCCGTGCCGGGTATCACGTCCCGGGGTGTGCACCCCACGAACAAAAACCTTCACTCGCGGCTCACGGTGACACGGCCGTCTGTGAGCGACAGACTGAAACCGGCGTCAATGAGCCAGTCCGCGGCCGCGCCGTCGCTGTGTAGCAGCACTTCAGCGAGGTCGCCCGGTTCGTCGATGTCGGTCGCGAGCCGCCGAGAGTCAACTTCGGTAACGCTGGCTCCCACGTCCCGGGCAATCTGCCGGTGGTCACGTATCGACGCGCCGTGGTAGTCGACCCTGAACTCGGGGTGGCGACAGACGAAGGCGTTCGTCCCGCCGCCCAGACCCGGGGCCAGCACGACGTCGGCGTCGGGGGCGAGCAGTCGCTCGATACTTTTCGGCGTTACGAGCGGCAAATCCGCCATCACGACGGCAAGTGCGCCATCGCCGTCAGTCACTATCGACGCGAGCAGGTCGTTGACGAGCGGGTCGAGCCCGCGGTCGTCGACAGTGAGCGGTGCGGCACAGTCGAGCGGTGCCGTCGAGATAACGTCGGGTTCGTGGCCCGCCGCTGTCACTGCGTCGACGACGTCTGCAAGCATCGCTTCGGTAAAATCACGGCGCTCGTCGGGAGAAAGAACGGACGCAAGTCGCGTTTTGGGGTCAGACCCCGAGACGGGGACGACGAGACGCATTACAGCTTGGAGTACTCGTCCTCACTCATCTGGGTGTACGCGTAGTAGCCGCCACCGACCAGCAACAGGAGGACGATGAGTCCGCCGCCGACCAGCAGGAGCGTTCGCTGGGTCTGAGCGCTCTGCTGGGCCTGCTGTGCCTGACTTTCGGCCTCCTCGGCGAGGTCCTGGGCGTTCTGGAAGTTCCCGTTCTCGTAGGAGGAGATAGCGCTACTGACTAGATCCTCGGCGTCTTCGTTCCCACCGGCTTCGTCGATTGCGGCCTGCGCGTCGTCGATTGCCTGTCTCGCTGACTGGCTCTCTTCAGTGTAGTGGCGGGCGGTGTCGTTGCGGAACTCGTCCTCGTTGCTCCCGCTGATACGACTGAGAGAGGCGACCTGATAGTTCTGTGCCGGGTCGTACGTGTAGTTCGAGATGGCCGGCGTCGTGCCGACGAGCTCGACGCGAACCTGGTCCCCGTTATTGTCGATCTCCAGGTCCTGCTCGAAGGACTGGTCGCCGTAGGTTTCCTGGCTCACCTGGCTACCCGCACGCAACACAGTGACCGTCCAGCTAACGTCCTGGAGTTCGGTCGAGCCGGCGAGCGTCCACTCGTTCGGTGCGTCGGTGAACGGGTCGTCAATCGTGTACGTCACCGACACCTCTTCCTCGACGGCTGTCTCGCTCGGGACTCCCTCGGCAGAGACAGAGAACGCACTCGCTGTGCCGGCGGTCGCGAGCAGCGCGACAACACAGAGGAGTGCGGCGGTCTTGTTAGAACAGCGGATCAAGTTCATCTTCGTCGTCTTCGACTAAGTCCTCTAAGTTATCTTCGCTTTGGTTACGGATATCGTCGATATTGTCTTGGGCCTCGATGGCGACCTGCTGGAGTTCCTTGATGCGGGGAACGTTGTGGACGCCGGCCAGCAGGATGGACGCGGCCACTTTCGGGGCGTTGGTCGGATAGTCGCCACCGCGGACCTCCATCGAACCGGTCTGCTCCTCGAGCCACTTCCGGCCGCGCTCTATTCCCTTTCGATTCAGGTGCTCTGGCGGCCCTGCCATCACGAGCAGAGCACGCTCCGCACCTTCGATCTCGCAGGGGAGCGTCAGCCTGCCGAGCGCGGCTTTCCGGACGAGCGACGTGATACGGTTCGTCGTGTTCGCCGTGTCCATCCCGTCGTCAGACGAGTCGTCGCCCTTGAACCGCGAGAGCAGGCCGCCGCCGCCGGAGGATACCTCGACGTCTTCGGAGGCGTAGCCGACGGTGGACACGCCGCCGCCGTCGAGCGTGTTGATGATCTCGGAGGAGTCGACGACGCTCTCGGCGACGTTGTCGCCGGCCTCGATCTCGCCGGCACCGAACAGCACGCCGAAGCGCCGGACGATCTCCTCGTTGATGTGGTCGTAGCCGCCCTCGACGGACTCGCCGGTCTGTCGCCAGGCGTCGTTGTCGAACACCATCAGATTGTCCACCTCGCGCACGAACGTCTGGAACGACCGAGCGGCGTTGAGGGTGTAGATGCCACCCTCGTCGCTGCCCGGCAGGACGCCCAGGCCGTACACCGGTTCGGTGTAGATGCGCTTGAGGTGTTTCGCGACGACCGGCGACCCGCCCGACCCCGTCCCGCCGCCGAGACCGGCGACGATGAGGAAGGCGTCGACTTCGTGAACAGGGATGTTGTCGATAGCGCCCTGTACCTCGTCGATATCCTCTTCGGCGATTTCCGCGCCGAGTTCGTTGTCTGCGCCCACGCCGTGGCCCTTAACGCGGGCCTGGCCGATGAGCACTCGATTCTCTTCCGGAATGTGTTCTAGCCCAAGCAGGTCTGCTTTCGCTGTATTGACCGCAACAGCCGAGCGGACGATTCCCGAGCCGGTCTCCTTGTCGTACTCGAGGAATTTGTCCACAATTTTGCCCCCGGCCTGCCCGAAGCCGATCATCGCCAGTTTCATTATATAGTTCTCCGCTTAAAGGGTCAAAGAGCGATAGCGAGTATAAGTGTTTTGCCCGGATCTCAGCCCTGAAAGCCAGGATTGAAAATCAATACTATCCAACACAACACTCTTTAGGGGATGGCTACTGCCGGCGCTTATCCGCTGAGGTATCCGCTGAGTGTCGTTAGAGAGTCACTACTGACTCCGAACGCGTCGATTTCGTTCGTTGTCGGAGTGTTATCGAATTTGAGTGAGCGGTACTGGTCGGCACCCATCGGGAACCCGACGCTCCCCAGCACAGAGAGACCGACCTTCGCCAGCGGCATCGGGAGCGGGACGATGCTTACCGACGACCCGTCGGCATCATACACCTGATTGGTCACGTCTCTGAGCGTCAGCACTTCCGGCCCACCGATTTCGTAGGTCTCGCCGACGTGTTCTTCGGATTCGATACTGTTGACGAGCATCGGCACGAGGTCACCAACCCAGATGGGCTGGAACTTGGTTTGCTTTCCGCCGCCGGGGAGCGGGTACAGCGGGACGCCCGGCGCGAACATCCCCTTGAGGCGCTTCGTGAAGGAGACGAACTCTCCGCCCTCGCCGAAGACGACCGACGGCCGGAAGATGGTCCAGTCCAGCGAAGACTCCGTAACGACCTGCTCGGCCCGACCCTTCGACCGGATGTAATGCGTATCGCCATTGGGGTCCGCACCCAGCGCACTCAACTGGACGAACCGGTCGACGTCGTGTTCTTCGGCGGCTTGCACGCTGTTTTCGGTCCCGCCGAGGTGGATGCGTTCGTGCATCTCGTCGCCGCCGTCCGGCTTGAACAGGGGCGACAGTGCGACCAGGAAATACACCGCGTCCTGGCCCTCGAACGCGCTCTCGATGCTGTCGTACTCCGTGACATCCCCGGCAACAGTTTCGACACCGCTGGGAAGCGTCGCATCTTCCGGTGACCGGGACAACGCAGTGACGGTGTGTCCCTGGTCGTCGAGTTCGCGGCACAGGTGTTGCCCGATGAATCCAGTCCCGCCGACGACAAGTACATTCATAGACTCCAGTACGGTCGGTAGAACCGTAAAGGTGGGCGTGTTTGTTCGGCTGACCGGTCCGCAGTCCGGCCACTTGTGTCAGCCTACGGATGCACTGTCCGGTCGGGGCGCTTACGTCCCCCCACACGGATTGTGAGGTATGCTCGTCACGCTCGAAGGATTGGACGGGAGCGGCAAGACGACTGTGTGGGAACGGCTCCAGAGCGACGACACTGTCCCCAGCGAGGCTGTGTTCACGCGCGAACCGACCGACACCTGGTACGGGGACGCCGTCCAGCGCTCTATCGACGACGACGACGCGGACTCGCTGGCCGAACTGTTCCTCTACACGGCCGACCACGCCGCACATCTCTCGAACACGGTCCGACCGGCGCTCAACGAGGACCGACTTGTCGTCTCCGACCGCTACAGCGACTCGCGGTACGCGTATCAGGGTGCGACACTCGAAGCTAGTGAGACGTTCGACGACCCGCTGTCGTACGTCCAGGAGGTCCACGCCCCCTGGACCCGTCCGCCGGACCGGACCGTGTATCTCGACCTCGATCCCGAAACCGCCGCACAGCGCAGCGGCGCGACGAACAAGTTCGAAACTGCTGACTATCTTTCGACGGTTCGTGACAACTACGAGCGACTCATCGACGCCGACCCGGAGCGGTTCGTACGCGTCGACGCGACCGCTGACCCGGACACCGTGTACGAACGCGTCCGAGCGGCGGTTCTCGATTAGTCCATCGACGCCGGCAGTTCGACCTCGTCGGGGGCAGGCATCCAAAAGTAATCGAACGTGATCCCGATAGCGAGCGGAATAACGACCGTCATGAGGATGACAGCCGTCTGACTCCCGAGATCCGCACCGAGTTTGAATACACCGCTCAATACGATGAGGATGACGACCATGACTACCGGACAGAGGAGCAGCGAGTAGACGATACTTCCCCACCGCGTGTGCAAACGGACGCGGAAAAAGCGCGTCATGAGCGCCGTCACAGCACTGTTGACCAGCACGATGACGAGCAGGCCGATAATACCGGCGACACTGACCATGTTCGACGTAGGGCGGCAAGTCCCTTTGCCGTGTCGGAACAACGTGACTCGCTCACTCTAAGCAGATGTACGTGCGCGTGTCAGCGACGCCGTTGAGATCACGGACGTGACCTGCGACCGACTGCATGATATCGTACACCTCCGTCCCGGTCGCTTCGGCGATGATATCGTACTGCCCGGCGACGATGTGTGCTTCGGTGATGCCCTCGGCGTCGCGAACTGCCGCAAGGAGTTCTTCGGATTTCCCGGCAGCGGTCTTGATCATAATGAACGCGCTAACCATATTGTGGTGTGTCGTGTCATAGCACGAAAAAGCTTCCGTCAGGGGACAACAACGGCTTTGTTGTTTGATAGCGTGGTCAAGGCGTCCGGTGGTTCCACCGGGTGGGTACTTTTATTCACCCCCGTCCCATAGGAGCGTGTATGCGATTCGTTATCGTGGGTGCAGGTCGTGTCGGACTGCGGACGGCTCGCGTCCTGCAAGAGAGTGGCCACGAAGTTGTCCTCATCGAGCGCGATGAGAACGCGGTCGAGCGCGCGCGGACGGCTGGCTTCGAGGTGATCGCGGGTGACGGCGCTATCGAGGAGACACTCGGTGGCGCCGACCTCGAAGCCGCCGACGCGCTCGGCGCGCTCACCGGCGACTTGAACGACAACTTCGTCGCCTGTATGATCGCCAAGGAACACGGCTGTCGAACCGTTATGCGCATCGACGAGGACTACCGCGAGGAGATCTACCGACGCTACGCCTCCGACGTCGACGAGGTCATCTACCCCGAACGGCTGGGCGCTATCGCCGCGAAGAACGCGCTGCTGGGCGGGAACATCCGCGCAGTCGCCGACATCGCACAGAACCTCCAGCTCGTGGAGTTCACCATCCAGAAGCAATCGCCGATGGAGGGGTACTCACTGTCGGAGTTGGAGCTTCCGTCGAATTCCCGACTGATGGCGCACGGGAAAGGCGAAGCCCCGCTCGCCATTCCCGGCCCGGACGAAACACTGGAGGCCGGTGACCGGGTCGTGATACTGGCCGACTTCGGGACGCTCTCTGACGTTCGTAGTATCGTTGTCGGTGAATCAGAACGCGCGACTGCGCTTGGAGGTGCCTGAACATGGTCATTGCCTACGTGATGGTCAAAGCCCACACTGGTGACGCGGACCGTCTGAAGGATGACATCGAAGCCGTCGACGGCGTTGTCGAGGCCCACATCGTCGCTGGTGACGTCGACTTTATCGCAAAAGTGAACGTGGAGACGCCCGCCGAAGTCAAGGATGTCGCAGCGACACACATCCAGGAAATCCAGGGTGTCGAAACGACACAGACCTATATCGCGATGGACTGAGGCTGGCTGTTACCCTGTTTCCATGCTCGACACGTACAGCTACAGCGGTGTCCCGCCGCGAGACCCCTCGCTCCCGCCGGTACTCGCCGAATCGAGCAGGTCAGCCACGACGCCAACGTAGTCGTAGCCGGGAATGACGCCCTCGACGTACGTCCCTTCGACGTACTCGACGAAGGTCTTGGCAACGTCTGCGGCTTGCCGTTCGCCGCCCATCGTGTACTCGAACGTGACGACGACCTGTTCGCCGTCCTCGACGACGCTGTAATCGTCCAGTTCGACAGATGTCCGGGTCGCTTTCGGCGCGTCCTCGAGCCGCCGCTCCAGCGTCTCGAACCAGCCGTCGATGACGGCGTCACCGACCTCGTCGCTTGTCGCGGCCTGTAGTGTCGGCGCTCTGACCGTCACCTCGTAGGTCGTCCGCCACTTTTCGCCCTCAGTTGCAGTCACGCGGCCGTCGAAGTTCGTCGTCTCGACAGCGTAGCTATCCCCAGCCGAGACGAGCGCATCGTGTCGGTCGAACGCTTCGGCAACGTCATCTGGCACATCAGTCATTACGCCGGTATAGGCCACAGACGTGCAAAAACGCGTCGTGTCCGGTTCGTCTCCGTTCGAATTGCTAGCCACTCGACGCTACCGTCTGAGCGCCACACCCGAACCTGTGACCGACGCAGCTGTGCCACATCTGTGCCAAGTCAGGCTGTCAAGTGTGTCACAGATCAGCGGCCAAAGTTGTCTCTTGTGGACTACTGTAGCGACTATCGCAGGCGCACAGCGTCCGGTGGCAATCTGCACCCCACTCGCATCGCTCCTCGTGTCCACTCGTCGCAGAATGCGAGGGATGGGATTCGAACCCGATGCAAATCCTCACCCCGTTCGGATTTCCGTGATTCGAATCCCACGATGACATTCGTTGCTCACGGATTGTTCGCAACAGAATGCGAGGGATGGGATTCGAACCCACGGACCCCTACGGGAGCGGGTCTTAAGCCCACCGCCTTTGGCCAAGCTCGGCTACCCTCGCGCAGATTGAACTCTGCGGGGGCTAGTGAATGGTCCTTTCGGTCTCGGACTGCGAGGTGTCCTATCGCGTCCCACCACAGTCAGGTCGGCGGAACTCGATAGCGACCGTGACACACTGATTCAGCTGTCACTTCCCCTCAGACACCCGCCCTACTCCTCGACTGGGAGCCTGTCGGTCGGGAGGAACTTCGTCCGGTCGGCGTGGTCGAACGTTGCGACCGGCGTCCCGTCCAGTTTCCTGAGCAACGTCTGGAACGTCGCACCGTCGTTCGCGGCGGTAACCGCGTTCCCGGCATCCTGGAGTTTGTACGCGCCAGCGATGAACAGCGAGGCGGCGTCCGGATCGAAGTACTCGACGGCCAGAAACACCTGCTCCCCGACCGTCCGCCGGTACACGTCGTACGCTTCGAGGGGGTTCGATTCGACCAGCCGCGTCACTTCCTCGGCCTTGTTACCCGGAATGACGAACACGAGTTCGAGTCCGTCACCGTCGTCGACTGTCTGCAGGCCCGCGTCCCCGGCCGGGACGACGACGGCCTCGCGGCCGTTAGCGCGCCGCTGGTCAGCCAGCGCCTGTGTCTCTTCCAGCGTCTGTTTCCACGATGCTTTGCGGTCGTCCGAACCGGCGGCAAGCCGTTCGAGGTCGTCTGTCCCCTCGCCACCTGTCTTAACCATATCCTGTCGTTACGCCCGCGGGAGGTAAATGGTGGTGTCACTGGACGCCGAAGACGACCTCCATGCTCAGTGAAAGCCCGAGGACGAACAGACTCGCGACGAAGAGCTTCACCGGCGGTGAGAGCCGGTCTTCGGGCGGGGCGAGCATGTCGAGTGGCGGCACGACGCGGGCCAACACCGACTCGAACGGCGTCCGCTCCCGCGCTGACACGCCGAACGACACGCCGGACTCATCAGACTCGTCGGAATCGAGGGACGGCGCGCGCCACAGGGTGATCGATGCGTAGCCGAACAGCGCGAAGCCGATAAAAAACAGCACGAACTTCACCGTCACCCAGCCACCGCCACGGAGCGGCGAGAGCACGCCACCGATAAGCGTTGCTGTGAGTGTGACGCCGAGGGCGTACCACAGCAGATCGAGTACCTTCCCCGCCAGGTTATCCATCGTGCGTGTCGTAGCCACGGCGACGCAGTTCTTCGCCGGGAGCGTCGTGGTCCGTCGCGTGCCGGTGACAGAAACTCGTCCGTCTGTCGTCGACATCGTAGTACTGCGGCGTTTCGGTGTCACACCGACTGCCGAACGCTTCCTTGAGGTAGGCCCGTGCAGCGTCGGGGTCTCCATCACTGAGATACGTCACAGCCTGTTCGACGTGCTCTCGCACGTCCGGCGGGAGGTCCACGTCGCTGAACTCCTCGTCGACGATCTCATCGCCGTCGGCCAACGCAGTCTCGAACCCGAGCCGTTCCTTGAGCCGCTCACCGATCGACTGTTCCGCGCGGGACCGCTCACGAATGACGTCACGGAACTCCCGGATACGGTCCCACACTTCGTCGCTAGCGTCTATGTCTTCGGGCCGAATCCGGACGGGACACCGCGTTGCGAAGGGGCACCCCTCCGGCGGGTCCCGTGGACTCGGCGGTGAGCCAGGCAGGGTAATCCGGTCCGCCTGGGCCGTCGGATCCGGTTCCGGAATCGCGGACAGCAGTGCGCGCGTGTAGGGGTTTTCCGGGTTCTGGAACAGCTGTTCCGTCGGCCCGACCTCCATGAGGTTCCCGAG
>NZ_LRHL01000011.1:0-82841 GCF_001647155.1 Haloarcula sp. K1
TTCCCTTCCGCGTGGACGCGGTGGTTGCGCTCGTCTTTGTCCAGATCGACGTCTTGCATACAATCGCGGCCGGTGATGCCGCCCGTCCAGACCAGTACGTCGTAATCCAGTTCGTCCTCGTCGCCGATGTACACTGTCTCCTCGTCGACTTCGCCGATGAACTCCCCGCACTTGATGTTCACGTCGGCGGCTTCCAGACGCTTACGCAGGGCACCCTGCAGTTCCGGGTCGCTGTTGGGCAGGACCTGGTCGAGCCCTTCGACGAGGTGGATGTCGATGGGCGCGTTGTGNNGCGTCACGAGCGGCCTGCTGGATGTTGTCGTGGATGTCGAGCGCGTCGTCGAGGCTCTTGAGCGTCAGCGCGTGCTCTTTGAGGCCCTCGATGCCGAAGAATGCGGTCTGCGATCCCAGCCCCACGAGCAGGTAGTCGTACTCGACAGTGTCGGAATCGGCGAGGGCCACTTCCTGGGCGTCGGTGTCGATGCCGACGACTTCGTCCTGAACGAACGAGGTCGAGGGCTGTTTGATCTCGTGGACGGGAATAGTGATGTTCTCCTGGACGCTCGGGTCCCGAATGCAGCGGTGGGACTCGTGCAAGACCAGGTGGTAATCCGTCTCNNCACCAGCGTACCCCGCACCGAGTACGACCACGTTCTCTGTCATAGGCCACTCTCCGAAGTCATTAGATACAAACCCTTTGGAATCGGTCTACGGCTCCGCTGTTGTCCTCGCATGCTGGCTCACGGTCGTGACCCAGCCCCCTAAGTTTGCAGTCGCCTTCGGTCACCCTCCCGAGGTAAAACAGCACCTACCGTTCCGAAAGACGCCTCCTAATCACCTATTTACAGAGACAGTCTGTCCTTTCTGGTCGGCCAATCAAACAGAAGGAGGGGCAACCGAGAGCTAACAGACAGCACAACGGTTGTCCCGACTGTCAGGACTGTCCAGCGCAGCGGTGGTCGGTCTCATCCGGCGCGGCCCAGGTAACAGCGTTGTGCAGGAGCTTCTGAACGACCGGCCGGTGATACACTGGAAACGTCTCGTGGCCGGGTTGGAAGTAGAATATCCGTCCTGCATCACGGTAGTAACAACACCCGCTGGGAAACACTGTGCCGTCGCCACACCAACTTACGGTCACCAGGGTGTCCGGTATCGGCAGGTCGAACCCCTTTCCGTAGATCTCGGCACGTTCGAGTTCGAACTCCTCGGGAAGCCCGTCGGTAATTGGGTGGCTCGATTCGACGACCCAGACGTGCTCGCGCTCGCCCTCCTCGCGCCAGCGCAGGGTGCCAGTCGTTCCCATGAGTGCCTCGAACGGCTTCGATTCGTGACTGGAGTGTAGCGGGATGAACCCCATTCCCTCACGGACAGCCTGCTCGACGCGGCTCGCAGTCGCATCGCTGACAGCATCGTGTGCGACATCGCCCCACCACAATAAAACGTCAGTTTCGGCGAGTATCTTCTCGGTTAGTCCGTTGGCAGGGTCATCGAGTGTCGCTGTCTGGACGGTGTGGCCGTAGGAAGTAAGCATCTCAGCCAACGTCGTGTGGATCCCGTCGGGGTACATCGCATTGGCCGGGCCTGTCGCCCGTTCGTGCCGGTTTTCGTTCCACACGGTGACTGCAACCATACAAGAATACACTGAATAACCGGAGAAAAATATAATTACTCTCTCATGGCTGGGAAGCTGCCGCTCGCCATGATTTTGGGCAGGCACACGCTGTGCGAGGGTCCACTGTGTCTCCCAAGCTATAGTAGCCATTGAAAATCAATACACACCTGATCGCACGACAGCAGTGCGATCAGGTGTGTACATGTTTCAATTGTTACTATAGCCCACGAACAGTAGCGTCCGGCTACCTGCACAGGGGTAGTTATTAGCCGGCCGCGGCCGAAATCCCGACAAGATATGAGCGATTCACCGGAGAAGCTCTCCGTCTGGTGTGCTGGCGAAGAGTGGTGTCCGATAACCACGACGGCGTCCCTCATCGGGAAGAAGTGGCACCCCGTCATCATCCACCGACTGCTTGATAACGGCCCGTCAGGATTTAACGAACTCAAAGAGAACGTCGACGGGATTTCTTCCAAAGTGCTCTCTGACAGCCTCGAAGACCTACAGGAGAAAGGGCTCGTCGACCGGGAAGTAATCAACGAACAACCGTTTCGCGTCAATTACTCGCTCACCGAACACGGGGAGTCACTTGAGTCCGTAATCACCGAAATGGCAGCGTGGGGCCAGACATACCTGCAGGAACCGACAGGGGCCGACGAGCCCACGGAGTAAGTCCCGCAGGCAATCGCTTTTGTTGCTGCCCGGCTAACATCCGTGTATGCCTGTTACTTCGGACGACGAACTCCGAGAGATCCTCGAACTGGACCGCGTCGCCGTCGTCGGGTGTTCGACCAGCCCCGGCAAGGACGCTCACGAGATCCCGAAGTACCTCCGCGAACAGGGGTACGAGGTGATTCCGGTCAATCCCTTCGCAGACGAGATATTCGGACAGAAGGCCTACGACTCGCTGTCAGAGATTCCCGGCGAGATAGACATCATCGACGTGTTCAGGCCAAGCGACGAGGTCAGCGACATCGTTGACGCGGCCCTGGAACGGGACGACGACGCCGTCATCTGGCTCCAGCTCGGCATCCACGACGACGAGGCCGTCGAACGTGCCGAAGCGGCCGGCCGCCGCGTCGTCCAGGACCGCTGTATGAAGCCGACCCACCAGCAACTGATGGCCTGAACAGGCAGATAACGGCTGAATGCGGTTGACACAGCCGTCGCCCGTACGGTCAGTCTGTGTCTGGGCCACATCCGGAGTGTGCTGCCGTGGGAGCCAGAGGGTACTGGCTCGTCCGGATGCTGTTCACCGGGCGCTGGCGGTCAGTTACCTCCTGGTGTTCGTTGTCGCGACCACGCGGTTCCGGTGTCGGTTCTGCGCTACGCCAGCCCGGTCAGCGAGGGCAATTTGCAACACGCCAGGGTCCGAGGTCGTCAGTTCGTGCCGTCCCTGCGCGCTGGCGGCGTCTTCGACATGACCTTCCCCCACTTCGAACGGTTATCGGCGACCTGTCGATAGGCCCGCTCGCGGAACCGCTCGTAGTCTTCGAACTGCCGGAAGAAGGAGACCAGCGGCCGCGCCGGCTTGCCTATGTCAGTGTAGGTGAGCGCTGTCTCGATGGACTCCCCACAGGAGTACACCTCCTCCTCGGTCACCAGATGCGAGCAGGACTCGTAGTCGTCCGGGAGTCGCTCCAGCAGGTCATCGTCGAGGTCGGAGAACCCGACGATTTCGAGGTCGGACCGCTCGTCGATGAAGTCCGCCCACCACGTACAGAAGCCGCAGTCGTCGTCGTAGACGAGCGTAGCGTCGCTCATATTCGAGCTACGTACCCGAGGCACAAACACCTATGGTTCAGCCGGCGGGAATTTACAGCCGATCACCACAGGTACGGACGTGGAGCGATTCGTCAGACTGATTGTTGATCGTGGCCGGCGGGCTTGCCTTGGTGGTCGCGCTCTGGACGGTTTGGCTTGTGGCCTCGTTCTCGGCAGTCCGGTTCGGCGGGGTCGCGCTCGCACTTCTGGGACTGGCCGCCCTCGGAGTCGGTATCAGCCGGCAACTGTCACTCAGTTAGTGACCGCGGCGTGACTGTGACGCCAACTGTTTTGCCTGCCGCTCTCTTCAGAGCGCGTATGGACGAGGATGCAGTCGCCGAACTCATCGAAACGGAACTGCCGGAGGCACAGGCGACGGTCACCACACCGCGGGACCCCGACGACGACAAACACTACGCCGTACGCGTGGTGTCCCCGGCGTTCGAGGGAGAATCACTAGTCGACCAGCACCAGCTCGTCCACGACGCGCTCGGGGACCATCTCACCCGCGACATTCACGCTATCGAGCTGACGACACTGACGCCCGAGGAAGCCGAGTAGTCGTATCCCGGCGGTGCGGTTCCGCTCGACCCGTCGGTACAACCTCGTTTGTCCCGTCGGTACGCCTTTATTGCCGACGGCGTTAGTGAGGGTATGGCATTCGAGCCCGAAGAACTCTCGCCCGAAGAAGTCACGGACCAGGTAGACAGCGTCATCGAGGACAACGAGGTCGTGCTGTTCATGAAAGGCAACGAGCTGATGCCACAGTGTGGCTACTCGAAGAAGGCCCTCGCACTACTGCAACAGCACCGCGACGACATCGAGACAGTGGACGTGCTCAAGGCGACCGACGCCTATCGGGAGGCCCTAGAGCGCCACAGCGACCGCGAGACTATCCCCCAAACGTTCGTCGACGGGGAGTTCATCGGCGGCAGCGACATCCTCGAACAGCTGGACGAGCGCGGTGAACTCGCGGAAAAAGTCGGCCAGTAAGCGCAGTCGGGAATGGCGGCGGCGTTACTCCTCGTCCTCGTCTTTCATGTCGCCGAGTTTGTCGACGAGGTCGCTCGTGGTCGCCTCCGTCTCGAAGGAGACCGACCCGTCGTGGTCGTTCTCGTGGACTGCAACGCCCTCGCTGTCGTCTGCGTCTACGTCGTTGTCCTTCTGTTCGGATTCATCGTAGCTACCAAAGCCCATACAACTACAACTCGCAGTCCCACACTAAAATTCGCCGGTTCCTGCCGAGACACGACCACACGATGACATACCGAGACAAGCAAAGGTTCTTTACCGTGCTTGCACTCCCGCTAGATAACGGCAGTCGAGAGCCGTGGTTTTACCGACGGCTATCGGGCCTCCATCTCCAAACTTATGAGTTCCGCAGACGAGACACTTGATCGAATCAAAGCACAGGTCGAAGAAGAGACACCGGACGACATCGAAATCGATTCCGTCGCGTTCGAGGGGCCGGAGCTGGTTATTTACACGCCGGATGCGCAGACGGTCGCCAACCGCGACGGGATCGTCAGAAACCTCGCACAGACGCTTCGCAAACGAATCAACGTTCGCCCCACGCAGGAAGCCCTCGTGCCGCCGAACGAAGCGCGGGCTCGGATCACGCAGACGATTCCCGAGGACGCCGGCGTCCAGAACCTGGATTTCGACCGCCAGACCGGCGAAGTGTTCATCGAGGCCGAAAAGCCCGGCCGCGTCATCGGCCGCCACGGGGCGACGCTGGACGATATTTCCGCCTCCGTCGGCTGGACTCCCGAAGTCGTCCGGACGCCGCCGATGGAGTCCTCGACCGTCTCGAACGTCCGGAACTACCTCAAGCAGGAACGCGAGGAACGACGGGACATCCTCCAGCGCGTCGGTCGACAGATCAACCGCCCCACTACGAGCGACGAGGACTGGGTTCGACTCACGACGCTGGGCTGCTGTCGTGAGGTCGGGCGCGCCGCGTTCATCCTCTCGACGCCCGAGTCCCGCATCCTCATCGACTGCGGCGACAAGCCCGGTGCTGAGGGCGAGGTCCCGTACCTTCAGGCACCCGAAGCGCTCGCGGCGGGGCCGAACTCCCTCGATGCCGTCGTCCTGACACACGCCCACCTGGACCACTCCGCGCTCATTCCGATCCTGTTCAAATACGGCTACGACGGCCCGATTTACACGACAGCGCCGACACGAGACCTGATGGGCCTGCTCCAGCTGGACTACCTCGACGTGGCTTCGAAGGAAGGGCGGACGCCACCATACGAGAGCCAGCAAGTCCGTGACGCGCTGAAACACACGATTCCTCTGGAGTTCGGCAACGTCACCGACATCGCGCCCGATATCAAACTCACGATGCACAACGCCGGTCACATCCTCGGCTCGGCGGTGTGTCACTTCCACATCGGCGAGGGACGGTACAACGTCGCCTTCTCCGGTGACATTCACTACAAGGACACTCGGCTGCTCGACGGCGCTGTCAACGACTTCCCGCGGGTGGAGACGCTCGTGCTGGAGTCGACCTACGGCGGGAAAAACGACTACCAGACCGACCAGTCCGACTCCGAACGGGTCCTCAGAGATGTCATCAACGAGGCCTACGAGAACGACGGCAAAATCCTGATTCCGGCGTTCGCCGTGGGTCGGTCCCAGGAACTCATGCTCGTCCTCGAAGAGGCGATGCGAAAGGGCGACATCCCGACGATGCCGGTGTATCTCGATGGGATGATTCGAGAGGCAACGGCCATCCACACCGCGTATCCGGAGTACCTCCGGGACGACCTCCGCCAGCGCATCCTGTACGAGGACGAGAACCCGTTCCTCGCCGAGCAGTTCGAGCAAGTCGACGGCGGCGACGAGATGCGGCAGGACATCGCCGACGACGAGCCGGCCATCATTCTGACCACCTCCGGGATGGTCACTGGTGGCCCCGTTATGTCCTGGCTCCGACTGCTGGGCAGCGACCCGGACAGCACGATGGCCTTTGTCGGCTATCAGGCCGAGGGAACGCTCGGTCGCCAGATCCAGCGCGGCCAGAACGAGATTACCTTGGGCGATACGAGCGGGCCACGCGCCGAACGGGTGAGCCTCAGGCTCAACGTGGAGACGGTCGATGGCTTCTCCGGCCACGCCGACCGACAGGGGCTGGAGTCGTTCGTCGAGACGATGCACCCGCGACCGGAGAAAATCCTCTGTGTCCACGGCGACGCGTCCACGACGAACCAGCTGTCCTCGGCGCTGTACCAGAAGTTCAATATGCGGACGCACAACCCGAAGAACCTGGAAACGTTCCGCCTGTCCTGAACGGCGTCTCAGTCCTTTTCAGAGAGGTTCAGTCCGGCAAACAGCCGCGCCGAAATCACTTGCTCGACGATGTCGACGAGCACGGCGTCGTCGCTCGTGTAGTCGGCGAAAATGCCAAGCGGGACCTCGCCGCCGGCCATCTCTCTGTGACCACCCGCGCTCCCGACATCGCCCAGCGATGCGTCCAGAACGTCACCGATATTGATACGGGAGTCCGTTGACCGGGCGCTGAGCTGGATGGTGTCCTCGACAATGCCGAAGACGATGGCCGTCTCGACGCCCTCGAGCGTCGCCAGGTAGTCGGCCGCCTGCGGTAGTGCGTCCCGCTCCTGTGTCCGGCCGACGTGCGAGATTAACACCGAGCCTTTGACCGTCCGGTTCTCGATTGCGTCCGCGATGGCGTCGACGGTCGCACCACTGACTGATGGCGAGGAAAGCTGGCGCAACAGGTCCGAATCAGCCGCCGCTGTCAGGAAGCCGGCCGCCCCGTGCTCGTCTGTCGTCACGCCGCGCAGGAAGCCCAGCGTCTCGCGTCGAATGGCAAACAGTAGCGCCGTCGCCAAGCGGTCGTCGAGTTCGATGTCGAGGTCCCGCAGGTACTCGGTCAGTATCGTCGCCGTCGCCCCGATTTCTACCCGGTGATCGACGAACCGGGCGCTGATATCCTCGGCGGGATGGTGGTCGATAACGATGTCGACCGAGACGTCTTCGGGGACCCGGTTGTTCGCCCCCGGAATCGAGTGGTCGACGAAGGCGAGCAGTTCCGAGGATTCCCGGTCGGTCACGTCGGCTGCATCGAACTCCTGGATGTCCATCTCCAGCAGATTGACGAACGAGCGGTTCTGCTGGTGTGAGATCTCGCCGCTGTAGAGGATGCGTCGCTCGTCGATGCCGACGGCGGCCGCGATACGGCCGAGCGCGAGCGCGCTAGCCAGACAGTCGGGGTCGGGGTTGTTGTGACAGACGATGGTGAGTGACTCCGCCTCTCCGAGCAGGTTTTCGAGTTCCGTTGCGGGGCGCATCTATCAGTCGACGCTTCGGGCTCCTGCTACAAGCGTGTGGGGGCCAGCCGCTGAGTCACAACTGGGCGCGCAGTTGCTGGACGAGGACGCCGACGACGAACGCGAGGCCGAGGTTGACGAGCACGCCGAGGACACCGATTGCCGCGACGACCGCCAGGTCGTCCGTTTTGGAAACGCCGGTCCAGCCCAGTTGGAGCGCGATCAGTACCAGAATGACCCCGAGCAGCGCCGTCGGGTAGGCCGCGATGACGCCGACGGCGAGGAACGCAGTCAAGACGTAGCCCGCGCCGAGTAGCAGGTTCGCGCCGGGCGTTCTGGCACCGAAGGCGTACTTTCCGGCGACGCCGCCGCTCCCGTGACACATCGGGAACGCGCCGAACGGGACCGCGACCAGATTCATCAGTCCCATGCTGTTCGAGAGTTGGTCCGCGGACACGTCCCGGTCGAAGTAGTCCGCAAGCAGGACTGACGTGGCGATGGCGGCGTTGCCGACCGTGACCGCAATCTGGGCGAGAACGGCCTCTGCCGTCTGCACCGACAGTGTCATGCGTGGAAGCATGAACATGGCGTCGACAGCGGGGACGGCCGGCGTCGGTACGCCGGTCTCCGCGAGGGCGAGAACGACGCCGAGGACGAAGACGGCGAAGGCGCTCTGCCCACTGTAGCCCAGAAGTGCGAAGAGGGCCACAAGGCCGACGGCGACGGCCACGAGTCTCGGATCGCTGAGCCCGAGGTCAACGCCCGTCTCCAGCAGGACCAGCGCGACGCCGAGTTGTACCCCACGAACGACGGTGTCGTCGACGTACTGATTGACCGTTTCGAGTGACCGCGTGGTTCCGAGCGCGAGCAGGATGCCGGCCAACAGGAGCCCTGCGACGACGAGCTCGCCGGTGGAGATGGTCCCGGCGATGACCAGCGCGGCGAAAGCCTTCATCGGCTCGATAGAGATGGGAACGCCGTAGTACAGCCCCCAGACGACCTGAAAAACGCCGAACCAGACGAGCATGACCGGGAGCGAGAGCTCCGTCAGCACGGCGACGGCCACGACGACCGGGAGCACCGTCGCGGAGTCCCCGACAGCGCCGGTGAGTTCGTTCCACGACAGTGAAATCGCGGTTCGGTCGCGGAGCGGGAGACTCATCCTGGCCGGTTTTCACGATGGAACAGTAAGAGCGTTTGCCCGCGGCGACCGCTACTCCGAGTACTCGTAGGGCGCACGGTCCCCGTCGGTGTCGATGTACTCGTCGTTTATCTCCCACTCGCCGTCCTCGGTCTCGACCATGTACTCGCCGTAGTAGGGGACGCGGGTGTCGACCGTCTCGCGGAACGCGGCGCGCATCGACTCCTTTGTCGTGCCGATGTCCCGCAGGTCGTCGTTGCGGTTCAGACAGCCCTTGAGATAGCCATCGTGGGTGAGCCGGACGCGGTGGCAGTTCGCACAGAAGTTCTCGTTGCCGACGGGGTCGACGATTTCGACCATGCCGCTGTTCTGGTTGTTGACCGGTTCCGTCTGAACGCCGCCGTCGGACGCGGCCAGCGAGGTGGTCGCGCCGCTCCCTTCGACCGCCGCCTCGGTGCTGTGTATCCAGTAGCGCTTGCGGTCGTGCATCTCCCGGTGTTCAACCGTGTCCGCGCGGTCTTCGAGCCAGTCGTGGACGCGGTCGATGTCGATGGCCCACTCCGGGTGGCCGGCCAGTTCCGGCATGTACTCGATGAGCTGGAGCTGGAGCCCGGGGTTCTCGGCGACGTGGTCGACCATCTTCGGGACGTAGCCCGCGGTCGGCTCGAACACGACCATGTTGAGCTTCACCGGCGCGAGGCCGGCGTCCAGCGCCGCTTCGACGCCTTCGAGGACGCGGTCGTAGGCCCCGCTCTGTGTCAGCTCGGCGAAGGCCTCGCTGTCGAGCGCGTCCTGCGAGACGTTGACCCGCTCAAGGCCCGCGTCGACGAGGTCCGGGGCGCGGCCGGGGAGGAAGGTGCCGTTGGTCGTCATCGACACCTCCATCTCGTCGGGGGCGCGCCGGACGATTTCCTCTAAGTCCTCCCGGAGCATCGGCTCCCCGCCCGTGAACTTCACCGAGTCGACGCCGAACTCGGCGGCGACTTCGAGGAAGGCCACGATGGTGTCGGCAGTGAGTTCGTCGTCCTGTGCCTCCATCGGGCCCCGTGTGTCGCCCAGCCCCTCATTGTGGCAGTAGACGCAGTCGAAGTTACACCGGTCGGTCAGGGAGACGCGGACACCGGAGACCTCGCGACCGAAGTCGTCTTCGAGCATTTCCTTGCTAACTGTTCACAGCACAACCTCTTAAATGGCGTGACTGGTCCGGTTCCGTTGTCGCGCGCACCAGGGTAACGATTAATTCGGCGACTGCCGTGCACTGCGTATGAACATCGTCGATGCGCTGGACGCGCGGCGGGGAACGACCTGTTTCGTCGGCGCTGGGGGGAAGAAGACGACGATGGCAACGCTCGCCGGCCGACTGGACCGCACGGTTGTCACAGCGACGGTCCGGATTCCGATATTCGACGGCTGGGTCGAGAACGTTGTCGTGACGGAGACCCCACGGACAGCCATTGACGAGGCGTCTGCGTGGCCGCTGGGCGTCGTCCCGACACAGGAGCGGCCGGACCGCTACCGCGGCTACGACCCGGAAACCGTCGCCGACCTGGCTGATATCGACCATCCGATTCTGGTGAAAGCCGACGGCGCACGGATGCGAGAGTTCAAAGCGCCGAGCGACCGCGAGCCACAGCTCCCCACGTCGGCCTCGACCGTCGTCCCGATTGCCAGCGCCCACGTCGTCGGCGAACCCTTGACCGACGACATCGTCCACCGGGTCGACGAAGTTACCGCGATTACCGGGCTCGCTCGCGGTGACGAGATTCGACCGCAAGACGTCGCTGCGGTCCTCGCCCACGAGCAGGGCGGGCTGAAAGACGTGCCAGCCAACGCGACCGCGGTTCCGCTGCTCAACATGGTCGATGACGCGGGACTCGAAACAAGCGCGCGGGCCGTTGCCGAGGCGATTCACGACCAAGCCGACGTGTCGCGTGTCGTCCTTGCTGAGATGCGGAGCGACGACCCGCTGGTGGCAGTCGTCTGAGAGCGAGGCGACACCGGCCCCGCTCGTTCAGAACCGCTCGGCCGCGGCCTCGAACTCCTCACGGGTGTTGAGGTTCTTGAACGTATCCAGTGAGGTGTGTGCGAGTACGTCTTCGCGCTCAACGACAACGTACTCAAGGTCGAACAACGGTTCGACGATTTTGTGCTCGCCGCGTTCCAGCGCTCGCTGGCAGGCCGCCTGCATTGCCTCGGCGTGGTACACCGCCTGTGTCGTCTGGAACCACTCGTCCGGGCGCGGCACCGCGGCCTCGTGGGACGCTGCCCGCTCGAACAGATAGTCGAGGAACGCGGGATCGACGAAAGGCATATCACAGGCCACCACGGCGGCGTACTCGCTATCGACGGCCCCCAAACCGGTTGCGATGCCCGCCATCGGCCCCTGATCGGGGTCCTCGTCGAGCGCGAACGTCGGGTCGAGGGTGTGGCCCGACAGCGCCGCGTCGATGGCCTCGACCTGGTCCTCGCGGCAGTTCACGACGAGTTCGTCGACGGTTTCGCCGAGGCGGTCGGCGACGCGGCGGACCATCGGTGTCCCCGCGAGGTCAGCGACGGCCTTGTCGCTGTCGCCGAACCGCGTCGACCGGCCGCCAGCGACGATGACACCTGCGCGCATACCCTGCCTTCTCGGGTCTGGCAGAAAGGTGCTTGGTGCTGTGGGTAATCCTTTAGTCGACAGACGGAAGAGTGAGGTATGATGACAGTAGCCAATCGGGACCGGATGCTCCACGTCGACCTGTCGTCGGCATCGGTCGAGAGCTGTCCGGTTCCGGAGGCCTGGCGTCGCCAGTTTGTGGGCGGCAAGGGACTCGGCGCTCGGTACCTGTACGACAAACTCGACGCAGGCACCGACCCGCTAGGCCCCGAGAACGTCCTGTTGTTCATGCTCGGGCCGGTCTCCGGGCTGCTCCCCGGCGAGACACGCTACGCGGCGGTCACGAAGTCGCCCCTGACTGGCGGCTTCCTCGACTCCTATGCGGGCGGGACGTTCCCGGACACGCTGGCCGGCGCGTTGCAGGACCACACCGGGATTCTTGTCACCGGGCGCGCTTCGGAGCCGGTCAAACTCGTCGTCGAGGCCGACGGCGCGACGGTCGAACCCGCCGAGACGTGGGGGCAGGATACAGCCGAAACCGACGCAGCGTTCCCCGAGGCTGCGGTGGCGTGTATCGGCCCGGCGGGCGAGCAGGGCGTCGCGTTCGCGACTATCGCTTCTGACGGCGGCGAACACCACGCGGGGCGGGGCGGTGCCGGAACAGTGATGGGCGCAAAACGGCTGAAAGCCGTCGTCGTCCGCGGTGAGCCGCCGACGGACCTCGCGGAGCTACGGGAGCAGTACGCCAAGCGGTACCGCGAGGGCGACACCGGACAGTGGCTCAACGCCAGCGGGACCGTCGAAACGGTCGACTTCGCCAACGAGATCGGCGCGCTCTCGACGCGCGGCTGGGAAGACGGCCAGTTCGAGGGAGCCGACGGGGTCGGTATCGAAGCCGTGCAGGAACTTGCCGCGGGCCGAGAGTACGACGACGGAGGCAACCCCGGCGGCTTCCGCGTCCAGACGGAGGACGGCGAAACCGTCCCGCGCGGCGCGACGGCGATGAGCCTAGGGGCCGGCCTCGGCATCGACGACTTCGACGCCGTGGCGGCGCTGGGCGAGACCTGTAACCGGTTGGGTCTCGACCTCATCAGCGCCGGGAGCGCCGTCGCGTGGGCCATCAAAGCCGGCGACGCCGGCCTGCTCGACGAATCGCTCGATTACGGGAGCCCCGACGACGCGCGGGCGCTCCTCGAAGCCATCGTCGCGCGGGAGTCGACGCTCGGCGACGCTCTGGCCGACGGCGTTGACGCGGCCTCGGCCCGTCTAGGCGGGGACGACCTCCTGCCGACGGTCAAGGCTATGGAACTGCCAGCGTACGACCCCCGCGGCGCACGGAGCATGGCACTGGCGTACGCGACCAGCGACCGCGGGGCCTGTCATCGGCGGGCGCTCCCCATCGAGCGGGAAGCCTTCGACTCCGATTGGGACCCGGAGCGGGCGGCCGCGGCCGTCATCCGCGAACAGGACCAGCGCTCGGTGCTGTGGTGCCTCGTCGTCGACGACTTCGTCGGCGACGCCTTCGAAGACCTCGGCGCGGAGTGGCTCGACGCTATCGGCCTGGACACGGACGGCGACCTCGCGACGGTCGGCGAGCGGGTCTGGACGCTCACGCGCCTGTTCAACGTCCGGGAGGGCGTTTCCCGAGCCGACGACGAACTCCCGGCAAAGCTGCAGGAACCGCTTGATTCTGGCCCGAACGCTGGCGCGGCAATCGACACCGAGTCGTTCGACGCGATGCTCGACGAGTACTACAGCCAGCGCGGCTGGGACGCCGACGGCCGGCCCACCCCCGAGACAATCGAGCGACTCGGCCTCACGGACGCCGTCGACCAATCGACACGACCAGCGGACACGACACTCGGAGAATGACAGACGAAATCGACCTCGACGAACTCGACGTACAGGACGACGAGGAGACGCCGAACCGGGGCGACTGGTTCTGGAATGGAAAGGGCGACCCCGAAGACGAACCCGACCCCGGATCGACTGGGACCGTATCGGTGCGGCCCGACAGCGATACCGAGGCTGAGAGTCCCGGCGCGGCCGCAGATACGGGTCCTGCTTCGGACACTGGTGTCGAAGGGAACGGCGGAGATACCGCCAGCGCAGACTCCAGAGACCAAGCGGTCCCCCACGTCCCGCGGGAGAACAAGGACAAGCCGGTCGGTATTCCGACAGACAGCGGCGGCGCGGGCGGCGCGGCCGCGACCGACACAGACCCGGCCTCGAACGTCGCCGAGGACCCCGCTGCCGGCGAGGAACCCGTCGAAGCGAGCGGTCCCCACGGCGGCGGCATCGACGACATGACGATGGCTGTGACCTACGACGCGGCCCGGCAGTTCGCCGACCCGCAACTGGTCTTCCGCGAGGCGCGGGCGTGGGCCGACTGGGTCGGTATCGTCGGCGACGTAGAGGCGTTCGTCATCAACAAGTTCCAGCGTGACCACGGCATCGATGCCGACTTCTTCAGCGGCGCGGGTCAGGAACCGGCCGAACGCCTCGCCGACATCGGCGAGCACTCGATGTTCTACGCCGAGCGGATGGTCCTCGTCGGCCGTCCGGACGACGAGCCCATCGCCGACCGGACGGGCTGGGAGTTCATCCCGCTCGCCGACGCCGCAGAGAAGGCGGAGTGGGAACTCGCTGACGAGTGACGCCCTATATTTATAATGCTTGCTGGTCATTGTCATACACGAACGACAATGACACTCCGAACCGCGGTCCACCAGTCGAAGATACTCACGTTCGTGGTACTGGGGGCCTTCGTCTGGCTCTTATTGACACTGTTCGAAGTACTGTCGACCATCGACTTCGCGACCGGAACAGCGACGTTCGTCGGTCAGAACGCGCTGGGCGGTCTCGCCGGAGTGCTTGTGCTGACTATCGTCCTCGGAGCGCTCGTGGTCCTGTACTCCGAGATAACCGAGTCAGACCCGGCCCCGCAGTCGTGGCCCCCGTCGGAAGAATGACGTACTACAGTTGCGAAGAATGCGGCCAGATGATAGACCTCTCGGCGTTCGAGGGGCAGCCGCGCCGGCAGAACTGTCCGGTGTGTGAGGAGACGACGCTGTGGACGCCCGAGTTCGAGGGTGAAGGGGTGTCGTTTTGACACTCGCTTTCGAGGTGAGCGACCGCCTGTACGAGGCCGCTCAGGAGTGGGCCGACCGGCGGTTGGAGGACATCGACGAAGCGATGGAAACGAAAGTCGAGCAGGCGTTGCTGGAGATCGAACACCTCGTCTCACAGTCCCACGACGTGGCGTTCGAGGTCGACGGCCGCGAGGTACGGTACGAACCGACAGAGGAACTGGCCGCGTTGCTCCGTCGGCAGGCCGAGGAGAGCGAAATCGACGAGAGTACCGTGCTGAAGATGCACGTCGACCTCTACGCGAACGCGTTCCTCGACGAAGTCTCGGACGAGCAGAAACCGCCGGGAACGCCGTCTGAGTGACGGCACCAAAACTTAAGCCCGGCCACTACGACAGATGATATACAATGGCACACGAAGAGAGTGAGTGGAAACCGAAGGGTGCGACAGAGACGTTCAACGACTTCGAGGTCTGGGACCACGGCGTCTGGCCGGGCGACGTGAACCAGAACGACACGACGACGGACGACGACGAGGAGTGACCCGCTGCCGGCGTCAGGTTCGTACTGTTTTCGTGGCCCCTCTCTACATGCGAGCGACAGCTACGGGGCCGGGAAGACCCGTTTGTCACGCGGCGGGACGTAGAAGTTCGAGCGTGACGCAACCTCGATGAATTCCAGCAGGCCGTTGTTCTGTCGATCCCGGAGTTCCTCGTGTTCCTCCCGGAGCCACCACCCGTTCATCGCGTCCCGGACTTCCTCGAAGTCACGCGGGCGTTCCTGTAACGAGAGGAAGTGAATCCCGGCCTGGCCGCCGTCAATCGTGTTGAAATCGCGCCGGAGGACAATCGGCTCCCCGTCCTTGCGGGCGCGGGCCACCTTCTCGAAGTGGCCGACCTCCCCCTCTGTGCTCGCGTGCTCGCGGACCATGTCGGCGAAGGGGAGGGTACCTCTATCGATGTCCTCCGGCGAGAACTCCGCCGAGAACAGTCGCTTGACGCGGTCGGACTGGGCGAGTTCCCACCAGTTGTCGAAGGCCTCGTTGATTCGTGAGAGGTGTATCGTCGTCCCGCCGGCGTACGGGCCGTCGTCGATGGTGACGCAGTCCTCGCTGGCCTGCGTCCCGGCCCGGCCGGCGAAAAAGCCCGAGAACATATACGACTCCTCGGGGATGTCGGCGGGGACGCCCTCCGCGTCGGCGTGGGCCGCCGGGAGCCCCTCGCCGATGAAGCCGCCGCGGCGGTCGGCGACGGAGAACACGTCGCCGAGTCGACCCTGAATCTCCGCGTCCGCGAGCGTCGGCCGCGTGTCGAACATCGCCGACTCGGCGGCCGCGAGGTGCGAGGGAACGTCGCTCGCGAGGACGAGCATCGCGTCGAAAGACTGCAGGTCGGGGTTGTCCGTCCGGGAGAGGACTCGCGGGCTGCGTATCGGGGACGAATCGAGCGACCCGTAGGTGTCGAAGTAGCTCGTCCCCCAGCCGAGCATATGCAGGAGCCCCGAACTGGTGAACTCGTAGGCGTCTTCCAGTGTTCGCATCGCTAGCTCGACAGTCTCCGCGGCAGAATCCGACGGTGACCCGTCGAGGTCGAGCATGAACAGACGGAAATGACGTGGCAACAGGTCGTTGCCGGCGGCGTCGCTCCGGAGGCGCGCGTTCCAGGCGTGTTGCCGTCTCGGGAGTTCGTCGGCTCGGGGGTTCGGGTCGAGGTCACCCGTCGGCGACTCCGCTTGCCTGGCCAGCAGGGACGAACACCCGCTGAGACCGGCTGCTCCGGAGAGTGCGGAGAGTCGAAGCAGCAGCCCTCGGCGCGAGTTCATGGTATGATATCACAAGGGTAGGTCTGCGTGGAGAAAAACGTTGTCTCAAGGGAACAGGTCGCAACGGTTTTTACTTGACATTCCGTACCATATACCATGTTAACTATACTCATACACTCGGAATCGGGACTCACCCTCCCGTTTCCACCCGATATGGGCACGGCGGTCCTCGGTGTCGGACTGGTCGTCCTCGCCGTCGTCACGTACGATATCTATCAGCAGCACTGGACCGGGGAGGGAACCTGATGGCCACCGAACAATCGGACTCCCGGCTGACAGCCGTCTCGCTCCTCGGATATCTTCGAATCCTGGTCTACACTCTCGCTACGCTGCTGGCGCTGTCACTGCTTGTCGTCGGAACGATCGGACTCATCGCCGAGCTCAAGGGGAGCTGGCACTGGGAGATTCACCTCAAATCGACTATCAGCTACATCGGCCTGTTCGTCAGCCGGCTGCTGATCGTTCTCGTCCCGCTGTTCGTGGTCCTCGTCGTCGGTCGGCGGGTGGTGCCCGATGCGTGAGCGACTGCGTGTGAACCCCTTCGGCGTCGTCGCGGCGGCGTCAGTCACGCTCCTCTGCGTGCTGGTCGCGGGCGCGGGAGCCGTCGCAGTCGTCGCACGGTCGGTCAACTCCTGGCGGTCGCTCTTTTTCATGGAACAGACGATGGCGTTCCTGCTGCCCGCGGTGAAGGTCCTGCTGGTCGTCGGCCTCATCGCAAGCACGGGCCTCGTGCTCCGTATCCGGTAGCCGCCCTGCTAGCCGATCTGCGCGACGATCTCGTCCTCGAAGCGGACCAGCCCCTCACAGATGAGCGCCGCCGCGAGGAACAGCCCCTCGTCGGCTTCCTCGCGCATCTCGTCGGCGAAGTCGATGACCCACTCGCTGAGGTGTTGCTCGATGAACACCCGCTCGTAGCCGACGGTCTCCTCGTCGCCCTCGCGCTGGCGCTCGATGAGATACCGCAGGAACGCCAGCTCGACGGCGATGAAGTCGTCCTCTTCGGGGTAGTCCTCGGGCGGTGCCCAGCCTGCCGCACCGTAGCTGGCATCGACTTCGGCGAGCCCCTCGCCGATGAACTCCGTGTCCTCGCGGTAGTTCGTCTCGTGGGGCAACACCGGCGGCCGCGGGCCGACGAGCAGGTCCGTGTACTCCCGTTCGAGTTCGTCCTGCACGTCCGAGACCGACCGGTCAGTGTTGTCGTCTATCCACGCCTGCAGCATCTCGAAACCCTCGTCCAGCTGGTCGTTGATGGAGTCCTCCGGCAGTTGAACCTCGCCGCTCAACAGCCGCTCGACGAACGCCTCCTCGGGCACGTCCCAGAACACGTCGATGACGAAGTCCACCAGTTCGAGGCGGGCCTCGTAGACAGCCGCGTCGTTCATCGTTTCTCCCCCTGGTCGAACAGCAGGCGACTCCGACAGTCGCTGCAGTACTCGAAGACGCTGTGGTCGGCGTCGGGGGCCAGCCCCTCGACCCGGTCGCCGACCTCCGCCTCGATCTTGTCGGCGGAGGCGACGCTGGTGAACGGTTTGCCACAGCGAACGCATTCCAGCATATCGCCCTCGTGGACGGTCACCCAGGCCTCGCCGTCGCGGTTCTCGGGGAGCAAGGAGAGGTCGAGCCCGTCATGCATCGTGATCGCCGTCTCCGGACACCCCTCCTCACAGAGGCCGCAGTTCACGCAGTCCGCGTGGTTGAACGCCAGTTCGCCCTCGCCGGTTCGCTTGATCGCGTCAGCCGGACAGAGGTTCGTGCAGGTCGGCGTCAGCGTACACGCGTCGTTGACGTCCATGACGCCGAAGTCCTTCAGCCCGCGGATCACCTCGCGTTCGGGCTCGACGTGGTCGAGAATGGTTCGGACACTCTCTAAGGTCCAGCCGTGGCTGTCGAAGTCGGGATTGGGGCGGGGCTCCTCGCGGTCGGTGTCGCTGCGGCCGGTCGCCTCGTAGTCGCCAGCCGGAATCGGCGTCTCGTCGAGGCCGAACTCGACGAAGCCAGACAGCGATTCGACGAAGGCTTGGGGGTTGCCGGCCTCCGGCGCGAAGAAGCCGACCCGGTCGCCCAGGCCCAGATCGGTCGTCGCCTGATTGAGCCGGTCGACCAGCTCCTGCTTGGGGTCCGGGCCAGAGTGGAGGCAGGAGCCGCCACAGCCGACGATGGCGACGCCGTCCGCGCCGGCCGCCAGCGCGTGCATGACGTGTGCTTCACCGACCGTGTCCGTGCAGTTGACCTGCACCGGGAGAATCGGTGGGTAGTCGAGATCGCCCGATTGGACGGCTTTGCGTCCGTGTGCGCGGAGCCGTTCGGCGGCGTACTCCGAGCAGACGAACGCGATGACCTGCGTGTCGATACCTGCGCTGTCGCCACGCGAGAGTAGTCCCTCGTCCGTGTCGTCTTCCAGCAGCGCCTCGACTTCGCGCGCAAGCCGCCGGTTCGAGGGCTCGCGGAGCTGTGTCGCGCCCGTCGGACAGGAACTCGTACAGGCCCCGCAGTTCTCGCAGGCTGCCTCGTCGAACTCGACTGAATCGATAGTGGGCCGGTCGACCGCGCCGTGGGGACAGGCGTCTACGCAGGCCGTACACCCCTCCTGGCTAGATGCCCCGGCGGCACAGACGTCCATATCGAGGTCGAGGAACTGCGGCTTCTCGATGCCGCCCAGTTGCGATTCCACGGCGGCGATGGTTCCGGCGTCGACGGGACCCGTATAGAAGCCAAGCCGGCCACCGCGGGCGTTGTCCCGGCCGCCGGGGTAGATGACCTGGTCGACTTCGACGGTGTGGGTGACGCCGTCCAGATCGATAGCGTCGGTCGGGCAGATGTTCGTCCATTCGCCGTCGGGCGCGTCGGGGTGAATATCGACAGGGAACTCGATCACCATTCCGTCCGGCCCCTCTCGAACGCAGTCCATGCAGTCGATGCAGTCGTCGGTGACGCGGGCTTCCAGCGTGAGTTCGTACTCGCCGTAGGAGCCATCGATGTCGACGACGCGGCCGCACTCCATCGTCACGTCGCCGAGCCCTTCCACGTCCGCGAAGTCCCGCCCGTCCGCAACGAACGTCACGTCGGCGCCGTCGGTCAGTGACCGCGCTGCTTCCGGATCACCAACGACGGCGACGCGGTTCCCGGCGTCTTTCGACACCGTCCGCGACGGCGCTTCCTCGTGGAGGCCGGCCCGCTTTGCATTGATGAGACGGGCCGTCTTGTCGGTGGCCGCGGCCCCGTCGTGGACCCAGGCGTTGGTTTCCCGGTGGTCGACGAACACCGACGCCTCGGGGTGAAGGCCGTGTTCGTCGGCGAGCCCGCGGATGCGATCCTGACACGACGGTTCCGGTGTCGTCGCGATGACCTGATCGAGATCGTACTCCTCGATGACCTGTGACATCCCGGCCAGGCCGTCCTGACAGAGCAGTTCGGAACTGGCCACGACGTCGACATCGCTGACACCGTCCCGTACCGCTTCGAGGTCGATATCGCACGATCCCCCACAGGAACACACGAAGGCGCCCGTGTTCATTAATCATCCAAAACCCTGTCCCGGTAATAGACCTTGCGGAGTGTTCACACATCTATTCATGAATACAACCCCAAATATTTGGCTGGGTAGAAAATTTCATGAATTATTATGGCTAACTATGACACATTTTATCATGGATGACATCGAATTTGTGGCACGTCTAGAGAGACAATGACAAACCAGATTTCGTGGCAAACACGGACAGCATCGGTAATGGGTGGGCACCATTCACCATGAGTACACAGCAGGAACCAGTCTCACTGGATCTCGACCGGCGCTCGTTTATGAAGGCGAGCGCCCTGGCGGGCGGGGTCGCCCTCGGCGTCAGCGGCGCTGGTCGGGCACTTCAGGAGGACGGCGAGGAAACCGACGGGACAGACACGGACACCGAACTGACCAAGACAATCTGCAACTACTGTTCGGTGGGCTGTGGCTTCCGTGGTGAGCGAGAGGGGAACTCCTTCGTCGGCATGGAGCCATGGCATGAACACCCGATAAATGCCGGGTCGTTGTGTTCGAAAGGGGCCGGCATCTACGAAACCGAACATTCCGAGAAGCGTCTCAAACACCCGATGATACAGGAGGACGGGGAGTGGCGCAAACTCGGCTGGAACGATGCCTACGAGCGCCTGGCGACGGACATCCGGGCGCTGTGGCCCGACTCCGATGTCTCACCGGCGGAAGCCGTCGATGTCGAGGCGGAACACAGCCGCGAGAGTGTGATGCTGCTCGGCAGTGCCCACCACTCCAACGAGGAGGCCTATGCTATCCGAAAGCTGGCGGCGTTCATGGGCACGAACAACATCGACCATCAGGCGCGTATCTGTCACTCCACGACGGTGACGGGGCTGGCAAACACCTGGGGCTATGGCGCGATGACCAACACCGTTCAGGACTACCGCAACTTCGACCTGAACATCATCATCGGCCAGAACCCCGCCGAGGCACACCCCATCGCGATGCAGCACATCCTCGAAGGGCAGAAACGCGGCGGGACCATCCTCAATCTGGACCCGCGGTTCACGAAGACGTCGGCCCATGCCGACGAGTTCATGCGGTTCCGTCCGGGGACCGACGTGGCCCTGATGATGGGCATCATCAAGGAGCTCCGCGACAAGCACGGGCTTGCGACAGACCCCGACGCGGACGAAAGCGGGCAGAACATGCTCACCGACCGCGTCCAGGGCTGGGAAGACGTCGACGCAGAACTCGACCAGTACGACAAGGAGACCGTCGAGGAAATCACCTGGGTGTCCGCCGAGGACATCGAGCGCATCGCCGACATGATAGACGAGGCCCGCCCCCACGTTCAGATTGAGTGGGCGATGGGCGGAACCCAGCACAACAACGGGACCCAGAACATCCGCTCGTACGCGATGGCGAGTCTCGCCTCCGGGAGCGCGGCCCGGAGCGGCGGCGGCCTGCAGGTCATGCGTGGCCACGCGAACGTTCAGGGAGCGACCGACCTCGCGGTCGCGAGCCACATCCTGCCGGGGTATTACGGTCTCTCAGCCGGTGGCTGGTCCTGGTGGGCCGAAATCTGGGACCGCACGCCCGAGACTAGCGGCGACACGTCGTTTGCGGACATGTACAACCGGTTCGAGCTGATGCCGCCGGAGAAGTACGTCCGCCAGAGCCCCAACTACGAGGGTAGCGAGGATGCGAGTAAACTGCCGCCAAACGGCGACCACGGCCCGGACAACCCGGCGGAGAACTCGATGCTGTTCCAGAACGGGCTCACGGTAGCCCGCTGGTTCGAGTCGGCCCTCGATAAGGCAGACCGCTATCAGGAAACGCCAATCTATCAGCCCGACCAGACGAAAATCGCGTTCTTCTGGGGGCACTCGGCGAACTCCATCAGCGAGATGGAGCAGATGAAAGAGGGGATGGAGAACCTCGACCTGCTGGTCGTCATCGACGTGTTCCCCTCGGTCGCGAGCGTCCTCCCGGACTACGAGGACGGACCGCCGGTGTTGCTGTTGCCGGCGTCCAGCCAGTACGAGCACCACCGGTCGCTTACCAACACGAACCGGTCGGTGCAGTGGTCTGAACCGGTCCGCTCGCCGGCGCACAACTCCAAGCCGGACCTCCAGATCATGCAGGAACTGGCCGGCTATCTGGGCTTCGGCGAGCACTTCGACTGGGGCGCGGGCTCGGAGCTGTACAACGGCAAGTCGAGCTACGAGGGCGTCGTCCGGGAGTTCAACCTCGGGACCAACACCATCGGCTACCGGCAGACCCCCGAGCGGCTCCAGCAACACCTAGAGTACGACTGGGCGTTCTCCAACGAGGACCTCAAGGGGGCCGAAGGGACGCCTGTCGCGGGCGAGTACTGGATGCTTCCCTGGCCCTGCTGGGGCGAAGACCATCCGGGCACGCCGATAATCTGGAACGACGACTTAGACCCCAACAACGGGGGGCAAGACTTCCGGACCCGTTGGGGCGTCTCGGCACCGACCCCGGAGGACTGGGACGCGATGCCGACGGACGACGAGTACCCGATGCAGGAGACGCTCGACGCCGTCGGCGACCGATACGACAGCCAGGCGGAAGCGCTGGACCTGACCCGGGCACCGTACAACCCCGAGTGGGCCGACGACGACGACACGGCTGCAGACGGCATGATTCACGGCATCCCGGAGTATCCGGGCTGGAAGGTGACGCCGCCACAGAGCCTCGTGGACCCCGAACAGGAGGTTCAGCCGGACGAACTCACCATTCCCCAGCAGTACGCACTCGACAACCAAGAGTCGGTGTACACCGCCGCGCAAGCGTTGAACAATCCCGACACGGGGAGCGCGGTCTTCGACGAGTACCTCGAAACGATGATCGGGCAGGGGGTCGACCCCGAGTTCTACGAGGAGTACGATTACAACCAGCCCGACGCGCCGACCGGACGCGGCCGGGCGCGTGCCGTCGTCTGGAGCTTCCTCGACAAGGTGCCGGTCCACCGCGAGCCAATCGAGGGGCCGGACACGGAACTGCTGAACGAGTGGCCGGCAAACGGCCAGCAGCGGAACTTCTACCGGCTCGACCAGAACAACCTCGTCGAACAGGAACAGGCCACGGACATCATCCACAATCAGGACGACGGGCCTGATCTGGACATGATCATGACCAGCGGTCGGCAGGTCGAACACCAGGGCGGTGGTGCGGAGACGCGGAACAACATCCACACCGCCGACCTCCAGCCGCATATGTACGCTGAGATAACGCCGAACAAGGCGGCGGAACTCGGCGTCGACGGCGGCGACCTCGTCGTCATCTCCTCGACGGACCGTGGCTCCGTGCTGGTGAAAGCCCGCGTGACGGACCGGCCGAACGATCAGGAAGTGTTCCTGCCGTATCACTGGGGCGGCGTGTTCAAAGGCGAGAGTCTGGAGGACAAGTACCCCGACGGCCACGTTCCCTACGCAATCGGGGACTCAGCCAACGCTATCACGTCCCGCGGCTACGACGTGGAAACCCAGATGCAGGAGACAAAAGTATCGATGGTCGCGGTCAACCCGGCGACGCCGGAGGAACTGGACCGGTACAACATCGACGTGGACCTCGATCTCACGTTCCCGCAAGACGAGAACGACGTCGGGACACAGAAGGACTTCGACGTCCGCGACAACTCGACGGTGCAATGAGGTGAGCTAGTATGTCAACAGGCAACGAAGTGATGCACGACGGCGTGATGAGTACCGGCGAGGACGCGCGCATCTTCCCGGACGTCGAAGCGTGCATCGACTGTGGCGGCTGTGTCGTCTCCTGTAAACGAACGTGGGACGTCCCGCGCGACGAACAGCGAATCAGCATCGCGACGATGCTCGAAGGCCAGGAGGCCGCGTCGGGGCTCAACGCCAGCAGCGGCAAGGCGATGGAACAGGGCGAGTCGCCCGGCGAGACCGCGGTGCCGATGCAGTGTTACCACTGCGAGAACGCGCCGTGTGTCTCGGTGTGTCCGACCGACTCGCTCATTTCGAAGGAGAATGGCTTCGTACGGGTCCGGGACGACCTCTGTATCGGGTGTCAGTACTGCCTCTCGGCGTGTCCCTTCGGCGCACCGCAGTTCCCGAGCGAGGACGAAGGAGTCGCCAACCTCGTCGGCAGCGGTGGCAACATGGACAAGTGTACCATGTGCGAGGAGCGCCAGGACGTCGGCAAGGGGCCGGCCTGCGCCGAGGAGTGTGCCACCGACGCTATCCTGGTCGGGACGCCGGCCCAGATCTCGGACGAACTGGACAACAGGGACAGCGGCACGTTCTTCAACGACGTGGCCATGGACATCATCTTTGGCGAGGACGCCAGTGAGTTCCAATGACTGACAGGGATGACCTTCCGGAGGTGAACGGGTATAGCCGCGTCTCGGTGCTCATCAGCACGGTCGTCGGCCTCGCCGTCGCGGGGCTGGCGCTGTTCTGGGCACAGGGGTTCAGACTCGGCTACGAATCGCTGTACCGGGTCAACCCCAGCGTCGAAGGCGGCGGTATCGGTTCGGACTGGGTGTTCGGCAACACCATCCCCGCGCTCGATTTCCTCATCGCGCTCATCCACGCGGCCGACGTCATCATGGGCGCGTTCATCCTCGTGATGGTGTTCATCCACTGGGCGGCGTTCCAGCGCCTGGCCGGCAAGATGCGCGAGCCGGGCGAGGACGTGGGCGAGGCCGTCGCGGCCGACGGCGGCTCGCCGGCCCGCGGCGACGGACAGGGGGGTGACGGCGCGTGAGCAACCTAGACCACGGGAAGTTCACGCGCGTGACGACCCTGTTCCACTCGCTTCTGGGCCTGGACGTGTTCCTGCTGTTTTTCACCGGCTACGCCATCATGTTCAACGACGAACTGTGGTGGATGCTCACGCTGATGGGCGGGGCCTCCGGCGTGACGGCGATTCACCGCATCACCGGCATCGGGTTGGTCGCGCTCGTCGTCTTCTGGATAACCCTGCAGTTGATATCCTCGACCGGCCGGAGCAACTTCTCGAAGATTCTCCCGGCGAAAGACGACGTCAACGCGTTCATCCAGGACATCCAGTTCGTGCTGGGGCGGGCCGACGAACGCCACCCGAGCGCACGGCAGTTCGCCGGCTACAAGGCCGACGAGGTCCCGCTGCTGTCCTACATCGGGAAAGGCGTCGTCGCCATCTTCTCCATCGAGCTGACCCTGCTCGCCATCTCGGGGCTGCTCATCTGGAGCAAGACCGGACTCGCCGCGATGTTCCAGACGAAGGCGGCCGCGATGGCCTTCGTGACGTTCCACGGCCTGCTGGGCGTCATCATGCTGATGGGGGTCATGTTCCACATCTTCGAACACGGGATGCATCCCGCCTTCTATCCCGTCGAGACGAAGGCGTTCATCCCCCGGAGCATGGTGCCGGAACACCACGGCGACGACGACGAGGAGCCCGACACCACCGGCATCGAACGGCTCTCGCTGTCGCCGTCCTGGCGCACCGTCTCGACCGTCTTCGGGGCGATGACCGTCATCGGCATCGTCTCGGTGCTCATCGGGAGCATCTTCGACGAGGGGTACCCGGTGCCCCGCGAACTCGCCATCGGCGGCGGCCCGTCGAGCATCCTGTTGACCGTCGGTATCAACCTCGGGATGGTCGTGCTCGGCGTCGGGCTCGTGCTCTCGATGTACGGGAACGTCCTGCGCATCCGCTGGGAACGGCAGCTAGAGCAGGAGCGGGAACCGACGACGGCGGCCGACGGGGGCGAGCCCCAGACCGACGGCGGCCAGCCTAAATCAGACGACAACGAGAACTGAACCGACTCGGGGCCGTTTTTCCGTGCAACTACGCGATGAGTGCCTGTCCTTCAGGTGATAGCTCGACGTCGACGTCCTGGCGGGTCTGCTCTTGAATCTGGTTCAGGTTTCGAGTCAGGACCTGGAGGATGTCTTTTGGCTCCGGGTAGACGAGCATGTTGCCGTCGCCGTCCTCCATGACCAGTTGTGTGTCGGAGAGCGCGACCTGGTCGCCCTCAATGCTGGCGACGATGACGTCCAGTGCCTCCGCGCCGCCGGGGTCGCCTTCCGTCACCTTCGTAATATAGAGTGCATCGAGGCCAATGAGATCCTTGTACTCGCGGACCTGTTCGGCGCAGGCGACCATATCCTGTGTCACAGCCGTCTTTTCGGCGTTGCCGTGATCCCCCTCGTGGCAGTGTTTACAGATTCGGAGTTCGAGACGCATGCCCCTGTCTATGTGATTGGCTCTCATTACCGTTGGGGAGGGGGCGCTCAACCAATAGTGTTTACTGTACCGCTGTGAAATGGTATCATATGGCATCAGCGCTCAACGCGGTGTATCTGGCACTGGTCGTAGTCGTCGGCGTCGTCGGAACGCTGTTCGTCGCAAGTATCAGGTCCGCCGACGTGCGGTCCCGGTGGCTCGAACTGTCATCGATCGGGATCGTGGTACTGTTCCTGCTGTCCCTGGGCGTCCAGTTCCTCGCGTAACCGTACCCGATTGCCGGGAGACACTGCCGAAGCGATAGCCATCGTTGTGTCTCTGCCAAGCAAGATCCATCGACGGATGGCTCGAACTCTAGCTCAGTACCGGCAAATATAATCCAATCTACCCAAACTTATGAATATATTTTCCTCTATCTATTTTTCAGGCACTGAATTAGCGCTATATATCGGAGACTCGTATATAAATACAGTATTTGGGTGTACTCCCTCGAAAGTCGGTGGGTTTAGCTACTACTTAGAACGTATCCAGTGATAGGAAACCGATAGTCGATATCCCTCGTTTAGAGTAACAGTAGTACATCCATTATTGAGATAGGGGCCGCGTCAGGGGCGTGGTACTATCTAGTACCACACGGTGTAAGATAGCGTTGGAACGTCGTTCACTCATGATGAATGATACGTATGATAGCTGTTTATCAAACAAAACCAAGAACCGGTATCTATGAGATGAAAGCCGGAACTCGTGTCTACTCGTTCGCGTCGCGGGACCGAAACACATGCTCGAAACGCCTTCCAGACATACTTCCAGTACTCTCCTGACTAGTCTGTGCTGTTCTGCAATCACTGGCCGAGGACGGTGCTATTGTCGAAATACGCTGTCTAATTACCGCTGTCACAATACTGTACTACCGTTCACCATTTCTGAACACTGCTGTTACGAATAGGTAACGTTCAGCTCGATGACGTTGGCGACTTCCAGTACCTTCTGTGGGAGTTCCTCGCGGAACCGATCGCCACGGAACCGATTTGTCGGTCCCGAAACGCTAATCGCACCGATGATTTCGTTATCGTGGTTGAGCACTGGGGCAGCGACACAGCGGAGCCCTTCGAGACGCTCTTCGTCGTCGAAAGCGACGCCGCGGTCCCGGACGTCCGCTAGCTCTTGCTCCAGTTCCGCTCTACTACTGATCGACTTGCTGGCCTCCCCGCCGAGTCCGTGGCGGTCGACGATTGCATCAACCCGTTCGGTCGACATATGTGCGAGGATCGCTTTTCCCAGCGCTGTCGTATGAAGCGGAACGCGTGTTCCGACGTGGGCCTTGACCTGGACAGCTTTGTCTCCCCGAGCACGGTACAGGTACGACCCGCGGCCGTGTTCTTCGACGAGAATATTCGCGAGTTCGCCGGTTTCTGCGGCCAACCGATCGACCTCTGGCTTCGCGATCCCGAACAGTTTCTCCCGGTGGCGGGCGTAGGCCCCCAGCTCCAGAAACCGGAGCCCTACCTCGTACACACCGTCCCTGTTGACAACGTACTCCTCCTGTTCCAGCGTACTCAGATAGTTGTGAACCGTGCTCTTCGGGACGTCGAGGTGCTGGGCCAGTTCGGTGACACCGGCCCCGTCGAGGTCTTTCAGTGCGTCAAGCACCTCGAACGTCGTCTCGGCGGATTTGACTGGGTTTTGAGCGGTCTTTGCCATACCCGGTCATGGTACGCCCTCGTATTAAACAGTTGTTCAAACATCTGGGACAGAGCGGTGGCTCCGATGGCACACCAGTTTCTGTCACGACATATCGGTGGCATATCACCGCACACAGGCACGTACGTTCCGGCCGATTGTCGTAAGTAGAGATACCCATAGAGCGTGTAGTCAACCGAAGGGTGACAAAACTCTGTCGGGACAAATCCTCACAGCAGACCGACACACAGGCACGCACTCGGAACCAGTCGAGGGCCGAGTGGGGTATCACGCTGTGAAACCCCATGCGAAGGGGTTCCCAGAGAGACCGCGGCCCCGTTCCCGGTTCACTAGCCGCTTAGACGACCGTGGCGGGATTTTTCAGCGTTCCGATGGACTCGATGTCGATGGTGACTTCGTCCCCTTCCTGCAGCGTAAAGTCGTCGTCGGGAACGAGCGAGGTCCCGGTAAGTAGCACCGATAGTTCGGGGACCGCGTTGTGTGCGGTGTAGTACGAGACGAGTTCCTCGCAGGTGCGTTTCATCTCGCTGGTGTTGGTCTCCCCGTGGTAGACACGCTCACCGTCGCGGTGGATCGACATCGAGAGCGCCAGCGAGTGCGGGTCTTCGATGTCCGTGACGACGGCCGGGCCGACCGAACAACAACGGTCGTACACCTTGGCCTGAGGGAGGTACAGCGGGTTCTCCCCCTCGATAGACCGACTGCTCATGTCGTTGCCGATGGTGTAGCCGACGATTTCTCCCTCGTAGAGAACAATCGCAAGCTCGGGCTCGGGCACGTCCCAGTCCGAGTCGGCCCGGATACCGACTGCTTCGTTGGGGCCGACAGTCCGATTGGGCGTCGACTTGAAGAAGATCTCCGGTCGCTCCGCGTCGTGCACGTACAGATACATCTCCGGCGTGTCGCTTTCTTCTGTCCGCGCTTCTTCGCTGATCTGGTACGTAACGCCGGCGGCCCAGACTTCGTCGGCAGTGACGGGGTCGGTAGCATCGGCTTCGAGTCGCTGCTCGGACACCGCTTCAGCGGTATCGAGATGGCGGGCACTGAGTTCATCCGGTGCAGTCTCCGCAATCGAGGCCGACTTGAGGAGGTCACGGAACGTGCGGAGTTGCGGTTTGACGCTGGTCAAATCGTACACACCGTCCCCAGTTTCGACCGCTAACCGCTGTGAGTTCCCGTCGCGTAGCTGGTAGTACCTCATACAGAGTAGCAAACTGCAACAATACATCAATCTTGCGCTGCCAACGGCGTACTTCCTGCCTGTCGCAAGGGGACACAGACACTAGTTGTGGAGAGCATCAGCTATCCGGCGGTAGACACACAGTCGGTACAAACGGCACTTTCCACAGAGGCACACAAGGGAAACTCGCTTCCGTCGGTCAGTAATCCATTTCCCTTCAGGCGAACCGCCGTTCAGTAATACGGAACATCATGGATGACAGACGTACATACGTTATTCTGGTGTCCCAGTGAGTCTGTCGTGAGAAATGGACTTCTATCGAGCCACAGATCACGTCCGAAGTTGGACTTGAGTTCCCTAAGTACCACGTAAACTTCTAACCGCACTCATTTTTCTTACCAAATAGCACATATATGGATAGATCTTATTAATATCTAGCACCGTATTACTTAATATAGAGCTATCTGTGCAAACTCTCACTTAGGTGGCCGAAATATGCGGACAGTATCCCGCTTCCCATCCATCGAATCTACTTCAGTAAGTCCACAGTCTGTGAACACCGCGTTCCAGTCCCGATAGTACAGCGGGACGTTGTCGTCGACGTAGTTTACCTCACCCGGGTCGCCGCCCTCGTTCTCGACGGTGATCAGCAGGTCATCGACGATACGCGCCAACTCCCCGAACGCCCAGTCCACGTCCGGGTGGAGGTGCTGTAGCGTCTCGACGGAGAAGACGACGTCGTACGCGTCGTCCGCGACATCCGTGACGAACTCCTCGATAGCCATCGCGTGGAACGAGCCGGTGGCCGCAAGGTCGGGATACGTCTCGGCGAGGACATCTAACGCGTCGGCGTTGATGTCGACCCCGGTCAGATCCGAGTAGCCAGCGTCAGACAGTGCAGCGAGATGTCGCCCGGAGCTACACCCGACCTCCAGAATAGCCGCGTCCTGCTCGACGTGCTCCGCAAGTATCGACTGCACTAGCTCACTCGTCTCGTCCGCTCCATAGTAGGCATAATACGCGGGGGAGTATTCGCCGGACCGGTCGGCCCACTCCTCGCGGATGTCGGTAGAGTCCACGGTCAAGTCGGGAGGGGAAGACGGAAAGTTCTGCCGGCTCGGTCGCAGCGGCGGTGGTTCGACCGAAAGACGCAACAGCCACCCAGCCGACCGGTATGCCATGGTCTGGACAGTGATGCCGGACTTCGAGGGGTACGACGAGGCCCGCGATCAGTTCAGCTGGGACCTCCCGGCGTCGTACAATCCGGCGGTCGATTTTCTGCAAAAACACGACGACCCCGACAGGGTGGCGCTCGAACAGGCATACCCCGACGGGCGGCGCGAGCAGTACACGTTCCGCGAACTGGACGAGCTATCGGACAGGCTCGCCGCGGGGCTGGCCGGGCTCGGTGTCGAGGCCGGCGACCGGGTCGGCGTCGTCGTACCACAGAAGCCACAGAACCCGATCACACACTTGGCGAACTGGAAGCTCGGAGCCGTCTCGGTTCCGCTGACGGTCCTGTTCGGGACGGACGCACTCCGGTATCGGCTGGACGACGCCGGCGCGACCGCCGCTGTTATCGACCCGGCCGTGCGCGACGATATCGATGCAGTCCGAGACGACTGTCCGGCGCTGGAACACGTCGTCGAGATCGAAACCGACGCACCAGCCGGCGATGTCCACGCCTTCGAGGACGTGCTCGCCACGCCGGAACACACCGATATCGAACCCTACGAGTCCACACCGGACACCGATACGGCGATACTGTACACGAGCGGGTCGACGGGGCCGCCGAAAGGCGTCCGGCACTCACACGCGCTCTGGCTCGGGCGAGCCGCGGCCGCGTACAACTTCTTCGATCACGGGCTGGGACCGGACGCGACGGTCTGGACGCCCGCGGATTGGGCCTGGGGCGCGGCGCTTGGGGGGACGCTCTTCGCGACGTGGCACCACGGCGGGACTATCGTCGGCTACCCCGCTTCGGGGTTCGATGCCGAGGGAGCGTTCAGCCTGCTTTCTGAGTTCGGCGTTACCCGGTCGTTCATGCCGGCCACCGCCCTCCGAATGCTGATGGACGTCGAGAACCCGACGGCGGCGTACGATCTCGCAATCAAGACGTTCGCCGTCGGTGGCGAGTCACTGACCCCGGAAATCGTCGACTGGGTGGCTGAGACGTTCGACTCTGTCACGATTAACGAGTTCTACGGCCAGACGGAGCTGAACCTCGTCGTCGCCAACAACTCGAACTGGTTCGACACTCAGCCCGGCAGCATGGGTAAGCCGTTACCGGGGTATGACCTGACAATTCTGGATCCCGAAGCCGCCGACAGCGGCGTTGCCGACCCCCTCCCAAGCGGCGAACTCGGTGAGATAGCGGTGCGACCCCACGACCGCTCGGTGTTCTTCGACGAGTACTGGAACATGCCAGACAAAACCGCAGCCAAGGAGGTCGAGGGCTGGTTCGTCACCGGCGACCTGGCTCGACGGGACGACGACGGCTACGTCTGGTTCAAATCGCGCAAGGACGACGTCATCATCACCAGCGGCTACCGCGTCGGACCGATGGAAGTCGAGAGTGCAATCCTTGAGCACCCCGACGTGGTCCAGGCGGGCGTCATCGGTGTGCCCGACGACACGCGTGGAGAGATCATCAAGGCCTACGTTGAGACAGCCGAGGACGCACCGGCCCGCGAACGGCTTCGGTCGGAAATCCAGTCCGCCGTCAGAGCGCACCTCGCCGAGTACGAGTACCCCCGCGAGATCGAGTTCGCCGATGCGTTGCCCCAGACGACCAGCGGGAAGATCCGGCGGAAGGAATTGCAGGAGTGGGACGCCGACGACAGCGCTGCCGGCGGGCCACCGTAGTCCCCAGTGTAACTCTCGGTAGTCATAGAGCGTCCGAAATCAGTTGTGTATCGCGGATACTGTCGGCAGCGAGGGGTACGTTGGATCTCGATATGCAAATTTCTGGTTCGAAAAGACGATAATCGATAGAAGATTGTAATTATAGTCCTATCAGCTGTTTTGATATTCATATCCTAGATATGCAGAGCTAAATCTGAAGGTCAGATCTAAGACACCCCTTCATTGGTGCCCCTCTGTAGTGTGTTGGTCAACCATAAGCCGGGAGCGTGGTCCAGCGGATGGTGGACCTCAGTCGTCAACCTCCGTTGACCGGCACCCGAGCGACGTGCAGATTGCGTCGATAGCTTTCGGAAAACGACTACAATACGGCTGCTCGGGGAAATTAAACGCAGGTATGAATGGAACGGACAGCCAGGATGGCCCGGCGTTCGGACGCGGGTAATCCCGTTTGCCTCCTCCACCCCGCGACCCCACGAGCGACGGGTGTTCGATGGTCCGCTGCTCACTTCCGTGCCTGGCGGAGTGCCATCGTTTAACCACATGGGCGCACCCCTGCAGGTGCGACCACGCGGACCGCCGTCCCCGTGGGACGAGGCTTCCACGTTAGCTTACGGGGTCCACGTCCGTCAGACCGGACGCCCCCGGTGTTCGGTCCCCGCTCAAGACCACAGTGCGGGCGAGGAGGGGGGCCTAGCCCCCCGACCTAGTCCACCTGAAACTCCGCCGCCGCCCCATAAGGGCCTTTCGGATGCGCCCACAGACCGCTGGACGACGCGCCGGTGGGCAGACCGGCCTACAGCAGGTCCAGCGCCCGGGCAAACCATGTCCCACCGAGCGGGATGAGCACACCTGCGAGGACGACACCCCAGCGGTGGTACTCCATCAGTGTCGACTCAGTCAGTCCCAGCACGAGGCTTTCGGGAACGGTGACTGCCCAGAGGGCGCTGAGGGCGACGATGAACACGCCCATGCCGATGCTGGCCCCCGCCGCAACGCTCGGGTCCGACCGACCCTCGCGGCCGGCCGCCAGCACGATGATGCAGACGAGCGCGAATACGCCCGGTAGCAGCGGGGATAGCGCCCCTGAACTGTAGTACGCCCCCACGGCACTGGTCGTCTCGACGAGGCCATACGGGACCGCGAGTGCAAGGAGATATAGAACGCAACCGACGATGCCGACAGCCGGAGCGAGCCGTAAGTCGTCCATACCGTTGCTCGGTCCGGCGGCGTCATAACAGCGACGTTCGAGCGAAACGAGGAAATGTCGCCTCTCCGTAGCCGTGACCATGGGACTGGGCTCCACCGCGAAAAAGATACAGAAGGTCGCCGACATCGCCGAGGACCTCTACAAGAAGGTCAACGAGCTGAAGACGCAGCTGGAGGACCTGCGCAGCACCGTCGACGAGACGAACACCCGCGTCGACGGGATGGAGCGGGAACTGGCCGAACAGCGCGCACTCATCGAGGCACTCGCCGAAGAACGGGGCGTTGACACGGAGGCTGTCGTGGCCGAGGTCGCTGCTGACACCGACTCCGACACTGCTGAAGCGGTTTCGGAGTAATCCCATGACTGCGGTCCCATCACGCGGCGGAACCGGTTGGTTTAAACCATAACGTCATCATACCATTGTACGTAGGGCGCTTAGCTCAGCTTGGACAGAGTGCTTGGCTTCGGACCAAACCGTCGGGGGTTCAAATCCCTCAGCGCCCGTGTTCTGCCGCGAGCAAATTCGCGAGCGGCTGCCACGGTAAACTGAGGGATTTGAACCACGCGAGACGCACACAGTGGGTCTCGCAATCGGGTTCAAATCCCTCAGCGCCCGTATCGCTTAATTCATCCGAATTTTCCGCGTACAGGGGTTTAAGCCCCAAATATGATTTTATTACCTCGATTCCTTTCGTTCGACAATCGAACGGTTCTGAGTTGGAGCGGTGTCGTCTGGTGATTCGCGTACTTCTACACGGACCTCACGGGGAAATCAACCGCCAATTACGACGCTACCACCGCTTGTGTCGGGTAACTTACGGCGCTCAAGAACCTTCCTAAACTTCGTCAAGTAGTTCGGGCTGAATACAGAGAGTGTAGTCAGCACAGCGGCCTCATTTGCTCCAGATACGTTACGTTTTGTAAGCTGCTCAGTAGGCGTGTCACGACGAATCAGCTGGACCACACTACGTGGAGTCGCCCGCCCTTGTCGTCACCTGGTAACGTTCTCCCTGGAACTCGTAGATGCGGGAATCGTCAAGTCCGAAGGGCGGGATGGAGCTGGTGAACTCTTCTATCCGGACTCGGGCGGCGTCGTATTCCCGGCTCAGTGCGATGGCATCGCGCAACTGATCGTCGCGTACAACCTGCTCAATGATGATTTGCTCTGCATGGGGCTCGGAGTCGTCGATTCGTTCGAGCATATACGCATCGTGTTCATCGTTGTCGTTGTCAGCCTCACCCCGGGTTGACCGTGCAACCAGCGTCTCGCCGTCCCATTCCGTCTCGGCGATGGCGGCTGTTGTGGTCAACTGCAGTGGATCGGCCTGCAAATCGAAGCTTGCCGCGAGCGCAATTGGCTCCTCGTAGGAACCTGCTTCGAACCACCCATCGGTTGCAAACGCGTAGTGCCCGCCGCCGAGCCCATCGGCTGAGAGTGATTCCGTCCCTTGGACCCTGTCGATGGCAGCGCCATCGTTGACGCTACCAGTCGTAACGGTTAGCGTCCAGGTGTGGTCCTCGCCGGCCGCCATTATTGCCAGTGGTTGTGGCGTAGACCGAGGCATGATATAGTACCAGCCGCCATCGACTCGTTTGTACAGTTGCCAGTTGTAGAAGTTCGCCTCGAACCGCTGTGCACTCCGGTTTCTGAGCGTGAAATCGGTTGGTTGATCCAGTTGGACGGTCTGGGTTTCTGGAACGAGGACCACTGGCATCGCCTCAGGATCGACCGCCTCATAGCAGACGACTTGGGCGGCGTCATCGAACGGTGGGCACGCCTCCGAGGCAGTGTCACCGGGGAACTCCGGCACCGCTTGGGTCGGTTCGGTTGGGGAGTTGCCATCGGCGGTTGTCGTCGATGTCGCGTTTGATTCGTCTGGGGCGGCCGTACAGCCGGCAAGCAGTGTGGCAAAACCTGTAGAGAGGCCAGATAGAATCTGTCTTCGAGAGGGCTTGGGCATGTTAGTTCGCTCCCGATGCGATTCGTATATGTTTTCTGTCCGGTCAGAAGGATCTCCACTGCGCGCCGCTGAGAGCCTTATTCAGGCGTTTAGCGGGTGTCAAACGAGTTAATCACGTCGATCGTCGAGTAAGTCTCGGCCAGATCCTGGTCGTCAAAGTCGGAATCATCGCTCCAGATAGCTGCATCGTTGGCAATCGCACACGCCAGATAGAGAACATCGTCCGGGTCGGTGTCACCGATTGCTTCCTTTGCCCGTTCGATAGCTTGGTAGAAGTCGTCAGCAGGAACAACGTCGATGTACTGGAACAGGAGGTCGATGAATTGTGTCACTCGGTCCTGCTCCATCCCAGATTTCTTCACGATTAGCTCCTCGTAGTTCTCGATTTCTTCGTAGACGAAGGCGGGTGTCAGGAGGTCGGGTTCGAGCGTGACGATGAGCTCACGCGTTTTCGAATCAGCGATGAGTGCAGATATGACAACGTTGGCGTCGATGACCAGCTTCATTCGTCGTGTCTATGCCGATTCCTCGTCAACGCGCTTACGTCCGCTATCGTTTATTTTGTCGGCGATTTCCTGTACGTCGCTCTCGGTGAGATTACTCTCACTGGTGAGTTCGTCCATCACTTCGAGCGCCTCGATTTTTTCTTCGATGGCCTGTCGCGTGATCTCGCTCCAGTTGATCTCCGGGTGGCTCTCCATTCGCTCCTTGAGGTCGTTGTCCACATTGACGGTGATACTAGGCATACAGAAACCTATGGATTCACAGATTACTGTATTTTTTGGTGTATCTAAGAGCGCTCGAAGTCGGTTGCCTCACGCCTATCAAGGGGATTCGCTCGCCCCACGAACGAGCGCCCTCAGCGCCCGTGATTTCTGTGCGAACGACAGTGAGCGGTGAGGAGCGTCGGCTGCGGGATTTGAACCACGCGAGACGAGCGAGAGCGAGTCTCGCAGTCGGGTGAAAATCCCGCAGCGCCCATCGCAGATCTTCTCCACCCAAACCGTCCGACAGCGGCGGCTTAGTTCTGCCAGTAAACGGAATGGACTTACTGTCCCGAGGTGACGGAGGCCGCGACCGAAGCACGAGTATGGCGATACCGACACGGTAGCCAGATACCCCGGCATTTACAGCCAAAATACGCTACTGTGCGGTTCAGTCGTCGGCCGGCTCCACGACGCCGTCGAGTCCGGTCATCTCCAGCCCGCCACCGATGGTCCGGTTCGGGTACGGCATATTGATGTCCTCGGCATCGAAGCGTTGCTTGACTGCCTTGACGTATTCGGCGCGCGTCTTGACGAAGTCGGACCGACTCGGGTTCTTGATCCAGATACGGGACTGCAGTCCGACGGAGGAGTCACCGAGTTCAACGAGGCGAACCGATGGCTCGGGGTCGTCCATAATCTCCGGGTGTGCCCTAGCCTCGTCGAGAATGATTTCAGTCGCCTCGTCGATGTCGTCGTCGTAGTCGATACCGAACACGAACTTCAGTCGGAGTTGCTCCTTGGCGACGGGGTTCTTGATGACGCCGTCGGTCAGATTCGAGTTCGGCACGGTCAGCAGCTCGTTGTCGAAGGTCCGGACGCGGGTAACACGGAGACTAATGTCCTCGACGACGCCGGAGTTGCCGTCCCACTCGATCCAGTCGCCGATCCGGAACGGCTTGTCGGTGTAGATGAACACGCCGGCGACGAAGTTCTGGATGACGTCCTGCATCGCGAAGCCGATGGCAAGCGTCGCCGCGGCGGCGATGGTTGCCAGCGACTGCAGGAAGTTCCCGTACTCGGCCATCCCGAAGGCGACGGAGATGGCGACGAACACGACACCGATGCTGACGACCTTCTTCAGCGGCCGCCGTGCGTGGGTATCGAGGTCCCGTGACTTGAGCGAGCGGTCGACGATGGGGAGCACTATCGCCTTCCCCAATGCGTAGACGAGGACGAAGGCGACGACGAAGACCACTGCCGAGGCGATGGACCCGGCCGCCGGTACGCCGAAGCCATTGAGTAGGTCGGTGAGCGGTTGGACCTGCATCATTTCTCGAACACCGCGGTGTGGCCCCGCACTTGAATCACATCAGCGTTGACCATCTCGGCCAGGTCGTCAGCGAGTTCCTCGGCCGTCGTGCCGCCCCGGGACGACCGGAGGAACTTGACCTTCACGAGGTCCGTGTTTTCCAGTTGGTCGTCGAGTTCGTCCGCTACGGATTCGATGCCGTGTTTGCCGACGCGGAGCGTCGCGTCGAGGTCGTGTATCCGCGACTGTCGAGAAGAGTCACTCATGTACACCGTTTAGCGAAGACAGCCCCTTAAAACCAGCAGTCGTAAAGAATCCTCAGTCGTACGGATAGCGGGACTGTGACCCACAGTCACACGTAATGACGACGTGGCCGGACTGGGTCCGGGATCGGGCGTTGTGTCCGTGCAGCAGGTACGTGTCGCAGGCGTCACACGTCGACCGCTCGAACGACCGCGGCAGGCGCAGCCGGTGGCGTTCGGCGACCCGGCGAGCCCGGCGGACGTACGACCGGGCGCGCTCCTCGTTGCCGGCCTGGACGGCCTCGCGAGCGAGCGACTGGAGGCGCTCGATCCGCTCGCGGGCGATGGTCGCCTCGTCCGTCATTGGCGGTACTGGGTCGGCGGCGGGAAAATGCCTTCCGAACGAGCTAGCAATGGTCGCCGTACGATTTGGTAGCTTTGTGAACAGCCGGAAAGCCCCGAGACGCTGGGCTACTGCGACTCTCACGGCTCGCTTCGCTCGCCGTTCGAGTGGTCGCGGCGCGGAGCGCCGCGCACTCGCTGCGCGCTTCTTCGCTCCCTACCGTCGCTCATGCAGTGCTTGCTTCGTCTCGAACGCCCAGCGTCTCGCCCCTTTCAGTCCCACCTGTGACTGTTCGACCAGCCGACACGGGTGGGACTGAAAGGGGCCCCGCTATCGACGAACCCCGGTGAAGCAAGCACTGGACTGAGTGAACGGAGTGAGCGAGGGAAGCGCACAGCGAGCCGCGGGAGTCGATAGCGCGGGGGCTTTCTGGCTGTTCTGAACGTTTGTTTGGTAAGTAAACGCTTCTAATCACACCCTCCACAAGTGAAGTCGATAGGATTTTCGGCCCCGACAGAGTTGCCCGAGACGTGCGCGTCCTGAACTATCTCGAACTGGCCGACCGCCTCGACCGGTCGGGCATCGGCACCGCCGTGGACCACCAGCGGGCGGCGCTGTCCGAGACCGACATCGAGGTGGAGACGACGCCCTGGCAGGAGGGCCATCCGGCGTGGGCACTGGGTGGCAATATCGCCTTCAACGACCCGGTGTTCCGCGAGTTCGACATCGCCCACTGCAACATGATCGGACCCGGCTCCGTCGCCGTGGCGCAGCACGCGGCGCAGGCGGACATCCCGCTCGTCCTGCACGCTCACGTCACCCGCGAGGACTTCCGGGACAGTTTCCGCGGGTCGAACCTGGTCGCGCCGGCGCTGGGTCGCTATTTGAAGTGGTTCTACTCCCAGGCTGACCTCGTGCTCTGCCCCTCCGAATACACGAAGAACATACTCGAATCCTATCCCGTCGACGCGCCCATACAGCCGATGTCGAACGGCGTCGACATCGACGCGCTGGCGGGCTATGAGGACCTGCGCGAGGACTACCGGCGGCGCTACGACCTCGACGGGATGGTCGTCTTCGCCGTCGGCAACGTCTTCGAGCGCAAGGGGCTGACGACGTTCTGTGAACTCGCCCAAGAGACGAAGCACGACTTCGCGTGGTTCGGCCCCTACGACGCCGGGCCACAGGCCTCCAGGACCGTCTCGCGGTGGGTGAACGACCCGCCCGAGAACGTGACCTTCACCGGATGGATCGAGGACATCCGCGGCGCGTTCGGGGCCGGTGACGTGTACCTGTTCCCGACGAAGGCCGAGAACCAGGGCATCGCCGTGCTAGAGGCGATGGCCTGCGGGAAGGCGGTCGTCCTCTCGGACATTCCGGTGTTCCGGGAGTACTACGAGGACGGCCATGACTGCCTCATCTGCGAAGACGAGGCGGAGTTCCGCGAGGCGCTAGAGCGTCTCGCCGAGAACCCCGACCTGCGGGATCGACTGGGCGAGAACGCCAAAGAGACGGCCAGAGAGCACAGCCTGGAACGGGTCGGCCGGCGGCTGGTCGAGACGTACGAAGAACTGGCCTGAGCGGATCGAGGCAGATGGCTCGAGCGGTCGAAGCGATTGTTATGCCGATAGCGGTTCGCTGTTGACAGACACCGACGGCGAGCGCCGCCAGACGACCGCGACCAGCACCGCGCCGACCAGCACCAGCGCGCCAGCGACGGCGAACGCGAGCAGGAAGTCGTAGCCGCCGAGCCAGCCGCCCAGTAGCGACCCGACGCCGCTCGCCAGCCCGGAGACGGCGGTGTAGATGCCGAGCGCCTCGCCGCGGATGGCCGACGGCGCGAGCTGGGTGACGACGCTGGCCGCGGTGACGGCGATGACGGCCCAGGCGACGCCGATGAGGACGAACACGACGCCGTTGATGATCGTGCCCAGGAGCGTCGCCGACAGCAGGAGCCCCACGACGGCGACAGCCGGATGAAGCGCGGCGCGGGCCAGCAGGCCCCCGACCTGGAGCCCGCTCGGGCTGTAGCGTTCGGCGAGTGCGCCAGCGCGGTCGTACCACAGCGCCGAGCCGACGCTGGAGACGAGATACAGCGCGAAGACGAGTCCCGACTCGTAGCCGAGCGTCCGCGAGAGATACAGCGGCAACGGCCCCCAGAACACGCCGAAACCGACGAAGAAGGCGATGACGGCCCCGAAGTAGATGGTCAGCGACGGGGAGAACCGGGCCGCGACTTCTCGGGGGTGTATCGACCGCGTGAGCCAGTACAGCCGCCCCTGACTGACCGGGAACGTCGCGCTCCGGACCGGGAGCCGGCGCGACCGGGCGATGGCCCGCGCCATCCGACTGGCCCGCGGCCGGTCGAGTTCGTCGGGGTCGGACGGCAGCCACTTCGCCCCGAAGAACACCGACAGGCCGACCGCGGCCGCACACAGCCACAGCAGCGACTGCTGTGCGGGGATCTCTCCGAGTGGTCCGGAGAGCAGCGCCGTCCACACGAGACCGAGGACTAACCCGCCGGCCCAGCCCCAGCCCTGGTAGCGGTTCAGGACGGCGAACCGGGCCGGCCAGTCCCGCTCGACGGTTCCGGTGGTGACAAGCAGCGTCAGCACCGGCGCGGCAGCGCCAGCCGCGAACCACAGCAGGCCGTTGCCGACGATGACCAGCCACGGCTGTTCGGTGAGCGAGACGAGCAACAACGCGGAAGTCGCCAGCCCCAGTGCGAGGAGGACGAGCGACCGGCGCTTCCCCGTTTTGTCGGCGATGCGTCCGAAGATGAGTGCCCCCGGCGCGCCCGCGGCGGCGGCCACCCCGGCGAGGACGCCCAGCATGAACGTCTCGCCGCCGATGGCGACGAAATACAGTGGAACGAGCAACGAGCCCGCGCCAAACGCGACCGATGCGATTGCCCAGGCGTACAGCCAGCCGTCCCGATCCATTACCTCAACTGTGCCACGGTCCCCCAAAAGAACTCTGGCACCCGCCAGCGAGTGACAACTGTCTGACTGATGGCGTGCCAATGGCAACGGTTTAAGGCCTGGTCCTGCTACGCCGCGGCGATGACACTGCCGCACGTCGCGACGTTCACCGACACGTACCTGCCGACCGTCAATGGGGTGACCTACACGGTCCAGACGTGGCGGGACCGCTGGCGCGACCGCGGCGGTCGCATGGGCGTGGTCTACCCGAAAAGCAATCACGACCCATCAGAGAACGAGTATCCGGTCCGGAGCCTTCCGTTCCCCTTCTACGAGGGGTTTCGCCTGGGGATGCCACAGATACCGAAGGGTGTCCGGGACGCCGAACTGGTCCACGCCCACACTCCGTTCAGCCTCGGGATGGCGGGCCAGCGACTCGCCGGCAAACTCGATGTCCCCTTCGTCGCGTCGTATCACACGCCGACGAGCGAGTACGCCGAGTACGTCTCTTTCAACGGCGCTGTCGAGTCGGCGGTCCGCTCCAGCGCCGAGAGCTACGAACGCTGGTTCCTGGGCCGTGCCGACACCGTGATCGCGCCAAGCGAGCGCGCGGCGACTCACCTCCGGGAGGCTATCGGCCTCGATACGACAGTGACCGTCGTTCCGAACGGCGTCGACACGACCGTGTTCGAACCGGTCGACACGGCCGACTTCCGGGACCGCTACGACCTCCCCGATAGCCCTATCGTCGGCTACACCGGCCGCCACGGCTACGAAAAGTGCCTTGAGGACATCATCACCGCCTGCGAGGGGCTGGACGTGACTGTCGTGTTCGCCGGTGACGGCCCGGCCCGTGAATCGCTCGAAGCGACGGCCGAGCACAGCGACGTCGACGTGCGGTTTCTCGGATTTCTTGACCGTGCAGAACTGCCCGAACTGTACTCGACACTCGACGTGTTCGCGTTCCCCAGCCCCGTCGAGACGCAGGGTCTGGTCGCGTTGGAGGCAAACTGCTGTGGGACGCCCGTCGCCGGTGTCGACGCTGGCGCACTCAGCGACACTATCGAGGACGGCGAAACCGGCTACTCCTACGACGAAGGCGACATCGACGGCTTCCGTCGGGCTATCGAGCGCGTCCTCAACGAACGCGAACACCTTCGGGAGCGCTGTCTCGCCCGGCGGGACGTGATCAGCGTCGAGCACGCTATCGACAAACTAGCCGACGTGTACGACAGCGTGCTGTAGCTGTCGCCGGCACAGCGTCTGCGTCGCGTAACTCAGGCCCGCGAGTGCGACCAGCCGATACCGAAAGCGAGCCCGTTGAGTGTGCCAAGCAGTATTCCAAGATAGAAATCCCCCAGTGACACGGCCAGTATCAGGCCGGCCCCGACTCCCAGCGCCAGCCCTTTCAGGACCGTTGGCCAGTGGAGCCAGCTGAGTCGCCCCTCGGCGTCGTCGCTCATACGCTCTCTCGGGTCGCCGGCGAGTAAACTGTACCCCTTCGTCACGACTGCCCGCGCCGGTCGAGGGCGGACTGGTGGTCCTCCAGAGCAGCGATGCGGTCAGCGACATCTGGATGCGACCCGGGCAGCAGCCGCTCGGAGACGCTCCGCCAGCGGTGAGCGAGCCGTTCGGCCCGCCCCTCCGGCGGAGTTTGCTCGTCGGACGCAATGGCGTGTGGGATCACACAGAGTTCTCGAACACCGGTCTCGGCGGTTCGGATGTCTGTGGTCGGACGCTGGTCGTCTGTCAGCGTCTCCAGCGCGCTGGCGAGTGCTGCCGGGGAGCCACAGATGGCGACACCGCCCGCGTCCGCGGCGTACTCCCGAATCCGTGAGAGGAGCCGGTAACAGGCTGTGCTGGCGAGATACAGCGTCGCCGTGACCGGTATCGCGATGACAGCGAAGAGCAGCATCACGAGGTGAATGTTCCCGCCAGCGACCCACGTCCCGTCCTCGTCGTCGCCGCCGAGGAACCAGTGGAAGAACATCGAGTACTGCAGCGTCTTTCCGAGCGTGCGAGTAAACAGCGCGCTGACGGTCGGGAGGAACGCGGCCGCAGTCATGACGAACGCGTCGCCGTTCTTGAGGTGGGCCAGTTCGTGGGCGATGACGGCGTCGAGTTCCGCGTCGTCGAGCTGGTCGACGAGCGCCGTGGTCACGACCAGCGTCTGTTCGCCGGGCCGGCTGGCGACGTAGCTGTTGGGCGTCTCCGAGTCGATGACTGTCACGTCCGGTGTCACCATATCCGCCGTCTGTGCCAGCCGAGCCACTCGCTCTCGGAGGCGGTCGGCGGTTTCGCTACGCCGTATCTTCGCCCGCATCGCGTCGACGGACTCAGGATCGGACGCCCTAGATTCGGTCGCAGTTGTTCCGGAATCCCGGAGCGTCATCCGGTAGCCGTAGATGGACTGGACGGCGAGCACGAGCGGCGTCCCGACGAGGACGACGGGCCACAGCGGCACGATATCGAACCCCATCGTCCAGAACAGCGTCCCGGTATCGTAGCCGACCAGCGGCAGGAGACCGAACGCGACGTGGCCCAGCACGTACGTGACGGCGACAGCCACGGCGTCAAAGGCGACGAGCACCACTACGAGCGCGAGGAGGCGTGCGCGGAGGGACCACGTAGTGGACAGGAGGGAAGCCATAATTGTCTGTTCGTCATGACGAACAAAAAGTGTACGGAGGGTTCGGCCCCAGCCTCAGGCCATCAGCTCGGATGATTGCTTACTCGCGTGCTTATGCCAGTGCGCTGCCGGCCCGGATAATTTCGCGTTCACCGAACGCCGGCCCGACCAACTGGAGCCCGACCGGCAGTCCATCGTCGGTTTCGCCAGCGGGAACGGAGATAGCCGGAAGGTTTGCAAGGTTCACCGGCGTCGTGTTGGCGTCGGCCAGATACATCGTGAGCGGGTCGTCGAGGCTTTCGCCGCGTTTCATCGGCGGGACGGGCATCGTCGGCGAGGCGAGCACGTCGGCATCGTCAAGCGCCTCGTCGAAGTCCTGTTTGACCCACGCGCGGGCGTCCTGTGCTTTCTTGTAGTACTTGTCGTGGTAGCCCGCCGAGAGGGCGTAGGTTCCGAGGAGAATCCGACGCTTGACCTCCTCGCCGAAGCCTTCCTCACGGGCGTTCGCGAACGACTCGTTCCAGTTGCCGTCGTAGCCGCCGGACTGCCCGTACCGGACGCCGTCGAACCGCGCGAGGTTCGAGGAGGCCTCGGACATCGCGATGACGTAGTACGCCTCGACAGCGTGTTCGACGGAGGGGAGGTCGACCTCGTGGTAGCTCGCACCCTGTGCTTCGAGGTCGTCCATCGCCGCCCAGAACGTCTCGACGACGTCCTCGTCGGCCCCGTCCAGCAGTTCCGTCGGAACGCCGATAGAGAGTCCGTCGACGTCGCCGTCGGCGGCCGCCGCGTAGGAGCCGTCGCTCTCGGGCGCTTCCTGCGTCGTCGCGTCGTGTTCGTCCGGCCCGGCGATGACATCCAGCAGTTCCGCAGCGCCCTCAACAGACGGCGCGATGGGGCCGATCTGTTCGAGGCTGTTGGCGTAGGCGACGAGGCCGTATCGGGAAACCAGCCCGTAGGTCGGCTTGATACCGACGACGCCACAGAAGGCGGCCGGACAGCGGATAGAGCCGCCAGTGTCGCTGCCGAGTGCGAGGTCAGCGTCGCCGCTGGCGACGACAGCAGCCGACCCGCCGGAGGAACCGCCCGGCACCCGGCCCTCGGCGACGGGGTTCTCAACGGGCCCGAACGCCGACGTCTCGGTGGTCGTCCCCATCCCGAACTCGTCCATGTTCGTCTTGCCGGGGATGGTCGCGCCGGCGTCTTTCAGGCGCTCGACGACCGTTGCGTCGTACGGCGGGACGTAGTCTTCGAGCATCGCCGAACCGCAGGTCGTCCGGACGCCCTCGGTGGAGATGTTGTCCTTGACCGCGACGGTCTTGTCCGCCAGCGGGCCGTCGTCCGCGCCCTCGATGGTCTCGTCGGTGATGTAGCCGTTGTACGCCGTCATCTACGACACCTTCGGCCCTTTGAACTGCCCTTCCTCGGTGTCGCTGGCGTTCCGGAGCGCTTCCTCCTGTGAGAGGCTTTCGCGTGTCTCGTCGGGGCGCATCACGTTCGAGAGTTCGGCCTCGCGTTCTGTCTCTGGGACGTCATCGAGCGCTTCGAACGCGTCGAGGATGTCGCCCAGCTGCTCGGTGAACCGCTCGATCTCGTCGTCTGCGAGGTCGACACGGGCGAGGTCGGCGACGTGCCGAACCTCCTCGGGATCGACGGCGGGGTCGCTCATGTCGGGCCGGAGTGCTGGATGCGCGGTAAGCGTTTCGAAACACCGGGCAGATATATAGCATAGTTAATAATTGTGGAAGCGAATACACAAGAATTGCCAACTCTTGTTTCCCCTTCGGAAAATTGGACTTCTGAAACGGACAAAAGTTTTAAGTCGCCGTAGATACAACAGTAGGTTACAACACGTTTTTCGGGTACGATACCCGGTTGTCCCACCCCCCAACAAATGACCGATACCAGCATCCGCCGATACTCGAACGAGCGCGAAACGGAGACAGAGCAGACGGACGAAGAGGAGTCGGAAACGCTCGTCTGTCCGGAGTGTAACGGGTCGTTACTCTCCGACAGCGAGCGCGGTGAAACAGTGTGTGAGGACTGTGGGCTGGTCGTCGAGGAGGACGAGATCGACCCCGGTCCCGAGTGGCGCGCGTTCGATTCGAAGGAGAAAGACGAGAAATCCCGTGTCGGTGCGCCGACGACGAACATGATGCACGACAAGGGCCTCTCGACGAACATCGGCTGGCAGGACAAGGACGCCTACGGCAACTCCTTGTCCTCGCGCCAGCGCGAGAAGATGCAGCGACTGCGCACCTGGAACGAGCGGTTCCGCACCCGCGACTCCAAGGAGCGCAACCTCAAGCAGGCGCTGGGCGAAATCGACCGCATGGCGTCCGCGCTCGGACTGCCCGAGAACGTCCGCGAGACGGCCAGCGTCATCTACCGTCGCGCACTGGACGAAGACCTGTTGCCCGGCCGCTCCATCGAGGGCGTCTCGACGGCGTCGCTGTACGCCGCCGCGCGACAGGCCGGGACGCCGCGGTCGCTCGATGAGATTGCCGGCGTTTCGCGCGTCGAGAAAGACGAAATCGCCCGGACCTACCGTTACGTGGTCCGCGAACTCAGCCTCGAAATCCAGCCGGCCGACCCCGAGAGCTACGTCCCGCGGTTCGCGTCGGACCTGGACCTCTCCGAGGAGGTCGAACGGCGCGCCCGCCAGCTGCTCCAGAACGCCAAGCAAGAGGGCGTCCACTCCGGGAAGTCGCCGGTCGGCCTCGCCGCCGCTGCGGTGTACGCCGCCTCGCTGCTCACCAACGAGAAGGTGACTCAGAGCGAGGTCAGCGAAGTGGCCAATATCTCCGAGGTCACCATCCGCAACCGCTACCACGAACTGCTGGAAGCTGAGGACAACATCCACCCGTAACCGGTATCGTAACCTAAACCACCGACTGTGCCGTGCCGTCGGTATGGAAACTACTCGGCATTTTGTCGCAACCGTCTACGTCGTTAGCGAGGGTTGTGTCGCGCTCCACGAACACAGTAAGCTCGACATGTGGCTGCCCGCCGGCGGCCACATCGACCGCGACGAACTCCCCCACGAGGCCGCGCTCCGCGAGACGCGCGAGGAACTGGGCCTCGACGTGGCCCTCATTGCCCCACAGCAGGACATCGAAAGCGAAACGGTCCAGTCGATGCCCCAACCACAGCACTTCCTGCTGGAGGACATCAACGTGAACGCCGAAGGCGAGGTCGGCCACCAACACATCGACTTCATCTTCTACGGCCGGGCGGATACCCGCGATATCGCGCCGGGGCCGGGCGAACAGCCGGCCGAGGACTGGGAATGGTTCTCTGCTAATGACCTACAGAATCGGAGCGATGAACTCCCGGCAGACGTCGTCGAGGTCGGCCAGCAGGCAATCGGTGCTGTCGGCGAGTGACTTACGCCTCACTGACTCCCCAGTCGATGTTCGCCCAGAGTCGTTCCCACACGTAGTACAGGACTGTCTTAGCAGCCGCCGCTGAAAGCCCGATTTTCGCAGACGACCCGAGTTCACCGGTAAACAGGAAGGCGATGCCGAACACGACGCTGGTCGCGAATAGTCGGTAGCTCACGGCTTTGACGACTGACCGCCGGTGTTGTGTCATTACGGCCCACCCCACTGTACTGCCAGGGATTCGCTGGGGCGGCGTTCACATCGAACACCTATCATTCGAGAACAACTATCGACGCCGCACACTAAAACCTAATTACATATTATTATTCACGGGGCTGACTGCAAGGACACCGCCCGTGTCATTCCACGAGCGACTCGACGTACTGCGTGACGTGGTCGTCCATCCGGCGCTTGTAGCCGGCCTGTCGGGCCAGACGGTCCAGTTCCCGGGCGGCGAGTGAGCCGTACTGTGCGGCCTTCTTGTCCCGGTTTGCGATCTCGTCGGGGAGTGATCCGCGCGCTGCCGCCCGGAGCGCGACCTTCCGCGTCTCGCCGTCCACGAGCAGCTCGCCGTCCAGTCGGAGCGCGGCCTCGACAACGCGGTCGTGTAACAGCGGTGTCACCGGCTCGACGCCGGCGGCCCGCAGTGCGAGCACGTCCCGCTCCAACTGGTCGGGGAGCGAGCCGATGACCTCCCGCTGTGCCCCGCGGACGGTGTCGGCTTCTACGCGGGGGTCCTCGGGGGCCTTTGCGACTTTTGCGTAGCCACCGAACAGCTCGTCGGCTCCCTGGCCGAGCGCCAGCCGGTCGAAGCCGTCGGCGGCGACCCGTTCCGCGGCGAGATACAGCGGGAGCGCAATTTGGACCGCCATGGCGTTGGTTCGACCGGTGGCGTGTGCGATTTCGGGGACCGCCCGCTCGATAGCCTCGTGAGTCAGTTCGACCACACGGACCTCGGTCCTCAGCAGGTCGGCGGCCGACCGAGCGGCCTCAACGTCGTGACTGTCCGGGAAGCCCGCGACGTACAGCGGCGCGTCGAGACGAGCCGCGAGCAGCGCCGAGTCCACACCGCCTGAGAACGCGATAGCGAGAGAATCAGTGTCGACGGCGTCGATGCTCGTCTCGACAGCCTCGCGAACCCGATTGATGGCTGTCTCGCGGTCGCTGAACGGGTCGGGCGACGGGAGCGACCACCGCTGCCGGGTCCCGTTGTCGTCCCGAATATGACCGGCGGGGAACGACCGCGGATCGGCCAGCGCGGTCGGGTCGCGGCTCCACTGCCCGGGGTCGAGAGGCTCCCCGTCAGAAACAGTCCGCTCCACGAACAGCGGGTATCGCCCGAGAACGTCCCGGAGGAGCGTTCCGTCCAGTTCGCCCGCGAACCCGCCGCTTCCCGGCAGCGCGTCGCCGCTGTCGAGGGCGTCGGCGACGGTATCTGGGTCAGCTCCCTGCATCACTGCAGTAGTTCCGCAATGCCGTTCTTGACGCGTCGCTTCGCCCCGCCGGCGGCCTGCCGGAAGCTAATCCGCCACGGCGTCCGCTTGCCCTCGACAGTCGTCTCGCCCTGGCGGATGGCGTCGAGAATCGCGTCGGCCGTTCGTTCGTCCGTGCCGACGTTGGTGACTGCCTGCCCGACCATCTCCGCGATGTGGGCGTCACTGCCGGCGGTCATCGGCAACCCGTTGCGACGGGCGAACCGCTCGGCCTGCCGGTTCGACCGTCCGGTCAGCAGCCGCGAGTTGTACACTTCGATGGCGTCGGCCGTCGCGAGTTCGGCCTTCGAGATGTGTTCCAGCACGCCGTGGCGGGACTCCTGAAACGGGTGTGGGACGACTGCGAGTCCCCCCTGATCGCGAATGCGGTCGAGCGTCTCCTCGAACGGAAGGTGTGGCGGAATCGCCTCCTGAATCCCCAGAGCGAGGACGTGTCCGGCGGCACATGTGACCTCCATCCCGGGAATCCCGACGAGGCCGTACTCCGGGGCGAGTTCGGCCGCCCGGAGGCTGGCGTCGATTTCGTCGTGGTCAGTCACGGCCAGCGCGTCCAGTCCGACGGCGCTGGCTTGCTCTAAGAGGAGCTCGACCGGGTCCCGGCCGTCGTACGACAGCGACGAGTGCGCGTGTAGCTCAACCGACTGCACAGGTATCGATAACGGGGGGCAGGGCAAAAACGCCCCGGTCCGCCCCCGTTCTCACAGAGAACAAACCGGCCGCCGTGTCCAAGGCAGCCGAGTGCCCGAAGAACGCCCATCTGTCCCACGAGACTGAGCGTGTGCTTCCCGACGATACGACCGTCAATCGACGGTCGCATGTTGCAATTACTGGTGTGCAGGAATGAGTGAGCCCCCTCAGCTTGGTGGGGATTAAAATGGGGTTAGACGCTGCCGACTCAGTCGGCCGAGCTCCCGCTCGCCACCGAGCGCTCACCGGTGTCGAACGGCGGCGACCCGTGGATCTCCTCGTCTTCCAGGTAACACTGCGGGTCCGGGGCGAACAGGTCGTCTTCCACGGTGAGCGCCCGGAGCCGGGACCCGCCGCGACAGACCTCGGCGTAGCGGCAGTCGGCGCATTTCCCCGTGAGGTGCTCTTCGCGGTTGCGGAGTGCCGTCAGAAGCGGGTTCGACTCGTCCTCCCAGATAGCGCCGAACGAGCGGTCGCGGACGTTCCCCAGCGAGTACCCCTGCCAGAACTGCGTGAGGTGGACGTTGCCCTGATAGTCCACGTCGGCGACGCGTTCGCCGGTCGGGTCCCCGCCGTTGACCCGCAGGTACTCGTACACCCGCTGGGCCTGTGCCTCGCTCATGTGCTCGCGGGCGTACTCGACGAGGTAGGCCGCGTCGGCGTAGTTACCGACCAGTAGCGTCTCGATCTCCTCGCCGCGGTCGTGGTACTCGCGAGTCATGTCACAGACTCGCTTCACCGCCTGCCGGCGGTCCTCGGGCGTGAGATCGGCGTCGACAATCTCGGTCCCGCGGCCGCCGTAGTCCAGGTGGTAGAAGCAGAAGCGGTCCACGCCCACGTCGGTCAGCAGGTCGACGACGCCCTCCAGGTCCGCGGCGTTGCGCTCGGTGATCGTGTACCGGAGTCCGGTCTTCAGGCCCGCGTCGAGGCAGTTCTCTATCCCCTGAACCGCGCCCTCGAACGCGCCGTCGACCCCGCGGAAGTCGTCGTTTCGCTCCGGCAGCCCGTCGACTGAGACGCCAGCGTATTTCAGCCCGGCGTCCTTGAGCGACCGGGCGCGCTCTTCGGTGATGAGCGTCCCGTTGGTCGAAAGCACCGGTCGGACGCCGACCTCGTTCGCGTAGGCGACCAGTTCTTCGAGGTCCTGCCGGACGAGCGGCTCGCCGCCGGAGAACAGCACCACCGGCGCGCCGTAGTCGGCCAGGTCATCGAGCAGCGCTTTCCCCTCCGCGGTCGAGAGCTCCCCGTCGGCGATTTCGGTGTCGGCGGCAGCATAGCAGTGATCACAGTAGAGGTTGCACTGCTTGGTGACGTTCCAGACGACGACGGGCCGGCGCTGCTTCTCGTCCCGGATCTGGCGTTTGGTCGACTCGTTGGCCGCGTCGTACCGGAGGCCGTCCCCCTCAGCGTCGAGGTCACAGAGCAGTTTCGAGACCGAAATCATCGGTTTTCACCCCGGAGCGTCTCCGACTCCATCTCGTCGACGCTCATAGTGGCGTCGTCCCCCGCGTTCCCCGTTCCGAGCGTCGCCTCGTCCGTCTGGTAGCGGTGCGTCTCGTCGGCAGGACACAACCACAGTGTGACGGCCGTCCGCGCGAACAGCGACGCTGCCTGCTCTCTGGCGATGTCGGCGGACGGCGCGCTGACACTGCCGACGTGGGTGAGCGGGTCCGCCGTGTCCTCGCGGACGAACACCTCCCACTCGCGACTCGTTGCGCCGCGCGGGGCGTCTACCTCGTGGTCGAACTCTTCCATACCCCTCTGTTAGACTCCCCAAGAAAAACGGGACTAGCGTGTTCTCAGCTACTGGGAACCACTCGGTCAACGGCGTTTCAGTTCGATTGGAATACAGCGTTTGCCGTCCAGACGCTGGGCGGGAGCTGTGCAAGCACAGAGTGAGACTGGAGGATAGCGGTCACAGTCGAGTTGCTCGTGGCTGCCGGAAGTGGTCGCAATAGCCGAACTCCGAATTTTGGTATAGCAGTATCTGATTTACTAACGGGTCGTGCCTGCGTGGCTTAAAAGGAAAGTCTGCTATTCGAATGTAGCCGAGATGTCCCGCGAAAAGACCAATCAACTCACGCAGCCTATCGAAACGCCGTCTTACGCTTCGTAGCCGGCGTAGTCCATCAGCTGTTTGAAGATGTCGGTGTCCATCGCCTCCTTGTAGACGACACCGGTGATCATCCCACCGGGGTAGGAGGTCCCGTTCATCGCGTGGCTGACCTTGTGACAGTGCGCGAGGTAGATGCCGGGGTCGGCGTCGGCCTCGAACTCGATAGTGTGCCGACCGGCGGGCGGGATGCTGGTGATGTCCTGGTCGTGGCGGGCGGCTTCCGGAATCTTCCCGCCGTCCTTGTGGGTCACCTGGAACCGGTGGTTGTGAATGTGCATCGGGTGGTCCATGTACCCGTTATTACACATGTGGATACGCACCGTATCGCCCTGCTCGACGATGATCGGCGAGCCGTCCTCGGGATGCAGCGTCCGCGGCGCGGACTTGCCGTTGACCGTGAACGTATCGGGGCGACGGTTGCGAACATCGTAGCTGGCGTCCATGCCGGCCATCTGACGGTTGAGTCGGGAGTCCCACTCCTTCAGCGTCATGAAGTACTCCTTGTCGGCCGGTTCGTAGCCCTTCGGGTCGACGCGGAAGATGCCGTACATCCCCATGTCGATGTGGCGGTGAGTCTGGTAGTGGCAGTGATAGAGATGCGTGCCCGTCACGTTCGCGGGGATCGTGTAGGTGTGTTTCTCGCCGGGGTCGATGCGGATGCCCGTCGTCGTCGGGACGCCGTCGTCTTCCCACTGCTTCTGGACGGCGTGGAAGTGGACCGTGTGCGGGCGCATGCCGTCCGTGTTGTCGAAGGTGACCTCCATGTCCTCGCCTTCCGTCGTCCGGAGAATCGGTCCCGGAACGCTCGGTTCGCCGTCGTCGGCCTTGAACGCCCACACCTTTGGCAGTTCGACCGGGCCGCCCATCGACTCGCCGGGATGGGCCTCGTGCTTTGCCGGGACAGAGGAGAGCGTCACTTCGCCACCCTGTTCGTCGACGTTGACGATCTCAGGCGGCGACGTGGTCGGGAGGTCGCTGTCGGATTGTGCTGGAGTTGTGCTGGTGTCGACTGACTCTTCGGTCGGAACCTCACCCGGGGCGGTACAGCCCGCAAGCGCGACCGTGCCACCGAGGCCGGAGGCTTTCACGAAGTCACGACGGGAGATGCCCGATCCGGGTGCGCCAATCTGGTCTTCCATAAGCAACTGTGGATAAGACACCACAGTATAAACCCCCCGAAGGGAGTTCTCAGACCGACAGAAGCGTTCTCAGTTGCTGGGAACGAACGAACGGTTACAGATAAGTCCCCCATATATTGCGTGCTGTGTGGCGCAAACGTCGGCTGTGTCGGGCGGTAAGCGCTCCCAAGTCGGTTACATTAAACGTCTTGGGCGGGCAGTGTCGAGCAAGGATGGTCCGGGACCCCTTCGCTGACGAGGAGACGCCGGAGTTACAGACGGTCCTCGACGCACTCGACGACGAGGACTGTCGCGCCATTGTCAGCGTACTGGAGGAACCGTTGACGGCGAGCGAGATATCCGACCGGAGCGGCGTACCGCTATCGACGACCTACCGAAAGCTCGAACTACTGACCGAGTCCTCGTTGCTGTACGAGGGCGTCGAAGTCCGGTCGGACGGCCAACACGCGAGCCGATACGCGATCGACTTCGAGGAGGTCGTCATCAGTCTCGACGAGGAACTGTCGCTCACCGTCGACATCTCACACCGCGCTCGGACGCCGGACCAACGGCTCGAAAACCTCTGGTCCGAGGTGCGAAAGGAGACATAACCATGGTACACATTCCAAGTTCACAGGTCGGCATCGTCGTCTCGAAGACACTGATCCTCATTCTTGGCGGACTGATTACGTACTACTCGTATCAGGCGTACAGCCGGACGAAAAGCCCCCAGCACAAGTGGCTCACCTACGGGTTCGGTGTGGTGACCCTTGGCGCATTTATTGGTGGCGTTCTCGATATCGTTGTCGGCAGGTATCTCGGTCAGCAACTGCTCTCCGTGAGCGTCTTCACGTCGAGTTCACTGACGGCCATCGGCCTGGGTATCATCCTGTACTCGCTGTACGTTCGGTAGTGACCACGCGACGTACCCGCGCAGCAATCTCGTCGCCTCTCGCTTCTCGATTTCGGCCGGAGCGGGCAACTGGTCCGTATCGTGTCGTGACACTGGTATTCTCACCGACTGGAAACGCTACGGACGGTATATTTATCAGGACGTGTCAATCAAAGCCATGCTTGGAGCGAACGCAGTGTTGTTAATCGGGATGAAGACAGTCACGCTGTTCTGCGGTGTGATACTGACGACGTTGACATACCGCGCATACCGCCGCACTCGGGCACCGGCGATGCGAGCGCTCTGTCTCGGTATCGGGTTCGTCACACTGGGTGCAATACTCGGCGGCAGCCTCCACCAGTTCGTCGGCATGCCGGTCGCACAGAGCGTCACTGTCGAAGAACTGTTCACCGCTGCTGGGTTCTTTATTCTGACCTACTCGGTGTACACTGACCAGCCGACCACGACGAACTGAGTTACGAGTCCTCGGCGGGCGTGCGTCCACGACCGGTCAGGAGTGTTGGTAGCGATTGCGGGCTGTGTTCGACGAGGACGGCGACGAGGTTCCCCGCGAACAGGACAGTCCCGAAAAACGCGAGCGCCCCGGCGACTAACGCCGTGCCGTCCGGTGTCTCGAGCCACTGATTGCTCACGAGGAGGCCGTACGCAACTGTCAGCGCCACACCATCTATTGCCGCGATTCGGTGGTCGTACAGGTCATCGACCATCGGCACGTCCTCGAAGCCGAGGCGGTCGCTGTACCGGTGGACCCAGACGATAAACGGGACGACGTGATACAGCGTCCCGAGGACGACGAAGCCGACGCCGCCGACGAGCAGCACCGTCGACGGCTGACCGAGCAGCCCGGCGTACGCCAGCGGGTCGTTCCACCACGCGAACACCGTCAGTCCGGCCCAGAGAAACAGCGACAGCGCTGCGACGCTGTATCGGGTCAACATCGGGGACCACTCGACACGCGCCCCGACGAGCTGTCGCGCCAAGAGCACCGCCACCACGCCAAGGCCAGCAGCGACGAGAACTGCGCCGAACCGGGCCAGAACGGGTGACCCAACTAGGCGACCGCCGGCGAGCGCAAGAACGCCGAACGGATAGACGGCCGTCTCCGCCCGCTGGACCGCTGCATCGACCCTGCCTGTGTCGGCCTGCGTGAACATCGGGGCGAGCTGTGCCAGTGCACCCGCGACAGTCGTCAGGACAGCACCGAACACGGCGAGTGTCCCGTGGGCCAGCAAGAGCCCCTGCCGGCCGATTCCCAAAATCGGGAGGACGCCGGCAGCGTGATCCAGCGCCAACACTATCCCGGCGGCCGTCACGAGGGCGAAAAACACCAGTGCCCAGCCGAAATGAATCGCCGTGACGTCGGGCTCCGCAGCGAGTAGCGTCCGTCCGATGTTGTAACAGAGCGTCCAGACGCCGATCAGCGCGAACGCGCCGGCGACCGGTAGCAGGGCAGGAGTCGCTGTCAGGAAGCCAGCGGCCAGACCCGCGAACCCGACCGCAGCGAGTGGTAACTGCGCTGCAGCGAGGCGGCGCGAGTGGAGTTCGATGCCACACCAGACCGGGACGAACTGCGTCAGTGCGCCCATGATGGTGAGACAGACCCACCCCGCGAGCAGGAGGTGGACCTGTGCGAGGTGGCCAGCACGGCCCTCGACGACGCCGACGGTGACACCGGCGACCAGAAACGCCAGCGCGACGACGAAATGACGCAGCGGGACCGTCATCGGCGGGGCGGCGTCTGCGTCCACGTCGGCAGGTATTCCGCTCATTGCTGTGTAGTACGACCTTGTCCCTGCTGGCACTGAGGCCGAATATGTTCGGGGAAAGGGTCGGCCCGTTCACAACCGAACGCGAACACATGACGTCGAACCACCAGCCAACAGAGCAAATCGCGGCCCTGATTTCGGAAACCGGTGCGCCCGGTGACGCGCCGACGGAACGCCTCGATGTGCAGTCGCTGGGGCCGCCAAAGCCGCTCAAGCAGACACTAGAGCGGCTTGCGGACCTTGACGACGACACCGTCCTCGTCCAGTTCAACGACCGCGCCCCACAGCACCTCTATCCGAAACTCGAGGACAGAGGCTACGAGTACGAAAGTGTTGAGACCGACGACGCGACAGTGACAGTCATCTGGCACAGATGAATCAGAACACGGAGCCGCCTGTCGACGTCGAAGAAGCGATCGCTCGTATCGACAGCCGTGGTGCGAAGATTCAGCGGGAGCAACTCGAACGGACGCTGTCACAGCTACAGCAGGACGGTGAACTGACGGCTGACCAGCAGCTTGCGGTCGAAAAACTGAGCGAACGGCTCGTCGACCGATTGCTCGCCGTCCCCCGGGCAACTCTACAGGACGCGGCGAGGAGTGCGGACGACGAGCGGATCGAAACCGCGATTTCCCTGTTCGAGTGAGCCTACTCCGACGACGCCAAAACGAGCAGTGCCTCGCTGTCCGCCGTTGCGGCGGGGGAGATGTCCTGGTCACCGTCGAACCGGACGACGTCGCCGGGAGAGAGCGACACCGTCTCGTCGCCGAGCGTCAGGTCCACGGCGCCCGAACGGAGGAGGAACACGATGTCCCGACCGGGATGCTTGTGGGCCGGAATCGACTCGCCCGCATCGAGTGTCAACCGGATGGTCTTTGGCTCCCCGTCGAACAACCTCGTCCGGCCGTCCCCGTCGCCGTCGAGCGTTGCTCGCTCCGTTTCTGTGACGGTAGATTCGCTCATTGTTTCGGAAGGTCGGCGACGAACTTCTGTGGGCCGTCCTGCTCGCACCGATAATTCGCCGCGTCGAACGCCTCGACCTCGGCTTGCATCTCGTAGAACAGCGGCTTTGGCTCGTGATCGTTGATAATCCGAAGCGTCTCCCCTGAGGACAGCGCCTCGAAGGAGTCGTGTATCTTCGAGTGTCGCTCCGGCGGCGGCGTCTCGCGCAGGTCGAGTGTGGTTGCTGGCATCACCTGAGCGTTCGCCGGGCGTCGGTGAGGGGGTTCCCCCGAACACGTTCGGGAGTAGGTCCTGATGGATGCCGCCCGTTCGATTCAGTATGAGCCTTCTCTCCGGCCTCCGTGGCGGCTCAGACGTCGGGTTCGATAGCTACGGGACGTTCGTTCCCGAACACAACCCTGACCCCGGCCCGTTCCTGTCTGAGACAGCAGTACTGACCGGCACCGACCACGCCGCGTTCCACCGACTCACGATGGACCTGTTCGACGAGCGCGGCGTGTACGACATGACTTTCGGGTACAACCTCGCACGGCTGAACCTCGACCATCGGCACCCGGACGCGGGCTTCCGCTACGGCCGTGAGACGGACGACAGGAGCGTGTTGCGAGCCGAGTTCACGCCGACGACCGAGTTCTGCCCCCAGAGCGACACGCTGACTGTCGGCGCGTTTCGCGCCTGGAACGGGCTGTCGGACCGCCACGAGTACGACCTTGTCCGCGTCCGCGTGAGCCCTGGCCACCACCAGAGTACGAGTATCAACGACAAACTCCAGCAACTCGAAACGCGGTACCGGAAAACCGGTGAACTCCGGACGGACGATGCGGACGAATCGTCCGACGAGAGCGTGCCGTTCTGACGGCTGAGTACATGGAAAACGTTATACGGTTTGCTGGGCGACATATCGTAAGCTGAGCCGACTGGGTGGGATATCGGTGGCTTGGTGGGATAGTGGAGGGTCCCTCCACGACAGAAAGCAACAACCTATCAAAAAACGATGGTATCGGAGTACTTACAGTGCGGCGTCGCGGCCCGCCGGAGGCGGAGCCGAGATGGATAGCGATATCTTTCGGGATGCGGACGGAACCTACAACAAGCGGCTTCTGGGACTGGTCCTTCTCGTTTTACTCGCCGTCGTCGGTGCTGGCGTTGGGACCCTCGGTCTCACCGACAACAGCGACGCGACTTCTGAGCCCGCCACCGAGATGACGCCAAGCCCGACGGAGTCGACACCGGACGGAACTGACGCCACTTCGACCGAAAGCGGCGGCAGTGCCTCCCCACCGCCGAGCGCGCTCCTGTCCGAAACTCCGACAGAGACTCCGGCTAACAACCAGTCGGACGGGACCACCGCGGGCAACGCGACGGCTGAATAGTCCGGCAGTAAAACGGCGGTTCCTCAGGAAAACAGCAGATTGAGGTTGAACCCGGTCACGGCGAGCCCCATCACTGTCAGAAGCACCGGCGGACCGTAGTAGAGCAACGGGTCTTCTTCGAGCACGCCGCCCCAGATGCTCACGCCGAGACAGCAGTATATCACGAGGAGTTTGAGGCCGAGGAAGCCGCCGCCGCCGAACGACTGGATCGCCCACCGGATCGCGGGATTCGCCTCGGTGAACGTCGGCACGAAATAGACGATGGCGATGGTGGTAACCACGTCCCCGACGCCGTAGGTCGCCAGCGCCACCGCCCACACGCTGGAGAAGGACCGGCCGGAGAAAGAACTCCCTTCCAGCGTCAGCCAGTCACCGTCGGCAGCACCCATACTGCATTCGGGTATGGCTAGCGGCCATATATACTGCGAGGGCCAGTTATCTGATTTGAAAAGGAGAGAGATATGGGCTCTCCAGAGATTTTGAGGTAATTGTACGCGGGATAGCTATTCTAAAGACCAATATTGTCCCTCCTGAAAGTCCATAGCCGATGCCGGTGCCCACTCGTATTCAGCTGTGAGTCTCAGCTATGGACGGTGTGTCGGGTTGTTGAACAGGCGCTCGCCTCGACAGGTGCGAGTTGTGTGCTGCCGGACGTTCGCGTCCTGCCAGCGCGGGTGCATGGAAAGGGACTTATCTTGTGGGCGGCCACGAGGAGGTAATGAGCCTGTCCGACGCGGACCACGAACTCGTGGTCGAGGAGATCGGTCGGGAGCCGACACGGGCGGAGGCCGCTCTCTTCGAGAACCTCTGGAGCGAACACTGCGCGTATCGCTCCTCTCGCCCCCTGCTGTCGGCGTTCGACTCCGAAGGCGATCAGGTCGTCATCGGCCCCGGCGACGACGCAGCCGTCGTCTCCCTGCCGTCCCACGGCGACGGCGAGGAGATGTACATCACGATGGGCGTCGAGTCCCACAACCACCCGTCCTACGTCGACCCGTTCGACGGGGCAGCGACCGGCGTGGGCGGGATCGTCCGCGACACGCTGTCGATGGGGGCCTACCCCATCGCGCTGGCTGACTGTCTGTACTTCGGCGATTTCGACCGTGAGCACTCCCGCTATCTCTTCGAGGGCGTCGTCGAGGGCATCTCCCACTACGGGAACTGCATCGGCGTCCCGACAGTGGCCGGCAGCGTCGCCTTCCACGACGACTACGAGGGGAACCCGCTCGTGAACGTGTCCTGTATCGGCCTGCTGGAGCCCGAGCGGACCATCACCGCCGAGGCCCAGAAGCCGGGCAACAAGCTCGTTCTCGTCGGCAACGCGACGGGGCGAGACGGGCTCGGCGGGGCGTCCTTCGCCAGCGAGGACCTCGCGGAGGACGCTGAAACGGAGGACCGACCGGCCGTGCAGGTCGGCGACCCGTACTCGGAGAAGCTACTCGTCGAGTGCAACGAGGCGCTGCTGGACGAGGAACTCGTCGAGTCGGCCCGCGACCTTGGGGCCGCTGGCCTCGGCGGCGCGTCGTCCGAACTGGTCGCCAAGGGCGGCCTCGGTGCACGTATCGAACTCGACCGCGTCCACCAGCGTGAACCGAACATGAACGCCATGGAGATTCTCCTCGCAGAGAGCCAGGAGCGGATGGTGTACGAGGTCGCGCCGGAGAACGTCGACCGCGTGGCCGAACTCGCCGAGCGATACGACCTCGGCTGTTCGGTCATCGGCGAACTCACCGAGCCGGGCACGAACTACGTCTGTACGTTCGAGGGGAGCGAGACAACTGTCTCGGACAAGTCGAGCGGGCAGCGCCCGCGAGACAGCGAGACAGTCGTCGACGTGGACGCGGAGTTCCTCGGTGAGGGCGCGCCGATGAACGACCTGCCCAGCGACGCGCCGCCAAGACAGGAACGAGACCTGCCAACGGTCGCGCTGGAGGAAGCCTTCGAGGAGATCGTCAGCAGCCCGAACTGCGCCTCGAAGCGGTGGGTGTACCGCCAGTACGACCACGAGGTGCAGGTCCGCACGAGCGTCCTGCCCGGCGACGACGCCGCACTGCTCGCCATCCGTGAGGCCGGGACCGGACTGGCGTTCTCTGCTGGCGCGGACCCCAACTGGACCGACGCCGCGCCGTACGAAGGTGCACGCGCCGTCGCGCTGGAAAACGCCACGAACGTCGCCGCGAAGGGCGCGACACCCCATGCGGCTGTGGACTGTCTGAACGGCGGCAACCCCGAGAAACCGGACGTGTACGGCGGCTTCAAGGGTATCGTCGACGGCCTGGCGGATATGTGCAGTGACCTCGACGTGCCGGTCGTCGGCGGCAACGTCTCGCTGTACAACGATTCACAGGACGGGCCGATTCCGCCCACGCCGACGCTCGCGCTGGTCGGGGTCAAGGAAGGCTACGATGCCCCGCCGCTGTCGCTGTCCGGCGAGGGAACGCTCGTCGTCGTCGGGGACACCGCACTGGAGGGCAAAACCGACCCGCGTCTGGGCGGGTCCGAGTACACCGCGCAGTTCGGCGGCACCGACCGCTTCCCCGCCCTCCCGGCGGACTCGACGGACGTTGTCGAGACGATTGCCGAGGTCGCCGACGCCGACCACGTACTGGCGAGCCACGACGTGAGCCACGGCGGCCTCGCGGTAACGCTGGCCGAGATGGTCCACGAGGACGCCGGTGCGTCGGTCGACATCGAGCCGGTCGAGCGCGGCAGCCGGAACCGACTCCTGTTCAACGAGCGGCCCGGCCGCGTCGTGTTCGAGACGACCGACCCGGCGGCGGTCCGGGAGGCTTTCGACGGCATCGCCCCGGTGACGGAACTGGGCGAAGCAAACGGCTCGAACCGGCTCGATATCACTGTCAACGACGAGACGCTGGCGTACGACGCTGCGGACATCGCCGACCTGCGGTCGGTCATCGAAGACGAACTGGCCTGATTACCAGCGGACATCGAACCGCGCACCGCCCCTCTCGCTCTCCGAGACTGCGACCGACCAGCCGTGTGCTTCGGCGATGCTCTGAACGATCGACAGGCCAAATCCTGTCCCGTCCGAGTTCGTCGAGTAGCCGTGTTCGAACACTAGCTCACGGTCGTCCGGTGAAATGCCGGGGCCGTCGTCGGCGATGGAGAACCCGTTCTCATGTGTCTCGGGCGCGGAAACGACGACGGTGCATTCCGCGCCCGCGTGCTCGATGGCGTTCCGGTAGAGATTCTCGAATAGCTGCTGGAGGCGCTCTGAGTCCGCCTCGATGGTCGCGTCGGTTTCGATGGTAAGCGTTGCGTCCCCGGTTTCGACCTGTTGCCACGCGTCGGCTGCGACGGCTTCGATGGAGACGCTCGTGGTCTCTCCGACGACCCGCCCCTGACGAGCGAGCGTCAGCGTGTCATCGAGGATCCGTGCCATCCGCTCGTGTGCCGCGGCGACCTCCTGTAACCCCTCCCGAACAGCCGCATCCTCGATGTCGCCGAGCAGAAGGTGGGTGCGGCCGGATGCGACGTTCAACGGGTTCCGAAGGTCGTGGCTGACGATACTGACAAACTCGTCAAGCCGCTCGTTCTGGTGTTTCAGCTGTTGTTCGCGGCGCTTGCGCTCGGTGATGTCGGTGTATATCCCGTACCCTTCCAGCTGGCTGCTGTCACGGGTGACGATGGTACTCCGGAACAGGTAGGTCCGTATCTCGCCTGATGCAGTCGTCCGCCTGACCTCTTGCTCCGACTGGCCGGTCTGTTCCCACCAGTCTGCCCTGATGACTTCGGAGTCGGCTCCGGGCGGCGCGAGGAGTGTCCGAAGCTCCGTTCCGACTGCATCCGTCTGGTCGTAGCCGAACGTGTCCGCGAACGCTTCGTTGATCGACTTGACGTACGGTTCTCGCTGCTCAAACTCGACGACGACAGCCGGGTTTGGGATGTTCCCCAGGAGCGCGTCAAACCGTTCCTGTGCCGCCAGCTGCACGCGGAGTTCACTCGCGACGAGTGCGACGTATCCCTCGTTGTTGTGCTGGATTATATCACAGATATCCTGTGCATCCGTGTCGTCTATCTCCGTGTCGCCACTGATACCCAGGTCAGCCATCGCGTCGTCGACGATAGCCGACGCCTTCTCGATGCCGACCGTTTCTGCGAACTTTGAGACGAGTCCTGTTCGATTCATCTGTTACTCCGGCAGTGCAAAGAGCACCGTTGTCGTGTTGTGAAAGCCACTGAGTTGTCCGGCCTGCATACACAGCTCTCCGTACGTCTCAAACCCAGCAACTGGGGCCGACAGGGTCGATGTGATACCATCGACAGTCGCCGAAAACGCGTCGTCGAAGAGAATCTGACGACACGCGCAGTCGTAGACGAACGCGCCAGCGATGGGACCGTCACACAGCGAGACAGCGTCGGCAGCAGCCTGTTCGGCGGACGCGATCTGGTCAGCTTTGTTGCCATGCATTACGCGGAGGACAGTTCCCTCCGGAATATCGACGGCAAACTGCAGTGCGCCAGTCTCTTCAATCGCAGTCCGGGGCCAGCGGATCTTGTAGGTTTCACCCTGGTCGATACCGAACAGGTATTCGACCATGAGCTTCCTGAGCGCCGCTGACCCGACTGGGACGTCGTCGACGGCTACCCCCGATGTCTCCACAGCGTGGTCTCGAACAGCGTCTTTCCATACCGCAAACGCTGGTTCACCGTCGAGTTCGTGAACCACGTTCCCGGAGACCTCGGTTACCTCCCACGGCTCTGAGATGGGGCTGTGGCCGTGATTGACGGTAATGATCGGACGCTTTTCGCCGGAGACGAGTACGATAACGACTGCGTCGTCGACAACCGACTCATCGCAAAACACTGGTGTCGACTCCATCCGGAGACCGTCAGACGCTGCCCCACCTGCGAATTCGACATAGGGGCCAAGCCGTCGCTGGACTGACAGCGACAACTGTTCACCGACGCCCGACAGCCCGTCGTGGAGGACGATCGCTGACTGGTAGGGTTCCTCGATATCTTCGGGAAGCGCTCGGACAGCATCTCTGACAGCCCCACGGGTGTTCTCGCTGAGACCGGCGGCAAGGGCCGTATCGAACCGGAACGAATCACTGGTAACGAGCGTGACGGCCACGCCGGCATCCATCGTTCGCTCTTCAGTGAACGTTCCGCCAGCCGTGCAGCCGACAACGGCTGTCTCGTCGTCGACGAGCGCATTCACGCCCGCCAGAACGGCTTCGGGGTCGAACCCAGAGCTGGCAAACACCTGACAGAAGTCCACCCGCTCGGCGTCCAGTCGGTCACGAGCAGCGCTGGTCGCCTCTCGGCCAGCGCGCGTCCCAGCGGTCGCCACTGACGTTCCCGTTGCGACCGCTGTACTCGCGCCTGACTGGGGCGACATTGTACAACAGTTATTCGCGCGGAAACCTATATACTCTCCCCAGAAGTATCAGAAATGATATTCCTGGCGGCCGACGTGGTCATACCGACCTGCTCAGGCCAGCGCCAGCGCGATACCGAACGTAAGCACCAGTCCGACCAGCAGGACGCCGAGCCCTGTCCCGACCTGCGACATGGTGAACGGGCTCTGTGGGGCCGTCGACCGAAGCGGCGGTTCTCGCGCGGGCAGTTCGACGTGTTCGGGGTCGTAATCCGGCCGGTCCTCCTCGTGGTGGTCGTCTGCCATAAGCGGTGGTTCTGGTGCGTCGTACGTGTAGCTGTCGGATTGTCACTGCGTGCTCGGCCAGACACTTGCACCAGTCGAAACGGTCAAACGGCGTTGCGTCGAACCCACAGGTATCGAATGACGCTCACGAAACGGATCATCCCCTGTATCGACGTCGACGTGGACGAGAACGGGGACGCGGCGGTGTACACGGGAGTCAACTTCGAGGACCTGGAGTACACCGGCGACCCGGTAGAGATGGCCAAGGCCTACAACGAGTCCGGCGCCGACGAGTTCGTCTTCCTGGACATCACCGCCTCCGCCGAGGGCCGCGAGACGATGCTCGATACAGTGTCGGCCGTGGCCGACGAGGTGTTCATCCCGCTGACCGTCGGCGGGGGTATCCGTACCCGTGCTGACATCAAAGAGACGCTCCGGGCCGGTGCCGATAAGGTCTCGATCAACTCCGGGGCTATCGCCGAACCCGACCTCATCAATGAGGGCGCGGCAGCCTTCGGGAGCCAGTGTATCGTCATCTCCGTCGACGCTCGCCGTCGCTTCGATTCGGAAGGTGAGCACTACACCGAGGTCAACGGCGAGTCCTGCTGGTTCGAATGCACCGTCAAGGGCGGCCGCGAAGGGACCGGACTGGACGTCGTCGAGTGGGCCACAGAGGCCGAAGAGCGCGGTGCTGGCGAACTGTTTGTCAACTCCATCGACGCCGACGGAACGAAAGACGGCTACGACATCCCGCTGATGCAGGCCGTCTGTGACACCGTCTCGACCCCGGTCATCGCCTCTTCGGGCTGTGGCGGCCCGGAAGACATGGAGGAAGTGTTCGTCGACGCCGGCGCGGACGCCGGACTGGCGGCCTCTATCTTCCACTTCGGCGAGTACTCCATCGAGGAGACGAAAGAGTATCTGGACAGCAAGGGGATTCCGGTCCGACTGTAACGCATCTCCGACTTAGGGTAGCAATATTAAATACCCACTCCTGTCATTATCTCTGTATGACGCAGTTCTTCTGTCGCCTCGGATGCCTCGATTTTCCCCGCGTCTCGGCGTTCGATATCGGTTCTCGCTGTCAGCGGTCACGCCCACCCCAGTCCCTGGAAGCAGGCGTCAACGGGGTCGAACGGCCCCGATGAGTCAGCCTGTGACCGAGCGACCGTGGGGGAACGTCTCCCCGGAACCGCAGCACTGTGGCCTGGCATCGGGCAGGTTTTATTCGCCCAACACGGAGAATCAACAATGAAATGGCGGTGTGAATGGTGTGGCAAACCCCACGAGGAGGACGACCCGCCGTGTGACAACTGCGGGCACGGTTCCTTCGAGGAGGCCGTGACGCAGGTCAACGAAGCGGTCGTCGAAGGCGGGCCCAGATGGGTCTGTCTGGACTGCGGTCGCCAGCACCAGAAGAACTCCCCGCCGTGCAAACGCTGTGGCGGGAGTAACTTCGAGCGGCGGACGGGGCCGCCGGAGGACGATCCGCTCGATGAGATACAGACCGGCTGGCTGGACGTGCTCGAAACGAAGTACGCGATCGGCTACGCCGCCGTGGCACTGCTGCTCGGCCTCATCGTGCTCGCTGCTGTGGGCGGTATCACGTTGCCGGGCTTTGCCGCCGAAACTCCCACCGGCCCACCGTCGATCGCGTCCCCTGCCGGCAGCGGCGACACCGTCGACTCGCTCTCGCTCGCCGAGGTCGAGGACACCTACGTCGACGTGTACAACGTCCGGCGGTCGGGCGTCGGCGGTGGAACGGTCTCGCGGAACGCGACCATCGACGACGCCGCGGCCTACTACAACAAGGGCCGCGTCGATGCGCGATACGACAACGCGGAGCGGCCCACGCGAGAGGGAGTATCCCGGTTCCCGCTCCCCTGTGACCGCCCAGTCGTGGTCAGCTACGAGGTGGCCTACGACCGGACGCCACAGTCACTCGACCAGTTCGAGAACGAGACAGCGCTGGCGACCGCGCTCGTCGACAGTTACATCGAGCGAGGTAACAGGCTTCGGACGTCGGACGCCGGACTGATCGGCCTCGATATCCACGTCGGTCCGGACGAACGCGTGTTCGTCACGTACGTACTCTGTTAGAACTACGCGGCGGCTTCGAACGCGTCAGTGAAGTTGTCCGCCTTCTCGATGACGGCGTCAGTCCCGTCTTCGAGAGCTTCGAGCGCGTCGACGCCATCCTCAGTTTTGATGGTCAGGACCGGGTCCGTCTGGCCACCGGACTGTTCCGGGTTCACGTCGTAGGTCGCCGCTGTGACGCCCTCTGTCTCCAGTAGCGCCCCCTTGATGACGTTCATGAACGTGTGGTCCTCACCGGCGATCTCGATAGAGAGTTCCGTGTCGGATTTGTCGATAACGCGAAGGTCCATACCCACTGTTTGGTCACCTGCGACCCATCAACGCTTCGCTTCCCGTCTGCCAGCCAACAGAGACACCAGACCGGGCGGACGATAGCGGCGTCGGTTAGACGAGCGCGTACACCATCAGGAGACCGAAGTAGATGAGCACAAGCGCGCCCAGCGCCTGGAGTCGGAACGTCGAAAGCGACTCCTCCTCGTCGTCGTGAGCCGCCCGGAAGGCCTCGATCTCCGCGTCGTCGAGTTCGTTGGGATGGGCCAGACCGCGGTGGAGCGCGAGCCATGACTCGCGGGCGAACGGCCGGCCGCAGTACGCACAGGTGTAGGCCGTGGCGTCGGCCGGGACGTCGTAGGCTGCTCCGTCATCGGTGCTTGTCGCTGCCGTATCAGCCGCCGTCTGGGTTGCTGTGTCAGTCATAGATGGGGGAGTGCCACCTCCGGCTGAGAGACGACCCAGAGGCTTGTCATCGTGTAGAACACCATGACCGCGATGAAGGGGTACTGCGACCGAATCGCCTGTAGTCGTGCGGGAAACAGGTCGTACGCGGCGGCGTGGGCCACCCAGATAGCGACCAGATGACCGACGATGACCGACGCGAGCGCAATCGCGCCGAACCAATCCGGTAGTTCGATGGTCGGCACTACTGCCGGGTCCGCGAACGGCGACGTGAGCGCGACGGCCAGCGAAGGTGCGAGTACGAGGAAGTACCCGAGGTAGTGCGCGAAGTGGTAGCCGACGGCGATAGCGATAAGCGGCGGCGCGAACCGCTGTGCGAGCACTGCCGGAGCCAGATACGTGTCCGACATATCACGGGAGAGCCGGACCGCGAGTCGATACACGCCGAGGAAGCCGGCGAAGCCGATCCCGAGCGCGACCGGATACAGGAGGTGCGGCGGGACGCCGGCATCGACGAGTGGTGTCGTCAGGTCCCGCCAGGCCGGCGTCGTGACCAGCCCGTCGTAGGTCGTGACCCACAGCAGGGCGACCACGAACGCCACCTCGTCGGGGCCGTCGACCAGCCGCGGCGTCGAGAGGTCCATTCCGGGGAGCCGAAGTCGGAGTCCCCCCTCGTCGCGGCCGATGGGCGCAAAGCGACCGTAGTAGCGGAACACCCGCTCCACCGGGTCGGCGTGAGCGAACCAGTCCTCGGGTCCGAACACGAGCGCGCCCGCGAGCGTCAGCACCGAGTAGCCGGCGACGACCGACGCGAGCAGTCGCGGCTGGTCGGCGAGCGGGCTGACGACTTCCAGCCACACCAGCACGAGCAGGCCGCCGACGGCGGGCCACGATCCGACGCGGGCCGGGTAGGGGCGGTCGAGCGTCGGGAGGAGGTCGGCGAGCGTCTTGAACGGATTGAGCGTCGCCCAGGCGTTGCCCAGGAGGTATGTCGTCATCGCCAGCCCGGCCCACCAGCCGACCCAGACGAGCAGTATCGCGAGGTTCGTCCGGGCGTTCGTCGGTCCGAGGAAGCCGACGACGAACACCGCGGCGAGTCCGGCGAGCCCGAGGAGTTGGCCGGCGAGCTTTAGGACACGCTCGTAGTCGCCCGACAGCGGCCGCCCCCAGTCGTGGATGCGCTCGACGAACGCCCGGTCGGTGACGAACGAGGCCAGCAGGAACGACGCGCCGACGGCCGCACCACCGGTACTCAGGAAGAGCCACGTCGGTATCGTCAGCGATTCGCGCCCGCCGCCGGCGAGACTGCCGCCGTGTGCGCTCGCTGTTCCCGTCGCGGCCAGCCAGCCCAGCCCACACACCACCAGCGCGACCGTACGACGCCTCCCAGATGTCATCGTCGGCAGTTGGGCCTTCGCCCCCGTGTAGCTTCCGGGATGCCGGCGGGTCATTCAGAGACGGAACCGGACCAATCCGCAGTGAATTGGATGGGCTTTTAGTATTCCGTTCGCAAGGGCCCTAGTATGAGTGTCTCCGATGAACACGCGGACGACGGGCACGGGGAGCACCACCTCCCGGCGACGGAGGACTGGCCCCACGGGTTCGGCGAGGCCAGCTGGTGGCCCTTTGTGACGGCGATCGGTGGTTCGGGCATCTACGTCAGCGCGGCCCTGCTCGTGCTTTCGATGGGCGAGAACGCACTTGTCAGCCAGACGGTCGGGGCGGGAGCGATGGCCGGGAGCGTCGGCCTCTTCCTCGTCGGCATCTACGGCTGGCTGTACCACGCCTTCGTCTCGGACTTCTGGGAGCGCGGGACGGACTACCACTCGGACAAGACGCTGAAGTTCGCCATGCTCCTGTTCCTTGGGAGCGAAATCGCCACCTTCGGCGCTGGCTTCGTGTACTACTTCATCGTGCGTGGCGGCGAAGTCTGGGCGCAGGCGGCAGTGCCAGAGGTGTTCGGCTCGCTGGTGATCGTCAACACGCTGATTCTGATCGCCAGCTCGGTGACGCTTCACTACAGCCACATCGCGCTCCGGAACGGAAACCGAAGCCGGTTCCTGAAGCTGCTGGGCGCGACGCTGCTGCTGGGCATCGTCTTCATCGGCGGGCAGGTGTACGAGTACTACGAGTTCATCGTGCACAAGGGCTTCAGCATCGGTGGCGGCATCTACGGCTCCGCCTTCTACGGTCTGACGGGACTCCACGGCCTCCACGTCACGATGGGGGCCGTGCTTCTGGGTATCGTCTTCGTCCGCGCGTACTACGGTCAGTACTCGGCTGAACGGCACACCTCCGTCTCGACAGCGTCGATGTACTGGCACTTCGTCGACATCGTCTGGATCTTCCTCGTCGTCGTGCTCTACATGGGCGCGAACCTGGTGTAGATCGCCGACGAGTTTTAGACGGCCGACACTCGTTTCACACGCATGGACCGGCTAGACGTCAGCGGGAGCTTCGACGTCCACGAGTACCGACACGGGCTCAAGCTGCTGAAAGACGACCGCGGGACGATGACGCTGTCAAACCGGAAGGGGTTCGCCTGTCCGGCCTGTGGCAACGAGTTCGAGACGCTCTTTGTCAGCGAAAAGCGGACGAACACTTTCGGAGACCCCGGGTCCCCCTTCTGTCTGGTTCGGACTGACGACCAGCTACTGGTCCTCACACATTGAGCCGAATCGGCCCCGGTAACAAGGCTTATCCCATCTGACCCGATTCGGTGAGGTATGAATCGGATTGTCCCTGCGATCGGTCTCGCTGCCCTCGTCGTCCTCTCCGGCTGTGTGACGGCGACGGTTGACTCGACAGTGGCCGGAGACGGCACAGTTTCGGAGTACGACCTGACTCTCGACATGTCCCCGTCGGTGTACGACGGCCTCCAGAGCCAGGCCCAGCAAGAGGGCTATGACTCGGTTGAAGGATATCTCCTGGCCGACGTGAACACCAGTCGGATGGCGAATCACACGTACGAACAAGAGCTTGAGGGTGAGAACGTCACGCTCTCGATGACGTTCACGGACTGGAACCCCGGCCCGGAAAGCGACGTGTCGGTCAACGCTAGCGGGGGCAACGTCACGTACGAAGACCGGACGTTCGTCACTGCGAACGAGGATACCGACGTGGCCTTCGGCGATGGCGTCGCAGTCGAGTACCAGCTGACGATGCCCGCCGACGTCTCGTCCTCGAACGCTGATATCGTTCGGAACGAGACCGCTGTCTGGGAGTACGAGGCTGACGAACCGGTCGAGGAACCGATCCGCGCGACCAGCCCCGCACCGTCGTCGGCCTTCGGCCCCGGAATGGGGATTCCCGTCGCCGTCGTGGCGCTGCTCGGGGCCGCACTGCTGGCCAGTCGGGACTGAGACTGTCGGCTGTACCTCCCTGAAGATACTCGCTACCTCGGGGTAGCAATATTCTCCACGAGATGACAGCCGGTAGTCTGTGTAGCTGAGGGCGTCACCACACGCATCGTTCCTTGCACCCGGATTCGGAGTCTACAGACGCTGGCCGGGTGGCTGATACTCTTCTCAGACAGTGGAACGGGCGATACCGTCAATATATCTGATATTTTATAATGGGCGTTTAATGTCGTTTCGCCCGGATACAGAACGATGCGCGCAGCCAGACTCCACGAGTACACGCACGACATGTCGAACGGGCTTTCGATAGACGAGGTGGACGCACCACAGGTCGCGTCGGGGGACGACGTCATCGTCGAGGTCGAAGGGGCCGGCTGGTGCCAGACTGACAATCACATCATCGAGGGGATGTGGGACCAGTACGTCCCGCAGGACCTCCCGATGACGCTGGGCCACGAGAACGCCGGGACAGTCGTCGAGACCGGCGACGACGTCGATATCGTCTCGGAAGGCGACCAGGTCATCTGTCATCCGGTCCAGACCTGTGGCACCTGCCGACCGTGCCGGCAAGGTGAGACGATGTACTGCGAGAACGACGCGTTCAACGGCCTGACGACCGACGGCGGCTTCGCCGACCAGCTACTGACCAGCGACCGGTCGGTCATCCCGCTGCCCGGGGGCGTTGACCCGGCCGACATCGCCCCGCACGCCGACGCCGGTATCACGGCCTACCACGCGGCGAAGAAAGCCGTCGACGGACTCAATCCGGGCGACACTGCGGTCGTCATCGGTATCGGCGGGCTCGGACACATCGGTCTCCAGTGTCTCGACGCGATGTGTGCCGCCGACCTCATCGCCGTCGACATCAAGCAGTCCGCCCGCGACCTCGCTGACGACCTCGGCGCACACTACACCATCGACCCCGAAAGCGAAGACGTCGCCAGCGAGGTCGAGGCCATCAGCGACGGCGTCGGCGCGGCGCAGGTGCTCGATTTCGTCGGGGCCGACGAGACGACGGCGCTCGCGCCCGATATCTGTGCCGCCGGCGGCGACCACCACATCATCGGCTACGGCGGCCACATCCACGAACCCGCACAGGCGCTCGTCAACGGCGAGTTCGCCTATCAGGGCAACATCGTCGGCCAGTACACCGAGCTGCAGGAACTGGTCGCGCTCGTCGAGCGCGGCGCGGTCGACCTGCACACGACCCAGTACGACCTGGGCGAGGTAAACACCGTCGCACAGATGCTCGAAAACCGAGAGATCGACGGTCGGGCAGTCATCACGCCCTGAATGGCCTGTGTTGCGGTGTCGTATCGCCGGACAGGGCACCCTTCTTTCGGCTCACCGACCGTCGGCGCGAGTCTGTTCCGCGTCCTCGGCCAGGTCGTGATAGCACCTGAGAAACGCGTCCCGGCTCACGGTCCCGGCACCGGCCGCTTCGAGTCGGTCTTCCAGCCCGCTCCGGTCGACGTGCCAGCACTCCTTGTAGCAGGGCTTGCACAGGTACTCGAAGGACTTGCCGTCGCGGTTCCAGCGGTCCCCGTACTTGTCGTATTCCCGGGCATCCGACCGGGCGACCGTTTCACCGCAGGCGATGCAACAGACGTCTTCGTCGGTGGCGCGATGCCAGGCGTTTCTGAAATCCATCAGACCCACACTCCGTCTAACTGTCCGCAAGTGTGTCTGTCGTGCCGCTCTCGCCCGTACACCGCAGTACCCGCCGGTAATCCGTACTGTGTGCCCATCGTTTACGGCTAGAAGTACCGTCCAGCAGCCCGTCGCCATATCGCATCACTGATGAGGGTCGTTTTTATGCGGCTCACGGAGCACCGTCGGGATAGCGACGCAACACCTACGGCTGCCGACAAGTCGTCTTCGGTAGAGAACGCGGCTAACTCGCAGAACGGCATTCGAAAAGGGAAGCCGGTGGAGGGATTTGAACCCTCGGCCTAATCCTTACGAAGGATTCGCTCTGCCAGTCTGAGCTACACCGGCGCCGTACTCGCGTACATCAGTTGTTGGACGCATAACCGCAATAAGGATTGCGAATCGGGACCACCGAGAGAGACGTTCTCACTCCGCTCGGGACCCGACGACGGTGACCGGGTCGTCCGCCTCGAGCAGGACCTGCTGGGAGACGCTCCCGAACACGGCCTTGCCGGTCGGCGACCGCTTTCTGGACCCCATGACGATCTGGTCGACGTCGAACTCCTCGGCCAGATCGATGATGCCGTCCGCAGGCGGCTGCTGACCCTCAGCCAGCTGGACATCGACGTCGTGGTCTTCGAGGTAGTCACGCACGAGGCGCACTGTCGAGATCCGCTCGACGTTGCGTATCTCCTCGGGCGCTTCCGCCTCTTCCTTGGTCAGTGCGTGCGTGATCACGGCCTCGACGTCGGTCTCAGCAGCCGGTAGCTCCGCGACGAAGGCGGCCTGGCCGCGGGCGCGGTCCTCATCGGCGTCGACGGGGACGAGTATTGTGTACATATTTTACCCTCCTAGATACAAGCGTCCGACTTCCTCGTCGTTAAGCAGTTCGGTCCCCGTGCCGGTGAACTTGATTTCCCCGCTCGCGAGCACGAAGCCGCGGTCGGCGATAGAGAGGCCCTTTTCAGCGTTCTGTTCGACGAGCAGGATGGTCGTTCCGAGGTCGTTGAGTTGCTCGATGCGCTCGAATACGTCGTCGATGAACCGCGGCTCGAGTCCGATAGACGGCTCGTCGAGCATCATCACGTCCGGTTCGACCATCAGCGCGCGGGCCAATTCCAGCAGGCGACGCTGGCCGCCCGAGAGAGTACCGGCTGACTGGCTCCGGAGGTCGGCGAGCACTGGGAACTCCTCGTACAGTTCCTCGGCGCGGGCAGCGGCGCGGTCGTCGTCGTTGAACACGTAGCCGCCCATCAGCATGTTCTCGTGGACACTCATCCCCGGAAAGACGCTGGCGTCCTGCAGGACGTAGCTCATCCCGTTGGCGAGGTTCTGCTGGGGCGACCGGCCGGTGATCTCCTGGCCGCGGAACGACACCGTCCCGGACTGGACATCCGCGAACCCGTAGATGCTCTTCATGAGGGTGGACTTCCCGGAGCCGTTCGGACCGATAAGGCAGGCGACCTGTTCGTCCTCGACGGCGATGCTCACGTCGTGCAACACGGTGGTGTTGCCGTAGCCGGCCGTGACGTTTTCCATCCGGAGCACCGGGTCCTCGGTCGGGTCGCTCGTTGCGTCTGGTGTTGATGCCATACTCACTCCCTCCCGAGGTACGCGTCGAGTACGCGCTGGTCGTTCTGAATCTCTTCGGGCGTCCCGTTGGCGATGCGCTCGCCGTGGGCCAGGACGTAGATGCGGTCGGCGATGTCCATGACGAAGTCCATGTTGTGTTCGATGAGGAAGATGGTCGACTCCTGCTCCTCGTTGGCGTTACGGATGTACTCGATGAGGTTCCCCAGCATCGAGGGGTTGATGCCGCCTGCCGGTTCGTCCATCAGCAGGATTTCGGGCTCCGACATCAGCTCCATGGCGAACTCCAGTAGCTTCTGTTGGCCGAAGCTCATCCGTCCGGCGCGGGTCTCCGATAGCCCCCCGAGGTCAACGTAGTCAAGCAGTTCGTCCGTCCGGGAGAGCAGCGAGCTATCCGGGCGGCGCAGGAGACTACCGACGTTCGCGCCGCCCTCCTGGGCCGCAAGCAGCAGGTTCTCGCGGACGGTCATGTCGCCGAAGATCCGGGTTTCCTGGAACATGCGCCCCAGGCCGGCCCGCGCGATCTTGTGCTCGGGCCAGTCCGTCACGTCCTCGCCTTGCAGGTAGACCCGGCCCTCGTCGGGCGTCAGCGTCCCGGTGATACAGTTGAACAGCGTGGACTTGCCGGCACCGTTCGGCCCGATGAGGCCGACGATTTCGCCACTGTGGATCTCGACGTCCACGTTGTCGACGGCGGTCAGGCCGCCGAAGCGCTTCGTGACGCCGTCGGTCCGCAACACCGCACGGTCGCTGTCCGTGACAGCTGTCGAACCGCTGTCCGCTTTACTCATCGGCGTTCACCTCCTGGTCGTCAGTGTCCGTGGCGGCCATGCCGCCGTGCTTGTAGTAGTCCATCTGGCTGGCGTATTCGCTGAGCGTTCCGACGACCCCCTTGGGGAAGCCAATGACCGTGACGATGACGGCTCCACCAAGCAGGACCAGCTGCCACCCGACGGCGTACGTCTCCACGAGTTCGATGATGGTGTGGAGGCCGAACGCACCGATGACGGGGCCGGCAACGGTACCGGACCCGCCAAGCAGCGCCATCGCGATCAGCTCCACGTTCCACGCGCCGTTGTAGGCCGTCTGGGGGTCGATGAACGTGTTGAACAGGCTGTACGCCGCACCGGCAAAGCCCGTGAACAGGCCGGCCAGCATCCACGCGGCCGTCTTGTAGTACGTGGTGTTGAACCCCATCGCTGTGGCCTTCTCCTCGTCGTCCCGGATGGCGTTCAGGACGAAGCCAAAGCGCGTCCCGGAGAGGTAGTAGACGAGCGCCATCTCGACCACGAGGACGCCCAGGAACAGGTAGTAGAAGGTCTCGGCCGAGGGCGTCTCCAGCAGTATCTTCCCGCTGGCGCCACCGGTGATGTCGAGGATGCGAGAGACCTGCTGGGCGACCAGCAGGACGCCCAGCGTCGCGATGGCGAAGTAGTGGCCGCGGAGTCGGAGCACGACGATGCCGATGATGGCTGCGAAGGTGACGGCGAGCAAGCCGGCCAGCAGGAACGCGACCGGGAACGCGACAGCGAAGTCTTTCGTCAGGATAGCCGTCGCGTACGCCCCGATACCGAAGAAGGCCATGTTTCCGAAACTGGGATAGCCGGTCTGTCCGCCGACGATGTCCCAGGACAGCGCCAGGATGGCGAACAGGAACATCTCGGACAGCACTGTCATGAAGTAGCCGCCCTCCAGTCCGAGCACGGGGAACGAAGCCGCAATCAGCGTCCCAAGACCGAGGAGCGCCCAGCCGTAGTCGTCACAGGTCCCGAGGAACCGATCGACCTGTTCCGGCGGGAGGATCGACCGCAGGACGCCGCTCGAATCCTCGTCGGTCGTGCTCATTGTTCAGCCCCCTGGCCGAACAGACCCCTCGGTTTGAGGATGAGCAAGACGATGAGCAGCGAGAAGCTCACAGCGAGCGTCCACTGAGAGGAAATAAAGCCTGCGACCAGTTCCTCGACCGACCCGAGCAACAGGCCCCCGATGAGTGCGCCGGGGATGCTCCCGACGCCGCCAAACACCACGATGATGAAGCTCTTGAGCGTGTAGATGAGCCCCATCTGTGGCTGGATGTTCAGGATGACAGCGATGAACGCGCCGATACCGCCGGCGATAGCCGATGAGACGCCGAAGGTCACCGCGCGGGTGTGTTCGACGTCGATGCCGACCAGCGCCGCGGCCTCGGGGTTCTGCGAGACGGCCCGTATCGCTCGTCCGGTCCGCGTTTTCTGGAGGAACACGTACATGAGCGCGGTGAGAACGAGCGCGCCCGCGAAGGCGACGAGTTTCATCTTGGGGACGACGATGCCAGCGAGGTTCACCGACGGGTCCGCGAAGCTGACCTGAATGGACCGCGGGTTCGCCGACCACGCCTGTATCGCCAGTTGCTGGATGGCGATGCTCGCGCCGAAGGTCACCAATAGCGTGAGGAAGATGTCGGTCCCGATGACCCGCGACACCAGCGTCCGCTGGAGCGCGTACCCGATGCCGAACAGCACGGCGATGGCGACCGGGATGGTCGCCAGGAACAGGAGCGGCGACCCCTCCGCGTTCCCGGTGACCAGGGTTAGCATCCAGTAGGAGGTGTATCCACCGAGCATCACCATCTCGCCGTGGGCGAGGTTGATGATGTCGACGACGCCCCAGATGAGCGCGAATCCGACCGCCACGCCTGCAAACAGTGCCCCGACCAGCAGGCCGTTGACGACGAATTGGGTGGCAGCCATCGCTCTCAGCGCTCGCTCCAGTCAGGCATCGGGTACACCGGATCGGACTGCGCCACGTTGTCCGGGTACACTATCTGGAGGTCGGACTCGGGCTGCCACTGGTAGACCAGCATGTTCTTGTCGATGACGCCGCTGTCGTCGAAGGCGACGGTGCCGTACACCGTCGAGAACTCGGCCTGTCGAATGTGGTCCCGGACCGCCGTCGGGTTGAGTTCGTCGACGTTCTGGAAGGCGTTCATGTACGTGAGGATGACGGCTTCACCGGCCGCACTGTGGTAGTCCGGCGTGTAGTCGTAGTTCTCCTCGATGGCCGAGACAAAGTCCCCGGTCTTGCCATACACCGGGTCGTCGAAATCGGCGTTGACTGCCCACGAGGACGGCCCGTACATATAGTCGCCGTTCGCGCCGGCCTCGTCTTTGAACGATTCGTTGAGGCTTCCGACGGTCCCCATCGCTGCGTCGACGTTGACGTCCTGGCTCTCCATCTGGTTGGCCAGGATGATGTTGTGCTTCTGGTGGGCACACAGCAGGAGGATGTCGGCCTCGCTGTCCCGAACCTTTCCGAGGTTGGTCGAGAGGTCCGACGTGTCCGAGGGGAACGTCTGGTCGACAACCAGTTCCAAATCCGTGTTGCTGATTTTGTTACGTGCGCCCTCCGCGGTCGACTGGCTGAACGTGCCGTCTTCCGCGAGGATCGCGATGGACTCCGGCGTCGAGTCCTGTGCGAGGCACATGTCGATGTAGCTCTTGGCGTACTTGTTCGCCGTCGGCAGGAGGCCGAAGATCCACTCGTTGCCCTGTGCGAATATCTCCGGGCTCGCACCGCCACCCTCGACCATCGGCTTCTGGTTCTGTGCGGCCACGGCGCTGGCGGGCAGGGTCACCGTACTGGAGTACGGTCCGAGCAGGTAGTCGATGCCCTCGCGGTCGATGAGTTCCTGGTAGATAGACTTCGACTGGGAGGCGTCTGTCCCGTCGTCACGGAGAATCATCTCCAGTTCGTAGGTGTTGCCGTCCCCGGCCTCAACCCCGCCGGACTCATTAATGCGCTGGATGGTCAGCTCGTAGGCGTCTTTATACAGCTGGCCGAGGTCGGCGTTGTCCCCAGTGAGACTCATCGAACCGCCGAGCTTGATGACGTTCATCCCGCCATCGCTATCCCCGGTGGACCCGCCGTCACTACCGTCACCGCCACCACCGCCATCGCCCCCGTCACTACTACCGTCGCCACCGTCACCGGAACAGCCAGCGAGGCCGGTCAGTCCGAGGACACCTGTACTTCCTGCCACCTTCAGAAACGCGCGTCGGTCTTGTTTTCCAGTCATAGGTCGGTTTACGCCCGTGTATCAATGATACACGGCCTGTACGTTCCGTTGTGACATACCCTATTAAATGTTAAGGATAGTGTGGCGAGGTAGGACGTATACGTAGAAGTACGTCCTCAAGAACAATCGACACCGCAGACCGGCCTACCAGAGTACGCGGGGCCAGAGGACCGCGAAGGAAACGAGGACGAGTGCCGTCAACACGAGCGTCATCAGGACGTTCAGTACGACGCCGGCCCGAATCATGTCCCGTTGCTCCAGGTGGCCGCTGCCGAAGACGATAGCGTTCGGCGGGGTGGCGACGGGGAGCGCGAACGCGAAACTCGCCGCGACAGCCCCGGTAACGGTCAGCGTGACGGCTGCCTGTACCGGTTCGACGCCGAGTGTTCCAGCGAGCACACTTCCGAGGCCGATGAGGACCGGGGCGAGTATCGTCGTCGTCGCCGTGTTCGAGGACAGTTCCGTCACCAGCACGGTGAAGACGACGACGGCGAGCACGACGAGGACCAGCGGCGCGCCGACCAGCGTGTCGAAGACAGTGCGTGCGAGCCACGTCGTCGCCTCGGTTTCGGCCAGCGCGTCCGCCAGCGAGATGCCGCCGCCGAACAGGATGATGGTACCCCAATCGATGTCGACCAGGTTCTCCCAGTCGTCAGCCCCCGAGAGGACGAGTGCCGGGATAGCGAGCAGTCCGACCACCACGAGGTACAGGACGCCGCGGTGGCCCGTCAGACCGAACACTGTCTCGCCCGTGCCGCCGAACAGCGTCACGAACACCGGTCCAGGGAGGAGTCCCTCGAACAGGAACCCGAGCCCGCCGAGAATCCACAGGCCCGCCGTAGCCGCAAAAATATACGCCGCGCGCCGGCCGCTTTCGGACAGTGGCCCCTCCTCTTCGAGGTACGTGTTCGCCTGCGCTTTTGCCCCACTCACGTCCTCGACCTCCGGGGGGTACAGCCAGAACGTCAGGACGTACCACGTCAGCGGGAGGGTCAACACGACGATGGGGAGCCCGACGGCCAGCCACTGTACGAACGATATCTCGACGCCGATGAGCCTGTCGAGAAACGCCACGGCGACGACGTTTGGCGGCGTACCGATGAGGGTGCCAACCCCGCCGACGCTCGCTGCGTAGGCCGTGCCGAGCAAGGTCGCGATTCGCATGTTCGACGCCTCGCCGTCGGGGACATCTCGGCCGACGACCTCAGCAAGCACACCCAGTGCGACGGGCGTCATCATCGCCGTCGTCGCCGTGTTCGACACCCACATCGAGAGAAACGCCGTCGCGACCATGATTGCCAGGATGAGCAGCCGCGGCGACCGCCCCATCCAGCCAATGAGGTGCAGGGCGATCCGGCGGTCGATGTTGTGGGTCTGGAGTGCCTTCGCGAGCATGAACCCCGCCACGAACAGGTAGATGAGCGGGTCGGCAAAGCCCGATAGCGCGGCCTCCATCTCGGTGTAGATACCGAACACTGTCAGCAACACCGGTATCAGCAGCGCCGTTACCGGGAGCGGCAGGGCGTCCGTGACCCAGAGAATCGCCGCAAACGCCATGGTCGCCAGCGCGTACTGGGCGGCGATGTCGAGTCCGGGTGGCGTCGGGGCTGCGGCTATCGCGGCCGTCGAGGCGAGCGCGACGAGGATCGCCCCTGCCGTTCGCCGCGGTCGCGTTCGGCCCGACCAGGTCATGGCCGACCCCGCTGGCCAGCCGCCGCGTCTCGGCGTCCGTGGAATATCCGTTCAGTCATGGTTAGAAGTTCGAAACCAGTACGCGCACCTGTTCGTTGGTCAGTTCCGAACGGTACAGTTCGAACAACACTTCGAGTCGTTGCTCCGAGAGACTCCGGTTGTTGTTCTCCAGCATCGAGATGTGAGCCTGCATGATGTCGTCGATTTCCACTTCGACCTCCCGCTGGCCGAACCCCGCCGCAACGCGGAGGAGACGCCACGCTGTCGGCGAGATGTCGTGGATGTCGATGTTGTCATCCTCGCTCACCTCCATCTGCTACTATTCCCCACCATCAGACGAATGAACATAACTGTTCGTTTCAGCGCGTCAGTCGAACGTCGAGCACGACGTTGTGTTCCTTCGGGGCATACGACCGGACGGTGTGGCGCGTTTCGACCGTCACGTCGTAGGCCGGCTCCGCAGCCGCCCGAATCGCTCGCTCGCCGGGCCCGAACAGGTCGTCCTCGTGCTGGATATCGTAGTAGTGAAAGACACAGTCGTCAGCCGCCAGGCGGACGGCGGTCTCCAGAAACTCGTCGGCGCTATGGGGCAGATTCATCACGACGCGGTCGGCCCAGTCCTCGTACTCTCCGGCGACCTCTCGTACGTCGCCACAGATGCCCGTCACGCGGTCGGCGACGCCGTTGCGCTGTGCGTTCGCCCGGAGGTACTCGATTGCCGTCTCGTTGATGTCTGTTCCGATGCAGGTCGCGCCGCGTTTAGCGAACGGAATCGCGAACGGGCCGACGCCCGCGAACATGTCGAAGGCCTGCTCGCCCTCGCTGACCTGTTCGGTGACACGATGGCGCTCTGTCGCCAGCCGTGGCGAGAAGTACACCTCGGCGAGGTCGAGGTCGAACGTGCAGCCGTACTCTCGGTGGGTGACTTCCGTCCCCTCACCAGCGAGTACGTCCCAGTCCCGGACCCGCTGTTCGCCTTTGATCTTCGACGCGCGGTTCAACACCGCTCGCACGGGCAGGTCTGAATCCATAATCGCGTCGGCAATCGCCCGCGCCCGGTCGGCGTCGTCCTCGTCGACAATCGCGACGTCGCCGATGCGCTCGTAGCTCGGGTCGAAGTCGAGTCCGTCGGCCGGCATCGTCTGGCCTTCGCGGACCGGCGGGTCTGCCTCCACGACGGTGAGGTCCGACGGCACCGCTGTGGGATCAGTGACGGGGACGTACAGTTGTCCGTCGACGACCGTGATGTCGTAGCCGTCGTCGACGAGGTTTGCTTCGGCGAGGCGTTGGCGCGTCTCTTCGCCGGCCTCGCGGGAAACGCGAACGCAGGGAACGCCCATACTCACACTCTCCGACCGCGGGCGGTAAGCCTGACGCTTCGCGCCCTTTATGCCCGACGGCGACCCACTCCGGATATGCTCACATTCGTCGGGCTGGGCCTCTACGACGAGCGCTCGGTCACGGTCGCCGGCCGCGACGCCATCCGAGACGCCGACCGGGTGTTCGCGGAGTTCTACACGAGTCGGCTGGTTGGTACCGACCTCGAAACGCTAGAGGACGTACTGGAGACGAGTATCGAAGTCAGGGACCGCGCCGGCATCGAGCAGGACCCCGAACCGATTCTCGAAGCCGCCGAGAGCGAAGATGTCGTCTTCTGTACTGCCGGGGATACGATGGTCTCGACGACACACACCGACCTCCGACTCCGCGCTGCTGACCGCGGTCTCGAAACCCGAATCGTCCACGGAACGACAGCCCAGACGGCCGCCGGCTCACTGACTGGCTTACAGAACTACCGCTTCGGGAAGGCGACGACCCTCCCGTTCGAGGACGCTCACGGCGGTGACGGCGTCCCGGATAGCGTCGTCGCCACCATCGAGGACAACCGGGAGCGGGACCTGCACACGCTAGTCTATCTCGACATCAAGGTCGACGACCCCCACTGGGACGAGAGTGACGACACGTACATGACTGCCAGCAAGGCCGCCGCCATGCTATCCGAGCCGTTCCCCGACACGCTCGGCGTCGTCGTGGCCAGAGCCGGTAGCCCGGACCCGCTGGTGGCCGCCGATACGCTCGACGCTCTCGCCGCACAGTCATTCGGCGAGCCGCTACATTTGCTCGTCATTCCCGGTTCGCTCCACCCGCTCGAAGCTGACGCACTGGAATCGATTGCTGGAGCAGAATTAGAATAACGGCCGTTCCTCCCGACGCAGTTCAGTCGTCACCAGGCGTTGCAGGACCCGACTCCGACTGGTTCTTTTCGAACGCCGTTCCGAGGTCGTACTCCGTGCCAGTCACCAGGAAGAGGAGGTCCTCGACGATGACCGTGAGTTCCGGTAGCTCCCGCATCAGCACCCACGTCAGCCCGACGAGAACGATGACGGAGCCAAACTGCGCCAGCATCCGGTCGACGATGTAGTAGGACACCAGCTGTGCGTCGCTGAGGCCGAACAGCGCCATGACCGTTCCCGGGAAGAACTGCGCCTTCTGCAGGCCAAACGCCAGCGCGATTCCGAGGTTCCGGATGAGGTTCAGTACGTAGATGATACCGACGGCAACGACCAGCACGCGGAGCTTCCGCCGCCACGGCGCCTTGACCGCCAGTATTCCGCCGGCGAAGATAGATATACTCCCGATACCCGTACAGGCCAGAATGATGGTGTACGTTATCGGCCGCTCGTTCCCGCCGAACCAGAACGTGTTTTCGTAGGGGTACTGCTTCGAGGCGATATCGATGCCGTTGTGCGAGAGCCCGTCGACTACCACCGGGTCGTAGCCCAGTACGGTCATGAGGAAGGAGACCTGCCCGGTGACGATCTCGATGATGGTCTGGCGGAGCGGCCCGATGGTGAGAAACGGTACGTAGATGACGCCCATGAGGCCGATTGCCCGGGTCAACACCAGCAGCGACTCGCGGCCGTTCCAGAGCAGATAGCCGGTGTACAGCGACAGGGGGACGGCGATGACGCTCCCCAAGCCCTCGACGACGCTCTTCTGTATCAGAATGAAATGCGGGGCCAAGACGAGCCAGTATGCTGCGAACAAAGCCCAGCCGACTGTTCCGACGGGACGGGCCAGTCGCTCGTCGTACTGGGCGACAGCCACGCTTCCCAGAAACGCCGCGAGAACGAGCCACATCAGCGGTTCCGAGACTGTGACCGGGTCGAACGACAGTCCAGCGATGTCGACGCCTGCCTGCAGGACTGTCTCACTCATTGCTCGTACGTTGGCCAAACCGGCGTATATGTTTTGTCGTTGCGCTACTGTGCGGTGTCGTCGTCAGACCGACCTATCGACAGTGCCGCCGCTACCCACGTAGCGCGCGAAAGAAAGAACGGTGTTCAGAGACCGGAGCTGTTCCGGTTAGTTGTCGCGTCGGACGGCGAGGAGCGCAGCGGCGACGAGTGCGATGAGCGCGATGGCTGCCGTGAAGCCGGGACCTTCCGCGGCGGTGGTCTCGGATTCATCGGTTGCCGGCTCATCGGTTGCCGGTGCGTCAGTTTCCTCTTCGGTTTCGGCTTCCGTTTCGGTTTCCGTTTCGGTTTCCGTGTCCGGTGCTTCAGTCTGCTCTTCCTCGACGATGGTCACGTTCGCACTGTCCGTCACGGCAGAGCCGTTCTGGGTGTACGGATCGTCATCGCCGGGGAAGTCGTACGCTTCGTTGCCGTTGGTGTCCTGGTGCGGCATCGCGACCGCAGTGAAGTCCTCGTCCATCGGCTCGTCGAGCGTAACCGTGATGTCCTCGTGGCTGCCTGCCCCGAGGTACTCGGAGTTCCCGACGACGTCGCCGGATGCGTTACCGGCGTGGATTGCGATGAAGCCACCCTCGGACAGCTGTGCGCTGTCGACGACGACTTCGCTACCGTCGGATTCCTGCTCGCTGATGCTCACAGTAGCCGTGTCGGCTTCGACGATACGGCCATCTTCCTCGTCGCTGAAGTCAGAGTCACCGTCGACGTCCAGCGTCTGGACGGTGAAGTTCGTTCCAGCGGAGTAGTCGCTGAAGTCGGCCGTGGCGGTGTACGTACCGTCAGCGGCGACATCAGTTTCGGGGCGGAGGACGAACGGGTTCGCGTCACTCTCGGACTCCATCTCGACTTCGAGCTCGGAGCCAGGTGCGACGTTCGTCTCACCGGTCACTTCCTGACCAGTGGCGGCCGAGACCGTAACGACGCCGCTGTCGTCAAGGTCCAGTGTGGCGTCGCGCTCGGACGTGGTGTAGATCGCGCTGTCGCTGTTCCGGTCGTCGGTCAGCGGACCTTCTCGGACGGAGAAGGTAGCGTTGAGGCGCGTGTCTTCTTCTTTGACAATCGTCTTGCCGTTTTCGAACACAACATCGCTCGTGTCAACAGCGACGAAGTAGGTGTTGTTGTCCGGGTCGTCGACAACAGTTACCGCGTCACTGCTGTTCGAGAAGTCAATCGGGTTCGCGTCAGCGTTTGCACCGACGTCGGTCCGGTTGACGTAGAGTCGAAGACCGGACGTCGTCGCGTCACTGTCGTTGATGCGGTATGGCGTGGTATCGGTCGCTGCGAGGAACGCCTCAGTAACATCAGAGGCACTTCCGTCTTCCTGCTCGTATTCGAGCGCACCCTCGATACCGGATGCCTGAATTTCGTGGACGACAACGTCCTCAGCTGCGACGTCGTCGGACTGCGTGAGGTTCTCACCGACGCGGTCGTAGATGTCGACATCATCGTCGTCGATATCTGCGTCGCTCGGTGCAGCCCACGTCTGGATATTTTCAACGGAGTTCTCGTTGAGTCGGAGCGTTCCAACCGTGTCGGGGCTGGTGACATCCGGGGAGGTCCCGGCGGTCACGTTCATCGAGTAGGAGCCTGCTTCGAGCGTGTCTCCACTCAGGCTACCTCGGGTGTAGTCGCCACCCTCCTTGATGTTGTCAATGTCGTCGTCACCAGGCACGCTGAGAACCGTACTATCGCTGTAGTTTCCAGCGGTGTAGCTGTTGAACTGAACGGTAACTTCGCCGTCACCGTTGTCGTCCTCAAGCTGGCCCTGGATGTAGTAGTTGTCGTCGTTCTCGTCGCCGATGTTGATGACGGCGTCCTCGGTGTTGTCAACCTGCACCGTGATGTTGACAACGTCGCCAATGTTGTCCTGAACGGTCGAGCTTTCGAAGCTTGCCTCACCGTCGTCGGACTCGGAGACGTTGATCTGGTCGGATTCGGCGGAGACGCCG
>NZ_LRHL01000012.1:0-262540 GCF_001647155.1 Haloarcula sp. K1
CGTCACGTCGATGTCCTCAGCGACGACCGTGTTGTCACCGCCGGAGAGACCTGAAACCTCGACGGTCAGGTTCCGGTTCGGCTGAACGTCCTGATCCAGACTGAACTGGAGGCGTCCAGTCGTCCCGTCGTCAGTCCCGTCGACTGACGAGACACCGTAGTTGCTCGGGTTCTCGTTTCCGTCGATGTAGATGTCGATGTCTCCCGTCGTGACTGGGCTACCGGTTGAACCATTGAGTGCCAATTCGACTGTCCCGCTATCGTATTCTGCTGCCTGCTGGACGCTGACGTTCGCGGCGGCGGCTGCGCCACCGGAGAACGCGATGGTCCCGGCGAATACCGAGAAGACCATCAGCGCCGTGAGGAACAGGCTGCGAACCTTGTCTGAATTTCCTGTCATAGTTTGTGTTTGCTATCGGGCGACCCCAGCAGTTTTCCACCTGGTCGGAACGCGGCCACCGTGGCCACGCATAGACCGAACCGGCGTACTCACTTCTGGCGTCATGGGTAGGGGTACAGTCTAAACGATAGGTGTCTGTTGTATATGTTTTGTGGTTAGGAAATCTGATTGTCATGAATAGTCAAGCCCCAAAGACGCCATCTGAGGCGATTAGATGTGGTCCAAGCAGCTTGTAGGTCATAGCACAGGATCGGCATTCGGGCGTTTGACGGCCCAGAGATACGTATCGGAGATGGTATCGCTGGCCTGAGACGCTAGGGCTTCACAGATCCTCACTGCTCGCTCAGGAACGACTCCGTAGACGAATCTCCTTCTGACAGCTACCGCGCGAGAATAGATTAGAACAGACGGGTAGTACCGACCAGTGCCGTCAGTTGGTCACGAGTTCGATTTCGCGGGCGTCGGGGTCTTTGGTGAACGCGTAGCGGTCGTCACAGCTCTCGGGGTCGCGGTAATCCTCGGCGTGGCGACCCATCAGCGTCTCCCACGCGCTATGGAGGTCATCGGTTCGAACCGCGAGATGCCCCCAGGCATCGCCGAGTTCGTACGACCGGCCGTCGTAGTTGTAGGTGAGTTCGACCGACATCGCCTCTTCTGGGGCATCCTCGGGCTTGAGGAAGTACAGGGCGAAGTCGTCGAACTCCTCGCGGCGGAACAGGTCGTAGTCGAGCTTTCGGGTGTACCAGCCGATAGCCTGTTCGGCGTCTTCGACACGGATCATCGTGTGGTCCAGCGACCACTTCGCGCCGTGGTCCCGTTCGACGATCTCGATCTCGTGACCGTCGGGGTCCGTGACGAAGGCGTAGGAGCCGCCACAGGAGTCCGGGTCGCGGTAGTCCTCGACGCCGGCGTCCATCAGCTCGTCGTAGGCCTCGTACACGTCGTCACAGCGGACGGCGATGTGTCCCCACGCGTCACCCATCGTGTACGAGCGCCCGTCGTGGTTGTACGTGAGTTCGAGCAGGGCACCATCATCGTGGACGTCCTCCGGACCGAGGAAGACGTTCGTGAAGGTGTCGGCCTCCCAGCGGCCCTTCTCCTCGTAATCGAAATACGTCTGGTACCAGTCCAGCGACGCGTCCAGATCCTCGACGCGCATCATCGTATGATCGAGTGACCACATACACGGCACATGGTGCGAGCGAGCGAAAAGGCTACCGCCACAGGTGGTTCCGTCCGGATTCGATACCGCGGCTCACTCCGTCGCCGTGTCCGCTCGGATAGCCGGGAGGTAGTACCACCAGACCACGATAAGCAGGACAAGGGAGCCGACCGGGACAGCCACGTAGTTGAGCCGCCTGTTGAATCCCAGAAACACCGGAAACTGCGTCAGACCCGCACCTGCGAGTGCGAGGGCGGTCACCCGAACATCCTCACGCCAGACGACACCGGCAACGGCGCTGGCTAGAGCAAAGGCATACAGCAGGACGCCCGAACCCCACGATTCGATAAACTGCGGGAGTGCGCTGGTAAAGCGGATGAAGTAGCTGTAGACCGAGAGCAACTCCGGCGGGTTCGTGTTGAACAGGCCAAACGAGAAGACGAGCGTCAGTTCCTTTCCAATTAGCACCACTGTCCAGGGGACGAGGCCGGCAACAACGACGGCGATAAGACGGCGTCTGGGACCGCGGTCCATAGTTGGTAGCAGGGTTCCACACCAATGAACGCATCTACTCCGCTATGCGGTAGCGGTCCTCCACAGGATTGTTCTTCCGTGGGACCCTTTCTTTTCAGTTGTTCGCGTGCACGCGAGAACCGACGCGCGACAACCTAGCGGTTAGCGACGATCCGCAAGATATCTTCGTCAGCGAGTTCGTGGTCGCGCCCGACCTGCTGTTCGTCGTGCTTGGCGCTTGGACCGGTCACACGAGCGAATCGGAAGCGCTCGTCGAAGCTCCCGCCGAGTTTCTCGCAGGCGTCGTCGACGGTGTCGCCCTCGCGGAGTATCAGCGGTTCCTCGCGGTCGACACCGCGGCCCGGCTTGTCCATGTAGATCCGGATCAGGCCGAGTTCGTCCCAGATGCGTTCGGTGAGGCTATCGAGCCCTTTCTCTTCCTCGGCGCTGATGAAGATTGCTTCGTCGGGGTCGATGTCACGCTCCCGGAGCTCGTCTTCGACTTTGGGCAGGTAGTCGGGTTCGATGAGGTCAGCCTTGTTGACAGCAACGAGGGAGGGCAGATAGACGCGGTTGTCCATCACGCCGTCGATGAGCTGGTCGATGTCGATCTGCTCGCCGATGGTGACGTCGGCGTTGACGTAGCCGTGCTCGCGCAGAACGGCTTTGACCGTCTCGTCGTCGAGTTCGACGCCGGAGGCAGTGTTGACCGAAATCCCGTCCTTGCCCTTCTTCCGGACGTTGACCCACGGCGGGTCCTGGTCGAGTCGGATCTTGTTCTTGTACAGTTCTTCGCTGAGTCGGTCGTACTGGTCGATCTCGAAGACGGAGATGAGGAAGACGATGAGGTCCGCAGTCCGGACGACGGACAGCACCTCCTTGCCGCCACCGCGACCACCAGCAGCCCCTTCGATGAGACCGGGAACGTCGAGAATCTGGATGTTCGCTCCCTTGTGCTTGAGCATTCCCGGGTAGACATCAAGTGTGGTAAACTCGTAGGCTCCCGTTTCGGACTCGGCGTTTGTGAGTGCGTTCAGCAGCGTCGACTTCCCGACGCTGGGGAACCCGACGAGCGCGACGGTCGCGTCGCCGTGTTTCTCGACGCCGTAGCCACCGCCGCCGCCCGAAGAGGCCTGCTGTTCGAGCTTTTCCTTTTTCTCCGCGAGCTTGGACTTCAGCCGACCGATATGGGCCTCTGTAGACTTGTTGTAGGGAGTGCTGGCGATTTCGTCCTCGAGTTCCTGAATCTCCTCTTCGAGCCCCATTAAGTGTATGTCGGCCCCTCGCACCGAATAAGGCTTTCCTCCCTCGCCGACGCCACCCCATCGGCCCGGGTCGACGCAGTTGTCCTGCCGTTCAGAATGGTCAAACGACCCTCATGTAATTCGACACACCTATAGGGTATCCACCGTCATGTGTCGATAATGGGAGCGGCGAGTCGGTTCCGCGACAGCACGCAGATACTGCTGCCAGTCGGTGCGCTCGACGGAATTCGCGAGGAGTTGGAACAGCAGTTCACTGTGAGTGTTCATCAGGACGGTGAACAGATTCGGATAATCGGCTCCCCAGTCGAAATCAAGGACGCGAGCGACTTCCTCGCGCGGCACGGCGTGACGTTCGCCTGAACTGACTGGGATTCTATTCTTTGCCGCGCTGACCTCTTGTTTGTTGGTTCCAAACGGTGAGCGTTCGTGCGTGTGGAGGCCTCACGCAGCGATCCGTGAAACGCAATCCTTTAAACTGCCGCGAGGATTCCACTATGTATGGCTGGAACTATCGAAGTCCTCGTTCCCGGTGGGGAGGCCAACCCTGGCCCGCCACTCGGTCCGGAACTCGGCCCGACACCGGTGGACGTGCAGGCAGTCGTACAGGAAATCAACGACCAGACGGCAGCGTTCGACGGCACCGAAGTCCCCGTCACCGTCGAGTACGACGACGACGGCTCCTTCGAGATCGAGGTCGGTGTCCCGCCGACGGCCGAACTCATCAAGGACGAGGCCGGCTTCGAAACCGGCAGCGGCGAACCACAAGAGGACTTCGTCGCTGACCTCTCCGTCGACCAGGTCAAACAGATCGCCGAGCAGAAGCATCCCGACCTGCTCTCCTACGACCTGAAGAACGCTGCAAAGGAAGTCGTCGGGACGTGCACCTCCCTCGGTGTCACCATCGAAGGCGAGAACCCACGCGAGTTCAAGGAACGCATCGACGCGGGCGAGTACGACGACGTGTTCGCGGCCGAAGCACAGGCGTAAGTCGGACCGCTGTGCGGCTGGCGTGTGTTTTCCCTTGCTTTCGACGCTGTGAGCTACTGCACAGTCGGTGGGATCGTCACCAGCGACTGGTCCCTGAGAACCGGAAACACGCCCGTCAGCGGCCCTTGGGCTGGTTCGACGGGTTTAAGTGTCGCATTGGCGTCTACCCGCACGAGACAGGCATCCGCCTGTTTCACTGACCCGTAGAAGCCGATTGGCGTACTACGGAGGTGAACAATGGCAGATCAGGAAATAGAGAACGCAGTCTCGCGCGCACTCGAGGACGCACCTGAGCGGAATTTCCGCGAAACGGTCGACCTCGCTGTGAACCTGCGCGACTTAGATCTTAACGACCCGTCGAACCGCGTCGACGAGTCCGTCGTGCTTCCTGCTGGCACCGGCCAGGAGACCACTATTGTGGTCTTCGCCGAGGGCGAAACCGCCCTCCGTGCCGAGGAAGTCGCAGACGACGTACTCGACGAGGACGAACTCGAGGAACTGGGTGGCGATGACGACGCCGCCAAGGACCTCGCCGATGACACTGATTTCTTCATCGCAGAGAAGGGCATGATGCAGGACATCGGTCGCTACCTCGGGACCGTCCTCGGTCCGCGTGGGAAGATGCCGGAACCGCTCGACCCCGACGACGACGTCGTCGAGGTCATCGAACGCATGAAAAACACCGTGCAGCTCCGCAGCGGGGAACGGCGAACGTTCCACACGCGGGTCGGCGCGGAGGACATGTCCGCCGAAAACATCGCGGACAACATCGACGTTATCCTCCGCCGTCTGCACGCGGACCTCGAGAAGGGCCCGCTCAACATCGACACTGTCTACGTGAAGACGACGATGGGGCCTGCGATGGAGGTTGCCTGATATGAGCGCCGAATCCGAACGCAAGACCGAAACCATTCCCGAGTGGAAGCAGGAAGAGGTCGACGCCATCGTAGCGATGATCGAGTCCTACGAGAGCGTCGGCGTCGTCAACATCGCCGGGATTCCGTCCCGACAGCTACAGGACATGCGACGTGACCTGCACGGGACCGCCGAACTTCGCGTCTCCCGGAACACGCTGCTTGAGCGTGCGCTTGACGAAGTCGACGACGGACTCGAAGACCTCAACAGCTACATCACCGGGCAGGTCGGGCTCATCGGGACCGACGACAACCCGTTCTCGCTGTTTCAGGAACTCGAGGCCTCCAAGACGCCCGCACCCATCGGTGCCGGCGAGGTGGCCCCGAACGATATCGTGATTCCGGAAGGCGACACGGGCGTCGACCCCGGTCCGTTCGTCGGCGAACTCCAGAGCGTGGGTGCCGACGCACGCATTCAGGAAGGCTCCATTCAGGTCCTTTCTGACTCGACGGTGCTTGACACCGGCGAGGAAGTCTCCCAGGAACTCGCGAACGTGCTGAACGAACTCGGTATCGAACCGAAGGAGGTCGGTCTCGACCTCCGCGCCGTCTTCGCTGACGGCGTGCTGTTCGAACCCGAGGAACTGGAACTCGACGTCGACGAGTACCGGAGCGACATCCAGGCGGCTGCCGGCCGGGCGTTCAATCTCTCGGTCAACGCCGACTACCCGACCGCGACGACGGCCCCGACGATGCTCCAGTCCGCTCGTGGCAACGCCAAGAGTCTCGCGCTCCAGGCGGCCATCGAGGACCCCGAGGTCGTGCCTGACCTCGTGAGCAAGGCCGACGCACAGGTCCGTGCGCTCGCCTCGCAGATCGACGACGAAGAGGCGCTCCCGGAGGAACTCCAGGGCGTCGAGGCCGACGTGGCGACAGAGGAACCGACTGACGATCAAGACGACGACACCGCATCCGAGGACGACGCCGACGCCGACGACGCGGCCGAGGAGGCCGACGACGGCGACGACGACGAGGACGCCGGCGACGCGCTCGGAGCGATGTTCTAACAACACACACTACAACAATGGAATACGTATACGCTGCACTCATCCTGAACGAATCGGGCGAAGAGATCAACGAAGACAACCTCACCGACGTGCTCGACGCCGCAGGCGTCGACGTCGAGGAGTCCCGCGTCAAGGCCCTCGTCGCCGCCCTCGAGGACGTCGACATCGAGGAGGCCGTCGACCAGGCCGCTGCGGCACCGGTGCCGGCAAGCGGTGGCGCGGCCGCACCCGCCGAGGGTGGCGCTGACGAGGCCGACGAGGCCGACGAGGAAGCCGAAGAAGAGGCTGCCGACGACGGCGGCGACGACGATGACGACGAGGACGACGAGGCAAGCGGTGAGGGCCTCGGCGAACTCTTCGGCTAACTCGGTTCAACACAGCACAGCTTTTCTTTGCGTGCGCTCGACCGGTGAGAGGCATCGCTACCGCTCGAATCCTGGAAGCCGCCGTATTGCCTGCCTTCGAAGTATCGTCCGACGAACAAGCGACTGCAGAAGGATGTCGATGCGGCTGTTTAGCTACCGAGTGTCACCGTGTCTGAGTCGACCGTAACCGGTGAGTCGTTCCCGGTCGCCCCCGTTTCGTCGACGTTCTTGAGATATATCTCACCCGTCGCGGTGTCGGCCACGGTGCCGCTCGCCGTTTCGTCGTACACGGTCACCTCATAGGTGTAGTAGCCGGGGTCGAGATCGACGTCGTAGCCCGCCCAAGCCGGGAACGGATCGGTATTGGTCAGGTCGCCGGTCCCAGCAGTGACCATCTCGGAGCCGGCGAAGACGGTCGACCCGTCGCTTTTGTTTTTGATTGTGAGGTTCACTTCCCGTTCGTCACCTACGGTCCCGTTATTGCGGACCTCCACGGTCATCCGCTGTGCGCCGCCGCGACGCTCGATTAGTTCTGAGGTGTTGTAGGTCTCCGCGCCGATGTTCACCGACTGCGTGTCGTTGACGACAACGTTCGACTCCCCCACGAAGAACGACAGTTCCGGGGACGTGGAGTTCGACGTTTCGATGTAGTAGGTGTAGTTGCCGCGACTGGTCGGCATATCAAGCGTAAACTGTCGGGTTTCACCTGGGTTGAGGTCCGCTGACATGGTTTTCGAGTCGATGTCGGTAAATGACGGACTTGTATCGTCGTTGTTTTTCGCACGGAGGACGACGGTATCTGTACCGTCCTGCTCGCCAACGTTAGTGACGTTGACAGTCGCCGTTGCCGTGTCGTCACTGTCAATCACGCTCTCGGCACGGACTGAATCAATCTGCATGAACTGTCCTTCCGTATCACCGACACGCACGTTCCCGCTCGCCTTCTGTTGCGTACCGGGGATAGATACCGTGTACGGATAGCTTTCCCCAGTTGCCTTTGAACTAGTCGGAAGGGTGAACGTGACGGTTTCGGTCTCTCCGGGTTCAATTGTCGTCGAGTTCGTCCCGGCACTGTTGCCATCAAAGCTGCTCTCTAGGGTAGCTTCACCGCTCTTTCCGCCGACGTTCATTACCTCAGCCGTCAGCGTTGCGTCGGTTGTCTCATCAACCCTGCTTGGGGCGTCGGTGTCGATGAGGTTGTACTCCGGACCCGTCTGTACGTCTTTTTCGATTGCGTTGACTGTGAACAGGACAACGGCATCGTTATAGTCAGGGTCGCCGTCATTTGCCGCGTTAGCTGGGTCTGCGTCCTCCTGTGAGAGTTCATAGAGGAGTGCGCGTTCCCCGTCGCCCAGTTGGAGATACCCCGTGTCGTTCACGCGGCTTCCGAGCGTATCCTGAATGTCTCGCTGGTACCACTGTGCTTGCTCGAACGCTGGAAGCTCGTCGCCGTCGTTCAGGATGACGAGGTTCTGCTGGTTCTGTGTCTGGCTGACAGTGGTCGTGTCGTATGTATCCCAGTCACTACAGTACTTCGTGTCATAACCAGCCAGCTCAATCGAAGGAGAGGTGTAGGAATACCTGTCACAGCCGTAGGACTTTGCAAAGACTGAGATCTCCGTTCCGGGTTCGAACGAATCGGAGTAGTAGTACGGGTTCTCGTGTTCGTCAGAGATGAGGCGCTGCTCCGCGTGCGGACCATTGATGTCGCCGTTCTCGTACCCCCGCCAGAGTCCGATCGACTGTGGGTCGGACCCGTTGTCGACATATAGTGACATCTGCACGGGTGCATGGTAGATGTAGTTCCAGCGATTTGAGAAGCCTTCCAGGTCCGCACCCTTCAGCGCAACCGAAGCATTGACCGACTGCTGTATCGTGATCGTCGAGCCGTTCCCTTCGAGCAGCGAGTCCGGCTCGACGGTCAGCGTCGACTGTCGCGACCGGTTCGCCGTCGAGAAGGTTACCGAGTAATCCCCGGGTTCGGTGGGCGCCGTGACGGTCCGATTGAGCGTGACGCTCTCCCCGGGGTCGAGCCGTTCGTCCTCCGCAATGTGGGTCGTTCCGTTGTACTCGACGCGCAGTGTTTGCTTTCCTTCGGTTCCGCCGGTGTTCGCGACGGCGAACTTGATATTCGTCTGGTTGTTCGGTGCGACGGGGTTCTGTACGTCTACAGCGGTGATCTCGTACAACGGCGGCGACGATGAACCGACGACGAAGGACCCTGACCCGGTATCGTCCGGTGTCTCGACGACATAGGTGTACTGCTGTGGTGACCCGACTATTAGCGGGCCACTGGTCACTGAAGCGGTCCCCGACTCAGTGCCTCGGCGAGTCCCGTTGAGGGTGAGCGTCGTGGTCTTCGACGCAACAACGCTGCCAGACGCGTTCTCGATACGGACCTCGACATCGGTGGATTTCCGAATGTCACCAGTGTTTTCGACCGTTGTGTCAACGGTCGCCGTATCCCCACTTTGCAATCCACCCGGCGGCGAAACGGACGCTATCTCGAACACACCTGCATCACCGACGATGAAGTAGTGTCCGTCGTCGTTGTGTTGTGAGTATGTATCATCCTCTGTTTCGACTTCCAGGTCGTACGTGCCGTTCTCCGACGTTGGCATTGACGGCCCGAAGTCGATTGTTCGGCTCTGTCCAGGGCCGACCAGCACGCTTCGCGTCGTGCTTTTCGACCCGTTGACGCGGAAGACGACCTCCTGATCTGCCGTCATTTGCCCAGTGTTCGTGACTGTGACCTCAGCCGATGGGACCTGATTCAGCCGCGCTGTTGCCGGAATCGAATTGCTGGTGACATCCAGTGACGGCGTTCCGTGGACGGACGTATACTTGATGACTTTGTAGTCTTCGTCCTGCTTTGACTCCACAGTGAAGTTGTGTGGCGTCGCCGACGAGACGCTCACCGACCGACTCACAGTGGTCGATTCCCCGCCGATGAGGGTCATTGTCTCCTCCACCTCGCTTGGTGACCCCGACTGGTTGTGCTTCAGCGTGATATCCTGTGTATCTTCTAAGCCTCCGGTGTTCCGGACCGTCGCTGTCACGACTGCTTTCCCAGGGTCTGACGGGTCCGGCTTGACCGTGACACCCTCGACTTTGAACTTCGGGTTCGTCACGTCGCCGAGTGCAAAGCGTATGTGAACGCTCTCTCCCGGCTTGACAGACGCCGGGGTCACCTCAACGTACTGATCATCGTAGGTGCTCCGTGCCCAATCTGCCCAGGCGCGGGCATAGCTACTGTTTTCGATAGTCAATGTCGCGTTGGCGACTTGCGACGGAGTACACTCATAACTGGGTGACGAAATTGAGCCGGTTCGCGCGTCCTCGTAGGACGCGTCGGTGAACAGGGCCATCTGCAGTGCCGCTTCGTGCGACCGCTTGGCCGTCGCGTTGGATTGAATGGCAACCGAACTCCCCTGGATCTGCTGTCCGGAGATATTTGCGAACGATACCGACAGTGCCCCTTCGTCGTAGTTCACTGCTGGGGGCGACGACATCGTTGCGCCCGACTCGGTCATCCGCCACACACCCCCGCCCTGATAGCCGACCTGTTGGCCGTTCTTTTGATACCGAATCGTCTGCAGCGAGCGGTTCCCCGTCGAACAGGCCGAGCGTCCGTTCAGCGTCAGATTGTATGCCGCGTTGCCAGAAACGGCGACGTCAGACCGAACCCGGTCTGGGATCTCGACTGATTCGTTGGTGTCTGACCGCTGGAAGCTCTGATCGACCGACAGCAGCACCTCCTCGGCGAGTTCGACGTTCGCGTCGTCGTTGACATCTCCGATTGTCTGTTGCCCCACCTGAACGATCAGTACGGCACCAACAATGACGGCGCTTGCCAACAACACCACACCCAGAACATGCGATACACCCCGGTCTCCAGCCCCCCGGCTGCCCCACTCGAACATACTTATTTACATACCAACTATTGCACATAAGTTTACTGTTTCACCCATACTAATAACGGTTCCATCGGTGACCTACTGAGGTTAAACAGCAGGTATTCCCTCTAACGGGACCTACCAGCGGTATACACTACCGGCACCGTGTGTCGAATTCCGGAGCCACTGACATTACAATACCCTCCGTAAATGTCATATATTAACCAAGATTGCTATGCCATATGTTGGAACGCTTGTGATATGTGACAACACTAAACAAGATTTAGTTGACTGAGGTTCCTTATTATTCGTATACGGTGGACTGGACGGTACTTACGTAATGCGAATTGAGCCCCAACTTGACCTTTTAATTGAATCCGGCAGCAACGGGTAACGGTTGGTTTAGTAATGTCTCTAGCTGGTTTTTCTCCTAATATCTTGGTTAGACAGTATTGTGCCCTCGATTGTGTGGTTTATTATAGAATCTGCCGGGCTACATCCCAAATCAGCCTACCTGTGTCGTCGATCTCTCATCCACGACGGTAAAATAAGGATGGACTCGCCGGGATTTGAACCCGGGGCCTCTCCCATGCCAAGGGAGTGATCTACCCCTGATCTACGAGCCCTTGCGTGCATTGTTTGCTTCCCGATGGGATTGCTTAAACCCATCGAAGCACCGGGACATAGAGAACCGGCCCCACGGTCTCGGTTAGGCCAGTACTACATCGGCCTCGTGGAGTGCATAGAAATCTGGTAATTGGAGTTACAGTACGGCCATAATGGCTATAACGACTGAGGCCATCCCTACAGTAATCTCAGTTTAGTGAATCAGGCTCATGAACCGTAGGAGAAACGAGACGCAGTCTAACGACCGGCGTGTCGGCCGGTCACTCTGGATCGAAGAGCACCGGCGCGGGCAGACGACGCTGGACTTCGCGATCGGTATGAGCCTGTTTCTGAGTGTCCTGATATTCATTTTCCTGTTCATTCCGGGGTTGTTGTCGCCGTTTTCTGCGGGGGTTCAGGAGGAGACAGTCACGACCGACAGAGTCGCCGATGGGCTCACAATGGGGATGCTCGGTTCGCCACAGCAGCTGTACGTCCTAGACGAACACTGTACTCGGGAGTTCTTCGCTGGGAACGCACCACCGTCAGGATGTGGCTACGAGTCAGGCGGGAGTGCGGAGGAACGGGTCGGGCTCGACCCGGCTCGGGAGAACGTGAACGTCACAATCCGGGGGAACGCGACGGCAACAGCGGCCTCCGGTGAAACGCTCTGCTGGGATGGAGCAACTGAGGAACTCGTTGAAGCTAGTGGTAGTTGTGGGACGGTACTCACTACTGGTGGGAACCCGCCGACAAACAACGACGCGTCGGTCACTGCGTTGCGAGTGGTCTCGTTGAACGGGCAGGATGTCACAGTACGCGTGGTGATGTGGTAGCATGCGCGCGCAGGCACACACGCTCGAAGCCATCGTCAGCGGCATGCTGTTACTCGCGAGCCTGGTGTTCGCGCTGCAGATGACGGCGGTGACGCCGCTGTCCGCGAGCACGTCGAGTCAGCACATCGAGAACCAGCAGCAGGCAATCGGCCACGGCGTCCTCGCCTCCGCGGCGGCAGAAGACGCACTGAAACCGGCTGTGCTCTACTGGGACAACAGCACGGCGCAGTTCCACAACACGGCCGGCGGTCGGGAGTACTACACGAACGGGCCGCCGGACAATCGATTCGGGGAGTTGTTAGAACGCGCGTTCGACCAGCGGGGAATCGCGTACAACGTCTATCTCAGGTTCCAGAACACGCAGGAGCGAACCGTCACGACACGATACATCTACAGCGGCGAACCGAGCGACAACGCGGTGCGTGCGAGCCACACAATCACGCTCATGGACGACGACCACCTGCGTGATGCGGACGGGACGCGCAACAGCACGCGGCTCGGTGACCCAGCGACCGATTATACGGTTTCGGACACTGGAAAGAACGTCTACAACACGGTCAGCGTAGAGGTGGTCGCGTGGCGCATCTGAACGACGACGACCGCGGACAGATAATCCTCATCGCCGCGTTGGCCCTGGCGGTGACGTTCATCGGGCTTGCGCTGGTCGTCAACTCCGCGATCTACACGCAGAACCTCGCGAGTCGGGGCGAGGTCGCCGGGAGCAACGACGCGCTGGAGATGCGGGCGATGGTGGAGACAAACGTCGGGGGCGGCATCACCGCGGCGAACAAGTACAACTACTCGACCCAAACAACACTCGAAACCGGTGTGCGTGAGAGCATCGGGACCGTCAGTACACAGACGGAACGCCAGCGGGTCACGAGCGGGACGCTGGTGAACGTCACACTCGCCGGCCCGCCGACCTACGGCACGCGGATCGCCCAGACCAACACGTCATTGTTCGAATCCGGCGAGGCGACACCGAGCGCCGATTGGATGGTCAGAGAGCGGGTCACGCGCCCGGGTGACGGAACGAACGCGACCAGACGGTTCGTCATCAACGCGACACAGCTCCCCAGTTCGGGAAGTGAGTTCGTCGTCGTAGCGAACGGCACCGGCGGCAACCCGAAATGGACGATGCGGGTCTGGGGTGACGTCGGACCCAGCGGGACGGTCAACGTGGAAGTCGACACACCGAGTGGCACACAGACGTGTGCTGTCCCTATCGAGGAGCCGTACGCCCACATCGACGTGACCGGCGGAACAGTCCAGGGCGAGCCGTGTCTCGCGCTCCAGGGCGGGAGCTTCGACGGGCGGTTCGCTCACGGTGTCGGCGACGAATACAACATCAGCTACGAGTCGGGCGACCAGATCAGGGGGAACTACTCGATGGTTGTCCGCGATAGCAAGCGGGCCTACACGCTCGATACAGCGCCCGCGTCGCCGTTCAGCACAACCGCAATCTACGATGTGACCGTCCGCTACCGCTACGACACGTCGAACCTCCGGTACGAGGCAAAGATACGGGTGGCCCCGGGTGAGCCAGATGCGTCGTAACCGTGCCGTCTCAACGACGCTGAGCTACACGCTGAGCCTGGCCATCGCCTCGATTCTGGTGTCCGGGCTCCTCATTGCCGGCGGCAACTTCGTCGAGAATCGGCAGGAGCAGGTCATCAGGGACGAACTCGAAGTCGTCGGACAGCAGGTCGCCGCCGACATCGCCCGTATCGACCGGCTGGTGGTCGCTGCCGACGACGACCCGACTGCGCGGCTGAATCACACGTTCCCGGCGCGGGTGAGTGGAACCGGCTACCGGGTTTCGATTGACGCCGGCGCCGATGAACTCGCGCTCGAATCGACGTCGCCGGACGTGTCGGTGACTGTGTTGCTCAAAACCCGGACAGACCTAGGGGACTCCAGTGCTGGCGGCGGTGTTATAACCGTGTTCTACGACGAATCGAACGATCAACTGGAGGTGCGAGATGGCTGACCGCGCCGTAAGTGAGGTGCTGAGCTTCGCCCTGGTGTTCAGCCTCATCGTGGCATCGATAATACTCGTCTCAGTGAGCGGGCTGGGGGCGTTACAGAACGCTCGGGACGCGGAGCAGATGGAGAACGCCGAACGGGCGTTCGACGTGCTCTCCGACAACATCGCGGACCTCCACAAACAGGGCGCGCCGAGCCGTGCGACGGAGGTCAGCCTCGGTGAAGCCACGCTCAGGACGGGCGAAAACACGACGATATCGGTACAGGTCCACGACGGGACTGCCCCCAAAGACGTCGGGACCTGGGAGATACGACCGATCATCTACGCCGGCAGCCAGGAGCGAGAGCTCGTCTACGAGGCAGGGGCAGTGTATCGGACGAACCGGGACGGTGGGGTGCAAAAACGGACGCCACCGATACTCGTCTCAGACGACCGCGTGCTCATCACCGTGGTCGGCACGACCGCCAGTGGCCAGCAGAGCCTGGGCGGGTCGACGGTGCTCGTCCGGACGAACCACCGGAGCAGCAACGTCTCGTTCGCCGATACCGGTGGGAACATCGAACACGTCAACGTCAGTGTCGACTCGACTCCACAGCGCGAGGCACTCTGGCAGTCGTACTTCGAGCAGGAAGGGTTCGCCTGTGGGGCCGACGGCTGGTGTAACTTCACGTCGTCTTCCGGCGGCATCCAGCGGACGTACGTCGTCTACCACGACATTGCGGTCGACATCGACCAGTAGCCGGTCGACTACCCGCTGGTCACGTTGATCCGGTTCTTCGAGACGTGGAGGTACGTCAGCCGGATGATGTTCGTGTTCTTCGGGACGGCCCGCTCGTTTCTGAGCGCCCGGTCGTAGTGGACCAGTCCGCCGTTATCCACCGTGACTGACCCGGCGACGAGGCCGCCGTACAGCTCCGCCTTCTTGAGTGAGACGCTGCTGGCACCGACGCCGCCGGCGGGTGCGTAAATCACGCCCTCGAACTGCGGAGTATCGGTGTCCCCCTCGATGACGGCGTCGAAGTCCGACTGACCGTACACCCAGAACTGCTTGGAGTTATTGGCGTTGTCGATGTTGACGTCCCCGGTGCGATAGATGTGGAAGTGGTGACCGCTGGCGGACGTCGCCTCGCCTTTGACGTAGAGGCGGACTTTCCCGCCACCGTTGACTTTTATCTGCCCGTTGTTCTCGATGTAGACGTAGTCCCGGACGGCGATGGTCACGTCGTCACCACCAGTGTTAATCGTCAGCGTCTCGCCGCTCAGTGTCAGGTCTTCTAAGTAGTAGGTGCCTGCGCCCAGCGTCTGGTCGCCGCTGTCGAGCTGGTTCCCCGAAATACTGCTGGTCGCGCCGTTGTCGTTGCCACTGCTTGCGTTGGCGACTCGCCGGTTCACCAGGCCGTCGATAGCGCCGGCTCCCTCGACGCCCGAGATCTGTCTGACATCGCCGTTGACAGTGCCCTTGATGTGCTTGGTAGTCGAGTACTCCACGTCACGGGTGACGACGCCGCTTCCCTTGACCTCGACTCTGTCACCGGATCGAACGGAGCCGTCCACCTCGCTGTTTCCTTTCACGTACACGTCACCGGCTGTGGTGATCGTTCCGAACGACCCCCGTGAGGTCGAGTAGTCGCCGACAGACGAGTTGTAGCTGTCCGTTCGAGCGGGGTCGGTACCGCTACCGGAGAGCGTAATCTGTCCGCCGGCGGACGTGGCCGCGACGGCGCTCGTCACTTCTCGCGGCCCCGTCGGCACGACCAGCGTCGTGGTCACGCTGTCGTTTTCGTGGTCGTAGTACGCGTCACCGTCGGTCCGCTCTTCGAAGTAGCGCCCCCATGACCGGTAGTACTCGCTCTGGACGGTGATGTTGACCGTCCCGGTATCCAGCGGATTGATGTTCCCAGCTGCCTGGTCGGGATACACCTGCGTCGTGCCGTCCTTCGAGATGCTCGCCCGTGAGCCAAGCGACCGGTCGCCACGGACAGTGATGAGTGGGAGCGTCAGCGTCGCGTCGCGGTAGTAGAACTCCGGCGGTGAAACCATGACACTGCCGCTGTCGGAGCGCCGCCACACCCCGCCGCCCTGATAGGCGACTTCCTGGTTCCCGTTTTCGTAGACAACCGCGCCGAGGCGCTCGTCCATCAGCGTGACGGTGGTCGGGGGCGAAGCAGAGTGGTTGGTGATATTGACGGTCATCCGACCGGCAGTGTCGTCGATTCGGTACGTGGATCTGTCCGTCCCGACGAGAGACACCCGCTGGCTGTCGGCGTTCCCAAGCGCCACCAGGGCCGCCTGGGAATCCAGTTGGGTCATCCCCGTCTCCGCCCGGGAGACGTCGAGCCCGGCCTCAGTATCGACCAGCGCCGTCGCTCCCAGGCTGACAACGACGCCGGAACCGACGATGACGAGACTGAGAACCAGTATCAGCCCGAGCGGGGCTGATTGTGCCCGTTGCTGACCCCGACCCTGACCCCAGGGGAATCGCATTATCCGACAGTAGTTATCACAGCTGATAAGGCTGCTGGCCGTCCCGTCAATAGTCGCTACCAGCGACTGTCTATGGCAGCCACAACAAAAACCGACCGACGCTAAGTGCTACCATTTCTGGTAGTGATGAAGTGAGGTGTGTCGGCGGTCAATTGGACGTGATGTTGACGTCGTTCGTCGAGATGTGGAGATAGGTGATCGCAACCACGCTCGTGTCTTTGGGAATTGTACGCTCTTGTTTGAGTGCCCGGTCAAAGTGGACTCTGCCACCCTTTTCCAGTTCGACTTGGCTGGTGACCGCACCGCCGTAGAGTTCGCTCTTCCATATCTCGAACCTGCTCGTTCCGGTCTTTCCCCCCGGCGCGTAGATGACGCCAGTGACTTTGGACTTGTCTGACCCTTTCTTCTCCATCCGGGCCTGGAGATTATCTTTGCCGTAGATCCACACTTGCGTCGACCGCTCACTGACCGCCCCGGTTGTCCTGATCTCACTCGCCCGTGTGAAGAAGTGATAGCCGTCAGCGCTCCCGCCCGACGCGGGCGACTCGCCTTTTACGTAAATCTTCACCTGATTCGGGCCGGACACCGTGATATCGTTTCCGGTGTTGAGGCTCACGTAGTTCTCGACGCCAATGATTACGTTTCCACCAGTCGTGTCGAACTCCACGTCGTCACTGAGGTCGATTCTGTCGACGTGATAGCGGCCCGCGGACAGGGTCGTCGTCCCCTCGGTCCCGTCGATGACGCCGTCGTCGGCTATCGTTCCCCCGTTATCGTTCGACGACGATAGGTCGTCGACCTGTGTGTCGACATGGGAGTTGATATTGGTGGTATCACCGAACGAACTGATCTGCTCGTCGGAACAAGAGCCGGAACACGCTCCGTGTTTGTCGTCGAATGCGTCCGCCCATTCTACCCGGTCACCGTTGAACGTCATCGAGTTACTACTGAATTCGACGCGACCGCCCGAGGTGATGTTTCCATTCAGTTCCGCACTCCCGGTGACGATGACATCACCTGCCGTCGTGAGATCGCCGCCGTCACCGGCCTCGGAGGCGTCGTACCCGTCCCCGTCTGCCGAGGTATAGCTGTCGGTAAATGCATCGTTCCCGCTCAGTTTGATCGACCCGGAATCACTCGTCGCGGCGACGGCGTTCCGGACTTTTCGCGGCCCTGCAGGGACCTTGAGAACGATCGAAACACGACTGCTGTCGGGGTGGTACGTCACATCACCGTCCGTTCGCTCCTCGAAGTACCCGCCCCACGCGCGGTAGTACTCGCTCTGGAGGGTAACGTTGACTTTCCCGTCTTCCAGCGGGTTCGTGAAGTTCGCGTTTCGCGTGGTGTTCGGAAAGTGCGACGTTGTTCGGTTGTGGGTGATCGACGCGCGGTCTCTGATTGTCCCGGACCCGCTCACTGTCACCAGGGGGAGCGTCAGCGTCGCGTCCCGGTAGTGGAACTCGGGCGGGGACACCATCACCGACGTTCCGTCACCGCTGGACCGCCAGACGCCGCCGCCCTGATACGCGAGTCGCGTCTCGTCACTGCCGTGATACGCCACCTCACCCATCGATTCGTTGAATACGGTCGTCCGACTCCCGGACGTTGTATTCTGATAGGAGACGTTCATCCACCCAGCGTCCTCGTCGATACGATAGGTGCTCGAACTGCTCGCAGGAAGTGAGACCTGCTGTACGTCCGTCTGTCCCAGTGCCACGAGCGCGGTTTTGGAATTGAGTTCCGTCAGCGACTTTTCCGTTCGTTCCGCGTCGAGTTGCGTCTGCGTGCTCGTAATTGCGTCAGCACCCAGTGCGACGACCGCCGTCGTCGATATAATCATCACCGCAAAAACCAGCGCTAGCCCGAGCGGAGCACTCTGCCCGCGACTGCCGAGTCTCCGCCCTGCGCTACCCATACTACGCATATCTACTCTAACAACTCACTTAAAGAAGCAGGGCGAGTTATCAATCGTAATACTGTGAAGCCGCTCGGCTGTGAAACGGGTTTCGCGGCTATCCTCGTTTCGAGACGCGACCGGGAAGCGGAACGGTTTAGTCGCGCCCTCTCAGACAGGGAGATGGGAACAGCACGACCGCAAATCTGACTCGCTGTGGACTTTCACAGCTCGGGATTGCGGCCGTGTTCGGCACTGTACAGTGCCAATACGCCTCGTAACGAGAGCGGTTCGTGCGGTTCCAACCAGATTACAATGGCACGAATGCATACACGCCGTCGCGGTTCGTCCGACTCGGACAAACCGGCGGCAGACGAACCCCCGGAGTGGAGCGACGTCGACGAGGACGCCATCGAAGAGCGCGTCGTCGAACTGGCCGAACAGGGCCACTCGCCCAGCGAGATCGGCCTGAAGCTGCGCGACGAGGGCGTTCAGGGCACGCCGATCCCTGACGTCTCGCTCGCGACCGGCAAGAAAGTCACCGAGATCCTCGAGGAGAACGAAGCTGAGCCGGACCTGCCGGAAGACCTTCGGAACCTGCTCGAGCGGGCCGTCCGCCTTCGCGACCACATGGACGAGAACCCCGGTGACTACCAGAACAAGCGTGCGCTCCAGAACACGCAGTCGAAGATCCGACGCCTCATCGACTACTACCGCGGTGACGAGGTCGACGAGGACTTCACCTACAGCTACGACAACGCCGTCGAAGCGCTGGGTCTCGAATAGATGTCGGCGACCGGTCGGGAACCGACGCCAGCCACGTCGCCCGGTGACCTCGCCGGGTCGCTGCGGGAGGCCGCCTTTGTGCGCCTCGTCAGCGACGCGACCGGCGAGGCGCTGGCTGCGACTGGCCTGCTGGCGCGGGCGCTCGGTGACACGCCGTTTCAGGCGAGCGTCGTCCGCCCGTTCGAGGACCCTGACCGGACCACGGAGACCGACATCACTGTCGCCATCGGTCGTACGCAGCCGACTGCCGACGTGACGCTGACCGACCGCGCCGCCGCGACCGCCTTCGAGACCGCTCGCGAACTCGGCACGGCCGACGCCGCGCTCGCCCTGGCTGGCACGATTGCTGCCGGGGACGTTGACGGGACAGTCGCCGAAGCCGCCGAGCAGGCAGGGCTCGACCGCCGACCCGGCGTCGCAGTGCCGGGCACGGACCTCGCGGACGGGCTGGCCCACTCGACGCTGTTTGTCGCGCCCTTCTCGGGCGACGCCGACGCAGCGCGGGCCACGCTCGCCGACCTGGGCCTCGACGCGGACCGGATTCAGTCTGCGGACTTTTCGGCCGACGACCACCGACGCCTCGCGTCGCTGGTCGCGTTGGCTGTCACCGAAGACGCGCCGCCTCGGGCCGCCGATGTGGTCCAGCGCGCGCTCCGCCCAACAGCGGGCGGCCCCTTCGAGACGGTCGGCGGCTACGCCGACGTGCTCGACGCCGTCGCCCGCGAACAGCCGGGCACCGCCGTCGCGCTCGCACTCGGCCACGAGGCCGTCAGCGAGGACGCGCTGGCCGCCTGGCGCAGCCACGCCACACGCGCCCACGAAGCAGTGTCCGAGGCGACCACGGGCCGGTACGACGGCCTGTTCGTCGCCCGCGGCGACGCGATGCCGACCGGCACCGTCGCTCGACTATTCGCGGACTTCCGCGCACCGGAACCAGTGACGCTCGTCGTCACCGACGACCGGGCCGCAGCCCGCGCCACGGACGGCCGGGACGTGGCCGAAACGATGCACGCAGCCGCCGAAACAGTCGGCGGCGACGCCGTCGGGACCGGCGACCGGGCACGCGCCCGGTTCAACGTGTCGACGGCTGACTTCATCGAAGCGTTTCGGGAGGCAGTATGAGACGGGCCGAGATTCGGACGACACACGACTCGCCCGAACGCGTCGCACGCGCGGTGCGGCCGGACAACACCGACGAGATGACCACACGCGTCGAGGGCGACGCCGTGGTCACGACTGTCGAGCGCGATTCGACCGGCGGCCTGCAGGCGACCGTCGACGACTACGTCGTCAACATCCGGGTTGCAGCACAGCTCGCAGACCAACACACACAATCCAATCATGAGTGAACGAAGCGTTTCCAAGCGCACAGAACAGAAACGGTGGTACACCGTGCAGGCTCCCGAGCAGTTCGACCGGGAGGTTCTCGGTAAGACACCGGCAGACGAACCGGACAAGGTGCTCGGACGCACCATCGAAACAACGCTCGGCGAACTGACCAACGACGCCAGCGAGAACAACACGAAGCTGACCTTCAAGATCAACGAGGTCGCCTCGGACTCGGCGTACACGGAGTTCATCCGCCACGAACTCACGCGGGACTACCTCCGCTCGCTCGTCCGCCGCGGCTCCTCGAAGGTCGAGGCCTACATCACCGTGCTGACAACGGACGACTACCGCGTTCAGGTCCAGCCGGTCGCCGTGACGACGAAGAAGGCTGATGCCTCCCAGGAGAAGGCCATCCGCCGGACGATGATCGACCTCGTTCGCGAGACGGCCGAAGACCGCACCTTCGAGGAACTCGTCGACAGCGTCGTCGAAGGACGCCTCTCCTCGGCTATCTACGGCGAGGCCAAGGACATCTACCCGCTCCGACGCGTCGAGATCAAGAAGACCACGCTCGAAGCGCGGCCCGAAGAAGTCGCCGCCGAAGAGGAGACAGCCGTCGACGTGGACGAAGAAGACGTCGACGTCGAAGCCTAACACGTCTCAGCGCCGACGTTCGATTTTTCTGCCGCAGTGAGAGACCGAGTCACAGCGACGCAGCGGACCTGCCTCTCTTCTGTGACGCTGTTGCCGACGGTCGGAGTTAGCGACCGCTACCGCAAAACAGCGCACAGCTGACACACCCAGCACGGACGAGAGAAGCTCGGAAAAGGCAACAGCGATGCTACTCGCCGGTCGTCGCCGTTTCTGGGTTTTCGGTTACAACGACGGTTCCGACCATCCCGGCCCGCTCGTGCGGGATGCAGAAGTAGGCGTACTCGCCGAGCACCTCGAAGGTGTGGGTGAAATCCTGGCCTTCGTACATCGTCCCGCCGGAGGAACTCCCCCAGTTGTCGCGGGCGGCCTGTTCAGTGTCGAAGCCGCCGGAGGCGAAGTAGTCGGCCTCGTCGGGGATCTCGTCCTCGTAGGCTGTGACCGAGTGGCCCTGCTTGCTCGTGTTGAGCCACCGCACGGTCGTCCCCGGTTCGACGGTAATCTGTACCGGGCGAAACGCCGCCGCCGACATCCCCACGTCGTAGTCGGTGTCAGCGCTCCCACCGCCGAGACAACCGGCGAGCCCTGCGACTGCCGCCGGGCCGGCCGCACGGAGAAAATCCCGTCGCTCCATATCGCGACTCAGGACCGCATAGTCAAAGACCGCTCGGTTTTGGACTACGAATCAGCCGGCGGCGGTCACTCGAAGGTCAGTCCGTCACGGAGTTCGCGGGCGTCGGCGAGCAGGCCGTCGCGGTCGTCAGCCGTCAGCGTTACGTGCCCCATCTTCCGGAGGGCGTACACGTCGCGCTTGCCGTACCAGTGCAAATGTGCTCGGGGCGTCGCCAACACGCTGTTTTCACCCCGTAGCTCCGCAGGCTGGCGCTCGGCCACGTCCCCGAGGATGTTCGTCGAGACGGTCGGGAACCGCTGGTCGGTCGACCCCAGCGGCTGGCCGGTGACGGCCCGCAAGTGTTGCTCGAACTGCGAGGTGTGACACCCCTCGATGGTCCAGTGCCCGGAGTTGTGGGGCCGGGGCGCGATTTCGTTGAGCAAAATCTCGCCGTGGGTCGTCTCAAACAGTTCGATGCCGAACACGCCGCGGCCGTCCATCGCGTCCAGCACGTCGTGAGCAACCCCACGCGCGCGCTCACGGACGGCGTCCGACGCCCGTGCCGGCGCGACAGACTCCCGGAGTATTTCCTCGCGGTGGATGGTCTCGGTGACCGGGAACGTGTCCCGCTCGTCCGCGCCCCGACAGCCCATGACCGCCAGTTCCCGCTCGAAGTCGACCATCTCCTCGACCATCGCGGGACCGGCGATGTCGTCGATAGCGTCCTCGACAGTCTCCGGCCCTTCGACGCGGATGTTTCCGCGACCGTCGTAGCCGCCGGTCCGGGCCTTGAGCATCGCAGGGTAGCCCAGTTCAGCACAGGCCGCCCGGAGGTCGTCAGCGGTGTCGACGGCGCGGAACTCGGGGACCGGAACGCCGGCATCCGAGAGCCGGCGCTTCTGGACGAGTTTGTCCTGAATCGTCCGGAGCGTCTCGGGAGCGGGATGCACCGGCGTCCCTGTCTCTTCAGCGACCCGTTCGAGCACGTCCGGGTCGGCGAGTTCGATCTCGAAGGTGAGGTAATCGGCGCGCTCAGCGAGTTCCCGCAGGGTCGCCGCCTCGTCGAAATCCCCGACGAGCTGGTCGCGGACGACCGGCGCGGCCGGGCAGTCCGGTGTCGGGTCGGTCACGAGCAGTTCGAGGCCAAGCGGCGCGGCCGCCTCGCCCAGCATTCGGCCAAGCTGGCCACCGCCGACCACGCCGACGGTCGGCCCTGGTGACGTGAGCGTCATACCGCGCGCTTCCACAGCAGCAGGGTTAACGGTTCGGTTCTCGGCCGTAGGACTCGTGGACCCACACTGTCATGTCGTTCGAGCTGTATTTCGTTCGCATCCGGTGAGTCTTGGGCGTGTACCCGGCGGCTTCGAGCTGTTCGTCAGGGACCGTGCTGTCAATCCGCTGGGTGATGATTATCGGCGGCTGGTCCGCCTGAGCCTGTTTGGCGAGCGTGTCGGGCCGATTCTCACACGAGACGTTCACGTCGTCGGCCGCGTAGTACCACGGCAGCGGCAGCGAGTTGTGCCACTGCAGGCAGGTCGGTCTGGTGTTCCACCACGAGTCGTTCCACTCACCGCGGTCTTCCTTGACGTACGCGTCGTCGCCGTCGTATGCGTCGCTGCGCTCTCCGTGGTACATTATCACATCAGTGCCGTTCCCGTTGGCCGTCGCGATCCGGTCCATCTCGGCCAGATCCGCACGGAGCGACTCCTGTGGCTGAGCGTACTGGACCAGCGAGTTCCCCTCCAGATGCTCGTTTGTATACACCCGCGTTGCGGTCGTGTTGACGACGAGTACAGTGACGAGCAGAACGATGACGGCGGCGATGGCAGCGCCGGTCACGTCGTCAGCCGACAGCGACTCGTTCCCCCATCGGACGACGGCGGCGAGCCCGACGGCGGCTGGAATCGACAGCGGGACGACGACGTGGACGGCGAGCCACGGCGCGCCGATGTCGGTTCCGATGGGGTAGCCCAGAATCGAGACGTAGCCGCCGTAGGCCGCGAACGGGATGAGGTGACGCGGCTCGACGATTCCCAGTCGGTCGACCGCGTACCCGAAGACCGAGAACAGGAGCAGCGGTGCCGCAGTGTAGCCCAGCGCTTTCAGCAGTACCTCGTAGTGACCGTCGACACTCTCGTAGAACGTCTCGATAGAGTCGACCAGGCCTGTTTCAGTGGTCGTGGCTTTCTCCGAGGCCGGCGAGAACCACTCGCTGTACTGGTCGACGACGCGCTCCCAGGTCACCTGAACGAGCTCCGGGAACAGCGACGGGTTCGTCACGCCGGACCAGAAGTTCACGTCGCCACTGGCGGCCGGCGCTGGCGGGTATTCGATGCCCGCGACGCCGGCCCCGCGGGGCGCGTAGAAGAACAGCGAGACGAAGCCAAACACCAGCGCGGCGAGGATGATGTGACTCGCGTACGCCGCGAGGACGGAGCCGGCGCTGTCGTGGCGGTCGCGGAACGAGCGGACAGTGTTGACGACGAGCGCGATGTCGGCCCGAACGCGGCCCGATATCCGACGCCAGATTGCGCCGACGCTCGGGACGCCACGGAGGAAGCCGACCGCGTCGCGATAGCCGTTGGGGAGGACCAGTACCTTCGCCAACAGGAGGCCGGTCGCGCCGAGCCACGTCAGCACGTAGACGATGGCGTTCTCCTTCGAAGCGAAGCCGAGCGCCATGAACGCCGCGACGCCGTAGAGATAGCGCGCCTTGCGGGTGTCGACGAACCGGACGAGCAGGCCGAAGGCGGCGAACATGAACGCCGCGACCAGCACGTCGCTGCGCATGAACCGCGAGAAGTACAGCAGGACCGGATTGAGCGCGAGAAACGCGGCCATGAGGACAGTCTCGTCTGACCGGAGGTGTTCGCGAAAGAGCAGTGCTGTCAGCGGGAGCAGGCCACCGACAATCGCGACCGGGAGCCGCATCGTGAAGTCAGTCGGCGCGGCGACGGTGAACACCCAGGCGTCGACGTGCTGGATGAACGGGCCGTGGATGATGTATCGGTAGGCGAACGAGCCGGAATCGCGGAGATGCAGCGCCCAGTAGGCCACGCGACCCTCGTCGAAGTGGGCGACGCGGCTCCCGAGCGCCGCGACTCTGAGGACGAGTCCGAGAAGCGTCACGGCGACGACGAGCTTCACGGTGGCGCGGGGGTCGTCCGCGAACCAGGACCGGATCCGGTCCCGGATATCGTGGAGGGCAGACAGCAGGGACGACTCAGCCATATCTGGCTCAAGCACATGGGGCATTAGAATCCTTCTGGTTTCTATAACATGTTTTTAACCTAGCGGGCCACCTCAGATGCCGGCACAGCAGTCTGGAACTACGGAGGCATGGAACGGTAGTTCTTTAGTCGCCCCTGCCCGGGTGTCAGGTATGGTGCAGCTCGGGCTGGTTGTCGCCCAGTATGATAAACACGGGGCCGTTATCGAGGAGATGGAGCACGGGGCTTACGAGGCCGCTGCCAACAATGACGCCGAGATTGTCGCGTCGATTGACGTCCCGGGGTCCTACGATACGCCGCTGGCCGCCGACCGGCTGGCGCGGCGGTCGGATATCGACGCCGTGGCCGTGCTCGGCGCGATTATCAGCGGCGACACTGACCACGACCAGGTCATCGGCAACGCCGCCGCACAGGGGCTGACCGACGTGTCCCTCGACCGCGACACCCCCGTCACGCTGGGCATCATCGGCCCGGGCATGAGCCAGGACGAAGCCGAGGCCCGAACCGACAAGGGAGCCTCGGCCGTCCGGAGCGCAATCGAACTCGCCACTGAACTCGAACAATGACTATGGACTTTGCATCCCGCGTCGAACGTGTAGAACCGAGCGCGACCCTCGCAATCAGCAACAAGGCCGCAGAGCTGGAAGCCGAGGGGAAAGACGTCGTCGACCTGAGCGTCGGCGAACCCGACTTCGACACGCCAGAGAACATCAAAGACGCCGCCAAGGACGCACTTGACGCCGGCCACACCGGCTACACGTCCTCCAACGGCATCCCCGAACTGAAGGAAGCTATCGCCGACAAGCTTCACGAGGACGGCCTCACCCAGTACGACCCGGAGAATCTCATCGTCACGCCCGGCGGCAAGCAGGCACTGTACGAGATCTTCCAGACCATCATCGACGACGGCGACGAGGTCGCCCTGCTCGACCCGGCCTGGGTGTCCTACGAAGCGATGGCGAAACTCGCCGGCGGGACGCTGACCCGTGTCGACACTGCCGCCCACGACTTCCAGCTTGAAGGCGCGCTCGACGACCTCGCCGACGCCGTCTCCGACGAGACGGAACTGCTTGTCGTCAACTCGCCGGGCAACCCCCACGGCGCGGTGTACTCCCGCGATGCGCTGGAGGGCGTTCGTGACCTCGCCGTCGAGCACGACATCACGGTCATCTCCGACGAGATTTACAAAGAGATTACCTACGATGGCGTCGAAGCCGTCTCGCTCGGCACCCTTGAGGGCATGGAGGACCGAACGATAACGCTCAACGGCTTCTCGAAGGCCTACTCGATGACCGGCTGGCGGCTGGGTTACTTCGCGGCCCCGGAAGAACTGGTCTCCCAGGCCGGGAAGGTCCACTCCCACTCCGTCTCGTGTGCCGTCAACTTCGTCCAGCACGCCGGCGTTGAGGCCATCACGAATACCGACGACGCCGTTGAGGAGATGCGCCAGGCCTTCGCCGAGCGCCGCGAGTTCCTCATGGGCCTGTTCGAGGACCACGGCGTCCACGTCCCCGAGCCACAGGGCGCGTTCTACATGATGCCCGAAATCGCACCCGACGGAGACGACACCGAGTGGTGCGACCAGGCCATCTCGGAGGCACAGGTCGCCACCGTCCCCGGGACCGCGTTCGGGACGCCCGGCTACGCTCGCATCTCCTACGCAAACAGCAAGGAGCGCCTGCAGGAAGCCGTCGACCGCCTCGCCGAGGCCGACCTGATCTGACGCGCGAACCGTCGTTTTGCGAACGGTTTTGCCCCGACCACCGTTCGGGAGTCCTACCCGCCCGAGCCAGGCTGGGACTCCGTCGCTGATTCAGGCCCCGACAATCTGACCGTAGCCGTTCCGAACGACGGCGAGTACGCGCTGGCGATTGCGGCCGGCATCGACAGTACCGGTGAGCGCGTCGTCTCAGAGGCGGTTGTTACTGTCGTAAAACGAAGGCTGTGGTTAGACTGGAATCGGGGCCACTCACATCACGCCTCCAAGAACTGTGAGCACCACGTTCGTATCTCGGACTGGAACAGGGAGGGCTACGTCACCGATTACAGTGTCCCGATAGCCCGGTGGCGACGAAACAGGTAGTAGCAGCCGATTATAGGGTACACTATCGGCCCGGGAATCAGGAAAAAGACACCGAGATTGACGTAGTTCCCCGGATTAGGCTGCCACGTCCCGGACTGAAGGCGAACGTAGGTCGCATCGCGGTAGATGGCGACGGAGAACGGTACCGCGGTGAGGATACCGACGCCAATCGAAACAAGTCCGATACCGACGCTTCCGCTCGAAACAAGTACGCCCCCGAGAGCGAGGCAAACGGGCGGCAGCACGGCCCCGATAGCGACAACCGTCCACCACCAGTCCCGGTCGACCCAGTCGACGACATACTGATGGCGTTTGTACAGGTGGTGAAGTTTCATCAGGTAGCCGAGGAAGAAGCCGGCGACCGCATACAGGACTGGATTCGGGTCCCAGTCCACGTCTGCTTCCTGCACTTTCTTTGTATCAAAGTAGAGGAAAACCGGCGTTACGAGCCACGATATCAGTGCCACGACAATGCCACCGAGGTACCAGACGCCGAACGTCCCGAAGATGCTGGCCATCCCGAGGGGCCCGGTACCCACACTCTCGCCCCCTATCCCGACAACGATCAGTCCGAGACCGAGGAATCCAAACAGGAGCGTCGGCAGGAGCAGCAGTATCTCTACAGCGCGGTACGACCGTGAATCGACGTCGTTGACTGTGACCATCCCCATTGTATCGTCCCAACTGGTGATTGCATTAGCGATACGTGAGTGTAAAATAATTTTGCTAATATGCTGATAAGAGTGGGCAGACTACGGAACCGAGTCAGCTACGCTCGTCGACAATCCGGTCGATGATCCGGCCTGTCGACAGGAGCCGGTCAGCCGCCTCGGCTTCCAGCGGGCTGGCCCGGCAGATATCACAGTCGAGGCCCCGGGCGGACAGCGCCGCTTCGAGTTGCTCGTCGTCGTGGTGCTGGTCGTAGCCCAGCGCGATGATGTCCGGTTCGATGCGCTCAATGGGAACGAAGATGTCCTCGGGATGGCCGAGGTGCGCTTTGTCGACCGGTTTGAGCGCGCCGACCATCTCCCGGCGCTGCTCGTCCGGGACGACCGGCGGCTCCTTGTGGGTGACGTTGACCGAGCGGGCGACGATGACGTGCAGTTCGTCGCCCATGTCGGCGGCGTCCTGTAGATAGTGGACGTGGCCCGGATGCAGAATGTCGAACGTTCCCTGTGCGACGACGCGGGTCACTGATCGAACTCCTCCTCACGTAGCTCCGCGTCGATGTCGGCCTGATCGAAATCGAAAAAGGACTCCTCCGGCGGCTCCACGTCGAGCACCGGAAGGTCGACGACCGAGCCGTCGCTGTCGAAGGCCTTCCAGTCGTCGCGACCGTACGGGTAGCCGACGATGATGTGAACGTCGCCGCGGCCGAACGTCGCGAGGTCGGCGTCACTGGGCTTGAGGACGCCGTTCGGGTGCGAGTGAATCGACCCCGCTGCTCGCATGTCGTTCGGAACCATGCTCGTCTTGACAGTCGCACTGACCGGGTTCGACTCCGTCCCCGGAATGACCAGAACATCGGTCAGAACGGTCCCGTCGTCGTCGAGCCCGAGCTTGCTGGCGTCATCGCCCCTGAGAAAGCCCATATACTCGTTGGGATGGGCCTCCTCAGAGGCTGCGAGCGCGAACTCGAGTGCGGACTCCGCAATCCCGAGTATCCCGCTCGTTCGGAACAACCCCATACCACGCAGTCGGGTCGGACGCTTTTTACGCGTTGTGTTCGTCCCTCCGCGGATTCCGAAGAGTACAAACGGGGGAGCACCGAAGGATTGACAAATGTCTTCGCCAACTGGCACCGGTGACGGTGCTACGGTCCCCGACGGCGGGACCATCGTCTACGATCTCGCGGACCAATGTACGTCCGACGATCTCGAAGAAGGCGCACTGTACCACGCAACTGTCAACGGCACTGTCGAATACGGCGTGTTCGTCGATCTCTCCGACGCTGTCTCCGGACTCGTTCACGACTCTAATCTCCTTGGTCAGTACGACGTGGGCGAGGACCTCATCGTCGAACTCGGCGAGATCCGTCCCGACGGCGACCTGAGCTTCGAGGAAGTGCGAGTCGCCGATTACGAGGAACAGCACGTCGCCCACGGCAACGCGACCACCGTCGCCGACCTCGTCGACGCCACCGGTGAGACGGTCATCATCGAGGGCCAGGTCGTCCAGATCAAACAGACCGGCGGCCCCACTGTGTTCCAGGTCCGGGACGAAACCGGTATCGTCCCCTGTGCCGCCTTCGAGGAGGCCGGCGTCCGGGCGCACCCCGACGTCCAAATCGACGACATCGTCCGCGTCTCCGGGCGCGCCGAGGAACGCGACGACGGCTTGCAGGTCGAGGCTGAATCGCTGACCGTCCTCGACGGTGAGGAAGCCGACGACATCGAGAGCGACCTCGACGCCGCGCTGGCGGAGGCCGCCGAACCGGCCGACGTGGAGCCGCTGGTCGAGTGGCCCGCCTTCGAGAAGCTGTGGGACGACCTCCGCGAAGTCGCGACCGAACTCCGCAAGACGGTGCTTTCGGGCCGCCCGATTCGCATGCGACACCACGCCGACGGCGACGGGCTCTGTGCGAGCGTGCCGCTGCAGGTCGCGCTGGAATCGTTCATCGCCTCCCAGTACGAGGACGCCAGCGCGCCCCAGCACCTCCTCAAGCGCCTGCCGAGCAAGGCCCCCTACTACGAGATGGAGGACGTGACCCGGGACCTCAACTTCGCGCTGGAGGACCGTACCCGCCACGGCCAGAAGCTCCCGATGCTGCTGATGCTCGACAACGGCTCCACCGAGGAGGACACACCGGCCTACCGTAACCTCCGGCACTACGACATCCCGGTGGTCGTCGTCGACCACCACCACCCGGACCCGGAAGCCGTCGAGCCGCTCATCGAACAGCACGTCAATCCATACCTCCACGACGAGGACTACCGCATCACGACGGGGATGCTGTGTGTCGAACTCGCCCGGATGATCGACCCCGACCTCACCGAGGACCTCCGACACGTCCCCGCTGTCGCGGGCCTGTCGGACCGCTCCGAGGCCGAGGCGATGCGCGACTACATCGACCTCGCCGGCGAGAAGGACTACGACGAGGCCGACCTGCGCGACATCGGCGAGGCGCTGGACTACGCGACCCACTGGCTGCGCTACAACTCCGGCGAACAGCTCATCACCGACGTGCTGAACGTCGACTGCGACGACCGAGACCGCCACGGGGAAGTCGTCGACTTCCTCGCCGACCGGGCCGAGCGCGACGTCGAGGACCAGCTCGACGCCGCGATGAGCCACGTCGAGCACGAGCGCCTCGACAACGGCGCGCACCTCTATACGATCGACGTGGAGAACCATGCCCACCGCTTTACCTACCCCGCGCCGGGCAAGACGACCGGCGAAATCCACGACCGGAAGGTCGCCGAGACGGGCGACCCCGTCATCACCATCGGCTACGGCCCGGACTTCGCCGTCCTGCGCTCGGACGGCGTCCGCCTCGACATCCCGCGGATGGTCACCGAACTGACCGAGGAGGTCGACGGCGGCGGCGTCTCCGGCGGCGGCCACCTCGTCGTCGGCTCCATCAAGTTCGTCAAGGGCCGGCGGGAGTCGGTCATCGACGCCCTCGTCGAGAAGATGGCCGAAGCCGAGATCGACGAGGAGCTCGGAAGCTCGACGGCGCTGCCGGAAGAAGTGTAACGCCGCTCGACACACGATACCCGTTTTTTACGCCTCGAACGAAACCCGACGAGCGGCGAGCCCGGCGACCACGATGAGTCCGAGCAAGGCCACGAGTGCCCCAATCGGCGTGTCGAACCCGCCGGCCCCCCAGTCAGCGTCGAAGACGGCACCGAAGTAGTCGACCGCGTCGCGGCCGTGCAACACGAGTACGACCTCGCGATTCGACGTCGCTGCCGCCTCGTTCCAGTTGAGGCTGCCGACGACGACCTGCTTGTTGTCGATGACGGCGCCCTTCGCGTGGATCTTCTCGTAGCGACCGGCGGGGTCCGCCACTTTCGCCGTCAGCGATGCGTCGTTGCGGTCGGCCCACTCCCGAAACCGCTGTGCTGTCTGCGTGTTCTCCTCGCGAACGTACCACGCGTCACTCAGCAGGAGGCGGACTTCGACGCCGCGCGACGCGGCCCGGCGGAGCGCCCGCAGAAGTGGGCTCTCCCAATCTCCGACCGTGGGCTGGATGACGTCGATGGAGTCGTCCGCGTCGTCTATCGTCGCGACGAGTTTGCCCTGGGCATTGTCCGGGGTAACCAAGAGGTCCGTCCGCTGGACGGCCACCGACTCCGTCCGGAACTCGCTCGGGTACGAGCCCGTCGCCGGCTCGCCCTGCTCGAACTGTCGCCCCTGACGGTACTCCCCCCACCGCTCGCTGTCCTGCCAGCCGGCGTCAGATCGGAACGTCTGATTCAGCCCGTCGACGACCCGTCGTTGTGCCGTGATGACGCCCCAGCCCCGGCTGCTGTTTCCGCCGGTTCCCGCGGGTTTCCAGTTCTCCGTCAGCACGACGGCCCGCCCGTCGGCGACGGCGTACTTCGCGTGGTGGTAGCGGTATCTGGTGCGCGGGCCAGTCACTACCCGAACCGGGACGCCGGCGTCGGTCAGCCGGTCGAGGGTGCGGGCTTCCGCGGCGGTGCGGCTCCCGACCGGTTCACCTTCGAGAAGGACGCGGACCGTCGCGCCACGGCGCTGGGCGGCGATGAGGGCGTCGGCGACCCTGGCCGAGGAGAGCGTGTAGCCGGCCAGGTACACCCGTTCGGTAGCGTTGCGAATCGGTTGCATCGGCGCGGCGGGCGAGTCCGGAAGCGTGAACGCTTGTACCTCGCCGCCGGCGGCCCTGACGACCGGTTGGTCCGTCGCGCCCAGCGGTCGCCAGCGGATGACTGATCCGTTTACCTCGCCGAGTTCCCCCTCGACAGCCTCGGTGTACCGAACGGCATCGACAGTCTGATTGGCACGCTGAAGGCGAACCCGCTCGCCCCCGTTTGCCAGTGCGAGATGTCCGTCGAGGCCGACGACCGGCCGGTCGGTGAGCCCGCGTGTCCGGTTCGGTGCCGTCGAGAGGACGACGCGCCCGCGTGCGCTGGTATTCGGAATACCCGCAGTCCCGTCACCGTCGGTAATGGCGTACTGTCCGATGTCGGTCCCGTCGGGGATGTCAAGGACGACGAACTCCCCCGCGTCGCCGCCAGCGACAGGGTCCGGGTACACCGCGTGAATCGACGGCTCCGCAGGACGGCTGGCTGTTGTGCCGGCTTGAGACGCCTGTCCAACTGCGATATGGGGACCTATCGCGGCGAGGACGAGCACGCAACAGACGAGTGGGGCGAGCGACCGCATCGGGGCGTCTGGCCGCCCGTTCGTATAAAAAGATTCCCTGACTCAGGCGCTTGACGCCTTCTCGGCTTCGGCCTGGACGATGTACGCGCGGTCGTCCGTGTAGCGGGCGGCTTCCTCGAGCGCCGTTTCGGTCCCGATCTGTCGGAGCGCCCACGCGGCGGAGGCGCGCACGGAGTCGCTGTCGTCGGACTCGAGTATGTCGCCGAGCGGCTCGATAGCGCGGGTGTCACCGAGCAGGCCCAGAGTGCGGGCGGCGACCGAGCGGATTTCTTCGCTGTCGGCGTCGAGTCGGTTGGCGACCGGCTGGACCGACTCCGCGCTGCCGATAGCGCCCAGCGCGCGCAGCGTGACTTTCTGGAGCGCGGGGTCGCCGTCGCCGTCGATGTAGTCGTGCAGCGTCTCGGTCGCGCGCTCGTCGCCGATCTTCCCCAGTACCTCGATTGGCCCTTTGTCGCGCTTCTGGGCGCGCTGGTGCATCGCGTCGAAGGCCGGCTCGGCGTCGCTGCCGAGGTTGTACAGGAGGTCGACGATGTATCCGTCGAAGAACTCCGACCCGAGTTTGTCGTATGCGAACAGAACCTGTTCGAAGTCCCCCTCCTCGGCGTGGAGCTTCGCGGCGTTCCACTCCGGCGGGAAGTCCTTCCGGTTCTCGTTGGTCAGGATATCATAGAAGCCGCGGGCGTCGAGTTGCTCCTGTACCGTGAGGTCGTCCCAGACTTCGGCTTCGTCCAGCCCTGTTTCCAACGTTTCCGCCGCTTCGAGGAGCCCTTCGATAGTTTCCGTGTCCTCGTCAGGGTCGAGGTTTGCCGCTTCGATAGCGTCGACGACTGTGGTCAGCGCATCCCCGGCAGCGACGAAATCGCCGCCCGTGTCGGCGTCGTGGTCGACGAACTCGGCGCTTTCGTCGAGGAACGTCTCGACGGCCTCCTGGGCCTCGCCCTCGCCGTCGTCGGTCCACTCGCTGTCGGTGACGGTGTCTTCCGCGTCGGAAACGATAGTGACCACGTCCTCGGCGTAGGGGCCACGCTGTGCATCGAGGTCGTCCCGGAGGTCCGAGAGCTGTGACTCCAGTTCCTCGCGGGGGTCTTCAGCGTCGTCGTCTTCGTCGGGTTCAGGCAAGTCGGCGGCTTCGAGGTCGTTCTCGATGTCGTCGAGGGACGACTCGACGTCGTCGAGGTCTGCCTCCGTCTCTGCGGCGTCGAGGTCCTCGCTGGCCTCTGTAAGACGCGATTCCAGTTCTTCGGCGGTCACGTCGATCTCGTCTGCTGCCTCGGCGTCGTCCGACGCGTCGGCCTCGTCGTCCCCGTTGCTCATGTCGAAGACTGTGTCGGAGCGGGCCAAGAGCGTTTTCCTTTCGAGGCGGGCGGCTGAACCACGTCGCCGCTGGGCCAACGAGCAAAGAATATGTATCGGGAGTTGCAGTGCCATGGGTAGCGAGCATGACTGACGCGACACCGCCGGACGACGGACAAAATCCGACCACACCGGAGGAACCGGAAACCGCCGGCTTCGTCGAGTACGGCATCGACGACAAGCCACCGCGAAAGCAGGCGATACTGCTCGGCGTCCAGCACTACCTGACGATGATCGGCGCGTCCGTGGCGATCCCGCTCGGACTCGCGGGCGCGATGGGGATGTTCGAGGCCGCGCCGGACCAAGTTGGCCGTCTCATCGGGACGTTCTTCGTCGTCTCCGGCATCGCGACGCTCGCCCAGACGACGCTCGGGAACAGATACCCGATCGTCCAAGGCGGGACGTTCTCCATGCTCGCGCCCGGGCTGGCCATCATCGGCGTGCTGGCCCAGCAGGGGGCGGACTGGCAGACAATGCTCGTCGAACTACAGGGAGCTGTCATCGTCGCCGGCATCGTCGAAGTGGTGATCGGCTACAGCGGCCTCATGGGGAAGCTGAAGCGGTACGTCGGGCCGGTCGTCATCGCGCCGGTCATCGCGCTCATCGGACTGTCGCTGTTCAACGTCCCACAGATAGCGAACCCGAACTTCGGCAACCCCGGGACCGGGCAAAACTGGTGGCTGCTCGGGCTCACAATGCTCTCGATTATCGCGTGTTCGCAGTATCTCGATCGACGCCACCGCGCGTTCAAGCTCTTTCCCGTACTTCTGGGTATTCTGTTTGCATGGACCGTCGCGGCTATCCTCTCGGTCACCGGCGTCTTCGCCGCAGGCTCGGTCAGCTATGTCTCGCTCGGTTCGGTCACGAACGCACCGCTGGTCCAGCCCATCTACCCGTTCCAGTGGGGGCTCCCGCAGTTCACGCCGGGGTTCATCGTCGGGATGTTCGCCGGGATGCTCGCTTCCGTCGTCGAGAGCTTCGGCGATTACCACTCCGTCGCCCGCATTGCCGGCCGCGGTGCGCCGAACAGCCGCCGAATCAACGACGGTATCGGGATGGAGGGGGTCGGCAACGTATTCGCCGGCATCATGGGCACCGGCAACGGCTGTACGTCGTACACTGAGAACGTTGGGGCAATCGCTATTACTGGCGTCGCGTCCCGCTATGTCGTGCAGATCGGCGCCGCGGTAATGATTCTGGTCGGCTACTTCGGTCCAGCGGGCCAGCTGTTCGCGACCATCCCGTCGCCGATCATCGGCGGCCTCTACATCGTCATGTTCGGACAGATCGCTGCCGTTGGCCTCTCACAGCTCAAATACGTCGACCTCGATGCCAACCGGAACGTGTTCATCGTCGGCTTCGCGCTCTTTGCCGGCCTGGCGGTGCCCGAGTATATGAGCCAGGTCGGGCAGGGAATGGACGTCGGCAGTGCGACAGCTCTCCAGCAGGGCTTGGCAGCCGTTCCGGTCCTCGGGAGTGTGCTCGGGACCGATGTGGTCGCGACGACGCTGTTCGTCATGGGTGGCACCGGGATGGTCGTCGGCGGTATCGTCGCCTTCGTCCTCGACAACACCGTGCCGGGGACCCGCGAGGAGCGCGGCCTCGCAGCCTGGGCCGCGCTCACGGAGGACGACAGCGAATACGTCTCGTCACTGGACCGCATCCGCGGCCGCGGCGGCGACCGCCCGGCTGCAGTGAGCGACGACTGACCGTGGACGACGACGGCGACGGCACGACCGCAGACGCCGCATCGCTTGTCGACACCGAGCGGTACGCCGGCACGCTCCGAACCGGCGGGACTGTCATTCTCGGTGCTGATCGCCTGGTGGTCGACCGTGGCGACAATCCGGTGGTCGTCGACCTCGACGACATCGTCGAGGTAAGTCTTCAGGACGTCGACTGGTTTCTCGCGGTGATGAGCGCCGCGCTGGTCGGGTTCGGTCTGCTGTCACTTGACCGGTCGGTCCTCCTCGGTGGGGCCTTCGCTGTCGCCGGTGCCGCCAGCCTCGCGCTCACCTACCGCAAGCGGTACGCGCTCAGGATACAGGTCACCGGTCGTACCGACCCACTCAGGTGCTTCCCTGCGGACCCACAGACGCTGCTTGCCGAACTGGAAGCGGCCCTAGCCGACTGACCGGAAATCGCCTACACTTACGCCCGTCCCCGTTCCAGTCGGTCGTATGCCCGCAGACAGCGTCCAGTCGCTCATCGACCAGTTACGCGAAGAAGCCGAGATGGACCGGCCGAACGATCTGACGCCCGATGTCGGCATCGTCATGGGGTCGGACTCGGACCTGCCGACGATGGCCGGCGGGCAGGGCAAGCGGCCCGGGGCCTACGCGGCGCTTGCCGACGAACTCGGCTTCGAGGAACAGACGGACTACACCGACGCGCCCGAGAGCCGCTTCACCTTCGAGACGTTCGTCTGCTCGGCCCATCGGACGCCGGACCTGATGTACGCGTACGCAGAGACGGCCGCTGACCGCGGCATCGACGTCATTATCGCCGGCGCTGGCGGCAAATCCGCGGACCTGCCGAACATGACCGCCAGCATCGCCTACCCGCTGCCGGTTATTGGCGTCCCAGTGCAGGAGAAATCCGTCGACTCGGTCATCGGGATGCCACAGGGCGCGCCGCTGACCGCGGTCGACGCTGGCAAGTCGTTCAACGCCGCGCTCTCCGCGGTACAGATTCTCGCACGGCAGCACGACGAACTCCGTGACCGTCTCGTCTCGTATCACGAAGGCCTCCAGACCAACGTCGGCGAGGCGTCGCGCGACCTCCACGAACTCGGGACACCCGGGTTCAAGCGCGAGTACTGGGACGAGTGATAACTGAGGGGCGTCACACCCTGGGAGGTGCGGCAGTTACAGGTCACTTGCCATCCGAGAGCGCGTCGGCTCTTAAAGACCCACAGGGCCGAAAAACCGAACAATGAACCCTTATATGCGAGTACTTCTAACCGGCAGACGATAGGAGATACCGGAATGAGTAATCCATGGATCGCCATCGGCGCGCTCGCGGTCGTGGCGCTAGCCATCCCACTGACGATGATGGCAGTTTCGAGCCTATTGCGGCCCAGCGTGCCGGAACAAGGCAAACGCACCACCTACGAGTCCGGTGAAGTGCCGACTGGCAGCAGTCGACAGATCAAGTTTAATATCCAGTACTACATGGTCGCGCTGCTGTTCGTCGTCTTCGACATCGAGACCGTCTTCATCTTCCCGTGGACGGTCATCTACAGCGACGCTGCCGCTGAGCTCGGGATGACCACGGCACTGCTACCGATGGTCGTATTCATTACGATTCTCGCCATCGGACTCGGTTGGGCCTGGCGTAACGGTGCAGTTCAGTGGGTGCGCAGTCCGCGCGCCACGAAGGGGGCAGACACATATGAGTAGTGACCAGACACCACCGGCCGTCGAAGACGTATCGACACAGGAGGCCCGCATGGGCGACGGGGCCGACGACCGCTTCAACTCGACGCTACGTGAGGCGTTCGGGTCGACGCCGTTCATCCTGACCAAGTTCGACAAGTTCATGAACTGGGTCCGGGGCTCCTCGATGTTCATGCTGCAGTTCGGGATCGCCTGCTGTAGCATCGAGATGATCCACACCTACGCGATCAAACACGACCTCGACCGCTTCGGGTCAGGGGTGCCACGCGCGTCCCCGCGCCAGGCGGACGTCATCATCGTCCCGGGGACCATCGTCTCGAAGTTCGCGCCGCGGATGAAGCGCGTCTACGACCAGATGCCCGAGCCGAAGTTCGTCGTTTCGATGGGGTCGTGTACCATCTCCGGCGGCCCGTTCCAGGAAGGGTACAACGTGATCAAGGGCGCGGAGGAGGTCATCCCGGTCGACATCCACGTCCCGGGCTGTCCGCCCCGCCCCGAGGCACTCATCTACGGCGTCGCCAAACTGCAGGAGCGCATTGCCGAGGGCGAGTCCTCACCGGTGACGGTCAAACCCTACGAACTGGAGCAGTTCGGCGACCTCGAACAGGACGAGCTCGTGGATAAACTCGCCAGCGAGATCGACGAGGAAGACCTCGTCATGCGGTACAACTGGAACGACTCTCCATAACCTGCCATGAGTTTAGAAAAACCATCACGCGATACGGCGCTCGACGTCGGCGTTACGGAGGACGGCCTTGATTACGACGCGCTCGCGGACCTGCTCGGGGGCCACGTCCTCGACCGCGAGGAGCACGTCAACGCCGAGGGGTTCGTCATCCGTCCCGACGAGGTCCAGGAAGTCCTCTCGACGCTGAAAGAGGAGGCCGGGTTCGACCACTGCGCCTGTGTCACGGCACAGGAGTACGACGACCGGTACGAATCCATCTACCACCTGCGGAAGTACAACGACCCGACACAGGAGCTGTCGATCGTCGTCCCGTCGCCGAAAGACGACCCGCACAACGAGTCGGCCGCTCGCGTCTACGACACCGCGGACTGGCACGAGCGGGAGGCGTATGACCTGGTCGGGATCGACTACAACGACCACCCGGACCTGCGTCGCATCCTCCTGCCAGAGACCTGGCAGGGCCACCCCCTGAGCCAGGACTACAATCAGGACCAGCCACAGATCGTCTCACTGCGCGAGCACGCGAACCCACTGAAAGACGACAAACGCAGCGAGGACGATCCGGACACGATGTTCGTCAACATCGGCCCGCACCACCCGGCGACCCACGGCGTGCTCCACGTCGAAACGGTGCTCGACGGCGAGCAGATCGCCGACCTCGAACCCGACATCGGCTACCTGCACCGCTGTGAGGAGCAGATGTGCCAGCAGGGCACCTACCGCCACCAGATCATGCCGTACCCCGACCGGTGGGACTACATTTCCGCTGGTATCCTCAACGAATGGGCGTACGCGCGCGCGGCCGAGGACCTCGCGGATATCGAGGTCCCCGAGTACGCGCAGGTCATCCGGACGATGGCGGCGGAGATGTGCCGGATCGCCTCGCACGAGCTTGCGCTGGCGACGTTCGCGCTGGACGTGTTCGGCGACTTCACCGCCGTCTTCCAGTACGGCATCCGCGACCGCGAAATCGTCCAGAACCTGCTGGAAGACCTGACCGGCCAGCGGCTGATGTTCAACTATCTCCGGCTGGGCGGGGTCGCCTGGGACCTACCCGAGCCTCGCGACGAGTACTTCGAGAAGATCCGCGACTTCCTCGACGATCTCCCGCACAAGCTCGAAGAAATCCACGACCTCGTCACCGGGAACGAGATCTTCCAGATGCGGTGTGTCGACACCGGCGTCCTCTCGCCGGAGCAAGTCAAACAGTACGGCGCGACCGGTCCCGTGGCACGCGGGTCGGGCGTCGACTACGACATCCGGCGCGACGACCCGTACGGCTACTACGACGAACTCGACTGGAACGTCGTCACCGAGCAGGGCGGCGACAACTTCAGCCGCGTTCTCGTCCGCCTTCGCGAGGTCGAGGAGTCCGCCCGCATCATCGAGCAGTGTGTCGACCTGCTGGAGCAGTGGCCGGAAGACGACCGCGAGATTCAGGCCAACGTCCCGCGGACGCTCCGACCCGACCCCGACAAGGAGATTTACCGCTCCGTCGAAGGTGCAAAGGGCGAACTCGGCATCTACATCCGCTCGGACGGCACGGACAAGCCGGCCCGGTTCAAGATCCGCAGTCCGTGCTTCTCGAACCTGCAGACGCTGCCGGAGATGTCCCAGGGCGAGTACATCCCTGACATGATCGCCTCGCTCGGGAGCCTCGACATCGTACTCGGGGAGGTGGACCGGTAATGCAGTCGGCGCCGTTACCGGAAACGCTCGCGAACCTGCTGGACCTCGACCCCAACAGCACGGCCGTGATGATCGTGCTGAGCCTCGTCGGAGCTGGACTCATCGGGACGCTCATGATGACGAACACGGCGCTTGCCGGTCCGTGGGCGAAGCGAAAGATTACGGCCGCGTTCACCGACCGCATCGCCGTCGACCGTATTGGCCCGTACGGGCTGTTCATTATCGTGGCTGACGCCGTTCGCCTGCTATCGAAGGAACTCATTGTTCCCGAAGGCGTCGACCGACCGGCGTGGGACCTCGCGCCGCTGATTATCGCCAGTACCGCGCTGCTCGGCTTTGCCGTGATTCCGATGGGGAACGGCATTCACCTCGCCGACCCCGAGGTCGGGCTGGCGTACGTGTTCGCCGTGGCCTCGACCACGTCGATCGGTCTCGTGATGGCCGGCTACGCATCGAACAACAAGTACTCGTTCCTTGGCGGGCTGCGCGCCGTCGCGCAGAACCTCGCCTACGAGATCCCGCTCATCCTGACGGGCGCGTCGGTGGTCATCTTCGCCGGTTCGCTCCAGATGAGCGAGATCGTCGCGGCCCAGCAGCAGTCCCTTATCGGCCCGCTGCCGTCGTGGTACGCGTTCGTGAACCCCTTCGCGTTCGTGCTGTTCATGATCGCGAACCTCGCGGAAGTCGGCCGGAACCCGTTCGACATCCCCGAAGCGCCGACCGAAATTGTCGCCGGGTATCAGACCGAGTACTCCTCGGTGTACTTCGTCCTGATCTACCTCGGGGAGTTCATCCACATCTTCCTCGGCGGGGCGATCATCGCCACGATCTTCCTCGGTGGGCCGGCCGGTCCGGTCCTGCCCGGCATCGTCTGGTTCCTCATCAAGATCTGGGGCGTCTTCCTGTTCACGCAGTGGGCCCGTTCGGCGGTGCCCCGCGTCCGGATCGATCAGCTTATCGAAATCGGCTGGAAGGGAATGCTGGTGCTCTCGCTGGCGAACCTACTGCTGACCGCGGTTATCGTCGGGGTGACCGTCTGATGACGGCCACGCGAACCGACCCACGAGCGACCGGAGGTGACCTGTCATGATCGGAATCCTGAAATCCATGGCGACGACGATGAAACACGCCCTCGACGGGGAGACGTTCACGGTGGAGTACCCGGACGTCGCCCCCGAGGTGAGCCCCCGCTTCCGCGGCGTCCACAAGTGGAGCCAGGAGCGGTGTATCTGGTGTCGACAGTGTGAGAACGTCTGCCCGAACAACACGATCCAGATCGTGATGGACGAGCAGCGCAACGGCGAGCAGTACAACCTCCACATCGGCCAGTGTATCTACTGCCGGCTGTGTGAGGAAGTCTGCCCGACCGACGCCATTCTCCTGACCCAGAACTTCGAGTTCACCGCGGACACGAAAGACGAGTTCGCCTACGACAAGGAGCAACTCAAAAACGTCCCGTGGTACAAGGACATCGACCCACTCGAGTCACGCGAACCGGACCGGGGCGCGTGGATCGGCGAAGGCGACGGCGAAGTGGACTACCAGTAACTCCTTTTACGACGGCTTTCAGCGGTTCTCTGTCGGGTCAAGCGTCGTTGCTGAACTGTCATCCGTACGTGACTCGCCGAAACGACCGTCCGCTCAGCGAGGCCGACCTTCCAGTATCACTCCCTGGGTAGAGCTACGGGCACCACCGCTGCAACCCACCAGTTAATTGATAGGTGTTCGCCAGCAGGACGGAAGTGCCCCGAAATATGGGGGCCATACCGGCAAACAGTGGCTCTACTGGCGAGACGAAAGAGGAATCTTCAAAGGGACGCCGCAAAGAGTCTCCAAGTAAGATGGCACTGGCAGAGTCAATTGCGTTCGCGCTGTTCGCTATGGTAACGGTGGGCAGCGCTGCGGGCGTCGTGTTAGTCCGGGACGTCTGGCACTCGGCGCTGTTACTGGGCGTGTCACTCGTCAGCGTCGCAGTGTTCTACGTAATGAACCAGGCGGCGTTCGTCGCAACGATGCAGATCCTGGTGTATGTCGGCGGCGTCCTCGTCCTCATCACCTTCGCGGTGATGCTGACCCGCGAGGACGAGTCGGTGATCGAGGTGACACCATGACCACAAAACCCGAACTACAGACGGAGGGGAGTTTCGTCGCTGGACTGGCCGCAATCGCCCTGTTCGTCGTTCTCGGTGCAGTGTTCATGGGCGTCTCGTTTCCCGCACCAGCGGGCTTCGGCGAGGGAGCGGCGATAACCAAGAGCCTCGGCGCGGCGCTGTTCGATATCGCCCCGAGCGCGATTATGGGCGAGGGTGAGACGGCCGTTCCCGGTGAAGGGTTCCTCGTCGCCTTCGAGGTCATCGACATCGTGCTGGTGGCCGCACTCGTCGGGGCCGTCATGCTCGCTCGCCGCGAGGTCGCCGGCGAGTCGGTCACGCTCGGTGTCGAAACCAAAGAAGACGAAGACGTGCCCGTTGCCGCTGACGGTGGCCCGGGAGGTGACGACTCGTGATTCCGGCCGAGACGTATCTCCTCCTGTCGGCGGCCATATTCTGTATCGGCCTGTTCGGCATCCTCACGCGACGGAACGCGCTCATCTTCCTGATGTCCGTCGAGCTGATGTTGAACGCTGCGAACATCAACCTCGTCGCGTTCTCGCTACAACACGGGAACCTCACCGGCCAGGTGTTCAGCCTGTTCACGATGGCACTCGCCGCCGCGGAGGTCGCCATCGGGATCGGTATCGTCCTGGTCCTGTACCGCAACTTCTCAGACGTGGACGTGACGAAGGCGACGACGATGAGGTGGTAACAGATGGCTGCATTCACATACGCTCCGGCGATTGTCCTGCTGCCGTTCGTATCGTTCCTCGTCGCGCTGTTTGCCGGCGACCGCATGCCGAAAGGCGGCGCGCTCGCGGGCATCACCGCGACGGGTGGATCGCTTCTGCTATCGATCTGGGTCGCGCTGACAGTGGCCGGCGGTGAGGTTCACAATGAGATACTGTACCAGTGGACCACGAGCGTCGAGTCGCTCCAGCTTAACTTCGGACTCCTGCTGGACCCGCTGTCGGCGCTCATGCTGCTTATCGTCTGTCTCATCTCGTTCCTCGTCCACATCTTCTCGCTCGGGTATATGAACGACGAGGGCGAGACCGGTCTCCCGCGCTATTACGCCGGGCTCGGCCTGTTTACGGCGAGCATGCTCGGGTTCGTCGTCGCCAACAACCTCCTGATGGCGTTCATGTTCTTCGAGCTGGTGGGCCTGTGTTCGTACCTGCTCATCGGCTTCTGGTTCCGTGACGACGGCCCGCCGAGCGCCGCGAAGAAGGCGTTCCTGGTCACCCGTTTCGGTGACTACTTCTTCCTCATCGGCGTCGTCGGCATCTTCGCCACCTTCGGGACCGGTCTCTTCGCCCCCATTACGCAGGGCGGCGAAGTGGTCGCCGAGAGCTTCCCGATGCTTGCCGAACACGCCATCGTCGACGGCGAGACCGAAGGCATCGCGATGCTTGAGACAGTCGGCATGGGGCCACAGCAATGGTTCACCGTGCTCGGCCTGCTCGTGCTGGGCGGCGTCGTCGGCAAGTCCGCGCAGTTCCCGCTGCACACATGGCTGCCCGACGCGATGGAAGGTCCGACGCCGGTCTCAGCGCTGATCCACGCGGCGACGATGGTCGCGGCCGGTGTGTACCTCGTCGCGCGCATGTACGGTTTCTACGCCCTCTCGCCGACGGCGCTGGCCGTCATCGCGCTCATCGGCGGCTTCACCGCGTTGTTCGCAGCGACGATGGGCTTGGTCAAACAGGAAATCAAGCAGGTACTCGCGTACTCCACCATCTCCCAGTACGGGTACATGATGCTCGCGCTGGGCTCAGGTGGCTACATCGCCGCCGTCTTCCACCTGACGACCCACGCCGTGTTCAAGGCGCTCCTGTTCCTCGGCGCGGGGTCGGTCATCATTGCCATGCACCACAACGAGAATATGTGGGACATGGGCGGCCTGAAAGACCGGATGCCGGTGACCTACTGGACGTTCCTTGCCGGCTCGCTCGCGCTCGCTGGTATCGTTCCCTTCGCCGGCTTCTGGTCCAAAGACGAGGTGCTGTACGAGGCGCTTATCCACGGCTTCGGCACTGAGGGTGGTCTCGGCACGGCCTACCTCGTCGCGTACGCGATGGGGCTGCTGGCCGTGTTCTTCACCGGCTTCTACACCTTCCGGATGGTGTACCTGACCTTCCACGGTGACGCCCGCTCGGACACCGCGCGTGACCCCGAGCCCGTCCGCTGGAATGTCAAGGGCCCGCTGACGGTGCTTGGGATTCTCGCGACGACGATCGGGTTTATCAACATGGCTCCGGTCGCGAAGCTCACCGGTGCCCACATCGACTTCCTCCACAAGTGGCTGACCGGGCCGGAGAACGGTGGCTGGCCTGCGGCGCTCAACACTGGACTGCACCACTACGAGGGTCTCCTGCACGATGTTTCACACGTTGTGAAGGGCTACCCGCTTGGAGAGACGCCGACACTGCTCGCTTCTGCAGGCGTCTCGCTCGGGCTGGCACTCGCCGGTGTGTTCGTCGCTCGGAGCCTCTATGCCGGTGCCGACCCGGTCGAGCATACGGACAAGCTTGGCGGTCTGAAGACGCTACTCATGCACAACTACTACCAGGACGAATATCAGGTGTGGCTCGCGACGGGTGTCACCTACCCGCTCGCCCGTGTGATGAACAAGTTTGACCAGGGTGTCGTCGACGGCGTCGTCAACGGCATCTCCAGCGTGAGCCTGTTCGGCGGCAGCCGCATCCGACGCATCCAGTCCGGCGTCGTCAGCAACTACGCGACGCTGCTGACGCTTGGACTCGTGCTCTTGCTTGCTGCCTTCGGCATCATGGGAGGGTGGTTCTAGATGTGGGTCGCTGCACTGCTGCTCGTGACCCTGCTGGGAACCGGCCTCGTGTTCCTCTCGCCTGACCGGTACGCCGGAAAGCTCGCCGCGGCCGTCAGTGCGGTGCCGGCGCTTGGCAGCATCTACATGTATTGGGTGTACCTCACGCAGTACGGCGGGACGGGCAACGCACTGCTGTCGCCCGCCGACATCGCGTTCGGCCAGCAGATCCCGTGGATCACGCTGGGTGAGCTGGAAGTGTCGTACTACGTCGGCCTCGACGGCATCAGCATGCCGCTGCTCGCGCTGACGACGGTGCTGACGACGCTCGCCATCGTGTCCGCGTGGACGCCCATCGACGAGCGCCAGTCCCAGTTCTACGGGCTGATGCTGTTCATGGAAGTGAGCCTCATCGGCGTGTTCTCCGCGCTCGATTTCTTCCTCTGGTTCGTCTTCTGGGAGGGCGTCCTCATCCCGATGTACCTGCTCATCGGTGTCTGGGGCGGCCCGCGCCGGAAGTACGCCGCGATCAAGTTCTTCGTCTACACGAACGTGGCGTCGCTGATCATGTTCGCGGGGCTGTTCGCGCTCGTGTTCAGCACCGACCTCACGTCGCTGTCCCTGCCCGCGATGGCCGAGGCGTTCCGCACCGCGAGCGGGCTGCCGACCATCGCCGGCGTGAACCTGATGACCATCTCGTTTATCCTGATGTTCTTCGGGTTCGCGGTGAAGGTGCCCGTCTTCCCGCTGCACACATGGCTGCCCGACGCACACGTCGAGGCCCCGACGCCGGTGTCGGTCATGCTGGCCGGTGTCCTGCTGAAGATGGGGACCTACGCGCTGCTGCGGTTCAACTTCACGATGCTCGCTGACACGGCGCGCCAGCTCGCCGTTCCGCTGGCTATCATCGGCGTTGTCAGCGTCATCTACGGCGCGATGCTCGCGCTGGCACAGCGTGACCTCAAACGCATCGTCGCCTACTCCTCGATTTCGTCGATGGGCTACGTCATCCTGGGCCTGGTCGCGTTCACGCCCTACGGCATGGGCGGGGCGACCTTCCAGATGATCGCCCACGGCCTCATCTCGGGGCTGATGTTCATGTGTGTCGGCGTTATCTACAACACGACGCACACGCGCATGGTCGGCGACATGTCCGGCCTCGCGGACCGCATGCCCTGGACGGTTGGCATCTTCGTCGCCGCCGCCTTCGGCTACATGGGCCTGCCGCTGATGGCCGGCTTCGCCGGGGAGTACTTCATCTTCCAGGGTTCGTTCAACGCGCCGACACTCGGCGGGGCTGCACCGGTGTTAACCTCGCTGGCGATGTTCGGCATCGTCATCGTGGCCGGCTACCTGCTGTGGGCCATGCAGCGCACGCTGTTCGGGGCCTTCAGTCTGGAGACGGACTACGAGGTCAGCCCGGCCGCGTTCCACGACGTCGCGCCGCTGGCCGTGTTGCTCCTGCTGGTCATCGCACTCGGTGTCGCACCGGACCTCTCCTTTGCCATGATACAGGACTCGATTTCACCGGTTCTCGAAATCGGAGGTGGTGCATAGATGGTCGCACTCCCTGACTGGATGGCGCTCGCCCCGGCACTTTCGCTGGGCCTCGCCTCTCTGGTGTTGCTGCTAGCGGACTCGATCGACCCGGACACGACGAACACGGGGCTTCTGGCCGGCATCTCGGTGCTCGGCTCCCTGCTTTCCTTCGGGTTCGCCGGCTGGTTTATCACCGCCGGCACCGGCATCGCCGATAGCACTGGCGTCGCACTGTTCAACAACCAGCTCGTCGTCGATCAGATGGCCCTGTTTTTCATGGCCATCGTCGGCAGCGTCACGACGCTGGTCGTGCTCGCGAGCTACGACTACGTCGCCGAACACAGCTACCAGGCCGAGTTCTTCGCGCTGGTCCTGCTGTCCGCGACCGGGATGAGCCTCCTGAGCGCGGCCAACAGCCTGGCGACGGCCTTCGTCGCACTCGAACTTGTCTCCCTGCCGTCCTACGCACTCGTCGCCTTCCTCAAGGAGAACAAGGGCAGCGTCGAGGCGGGATTGAAGTACTTCCTCATCGGCGCAGTGTCCTCGGCGGTGCTCGCCTACGGTATCTCGCTTGTGTACGCTGCGACGGGCGTCCTTCGATTCGACGGCGTCGCGACGGCCATTTCCAGTGGCACGGTCCAGACCATCGTCGACGGGTCGGTTCAGGCCCAGTCCGGTGAGCCTGCCGTCCCGATGGCTATCCTCGGCGTCGGTATCCTGATGATTATCGGCGGCGTCGCGTTCAAGACGGCTTCCGTGCCGTTCCACTTCTGGGCACCCGAGGCGTACGAGGGCGCGCCAGCGCCGATCTCGGCGTTCCTCTCCTCGGCGTCGAAGGCCGCCGGCTTCGTGCTGGCGTTCCGCGTCTTCGCCGTCGCCTTCCCGATCGGTGACCTGCTCGCCGCCGGCGGCGCGATCAACTGGGTGATGGCGTTCCAGATCCTCGCCATCGCGACGATGTTCATCGGGAACTTCGCCGCCGCGACCCAGGAGACGGTCAAGCGGATGCTGGCCTACTCCAGTGTCGGCCACGCCGGCTACGTCCTCATCGGACTCGCCGCCGTGTCCGGCTCCGGTGAGGGACTGAGTCTCAGCATGAGTGCGGGGATGTCCCACCTGCTCGTCTACGGCTTCATGAACACGGGCGCGTTCCTGTTCATCGCGCTGGCCGAGTACTGGGGCGTCGGCCGCCGCTTCGAGGACTACAACGGCCTCGGCAAGGAAGCGCCGGTCGCCTGCGCGGCGATGACGGTGTTCCTGTTCAGCCTCGCCGGCCTGCCGATCGGCGGCGGGTTCTTCTCGAAGTTCTACCTGTTCCAGGCGACGCTCAACGTCAGCGCATGGTCGCTGGCCGCCGCGCTCATCATCAACAGCGCGCTCAGCCTGTTCTACTACTCCCGCGTCGTCAAGGCGATGTGGATCGAGGAACCGACCGGCAGCCGGACCATCGAGTCGTACCCGATGGGGCTGTACACCGCTGTGGTGGGCGCCGCCATCGTGACGGTGCTCCTGCTGCCCGGCTTCAACCGCGTCTCCGAGATCGCGTTCCAGGCAGCGCAGTTGCTGTAGTCTGACGCCTGGCTATTTTCTTTCTCACACGCTTGTTAGCGAGGCTTACACTGACTCGTAAACGAAGACGCCGCCGCTCTCGCGTTTTTCGACACGGTCAGTGACTTCGAGTACATCCAGATGGCCGACAGCCTCGCTCATCCCGGCGAAGTACTCCGTGGCAGGCAGATCGCCAAACAGCGCGGTCATCACGTCACTGGGTGTCGTCGCCCCGCCGGAGACGATGTCAGCGACCTCCGTGGTACGCTGATCGTGTTCCGCGAGGATGTCGTCGATGCGTTCCTGCGGTGATTCGACGGGTTCGCGGTGGCCGGTGAGAAAGCGGTCGTGACCCTGCTCGCGGAGCCATCGGAGCGAGTCGTTGAACGCCGGCAGTACCCGCGGACGCGTTCCGGTCTCATCAGGCACCTGCAGGAACGGGTTGGGTGTGATGTCGCCCAGCACGTTGTCGCCGACGACCGCTTCACGGCGGCCCTGAATGTCGTACGAGAAGATGATTTCGCCCGCAGAGTGGCCCTGTACGGTGTCGACTGTAAGTTCCGTATCGTCGACGGTGACGGTGTCACCGGCCGCGAGCGCGCGGTCGGTATCGACGCTCTGGGCGTAGGGCAGGAACGCTTCCGGTAGCTGTGTGACCGTCTCGGCAGTCTCGCGTGAGACGCCACACCGCTCGAAGAAATCCGCGAAATAGGACTGTTCGGTGTGTAGCTGCGCCGCGAAATCGCGCATGATATCGGCCGCCGGCTCGCTGGCGAGGACACGCGCCCCCCGCTCGGCGAACCGGTTTGCCATGCCGAAATGGTCCGGATGCGGATGTGTGACCAGTACCTGCTCGATGTCATCCGGGGACAGCTCGCGTGCTTCAAGCGCCTCGACCAGACGCGACCACGCTTCCTCGCTGTCGGGTCCCGGATCGACGATAGTTCGTCGCGCGATGTATGCATTGACTGGCCCGACCTGAAACGGCGTGGGAATCGATACCCGTGTGAACATGTCTCCCCGTTGCAGGTGCCGGCGCAAAACAGTTCGTACCCGCGGGACACGTTTACCATCGTGGCCGCTCGCAGCCCCGCGATCAGCCGTGATTGGACACTGTGTTCCGGGCACAAGAGATATATTCGTCCTTCGCGTAAGGTCATATATGAACAAGCACTTCGAAGACGCACGATACTACCTGAAGCGCGCCGGCAAGACCGCCACCAAGGGCGTCAAGGAAGAACTCGAACCGGTCGAGGAACGGTTCCGAGAACTTACTGGGAAGGAAGCTGAGCCCGAACCCAGCCGACTGGAGGCCGTCAAGGCTGACCTGAAAGAACTGCAGGGGAAAGCCGAAGGCGAAGCCGAGGAAGCGATCGCTGACGCCCGCAAAAAGATCGGCGAGTACCGCGGGAAGGAAGAGCCGGAAGCGTAGTCGGAAAGCAATTCTTAAGGGATACGCTCGAATAGAGTCGAGTGCATCGGGTTGGTGATCTAGTTCGGTTATGATACCTCCTTCACACGGAGGAAGTCGGCGGTTCGAATCCGCCCCAACCCATTCTTGTGACGAACAGGCGTGAGGAGCAGAATGGTCCGGCGGATTCGGACCCTGCGAGACGAACGCAGTGAGTCTCGCTTCGGTGAGAATCTGCCCCAACCCATTCGCTCGCTTCACACTTTTGAAGGACAAAATACCACTGTATGAGGCTGTGCTACCGCAGTTTCCATCGAGGCCTGTAGTACACGGAGAGCGAGGGGTTTGCCCGTCTGCAGGGCTTTGTTCCACCCGCGAGAGCGGATTCGATACCGGTGACGGCAGTGTCACCGAACCAAGGCTACGGGTGATTGCAGTTCACTCCCGACAGTTTTTACCGCTCGGTAAACAAGAAGCGGTATGACCGAGAGCGAGTCACAGGCGTCGACTGACGGACCGATTCCTGGAGAGATGGTCCGGCATGGAACGGGCGTGAATTCAGACCGTGCGTTCCCGACGGACAGCTATCCGTACAATCTGGACCCATTTGTCCTGTTTGAACAGTTCTATATCGACCCTGACACGGGGTTTCCGATGCATCCCCACCGCGGCTTCGAAATCGTCTCGTACATCATCGAAGGCGGGATGGAACACGAAGACTCGCTCGGCGTCGCAAACACTGCATACGAGAACGATGCGATGCGAATTACAACCGGAAGCGGGATACGTCATTCTGAATTCCCCGCGGATGGGCAGGCCTGTACCGGACTCCAGCTCTGGGTAAATCTGCCGCAGGCGGTGAAGGACGCTGACCCGGATTACGTCGACGCGACGGCCGACATGCTTCCGACGGAAGAACAGGACGGCGCGACGGTCACGACAGTTGTCGGCGAGGGCTCGCCGATCAGCCTCTATACGCCGATGGAGTATCTGGACGTTTCCGTAGCTGGCGCGTGGACGTGGTCAGTTCCGGCGGAGTGGTCCAGGTTCCTCTACGGTGTCGCCGGTAGCGGGACGGTCGAGGGGCATTCGTTCACTGACGGTGATGTTCTACCGGTCACTGACGCGCGGTCAGTGACGCTCCGGGGCAATGAGTCGCTCCGTGTCGTCGCCGTCTCGGGCCGTCCGCACGGCGAGTCGATCCGACAGCGCGGGCCGTACGTTCTTTGAGTGGGCAGCGTTACGTGGTTGAGAGCCACCTGTGAGCTTCCGGCCGGATTTTACCAGATGGTAAGACTCTTTTATTGGTGGCCCCTGGCTTGAGACATGGCAGATGTAGCAGTTGTCGGCGGCGGCCCCGCCGGACTGAGTGCGGCACAGTACGCTGCGAAGAACGACCTCGAAACGATCACTTTCGACACGGACGAGTCGTGGATGCACAAGGCACACCTGTTCAACTACCCCGGCGTGCGATCCATCAGCGGCGACGAGTTCCTCACCATCGCTCGCGGGCAGACCCGCGACCGTGGCGCGACGCTGCACGAGACGGAAGTCACCGATATCGAACAGACCGACGACGGGTTCGTCCTGTCGACAGCCGACGACGAGTACACCGCGGAGTACGTCGTCCTCGCGACTGGTGGCGACCGGAGCCTCGCCGAGGACCTCGGCTGTGAATTCACCGATGAGGATGTCGTCAACGTGACCGTCGACATGGAAACGTCGGTCGAGAACGTGTACGCGACCGGTGCGATGGGTCGGGCGGAGAAGTGGCAGGCAGTCATCGCGGCCGGTGACGGTGCTGCCGCTGTCCTCGACATTCTCTCGAAAGAGAAAGGCGAGTACTACCACGACTTCGATATGCCGTCAGACGTGCCGGAACTCTAACGATGCAGCCAGAATCGACTCCCACAATGAATTCCGCTACTATCCCGAATCACACTGCTGGAAACGCCCGCGTGGGCTCGGTGGTGAGTTTGTGATGGCACCCGAACTCAACGTCGTGTTGCTCGTCGCCGGCCGTGTCCTCTTCGGCGGCGTGCTCGCCTTTACGGGCCTGAGCCACTTTACGCAGACCGAACAGATGGCCGGCTACGCCGAGTACAAGGGCCTCCCGGCGCCGAGATTCTCCGTCCTCGCGTCCGGTGGGCTCCTCATCCTTGGCGGGCTCGGTGTGACCGTGGGTGTCTTCCCAGTCGTCGCAGCGGTCGCCCTCGCCGTGTTCCTCATCGTCTCGGCGGTTGCGATGCACGACTTCTGGGCCGTGCCGGACGAGGACCGGCAGGACGAACTGAACAGTTTCCTGAAGAACGTGACGCTTGCAGGCGGGGCGCTCGTCGTCGCGGCGTCGGCAACTGGAACATGGGCGCTCAGCGTCGGTATTAGCCCCCTCTGACGCTGCCTTTTCGGCCCAATCTACTGCGGCGGGTACAGCGAGTCGAGAATAAAGTCGTTGACGGCCCGCTTGGCCTCGTCGGGTGCGTCCTCGTGGCCAAGCGCAATCCGCCGGCCGCGGGCCGCGTGAATCACGTCCGTGATGAGCTGCCCCATCAGTTCAGCGTCAACATCGCGAAACGTGCCCTGCTCGACTCCGTCTTCGATGACTGTGGAGATGCTTTTGCGAAGTCGGTCGTAGTGCTCGTTGAACAGCGCCCGGTGCTCGTCGTCGTTTTGCGCGTAGGCGTACAGCTCGTGGTACACCTTCATCCGGTCCCAGTGTGAGAAGTCGTCGAATTCCGGACCGAACAGGCACCGGTCGATGCGGACATCGAGTTCTGTACGGGGGTCGGTTTCATCATCGACTTCGACACTGCCCTCGTACTGGTCGATAATGTATTCCAGAAACGAAGAGATCAGGTCGTACTTGCCGTCGAAATGATAGTGAATCACCTGCCGGGACATGTCCATCTCCTCGCCGATGTCCCGGACCCGCAAGTCCTTGTAGCCGTGCTTGCTCAGCGCCCGAAAGGTGGCCTCCATAATGACCTCCCGGGTGTCCTGTGGCGTGCTCTGCCCGTCCGATTCGCTCATGCCCTGTTTTATCGTGGTAGGCACATATCGGTTTCTCCCTCCGTCGGGACTGGCGATCCGTCGTCGAGCGGGACGTGCCTCGCCTCGAGGCTGTAACCGCTCCCCTCGCTCACGCGCGTTCGACGAACCGAGCGTCGGCGGAGGTGTGGCCCCGGTTGAACGACAGCACCTTCGCTCGAATCACATCGCCGGCTGACACCGACGACGGCACGTCTTCGGTGAACAGGACGAATCCCTCGACTTTCCCGACGGCGACGGGGTCGCCGGAGTGGTGGTCGCTGAATTCGGTGACGCCGAACTCGTAGGTCTCGCCGAGTTCGACCGGCGGGTCTCGCTTCTGTGCGGCCTCGTGGGCGCGTTTCGACGCACTCTCTCCGGAGCGGCGAGTGATCACAAATGCCAGCGCGAGGCCCACGGCGAGGGCGGCCCCGCCAGCGGCGAGCCAGATCGGTTCCATGCCAGAGGTTGCAGGACGAACGGATTAATACCTTTCAGAGTCCGACGGGCGTGCTCACAATCCGAGGCGGTCCAAGAGGCCGCCACTGGAGTCCGAGCTCCCGTCTTCAGAGTCCCACTCCGTCGGTAGCTCGGCCGCGAGTGACGTGACCTCGTCGTCGCTGTAGCGGGGGTCCGTCGTCGCGTCGTCCAGCCAGTCCGCCCACTCTTCGGCCGTCATCTGACCCTGTGAATCGACTTCCCACTGGTCGACGAGCGCCTCCCGGTCGCGGAACGGGATGTCCATGCCGCTGTCGCCCCAGTACAGCGGCGAAAGCGCGAATTCGTGGGTGTCATCCTCCAGCCAGACGAGCCGGTAGGGGTAGTCGTTGTAGCAGAACACGTCGTCCGGCGAGACGACATCGCCGTTGGGGAGCTCCAGGGTCTGAGACATTGTATCACAGTAGGGGCTACCCACGCTTCAGCGTTATGTGTCGGTAGAGCTACTGGAGCGCCTGGATGCCCGCCGCTACGCGAGCGGGTCACACAGCGCCCACTCGTCCGTCTCAGGGTCGAGATTCGAGGGTTCTGCGCCCCGGTCAGTCACGATGCCGGCGTGGTAGTAGATCGCCTTCAGCTGGAACACAGTGGGGGAGTGATAGACGCTACCGTCAGTAAGCTCCGAGCGGCGGAGTTCGCCGTCGCCGGTCAACACCCGCTGGCGGACGGTCTCGTCGCCGCGGAGGAACAGTTCGACAGTGAACTCGGGGTGCAGCGCGTGGAGGTACGCCACGAACTCGACGAGCGACGGGGAGCCGTAGCCGTCCCGGTGGCAGGCGTAGAGCCCGTCGACGAGGAGGTCCGTGGCCGGATAGTCGGAGACGACACGGCGGACGAGCTGGCCCCACTGTGGCGCGATGTCGATGAATCGCTTGCGGGACCGCTGCCAGTCCTCGAACCGGCGGAGTGCGGCGTCGATGTCGCCGACTGTCCGGAGCGCGAACCGGACAACCTCCCGACCCAGCGGCGTCAGCGTGAGCGACCCCTGGCCGGCGTCAACCAGATTCAGGAACTCCGCGCCAGCGATAGCGCCGTCGACGGCCCCGACGACGTGGCTGGCAAGCAGGTCCCGCGCGTCGCCGTCATGGTAGACGGCCAGCGGGACTGCGACGTAGTTCTTCGGATGGTTGAGCCCGAAGTTCTGGTCGGCGACGCCCTGGGCGCTGGCCTGGAACCGGATCGCCGAGGCGGCGTCCATCGACCCGTGGCCGACCACGCGGGGCCGTTCCAGCACTGAGACCGAGCCATCGGATTCGACGCCCAGCACGCCAACGTTCAGCTCGCGGGCCATCGTCCGCGCGGCGGTGGAGATGCCGCTCCGGGGGGCGGTCAGGAAGGCGACGTTCGCCTCGTTGAGCCGGTCGTGGGCCTGGACGACCCCGCGCTCGGCGTCGACGCCGCCGTTGCCGGTGTACCCCTTCGCCTCGACGACGATCAGCGGCGGCCGGTCACTGAGCCGGTCGACGGACAGCAGGTCCGTCGAGAGCGTCTGCACGCCGACGAGGTCGGGATAGCCCGTCCCGACCCGGACGTGGTTGAACGGTGCGAGCGTCGCCTGCACGGCCGCCTCGATAGGCGTTTCGTCCAGCCAGCGCTGCTGTGCGAACTGTGTGTCCGCGACGACGTAGGCGTCCTCGCGGTCCGCAAATAGCCGGTCTTTCGTCCGGGCGAGTACCTGTGGCTCGGAGAGCCCCGACGCCGCTGTGGCCATAGACGGCGTTCACACAGGGCGGACATGAGTGTTCTGTCCCCGGAGAATCAGATCGGGGCCGCTGCTCTGGGCCACACCACCCGGCAGCAGTGTTATCCTCTGTCACGGTCGATAGGAAGATATGACAGCACCACTACCGAACAGCGTACGGGACTGGTTCTGGAGCCGCCACTCGAACCCCAAGAGCGGCTGGTCGCGCGTTCCGACCGGCGCTGTCATTGTGTACGCAGTGTATCAGCGTCGCTGGCGACTCTTGACCGCGGCGCTGCTGTGGACAGCTATCAACCCAATCCTGTTCGCGCCGCCGGACACCGAGGACGCTTGGATGACCCGCGCCGTGCTGGCAGAGCGGTGGTGGCTCAGGGAGCAGGATAACGGAACGATGGGCCTCGATTATCCGAACGTGTGTAACACCGGCGGCGCGCTGGCGTCGACCATCGCTCTGTACGCTGCCTGGCGTCGCCGACCGGTCAGCGCCGCGGCCGCCACGCTGGCGATGAGCGGGCTAAAGCTCTGGTGGCTCCGCGAGATCGTACAGCAGTACGACAAACGCGGCCCGGAGTAGGCGGCGCTCGTTTGAATGGGAAACGGGACCGGAAAAGAGGAATGTCTCTGCTGGTCGTCAGTACTGGTGGAGCGGCTGCTGGCGGATTTTCGCCCGCAACTCCCCGATTGAAGGGTCGCCGTCGCCGCCGAACTGCTGTGTCACGGAGTGGACCTCCTCGCGAGAAATTTTGACGTTGCCCTGCTCGATGACGTCGGCGGGTCGTTCGCGGAGTTCACGGATCGTCCCGACCGCGAGCAGGAACGGAATGGCCCACGCTGAGAGGGTGTTACCGCGGGTTTCGGGCATGGCTTCGAGCCACGCCTGTGCGTCGTCGAGATAGCCCTCTGCTCGCTCGGTGACCTGCTCGATGACGGGCACCAGCGAATCGACGTTGCCGGTGTCGCTCACGTCGCTGTGATCAAGCCCCTGTTCGTGGAGTAGTTCCAGCGGGAGATAGACGTTGTTCTCCTCTTCCATGTCCGTCGCGGCGTCCTTGGCGACGTTGACGAGCTGGAGCAGGAGGGCAAACGAGCGGGCGTTTTCCTCCATCTGGGCGATCTGCTCGTCTGTGGCTTCGTGGGAGACCAGCCCGGTCACCAGCGTACCGACGGTGCCGGCGGCGTACCAGCAGTACTCTTCGAGTTCGTCCAGCGTCTTGATTCGAAGTCCGCCGGCGTCGGCGTAGCGGTCGACGAACATCGCCATCCCGTCGACGAGTTCCCGGACCGGCCCGCGAATCGTCTGCGTGGAGTGGTCGTCGAGGGTGTGAAACACGTCGACGATGCGGCCCGCGTTCTCGACGACCTCCCAGTCGGCGTTCGTCGTCGTTGGAATCCACTCCTCGACGGCGTCGTGGAACGACGACACGGTCGTCCCGCTCGACGGTTCGAGCGAGCGGCTGTACGTCTGCAGGAGTTCGGTCTGTACCGCTGGAGGGAGGTGGCCGGCGTCCTCGATCGTGTCAGCCACGCGGCAGAGAAGATAGCCCAGACAGATGTCCCGGGCCATCGGTTCGTTGAGTTCCGAAATTGTGAGACTAAACGTCCGCGACACACGATGGACGGCATCGTAGCACCACTCGATGTCTTCCGAAGACGACCGGTCTGTGTGGTTCTGAGACATTCCCGACATCCGGGGTAGGGCATACGATGATAAAAATGGGACGGCTACGGCGTCAGTCTCGTCCCGGTCACGGGTCGGTGTTCCGACAGACTCAGGAGTGTCCGAGCCTAATTTGCGGTATGAACGGCACAGCAACGTGGGGGCTGCGACCGTGAACAATCGGGACACAGCAGTGCTAGTGCTGACGGTTCTCGCTGCGATCATTCTCCCCGGACTCGCGAACTGGGGATTCAGCACGCTCGGCTATCCGTGGATCGGGAGCGCGGTCTGGGCGCTGGGGTACGGCCTCGGCGTCGTCTTCATCTGGCACGAGTGGGTCCGGCCGCTCGATATCACCGGTCCAGAGGGTGTCAGCGGCAGCGAGGACTCAAGCGAGTAATGTGCTGTTCGGCCCCCTTGACCTACCCACTATCAGTTTTCTCTGCTAGCGCCCGGCACTGTCGTATCGCATATATTTCATACAACACCCGTAGTACCCGCCTGGCAACATTTATACCCGTGGTCGGCCCAACGTGAGATATGACAAACGAGGCGCTCGGCGAGGGTCGTCCCGGAACGAAGGGGCGCGCCGGGTGGACACGCGAGCAGGCGAGTCGGATCGAGCGGACCGACGACACCGTTGCCCCCATCGTCTACCCGCCCGCGACCGAACAGATTCCGGAGGTCCACATCTGGGATACCTGGTTCCTCCGCAACCGCGACGGCACGCTGGCGACGGTCGACGGCTATCGGGTCTGTTTCTCGCTGACGGCTCCGTCCGACCTGTTGCCCGGCAAGCGCCACGACGTGGCGACCATCCGCTGTTTCTACTCCGATGACGGTCGCAACTGGCACAACGCCGGCCCGGTGTTCGAGGACGCACTGGGCCAGCGCCAGTGGGCCGGGTCCGCGCTGTACGACGACGACGGCAGTGTCTATCTATTTTATACTGCAGCCGGCGAGGAGGGAGCCGACGACCTGACCTACACGCAGCGCATCGTCGGCGCGGGCGGCGGCAGCATCGACACGGCAGACGGGTTCGTGCTTTCGGGTCCGTGGACCCACCACGAACTGCTCCAGCCAGACGGCGACCGTTACGAGCGCGAAGACCAGTCTCGCGGGATGATATACACCTTCCGCGACCCGTGGTTCTTCGAGGACCCCGAGACGGGCGAGACGTGGCTCCTGTTCGAAGCGAACACGCCGGTTCCGGAGGGGAGCGACGTCTGTGGTGGCGACGCCGCGTTACAGGAGTTCAACGGGAGCGTGGGCGTCGCCCGCTCGCCGACGGGCGACCCGCTGGAGTGGGACCTCGAAGACCCGCTGCTCGACGCTGTGGGCGTCAATCAGGAACTTGAACGGCCCCATATCGTGTATCGAGACGGCCTGTACTACCTGTTCATCTCCAGCCACCTCCACACGTTCGCGCCGGGACTGGAGGGGTTCGACGCGCTGTACGGCTTCGTCGCAGAGGATCTCCGCGGTGACTACGTCCCAATGAACGAGTCGGGGCTCGTCGCCACGAACCCCCAAAACGCGCCGTTCCAGTCCTACTCGTGGATGGCCTTTCCCCACGACGGCGAGGTGCTGGTCCAGAGTTTTTTCAACTACTACGACTTCGACGGCGACACGCTGGACGAAATCGCCCATCTGTCCGAGTCTGAGCAGATGCGCCGGTTCGGCGGCTCACTCGGCCCGACGCTCCGGCTTGAGGTGGAGGGGAGCCGGACACGCATTATCGGGTCGCTTGGGCACTGGCACATCCCGCTGGACGGCGAGACACTCCCACTGACGGACCGAGAGCTGATTCGGCGCGGGAAACGCAACGATACCAGTACCGGTGGCTACGGCGCGCGAACCGAGGCTGAGCGGAAGTAAAGCGTCTCAAAGCGGTCTTTTCACAGGAATTCGGCCGGGACTGTCTACCAGACAGAGTCCAGGTCCCAGACGTCCAGCGACGCGATAGTGGCGCGACCGCCGTCGGCCGACAGCGAGATGCCGGTCGCATCATCGCGGGTCGGATACACGCGGCTGGTCAGGCAGTGCCGTTCGTTGGCGAACACCTCGACGACGCTCCCGTCGACGAAGACGCGCAGCGACAGCGGCGCGTCGTACGGTCGGACCCGCATCGACTGGGTATCGCCGGTCGCTTGCGGGTCAGTGCTCGACGCCGACCGGTCGACGGCGACCTCGCTTTCGTAGGTGTAGCTGATCGGCGTCCGCTCCTCGCCGTCCGGCGATTCGAGGACAGACAGTTCGACGGCTTCAGCGTCCTCCAGCCGGACGGTTGCGCGGAGCTCGAACGACCGGCTCTCGACCGGCAACTGCTCGGTGTCGCCCGCGTCGAGGCGCACCACGTCGTAACTGGTGTTGTCGCCCCGTAGCTCGGTGAGTTCGGGGGCCGGCCGCTGGCACAGGCCGCCGTCGTCGGCCAGGGACAGCTCCCGGGGCAGCGACATCGCGCCGGACCAGCCGGCGTTCCACTGCCCGCTCACGTCACGGGCCTCGGGGAGCCACCCCCAAGTCAGGATGCGGCCGTCGTCGGTCCACATCGACTGCGGGGCGTAGAAGTCGCCGTGGTCGAGCTTGTCGCGGCGGTCGGCGTCGAACTCGCCGTCCTCGTACGTCCCGAGGAAGTACACCACGTCCTCGTAGTTCGAGATGTGGAGGAGCTGTCGGTCCCCGAAATCGAGCAGCTCCGGGCATTCCCAGACGGTCCCGGCGGTGTCGCGGTCGCCGGTGAGAATCGGGCCCTGGTACTCCCAGTTCCGGAGGTCGGAGGACTCATACAGCAGGGCCGCTCCGCCGCCTCCCTCGATGCCCGCTCCGATGAGCTGGTACCAGGTTCCGTCCTCGCGCCAGACACAGTGGTCCCGGAACTCCCCCTCCCAGTCCTCGGTGCGGAGCACCTCCGGTTCCATCGGCAGTTCCTCGATGATGGGGTTGTCCGGGTCCTTGTCCCAGGCCGTGAGGTCGTCGTCCGCTGCGGTGGCGATGCAGGGAAGCTGGCGTTTGTCCCGGCCGCCCGTGTACAGCACGGTCGGGACGCCGCCGTCGTCGACCGCACAGCCGGACCAGCAGCCGTCCCGGTCCGGGCCGTCCGGCGAGGGCGTAAGCGCGACCGGGCGGTCCTCCCAGTGTACGAGGTCGTCGCTGACGGCGTGGCCCCAGTGAATCGTGTTGTGGAACGGCCCGGCCGGGTTGTACTGGTAGAACAGGTGATAGCGACCGTTCCAGTGGATGAGCCCGTTCGGGTCGTTGAGCCAGTTCGCCGGCGGCGTTACGTGGTAAGACGGGCGACTCGGGTCATCGCCGAGCCGCTCGCGCAACTGCCCGAACGTGTCGACGTCCTTCGGACGGCCGGTCAGCGGGTGCTGGTCGGCCGTCGCCAGGAATCCCAGCGCGTTCTCGATGAGCGTCTCGCGGTTGCCCTGGCACACGTCGTGGGTCGGCTGGGCGAACGCTACGGACGACCCGATGCCCAGCACCTGCCCGGCTCTGGGCTCCCAGGAAAGAATCGACATCTGCTTGACCACGTCGGTATCGCCACGGACCGTGCTCGCGAGCACGTCCCCGGACTGGGGTGCGATGGACTCGTATCTGGCGTAGGGGATCGTCACGCCGGCCCCGCGGGTGTGGACGCGAAGGGTGTCGTAGTCCGCGTGGATTGGGTGGTCGGCGTACAGGGCCTGCCAGAGGTGTCCGGTCGGCTCCGGAATCTCCTCCCAGCCGACGGCGTCGGGCGCGACGTCGTCGAACCCGAGCGGTTCGACGGCCGAGAGCGCGCTCAGTGTCAGCAGGAGCGAGCCGCCGTCACGAACGTACGCGGCCAGGGCCGGCGCGTCGGCCAGCGCTCGCTCGTCGAACAGTTCGTCCCGATGCCACCAGAGGACATCGTACTCGGTCGGCTCGACCGACGAGAGCTCGCACCGCTCGGCATCGTCGACTGCCTCCTGACACCAGTCGTACGCCGCCGCCTGCTCGTCCGTACAGGCGTCGGCGTAGAGACAGCCGATGCGTGGCGAATTTCCCATTGCTCGGTTATCCCCTCCTGAAATATAAAAATATTCGGCAATCGTTTCTGAACGAACATGCACGCTCTTGTGGATTATGTCGTCGGTGCGGCCAGCGAAGCGTCTGGCGGCCTATCGGCGGCCCGTAGCGTGGCCGCAACACGAGTCAGCGACGAGGCAGAGATACTGGCAACGCCGTCAGTAGCCAGAGCAGTGGCTGAGAGTGGGACTATCGGTGAGAAAGTGGGCGGAACCGGTCAGTGAACGCGGGCGTTGCGGGCCTCGGCCTTCCAGTCGATGACGGTTTCGTGACAACTGGGACAGACGAACTCGGTGAGCTTTGTCGTCTGATCGTTGTATGACATCCGCGTGCCACAGTTGGTACAATCCATTATAATTGTATATATTCTACTGAAGGATATAAATTTTCTCCTGACCATAGTCGGCTCGGGCGGGAGACGGCCTGACACGGCTGAATTATGCTATGTCATTACATGGTGTTGATCAGAAACCCCCAGTCTGTGGCAATAGCGCCACCGCTACACAGTTTCGCCAGGGTGCGGACGGTCGCAGACAACGGACGGCGAGCCGAGAACGGATGGCTAGCGAGGACTACGACCCACCGTGTCCCGTCGGATCGATTTTCGGGTCGGTGCCGTCGATACCGCTCTCGATATCCGAGAGGTCAGTCGTGTCAGTCGGTGACGGCGAGGGTTCGTCGGCGGTCGTGATGTCCAGGTCCGGCGTTGTCCCAGTCTCGTCGAAGCGGTCGTCCACGTCGACGGGTTCGCCACCGAGTCTGGCCTCCGTCCGCGAGAGTCGCTGTTCCACGGCATCCAGTTCCGCTTCAAGGTGATCGGTGGCGTCCGGATAACAATCCTTGGCGTCCGCCAGCGCGGTTTCGAACGCCGCCCGGGCCGTCTTGTACTCCTTTAACGCGGCGTCGGGCTGGCTGGCGTCGGCGTACCAGTCCCCTGCCTCCATCGCGTCCGTCGCGACCGTCCGCCGCGCGGCGACGAGGTTCTCCGCGACTGTTCCCAGTCGGTCCCGGACCTTCTCGGGGTCGCCAGCGAACCGCCGCTCGTCCGCGCCCCAGTCGAGTTCGAGAACGTCTCGGTAGGCTTCGAGCGCCTCGGCCCAGTGATCGGCGGCGACAGCGGGGTCTTCCGCCGCGACGGCCTCGTTGTCGGCCGCGACCGCAGTGCGCAACGGCGACTGTTCGAGGTCCTCGATGACGGTGTCGAGTCGGTCCCGCTCGGCACGGATGTCCGGGAGGTCGGTGACGCCCCCCGTCGGGAGCGAAAAGATCTCGTCGTACTCCGCCCGCGCCGCCTCGTAGGCGTCGTACGCCGCCTCGAAATCGTTCCCCCGCCAGTGCTTCTCACCGGTGTCGACCGCCCTTCGGGCACGGCTGCGGCGGACTTCCGCGAGTGTCGCGACGTGGCGCTCCCGTACCGTCGCGACACGCCTTTCGAGCGCATTCGCGTCTCCGGGCGGCCCGAACTCGGTGGCCGTCTCGCCGGCCGCGTCGAGTCGGTCCCCGGCTTCCAGCACCGACTCCAGTGCCTGCTCGTGGTCCCCTCGGTCGCGCTGTTCGGTCGCAGTCACGAGGATCCGCTTGACCTCGTCCAGGATGTTCTCGACGCGGACCCACGCCTGTGACGCGTGCGAGAGGTACGCCGTCAGGTCCACGAGTCCCTGCTTCCCACAGTGGACCTGCCACTCCGTGTCGCCACATCGCCGAAACGTGATCCGGCCGTGTCCCAGCGATCGGTCGCCCGCAATCTGATCGATATCGACGTGTGGGATGGCGAACCGCGTGTCGCCGTCGTCGTCGCCCACCAGCAACAGGAACCGCTTGTCAGTCACGATCCCGATCATCCGATAGTTACTTCCTGGTCGCACCGTCTCGCCGGACTCCGACGTGCCGATTTCGATGCCGTGCTTGCGACTGGTGAGGGCGAACTGCGCCGTCTCGTCGTCGTCGACGGCTCCCAGTGCTGGCCCATCGTGGAGATATCCGGCCGAGAGGAGTCCGCCCGAACCGGTGCCGGTGAGAACGTCGGGCGGATCTCCCTCGAAATTATCTAAGTTGATAATTTTTCCCATTACCGGGTAGAATAGGCCTTAGGACTTGATATTCACTTATCTATTCTGATATCGCTGTGGTAAATTAATCTGGTTTGGGTGCATATCGTGCTGCTGTTCCTCGGTCACGGCAGCCCTGTCGACTACGCCGTGACTCCCTACCGTGCGTCAGCCGGCAGACGGCTGTCTGACTTGGCTTTAGGTATCATGTCTCCGTACTTGGCCACATGCCACGTACCCGTCTCAGCGGGGGTTCGTCTCAGGAGCGACAGGGTGGTGGTCTCTCGACCGACGCGACCCGTCTCGGAATCGACACTGACGTATTCGAACTGCTCTCGACCGATCGTGGTCACGAAATGGCACAGTCTGAGCCCAGAATCGAACGGTGGCTGAACTGCTGGCGGAACCCCTAGTTGGTCTCGACGAGACGCGCCGCGATCCGCTGTGCGCCGATGGTCGGCGCGACGTCCGGTTCGTCGGCGGCGATGACTTCGATGTCGCGGTTCAGCTCCGCACTGAGTCGCTCCTCGAACTCGTCGACGATGCCGGGGATACAGGCCATGCCGCCGGTGATGGCGATCGGCCGGTCCAGTGCTAGCTGGTACACCTTCATGTAGTCGTTCGCCAGCTCCGGCAAGAACGTGTTCGCCAGTTCGTCGACAGCATCGTCGAGGTACTCGTTGACCGCGTCCATCACCGAGCGCTCGATGGTGAACTCGTGTGAGCCGCCGCCGGGCTGCTGGATGATGTCCGTGAACGGCTCGAAATCGACGAAGTCGGCGTGTTCCTCCTTATATTCGCGGGCAGTCTGATTGTCAATGTTGACCCGGCCCTGGGTCTCCTCCTCGACGTAGTTGGCGATCATCCGGTCGACCTCGTTCCCGGTCACCGCACCCGTCGTGAACGGAGAGAGCTGTTCACCGCGGCGGTACGCGGAGGCTTCGAGGTTCGTCGACCCCATGTTGACGGCGACGAAGATCTCGTCGATGGCTTCCAGGTCGTCACCGAAGGCCGGAATGGAGCCACACAGCGACTCCGGATAGCTCTCGACGAGTTCCAGCCCGATCGAGGAGTTCTCGATGACGTTCTGCAGGTTCTCCAGCCCGGTCGGGTTGTCGATAGTCGGGATGGCGTACACGACGCCGCTGTTTGCCGGAATGTCATGCTCCTCGATTATCGCCTCGAAGAACGTCTTGGTCATCTCGGCCCGGTCGGCGTCCTCGGGGAGTCCCGACCGAAGCATGTACTCGACGCGGTCCGGATACTCGCGGGCCGCTTCCTCGCCGTAGAGGATCTTCTCCTCGCCGGTCAGGGCGTCCTCGTACGTCGCCATGCACGTCAGTGTCTTGATGATTCGGTTCTCCGTGCCGTGTTCGCCCGGCAGGGCAATGACGGTCCGGGTGCTCCCGAGTTTGACCCCGACCGGAACAGCGGCAGCGCCGTCCGACGACACACCGGCGTCCGATTCGGACCCGGTGCCGTCGTCCGCATCCTCGTCACTCATATACGGTCGTCCTTGTCGACCGCCCGATATATATCCTCTCCCTAGTATTCAGGACTGATAGCTGTCCTCTCAGGTGGCTGATACTGAAACCCCCTCGGTAGCGGGGATTCGAAGGAAAAAGCTGGTGCTGAAAACGAGCGTTACGTCATCGCAGTGAGCTTCGCGACGTAGACGAGACTCAGCATGTGGTCGTCGACGCTCAGTTCGTTGTCGTCGTTCGTCGCCGACTCGTCGATGCCGAGCAGATAGTCCGAGAGGTCGTCCTGTACGTCCTCGGTGATCCAGTCGATAGAGCGGTAGTAATCGAGCGCTTCGTCGGCCCCCTGATACCCGGAGTGCATCAGCAGGAACTCCAGCCACTCGAAGACCACGAACTCCGCGGCGTAGGTCTCGGGCAATGTTTCGAGATAGGGCTTCTCGTTGGCGTCGCCGCCGAGGAACGGCAGCAGTTCACGGTACAGCCCGGAGCGGAACGAACTCCCCGCAAGCACCTCTTCGTCGGAGTCGTCAAGCCCCATGTCGAGGCCCGTCGGGTCCGGGACGTCTTCGTCGCTCATCCCGTTCCCCCGCTGACGAGCCATCTTCCGTAACTCGTCGAGGTCGTAATCGCGCGGGTTGATGGTCATGATACTGACCCTTCAATCTACACAATCATAAATCTTGCACACCGTCAGACGGCCGTCATGCACACGCTCGCGGGTGTTTCTGTCTCGTCCGCGTTCCGTCCCCCAGTTGCGACGTTGATAATCGGGACCACATTTTTATAGTGGCTCGGAGTCGACCTGTGGATACTTGGATGATGAACCGGCAATCAGAAACCGGTCCAGCCCGCTTCTGTGTGACCAACGCGAAAGGCGGGACCGGAAAGACGACAGTTGCTATCAACGTAGCCGGTGCACTGAACGACCGCGGCCGGGACGTCCTCTTTATCGACCTCGATCCCCAGGGCAACGCCACGGAAGGCGTGGGCCTCGTCGAGGCGTACGACGCCGACCCGCCGACGCTGTTCGACGCACTGACTGGCGACCCATCGGCGCTGGGTGAGCTTATCTGCGAAGGCGAGGAGATGGACGTGATCCCCTCCAGCATCGATATGCTCCAGGCCGAGCACGAACTGACCATCGCCGACCTCATCGCCCGGGTCAACACCCAGGGCGGAGATATCGATCAGGCCGCGCTGGCCTCGTTCGCGATCAACATCACGCCGGAGATGGTCACGGGGTCACACGCGCTCGACACGCTCGACCGGGCGCTGTCGACGCTCGATGCCGAGTACGACTACGTTATCATCGACTGCCCGCCGTTCTACGGGAAGCTGACTGACACCGGCATGTACGCCGCACAGAACGTCCTCATTCCCGCACTGACTGAAGCGACCTCCGAGCGAGCCATCGAACTGCTGATGGACCAGATGGCCGCGATGGAGCGCCAGACCGACGCGTCGATCAACACGCTCGGTGTCGTCGCCAATCGGGTCGAGACCACGTCCGAGGACGAGACGATGCTCGAATGGTTCAACATGGCGTTCCCGGACAGTCCCGTCTGGGAGGTCCGCAAACGGGTGGCGCTTCAGCGGGCGTTCAGCGCCGGTCAGTCTATCTTCGCGACCGAGGAATCGTGTGACATGGCGGCTGTCTTCGAGGACATCGCCGCTGAACTCGACGAGCAGTTCGGCTTTACCGACACAGAGGTACCAGCATGAGTGACGACGAACGTATGGACAGGGCGGAGCGCATCCGGCAGATGCGCGAGGGGAACAAGGCAGAAACTACCGACGACACTGAGGAGACAAACGACGCCTCCGCGGACGGCTCCGGTGAGCAGCCCACCGACGAGGGCGAAACCGAGGAGACAGCAACCGAGGTAGCCACCACGGACTCAGCGGCCGCCAGCGATGACGCGGCTGACGAAACGGCTACTGCCGATGAACAGGCCGCCGACGACGGCGGTAGCGATACTGGCTCCGACGGCGCAACGACTGATCAGAGCGACACTGACGCGATGGCCGCCGCACAGCGAGCGGCAGAGGCCTCAGCACAGGTAACTCCCGAGAACGTCGCCGCCGGTGGTGCCGACCAGCCGACGGACGACCTGTCGGCGTCGGCCAGCCCGATGCAGGGACCGACCGGCGTTGAGTTGCCGGACCAGGAACTCATCGAGGAGGCGATGGCGTCGGACAACACCGCCACGACCGAAGGTGGCGCGCGCGCCGCGGCTATCGACGACGACGCGACCCAGACAGAAGAACTGGTTCGGGTACTCGAGTTCGCGCTCGGTGACGAGTACTACTGTCTCGATATCGACTACGTCGAGGAGATCGTCAAACGCGAAACGGTCACCCGCGTTCCCAACACCGAGGACTACGTCGAGGGCGTCGTCGACCTCCGGGGCCAGATTACGACGATCCTCAACCCCAAGGAGATGATGGACATCGACAGCGACGGGACTGAGAACCTCATCGTCGTCTTCGACGCAGGTGTGTTCGAGGAACAGGGCGCGATGGGCTGGATCGTCGACGAGGTCCGACAGGTCGTCCCCGTCGCCGAATCTGAAGTGAACACCGCCCCAGTCGACGGCGAGTACATCAACGGCGTCGTCGACCGCGACGGCGAAGACGAGTTCGTCATCTGGATCGAACCCGACGACGTGCTCGGGAACGCGACCGCGGACGGCGAGGACTGACGCGCCCTACTGTTTTCAGCTTGGTTGCATCCCCTAACTGGCACAAATATCGTGTTGCATACGTAAAGGTGTATCCAGCGTTGGTGTCGAGTCAGATGTCTCATTCCACAATGTACATCACCTATCACGATCACGCACTTTCACAGAGGCTATGTCAGAAAAGTCGCCCGGCAAATCCTCCAGCAAGTCCTCCAGTGGCCCCTCCGGTTCACCGTGGTGGTATGGCATCGCATTCTTCATCGGCGTTTTTGTCGTAGTGCAGGCTTCGTATCGTGTTCTCCAATTAGTGAGCGAAACACAGGCCGGTGCTCCACCAAGCCTTGTGCCCTCCGGTCCGGAGACTGGCTTGCTATTCTTACTTTCCTTACTCACGGTCTCAGCAACGGTTCTAATCGGAGGTCTTCTGGCCCCACTGTACTCGTTGTGCCTCTATCTCGATGTCAGAACGCTCCGTCAGCAAGGCACCGACTGGATACCGAACCGAGTGCTGTGGGGCACCGTTGCCATGCTTCACTTGGGCTCATTTGTGTTTTCGGCTGTGCAACTACTCACGATTCCGGCCGGTGTAGCATACCTATACAAGCGTCACAGAGAAATCGGACTCCGATAACTCCACAGCCACGATTTACCCGCGGTAACCGACTCGTGCGGTCTGTTCACCACGGCCGCAAATCCTATCGAGGCTTTCACCGGGGCCGTTTTCCGCTTCTCTACTCGCTTTCTGACTCCTCTGTGTCAAGGTCCAGCTCCTCGCTGACGAGATCGACCGCGTTCTGGACGGCTCCAACTGTTCCCAGATAGCCCGCGCCGACAGTCGTCTTGAGCGCCAGCGCGGCCCGCCCGGTGAGGATAGAGGGGCCGACCTTCGCCACGGCGTCGTCGCCGACCGAAACGAGCCACCCTGGGACATTGAACTGGTACTGGGTCAGTCGGGGCTGGAACTCGCCGGAACCGCCCTGTTGCCGCTCGACGAGCGTCCCGATGTTGTCCGCGGCCACACGGGCCTCGCGGATGGCAGCCGCCGCACTCGCCGGCACGGCCTCGCCGTCGCTGTCGACGACTCGGGCGGCGTCGCCGACGGCGAACGTCGACTCGCCGAGTCGGAGGTCCGCCCGGACGACGGGGCGGTCGGCGTCGAGTGCCGGCGACCCCTCGATACCGCCGGTCCAGACGAACTGGTCCATCGCCAGGTCCGAGCCGTCTTCGAGCGCGATGGTGTCAGCATCGGCCCCAGCCACGCCCGTTCCGGTCTTGACTGTCACACCAGCGTCGACCAGCGCGTCGTGGACCGCCGACTGGAACGACGCCGGGAACGACGGTGCGACGGCGTCTTCCTGTTCGAGCAGGAGGACCTCGCTGTCGCTGTCCGAGGCCATTTCGGCCAGTTCGCCGGCCACCTGCACGCCAGACAGGCCAGCGCCGCCGACGACCACGCGGTCGCCGTCGCCGAGGTCGAGGAACTGCTCGCGGATATCGTGGGCGTCGGCAAGGCGCTTCAGCGGCGTCGCGTGCTCGCGTACGCCCGGAAGGTCGTAGAAGGCCGTTCGTGCACCGAGACACACCGCACCCACGTCGTAGGACAGCGTCTCAGCCCCGTCCAGCGTCGCCGTCCCTTCGTCGGGCGATACGTCCGTGACTGTTGCCTGTCGGACCTCGCAGTCGAGGACGGCGTCGAGGTCGACAGTGATCTCGTCGGCCAGCGACGGCCGGCGGACGACCCGGTGGAGTTCGTGCTGGACGAGGTGTTCGGGCTCCTCGTCGACGACGACCAGCGAGACGCTATCGGGGAGAGTCTGTTCGAGCTTTCTGGCGAGCGTGAGCCCGGCGTATCCGGCTCCGAGAACGGCGACGCGCATTGTGTTCTCCGGTTAGGACGGCGTCGGGTTAACCCTGTGCTCGGGAGCGACGATTCGATCAGTGCCGGTTCAGAACAGCGCCTTGTCCTCGTCGAGAATCTGTGCGGGGCCGCCAACATCCCAGACGCGGGTGTCGACGCCGCAGTCGGCGACCGTCTCTTCGACGCGGCCGACGTACTCCTCAGTCGTATTGATGTAGACGCTCGCGCCGGTGTCGACGGAAAAGTACACCGGCACGTCCTCGGTGTTCCGGAGCTCCCGGACGGCGTTGAAAATCTCGATGGTGCGAGGCTGCCAGTACACCCAGCCGGCGGGACCGGTCATCGTCGCGGCGGCCAGCGACAGCGAGTCCTTCTCGGCGAGGTCGAAGACGGCGTCGAAATCGCCGTCGTACAGCGCGTCGCGCATGTCCGAGATCTGGCCGTGGATGTGGGCCATCCGCGACTCGAACATGTGGCTCTCGGCAGCCTCCTTGTGGGCTTCCTCGGTTTCCTTGTAGGATGGGACCATCCCGGCGACGATCCGCAGGTCGTCTTCGAGGTCCGTCTCAATGCGCTCGCTCCGACAGTCCTTGTCATTCATGCCGGTCCGCAGGTGGGAGAACGCGCCCGTCACCGCGCGAGCGGCCGAGGAGGAGCCGCGCCGGGCGACGGTCGATATTTCCGGTCGTGTCATGTCAAGGCCCGCCGCCTCAACGAGGGCCATTGCCGCGGCGGCAAAGCCCGACGAGGAGGAGCCAAAGCCGATGTTCGTCGGGAAGTTGTTCGCCGACTCGAAGCGGACGCCGTGGTCGATGTCCGCGAGGTCGCGGACGTGGTCCACGACGGCGTCGATACGCTCGGCCCCGCGGCCGGTGACCGTTTCGCCGTCGATGACGTACACGTCCTCCTCGCGGTTCGGGTCGAAGGCGGCCGTCGTCTTCGAGTGGCTCGGTGCGGTACAGACGGAGATGCTGTCGTGGTACGGCAGTCGCAGTTCCTCGTCTCGCATCCCGTGGTACTTGACCAGCCCCTGAATCGGATGTGCCTTCGCGGTCGCTTTCATACCTCACCCTTCCGGGCCGGTCACTTTGCTATTGCGAACCGCCGTCGCCGACGCGGTACTGACGGCGGCCGCGCGGGAGGTGTCGTCTCAGTACTCGGGGTTCTCCTCGCGGATGCCCTCCCGCTTGTTGACGAGGCGGGCGAGCGTGAACAGGGCGTCCGAGAGCCGGTTCAGGTAGATGATAGCCGTCTCGTTGACACCGGCCTCCTCGGCAGCAAAGGAGACGCAGCGGCGCTCTGCGCGCCGACAGACCGCGCGGGCGTGGTGGAGCTTCGCCCCCGGCTCCGATCCGGAGGGAAGGATGAACGATTCGAGCGGGTCAAGCTCCGAATCGGCCTCGTCGATGAGGTCTTCGAGCGTCTCGACGTGGGACTCCTGTATCCGTGGGTCGTCCTCGTCGGGGTCGGGGTTGGCGAAGTCGGCCTGAACGATGTGGAGGTGGTTCTGGATGACGCGGAGCTTTTCGTCGATGTCATCGTGGCCGGTCGGCCTGACGACGCCGACCAGTGCGTTCACTTCGTCGACGGTGCCGTACGCCTCGATGCGGCGGCTGTCCTTCGACACCCGCTCCATGTTCCGGAGATCAGTCTGGCCCTGGTCGCCGCGGCCGGTGTAGATAGTCATAGCTGGATCTGGCACTGCCAGCGTCTTATAGCCGTGGGCGAATCGTTGGGGCGCGCGGGCGGCCGAGCCCCGTGGCGACTGTGAACCGCTAGCTCCGTGTTCAGAGCCGGCGGCGGACCTCTGAGAGCGCAGCCGGTGAGATATCCAGTTCGGCAAACAGCGCCTCGCGCTCGGCGTCGTCCCCGTGGCCAGCGACGAAGCCGTTGAGCCGGGCGGCGACCGTCGAATCGACGAACGCATCGCCGTAGATATCTTCAAGTTCATCGGCGACCACTGGCGTCGAGCGGAGTTCGTACTTCTGGTGGTAGTCTTCCGCCAGGTAGAACTGGTCGAGGGTTTCGATGGCCGTCTCGACTGACCTACCCGTCCGCGATTCGAGTTCCTCGCGCGTCCGCTTGGCGGTTTCACGCTGCTGATCGTTATGAGCCAGCACCACGCCGCGGTACTGGCGTTTCCGAGGGGCGGAAAACGGCGTATGGTTCGCCCAGAACACGGCAAGCAGGTCCTCGTAGCGCACCGCCTCGGGGTCGTACTCGACCTGGACGACCTCGGTGTGGTCGCCCAGCGAGTAGTAACTGGGGTCCAGGTCGGTGCCGCCGGCGTAGCCGACTCGTGTCCTGACCACGCCCGGTGTCGCGCCGAAGCGGGCGTCTGGCCCCCAGAAACAGCCCATGCCGAACGTCGCCGTCTCGGTCGCCGACGGCGGCAGCGATTCAGCGTCGACGGCCAGTTCGGTCGGATGAGTCGGCTCGTACGCACTCGGAATCATACTGGGATACAGGGGTTCGAGCGGTTTGCCCCCTTCGACGCCCCGAGTGGAACCGGGAAATTCAACTGTACCCCCGCGGAAACAACTGGATATGGGCCTCGAACTCGAACACTACTGTCCTGAATGCGAAGAGTACCGCGACTTCTGGAAGGTCGCGAGCACGACGATGCACCTGGGGACCAAGATCAAGTGGCACTGCCCGGAGTGTGACTACGGGTTCGTCCGCATCGACGGCGAAGTCGACACCGGCCAGGCGGCATAGCTCTCCGGAGCGGTATAGAGACCTCTTAGCAGCCGTTTTACACCGTCCCTGAGAGGTATCCATTACCGATGAGTCTCGACCCGGACGGTGCGGGAAACGCGACCGCCGAGCGAACGCAGGCCCCGCACGACCTGTCGATGACCGTGGTTGAGTACACCGGCGAACCGGACCGCTGTACCGTGTCACCGCGGGGGCTCTCCGGCATTGCCAAGCTATCGACGTGGATTACCGTGGACAAGGACATCGTCGTCAACCTGGATGCGATGCGGTGACCGAGAGTTTTTATCGGGGAACCACGGACCTAGAACCGATGAGTATCGAGGTCCTACTGGTAGACGAGGACGTAGACGTTCTGGACATCGTCGGGACGTTTCTGGGACAGGAAGACGAGTTCGAGATCACGACGGAAGCCGACCCAGAGGCGGCACTGGACCTGGCAACTGACGGCGATTTCGACGCCGTCGTCAGTGACTACAAGATGCCCCGGCTCGACGGGATGGAGCTATGTGCCGCGCTCCGGGAGAACGACGTCGACATCCCGTTCCTGCTGTTTACGGCCCGCGAGTACGACGACGTCGCAGATGCTGCCGCGGAACATGGCGTCACTGCCGTGGTTCAGAAGGGGACGGGCACGGAGCAGTACAGCGTGCTCGCCGACCGGATCCGCGACGCCATCTAAGTATCCAACCGACAGTGTGTCATAGAATGCGTCTCACGCTCTCTACTTGGCGATTATACAATCATAAACTTTCGTTTAAGCCTGTGGTTTCGCTATTCGCCGGTTCTATTCAATATAGAGACAGTGGATCATAACTGTCGAGAACTATTGTATGACAGGCTCAACCGAGGCAGTTCTAGCGTGACGACTGTCCCGCCGTCCCGACCGCTAGCGAAGTCGACGGTGCCGCCGTAGGTTTCGGTCACCCAAACGACCAGCCACAGGCCGAGGCCGGTCCCGTGACGGAGTTGTGTAATCGGTTCGTCGCCGGTCACGACGTCGAGTTCGTGCTGTGGAATCCCCGGGCCGTCGTCGGCGACAGTGATTGAGACGGTTCGCTGGTCGGCCGTCACGTCGACGCTAATCGACGGGTCGTCGCCGGCGTGTTCGAGGCTGTTTTCGAGGAGTTCACCGAGAATTCGGTGCAGCCGCCCATCACCCGCCGTAACCGACACATCCGGGAGGTCTGTTTTGATTTCACCGGCATACTCGTCGTGATACGAGGATACGGTATCCGTAACGGTTGCGGGCACGTTGACCGGGGCCGCGCCGTACTGGTCGCGGCGAACGGAACGCTCCATGTCGCGCGCCCGCTCACTCAGCGACGCCATCTCCTCCGCCTTTCGCTGAAGTCTGTGGAGAATGGCTCGCTGGTCCTCGTCGTCGATTCGCTCGTCCAGCGCGTCAGCCATTCCGAGGACGACAGTCAGGTCGTTCCGGAGGTTGTGCCGAAGGACGCGGTTGAGCAGTTTCAGCCGGCGTTCGCGCTCGCGCTGCTCAGTGATGTCGGTGTAGATACCGAACCCGCGGACGCTGTCGCCGTCCCGGCTGTACGGCACGCCCCGGAAGAGGAAGTCACGGAACCCCGTCTCGGTCATCAGTCGGAGTTCGGTCTGGAAGGGGTCGCCGTTCGCCCGTCGGTCGTCGAACTGGGGCAGTTCGTCGTGTGCAGTGTCCGGTGGTCGGAGGAGGTCGGAGAGTGGGCTGTCGACGGCTGTGTCCTCGCCGTACCCGAACACGTCGGAGAACGCGGGGTTGACCGACCTGACGACCGACTCGTCCGCGACCGTCTCCGTTTCGATGACGGCGTCTGGGAGCGTGTTGAACAGGTACGAGAACCGGTCACGCTCGTCTTTCAGCTCTGCCCGCGCCTGCTTGAGTTCGGTCAGGTCCCGGACGACGCCGACAGTGCCGCGGAACTGGTCCGCGTCGAGCAACGAGACCTCGATTTCGGCCGGACGCGTCCCTCCGCTGGCCGTTTCCAGCGCCGCTTCGAGCTGGACCGCCCCGGTTCCGCCCGCGCGGCAGAGGTCGCCGATACGACAGGCGAACTCGTCGATAGTGTCCTGGTCGAGAACAACGCGCGGATGCTGGCCCAGAAGCGTCGCCCGCTCGTAGCCGAGCCACTCCGCGAGCGGTTCGGTGACCAGCTGGAACCGACCCTCGTCGTCGAGGACGTACATCATGTCACGGACGTTCTCGAACACTGACTCGTACCGTAACAGGCTTCGCTCACGCTCGACGCGGTCGAACGCGGCGGCTGCATTGGACGCGAGAATCTTGCCGACGGAGACGTCCGACTCGGTGAACTCGTGGCCCTGTCGCGCACCGATGCTCACGACTCCGTGGTCCCCCATCGGGAGGTACATCACCGCTGTCAGCACGTCGGAGTCGTAGTTGTCGATCCGCTCGAACTCGTCAACGATCAGCGGCTCGTCGCGCTGGAACGCGTCGCCGGGGAACCCTTCGTCGGCGTCGTACACCGGTCGTTCCGGGACCTTGTCGCTGGCTGCGACCGGTCGGAGTGTGTCCGCCTCCTCGTCGTACAGCCTGACGAGCGAGTGGTCGAACCCGAGATCCGACTCAGTCGCCTCGATGACTGTTTCGGCGACCTCCTGGGGTGTCTTGGCCTGCATGAGCGACCGAGTCGTATCAAGCAGTCCGGACAGCGCCTCGTCGCGCCGTTTCTGTTCCGTGATATCCCGGATGACGCCCGCGGTCCCGGCGAATCGCTCGTCGTCGTCGTACAGCAGCGTCATGTGGTCCTGGGCGGGGAATGAGTTCCCCGACGCCTGCTGGATCTCCAGCTCGAACGATTCCTCGTCGTCGCGGTCCCCGAATATCATCTCCTGAACGATTGATTCGGCGCGCTCGACGACGGCGTCGTTCTTGATGAACCCGGTGTAGGCGCCGAGCAGCTCCGACTCGGAGTAGCCAGTGAGGTCGGTCATTGCTTGGTTGACGAACTCGAAATACCCCTCTGAGTCGAGCGCATAGACGCCGTCGTCGACCGCTTCGATGATGTTCTCATATCGTTCGAGTTCGTCCTCGCGGCGGCGGCGTTCGAGTTCGCGGTTCATCCATTCGGTCAGCAGTTCGAGAAACGCCTGCTCCGAGTCCGAAAACGGCTCCGGACGCGGGTCGCTGTCGGCGAAACACAGCGTCCCGTAGGTCGTCCCGTTGACGCTGAGTTCGCTCCCGATATAGCAGGACATCCCGGTTTTCTGGGCGATTGGTGGACCGCCCGCCACGTCGGTAGCGTCGGCGACCTCGTACATCTCGCCGGTCTCGATGACCCGATCACAGTAGGTATCTTCGACCGGGGTCGTGGCCCCGGGCTCGAAGCGGGGGTGATCGCCGACCATTACCGCGATCTCGTGTGTTCCGTCCGCGATCCGGTTCAGAAAGCCAAGTGACACGCCGAGCCGCTGGCATCCGATTTCGAGGACTCGTTCGACCGTTTCGGTCTCCGTGAGCCCGTCTTCCGTTGCGAGCTGTGCTAGCTTCCGAAGCGCCGCGTTGTTCGTCTGTAGCTCGTGCTTGCGCTCGATGGGATCGGCTGGACTGTCGGCGCTCGTGTCGGTCCCTGTCAGGATGTCGCCGACCCGTGTCGCCAGGTCCACATCGCTCCGCGGGACGTACTCAGTGACGGCCAACTGCGTCGCACGGGCGGCGACCTCGCCGTCCGGTTCGGCCGTACAGAGAACGATCGGGAGGGCGTCGTATTGCTCGCGTATCGCCGCCAGCACGTCCAGACCCGTTTCGTCCCCCGGGAGCTCTTGCTCGCAGATGACGGCGGCGTAGTCGCGGTCGGCCAGCTCCGACAGCGCGTCTGCCGCGCTGGTGACTGGCGTAACTGCAACCGATGCGTCAGGTGTGGCTGTGTCCGCGTCGGCAAGACCCACGTACAACAGGTGCGGCGTATCGGACATAGCGTTGCGTTGTAACTGCTATACAACGGGGTGGCATATACGCTCGGGCGGGAGTATCAATTGTCGAAACGAGCAGCTACGTGTCGTCAAGCGCCTGCCAGGAGAGTCGCGGGTTTCGGGCCGCAGTCGCCTGGTCGATGCGTTTCGCCGCCGGACGCGACGGCGCGTCGGCCAGTTCGGCGTCGGAGTCGCCGGCCACGGCGTTGAACGCGGCCGCGAGCTGGTCCAGCGAGCGTTTGGTTTCGCTCTCCGTGGGCTCGGTCATCAGCGCCTCGTCGACGATTTCGGGCCACTTCGTCGTCGGCGGGTGGACGCCGTAATCGAGCATCCGCTTGGCCGCGTCGGCGGCGTCCTGCTCGCCCGCGCTGGCGACGAACTCGTGGTGGAACGGGCCGAAGGGCACCTCGTACTCGATCTGCTCGGCGAGGTAGTTCGCGTTCAGCACGGCCTTCGCGCTGGCGTCTCGGAGGCCTTCGTCGCCCAATCTGGCGATGTACGCAAAGGTCTTGAGCAATACCGGCCAGTTACCGTAGAAGCCGTGGACCTTCCCGATGGAGTTGTCCGGCTCGTAGTGTTCGTAGTTGCCGCCGCGCTCTCTGACGTGTGGGTTCGGGAGGAACTGAGCGAGTTCCTCGCGGACGCCGACCGGGCCGGCCCCGGGACCGCCGCCACCGTGGGGCGTCGCGAACGTCTTGTGGACGTTGTAGTGCATCACGTCGAAGCCCATGTCGCCGGGGCGAGCGCGCCCGAGCAGGGCGTTGAGGTTCGCGCCGTCGTAGTACAGCAGGCCACCAGCGTCGTGGACGATGTCGGCGACGTGCTCGATGTCGCGCTCGAACAGCCCCAGCGTGTTGGGGTTCGTGAGCATCAGCGCGGCGGTGTCGTCGCCGACAGCCGCCTCCAGCGCCCCGATGTCGACCCGGCCGTCGTCGCCGCTCGGGAGCTCGACGACCTCGTAGCCGGCCATCGCCGCCGTCGCGAAGTTCGTCCCGTGCGCCGAGTCCGGGATGACGACCTCCGAGCGCTCGTCGCCGTTGTGCTGGTGGTAGGCCTTCGCGATCTGTATCCCGGTGAACTCGCCAGCCGCGCCGGCCGGGGGCTGTAGCGTCACCGCGTCCATCCCGCCGATGCGGCCGAGGTAATCCTGCAGGCGGTGACACAGCGCCAGCGTTCCTTGCACTGTGGAATCGGGCCGGTCCGGGTGGATGGCGGCGTCCGCCCGTGCAGCCACGTCCTCGGTGAAGGAGGGGTTGTACTTCATCGTACACGAGCCGAGCGGGAACGGCCCGCTCTCGACGCCGTAGTTCATCTGCGAGAGGCGCGTATAGTGCCGGGCCAGTTCAGGCTCGGCCGGGTCCGGCAGGGAGAGCGAGTCCCGCGTCAGGTCGTCGGGCAGCGGCGAGTCTTCGATGTCGACCGTCTCGCTGGCTTTCTCCGAGAGCAGCGGCTCGTACCGGTCGTCGCTGTCGTCGGTCCAGCGCGCCTGGTCGTATTTCACGCGAGACACCCCCGTGTCGAGCGTGAAGCTCGTGGGACGTGGTTTGTCCCACGGTGTTTCGCCGAGTAGCGCGAGGCGAGTGTCATTTCGCCACCTCCCGGAACGCCGCCACGAACTCGTCTGTGGCATCAGTAGTGGTCTCGGTCACACACACCTGCACCAGGTGGTCGTCGACCGCGTGGACCGCGAAGCCATCGGCTGCGAGGTCGGCAACGATGGCGCTTGCGGGCTGGTCCGTGTGTGCGAGGAACTCCCGGAAGTGGTGGCGGCCGTGAATCGGGGCCGTCACCCCGACAATATCGTCGAGGCGGTCGGCCAAGTCACGAGCGCGGGTGACGCAGTCTTCAGCAAGATCGACCAACCCGTCCGGACCGAGCCACGCGGCGTGCATCGCGGTCCGGAGCGCAACCCACGCCTGATTCGTACAGATGTTCGAAGTGGCCCGTTCCTTGCGGATGTGCTGCTCCCGCGTCTGGAGTGTCAGCGTGTACGTGCGACGGTCGGCTGCGTCTTCGCTGGCCCCGACCAGCCGACCGGGGACCTGCCGCAGATACTCCTCGCGGGTGACGAACATCCCCAGCCCGAAGCCGTAGGCGGTGCCAGTCCCCAGCGACGCGGCGTCGCCGACGACCACGTCGGCTCCGACATCGGCTGGGCGCTCCAGCAGGGACAGCGCGATCGGATCCGAGCCAAGACAGAACAGCGCGTCATGGTCGTGGGCAAGGTCACCGATTGCGCCGAGCCGTTCTTCGATAACGCCACGGACTGTCGGCGACTCGGCGTACACCATCGCGGTGTCGTCGCCGATCTCGTCGGCCAGCGCCGGCACGTCGGCGACGCCGTCGGTCATCGGGTATGACTCGACCGTGAGGGCCGGTCCTTCGGCGTAGTTCGACAGAACGGTGCGTTTGCCCTCCCGGAGGTGCTCGGGAACCAGAATCCGGTCGCCCGAGACCGAACGGACGCGCTGGGAGAGCGTCGCCGCCTCGCCCAGCGCCGTCGCGTCGTCGTACATCGAGCAGTTGGCGACGCCCAGTCCCGTGAGTTCGACCAGCATCGACTGGAACTCGAACAACGCTTGGAGAAAGCCCTGTGCGACCTCTGGCTGGTACTGCGTGTAGGAGGTCAGGAACTCCGAGCGGCTGGCGAGGTCGTCAACGACGCTCGGGACGTAGTGGTCGTAGTGGCCGCGGCCGAGAAACTCGGTGAGGTCGGCGTTGCGGCCCAGGAGGCCGGCGACTTCCCGGCGCGCCGCCCGCTCGCTCCGGGCGTCGATACCGAACTCGCCGTCGAAGGCGACGGACTCGGGAACGTCGAACAGCGATTCGAGGTCGTCGGCCCCGACTGCATCGAGCATCGCCGCGGTCTCTGCGGCCGTCTGCGGTGCGTACGGACTGCCTGTTGCGTGTGAGTCACTATCGCTCATTGGAGAACCACCCAGTAGCGCCGGGGTGACATGATATCGACAGCTAGCGACCGTGCCCACATTAGGTTACTCCTTTCACCCCCGCAGGGACCGCTGCCACCGAGGGTTACTCGATCTGGTCGCGGTACGCGTCGGGTGAAAGCAGGTCGTCGCTCTCGTCGGCTATCTCGACCTCAAGCATCCACCCGTCACCGAACGGGTCCTCGTTCAGCAGTTCCGGCTCGTCGCGGAGCCGGTCGTTGACTGCTGTGACGGTGCCGGAGACGGGGGCGTACACGTCGGATACGGCCTTGATAGACTCCACTACGCCGAAGTCCTCGCCCGCGGTCAGCTCCGCCCCTGCCTCGGGCAGTTCGACGAACACCACGTCGCCGAGTTCGTCCTGTGCGAACGCCGTGATGCCGACCTCGGCGGTGTCGCCGGAGACGCGTACCCATTCGTGTGACTCCAGATATCGCAGGTCGTCGGGAACGTCGAAGCTCATCTATCGAGGAATGGTGTGCTCCTGGTACGTGCTTTCTTCGGTTCGCCGCGGACGACGACGCGGACAGTCTCGCCCGGTTGGGCGTACGCCGTCGGGACGTAGGCGAGGGCAATCGGCGCTCCCAGCGTCGGACTCATCGTACCGCTGGTGATGTGACCGATCGGCTCTCCGTCCGGCGTCGTCACGTCGTACCCGTGACGCGGGACGCCGCGGTCGATGAGTTCGATGCCGATGAGCTTCTCTTCGGGACCGTCAGCGGCGACGCCCTCCAGTGCGTCCCGACCGACGAACTCCGTATCTAGTTTGACGGTCCAGCCGATACCGGCCTCGTAAGGCGTCCTGGGCTCGTCGACCGGGTGGAACTCCTGCCCGGAGAGCAGAAAACCCATCTCCAACCGGAGGGTGTCGCGCGCGCCGAGCCCGCAGGGCTGGCACTCAAGCGCGCCCCAGACCGCCTCGGCTTCGTCGGGCGGACAGAGGATTTCGAAGCCGCGTTCGCCCGTGTATCCCGTCCGAGCGATCAACGAGTCGACACCGGCGACAGCCCCGTCAGCCACCTCGAACCGCGACAGGGCAGCGAGCGAGACATCTGTCTCGGCTGCCAGCAGGTCCGGCGCGTCAGGCCCCTGGACGGCGATCATCGCGTACTCCTCGGTCCGGTTCGTCACCGTCGCGTCGATCCCCCGCTCGTCCCGCTCAGAGAGCCACCGTTCGGTCATTTCCCCGTCGTGCCCGGCGTTCGGGATGAACAGGAACTCGTCGGCCGCGCCTTCGGGCAATCGGTAGACGACGGTGTCGTCCAGCATAATTCCGTCCTCGTCTGTGATGGCCCCGTACTGGGCCTCGCCCGGGTCCAGCACGGTCACGTCGTTGGTGGTCAGCCGCTGTGTCAGCGTCGCCGCGTCCGGCCCGGACACGGTTATCTGTCCCATGTGTGAAACGTCGAACTTCCCGGCTTCGCTCCGGACAGCCTCATGTTCCGTGCGGATCGACTCGAACTCGACCGGCATCTCCCACCCGCCGAAATCGGTGAACGAAGCGTCGGATCGCTGGTGAACCGCAGAGAGCGGTGGTGCCCGCAGTGTCATACGCGGACCTCTCGTACCGCGTGGTCTTACCGTTTGGCCCTTGACCGCCTGTGGCCTCGCGATAAACCATATGTGGCGATATCAAATCGCGGATTGCGGTATAGTAGCCATTGAAAATCAATGCACACCTGATCGCACGACGGCAGTGCGATCAGTGTTAAATCGTTTCAATTGTTACTATAGATGGAGCGACAGAACCGGGACGGAAAATAAGCAGTCGTCTTCCTTACTCGCTTCGCGCCTGCGGAAACACGATCTTGACTGGTGTTCCGCCGTCGTCGTGGTCCTCGTCCATCGTCACGGACCCGCCGAGTCGTCGGGCAAGCCACATGACTGCCCACAGTCCGAGCCCACGGCTGTGTGCCACTGGCCCTTCCGTCTCCGAAGCCAGGACATTGCGCTCCATCTCGGGTATCGCGGAGCCATCGGTATCGACGCTGACTGTCACCTGTCCCGACGGTGTCTCTTCGGCCGTAAGTTCGACAGTTGGGTCGGCCAGGTCACTGTATTCCAGAGCGTTCTCGAGGAGAATCTCCAGTATCAGGTCGATAGCCATCCTGTCACCCGAAACCTCCGCGTCAGTGGGTGCGATTTCAATGGTGACTCTGGGGTGCTGTTCTGTGAGGTCATCTTGGACATCATTGAAGACCTGCCGGAGGTGGACTGTCCCGCTTCGGAGGTCTCGATCAATGACACGGTCGAACGACCGTGCCCGCTTGGCCAGTGAGTCGAGTTCTTTCGAGGCGTTTTCGATTCTATCGATATGTCCCTTAGTGGCATCAACGGGGAGCTCAGACGAGGTGAGTTCTTCCTTGAGGAGCCTCGAATTGCCCCGTATCACGGTCAGCTTGTTTCGGATATTGTGTCGGAGGATCCGACTCATGACCATTAGCCGCTGCTCTCGCTCCTTGTCCTTCGTGATGTCGCGGACGATGCCTCGCAGTTTCGGTGTCCCGTCCCGGACAGTTTTTTCCGCACGGAGTCGGAACCAGCGCTCGGTTTCGTCCGCGGTCTGGCGGCGTGCCTCTATCTCCATCGGTTCGCCGGTTTCACAACAGGTCTTGATCGCGTCGCGAACGACCGCTCTATCGTCGGGGTGGTACTGCTCGATAGCCTCCTCAAGCGTCGGATTGTACTCTGGCGTCCCGTAGAGGCGTTTCATCCCGGTAGTTCCCTCTATCATACCTGTCTCCAGATCGAGTTCCCACCCGCCAACGTCGGCCAGGGTTTCGGTCCCGACCAGCCACTCTAGTTGCTCCCCCCTCTGTTTTAATCCCGTTACGTCGTCCAGACCAACGACGACGCGCTCAACAGTCCCGTCCTCACCCAGTATCGGCGCGGCATTGCTCGAAAGCCACCGCTCGCTCCCGTCGGCAAGTTCTATCCAGTGCTCGAACCCGAACACCGGTTCACCCGAGTCAAGCACCTGTGTGACAGGGTGTTCCGAATTGGGGATCGGTGTCCCGTCTTCGTAGTATATGTTCCACTCCGGTTGGGTGTATCGTCTCTGAGTGATTTTCTCGCGTTCGAGACCGAGCAGTTCCTCGGCGCGCTCGTTAGCTAGCGAGATTCTGCCAGATCGTTCTACGGCGACGATGCCAACCGGACTGACCTCAAACACACGCTCAATGAGGGCTTGCTTTTCTTCCCGCCGCTTACGCTGTGTGATATCTTCTGCCAGCCATAGCACGCGCCCCACGTTATCACCGCCGACCGGCGTGACACGAGCCTCGAAATATCGCTCTCCGTGGTCAAGCGATAGCTGGTACTCGATATCCTGCTGTTCACCCGTTTGTAAAACGTCCTCGATAATCGCGTGGAACTGGTCGGCCTGTGCTGTAGAGAAAATATCCCAGAGATCCGCTCCTAGCAGTGTTTCCGGATCTTTGAAAAACAATGCCCCGTTGTGGGCGTTGTGAATGACATCGACAAAGGTGCCGTCGGCGTCTATGACCAGAGCCGGATCGGAAATTATCTCACAGAGCCCGTTTAGTACGTCTTGGTCGTGAAGATGTCCTTCACTCATAGTCAAGTCCCACGCATTGTTGCTGGCTGACTGTGGACGGTGGTGCGTCCATAGTGTGAGGGGGGAATCATCCTAAGCTTTGTGTCGCACCATTCTATATAGCAGGAAAAGGTTTACCGACCGAAGCGGCACGCATAAGCGGACCGGGCAGGGAAAAGGGCGCATGGAGCTGTTTCGTCGGATATTCGGGGAGAAAGACTCGCAACAGCGCGTTGGACTGTTCGTCGACGGGCCGAACGTACTCAGGTCTGAGTTCGATGTCGACCTCGACGAGGTCCGGGACATTGCAGTCGACTACGGGCCGCTGGCGTTGACTCGCCTCTACGTCGACCAGAACGCCTCGCCGGGGCTGATTCAGGCCGCCGAGGCCCGGGGCTTCGAGGTCCGGACCACCAGCGGTGACGTTGATGTCCGACTCGCCGTTGACGCGACAGACGCCGTCGCCTCGGGACAGATCGACGTCTTGGTCGTCGCCTCGCGGGACACGGATTTCAAGCCGGCGCTGGAAGTGGCCGCACGGGAAGGGGTCAAAACGGTCGCCATCGCGCCGGGAGAGTATGGCCGCTCCGACGCGTTACGCAACGCGGCCGAAGACGCAGTGACGCTCTGAGGGCCGAACTCCGTGACGCCAACTGTTTTTTCCGCCAGTGCCATTGGCCACGTATGGACATCGACGACACGCCGGTACTGGACAACCACCTCCATCTCGATCCGGTCAACGGCCGGAACGTCGCGGCAGCCGAGGAATTCGCCTCACAGGGTGGCACACACTTGCTAGTGCTCAACAAGCCGTCCTGGCACCTCGTCGAGAAGGCGACAGCGGCGGAGACGTTCCGCGAGGTGTTCGACCTCACCGTCGAGGCCGCTGCCGCCGCGACCGAGGTACTGGATGGCCGCGCCTGGCCTGTCCTCGGGGTCCACCCGGCGCTGATTTCGAAACTCGTTGATGACGGCTACACGCCGCCGGAAGCAATGGACATCATGCAGACCGGCCTCGACGTGGCGGCGGAGTACGTCGATAACGGTGACGCGCTCGCGATGAAGTCCGGGCGACCGCACTACGACGTTGACGACGCCGTCTGGGAGGCCTCCAATGCGGTGATGTGTCACGGGTTCGAACGGGCCGCCGACGTAGGTTGTGCGATACAGCTCCATACCGAAGGCGGCGAAGACTTTGAAGCAGTGGCTGGCTGGGCCGAAGACCGTGGCCTCGACCGTATGCAGGTCGTCAAACACTACTCCGGCGGGCGGCTCCGTGGCCCAGTCAAATCGGTGCTTGCGGATAAGGACGAACTGGAGATTGCGGTTGAGACGGACGAGCCGTTCCTGATGGAGACCGATTATATCGACGACCCGGACCGTCCCGGCGCGGTGCTGGGGCCGAAAACGGTGCCACGGCGTGTCCGCTGGCTGCTGGAGAACGGACACGAGGACGCAGTCAGAACGGCACACGTCGAGACGCCGAAGGCGGTGTACGGCATCGACACCGAAGCGACGTTACAGCGATAGTACAGGCTACCCGAACTTGCCAGTAATGTAGTCCTCGACGCGCTGGCTATCGGGATTCTCGAAGATTTTGTCCGTGTCGTCGAACTCGACCAGCTCGCCACCGGTGAGGAAGACGGCGGTCTTGTCCGAGATACGGGCCGCCTGCTGCATGTTGTGAGTGACGATGACAACGGTGAACTCCTCGGCCAGTTCCTCGATGAGGTCCTCGATCTTCGAGGTGGCAATCGGGTCAAGCGCCGACGCCGGCTCGTCCATCAGAATGACATCCGGGTCGACGGCAATAGCGCGGGCGATGCAGAGCCGCTGTTGCTGGCCGCCCGAGAGGTCGAGCGCGCTCTTGTCCAGCTGGTCTTTGACTTCGTCCCACAGCGCGGCGCGCTTGAGAGCCGTCTCGACTTTCTCGTCTATGTTCTCCGTCTGGTCCTGAATCCGGAGGCCGTAAGCGACGTTGTCGTAGATGCTCTTCGGGAAGGGGTTGGGGTGCTGGAACACCATTCCGATGCGTCGCCGCAGCGCCACCGGGTCCACGTCGGCATCGTAGACGTTTTTCCCCTCGAAGTAGAGGTCTCCCTCGACCCGCGCCGCGTCGATGAGATCGTTCATGCGGTTGATACACCGCAGGAACGTGGACTTGCCACAGCCGGAGGGTCCGATCATGGCCGTCACCTGTTTTTCCGGGATGGCCAAGTCGATACCCTGTAGCGCCTGCGTCTCGCCGTAGAACACGTTCAGGTCGCGGGACTCGATGACTGGCTTCCCCGTCTCGCCCGCGTTCGCGTCCGTTCCCTCCACGTCGATCGACTGGTCGACGAGGGGATCACCGGACGGGTCCGGCGACGACGCGGCTGTTTCAGTGGTCGGTGTGGGCTCGGTACTCTCGTTGCTCGTCATCTCGTTCTCTGTCATGAATTATCCTGTTCGCTGATACCGGTTCCGGATGACAATCGCTGTCGCGTTCATCACCAGCAACACTGCAAGCAGTGTAATCACGCCGGCCGCCAGCACGCCGTGGCGGAACGACGGGTCCAGTTCCGACGACCATGAGAAAATCTGGCGTGGCATCATGCTCGCCACGTCGAAGAAGCTATTCGGCGCGAGCCGGACCGACGCCGCCGCCCCGATCATCAGCAGCGGGGCCGTTTCGCCGATGGCCCGACCCAGCGCCAGTATCGTCCCGGTCAGAATGCCCGGAAGTGCTTCGGGGAGGACGACCTGCCGGATCGTCTGCCAGCGGGTCGCCCCCATTCCGTAGGAGGCCTGTCGGAACGAGTCGGGGACGGATCGAATCGCCTCCTGTGCGGAGATGATCACAATCGGGAGGATCAACAGGCCGACCGCGAGGCCGGCGACGATGACGGAGCCCTGGGGCCACTGGAGAACTCGGATGAAAAGCGCCAGTCCGAGCAGGCCGTACACGACCGACGGCACACCGGCGAGGTTCCCGATGTTGATTTCGATGAGTGTGACGAACTTGCCCATCAGCCCCTGGGAGGGTGCGTACTCCTCAAGGTAGATCGCCGCCCCGACGCCGACCGGGAACGTGGTGAGCACGATCACGATAATCATCATCACCGAGCCGACCATCGAAGGGTAGATACCGGCATCGGCGGCGGTCCGTGAGGTCGCGCTCGTCAGGAACCCCCAGTCGAGCCAGGGGTCCGGTCCGGCAAACCCGAGCGCGCCGGTGACGACGCTGCCGACGACCACGCCAAGCACGGCGGCGACCGGGAAGGCGAGGCCGCGGACGCCTTCGCCACGACGGAGCACGCCTTCCACGTAGACACCCAGCGGGAGTACGGCGAATGTGACTATGAGCAGCCACACGTCGGTCCCAATTCCCAGCAGTGGTCCGGCGACGACGCCCAGCACCGCAACTGCCGCCGTCAGCCCGACGACGGCTAGGCCGTCACGCCGCGACTCGCGTCGCTGTTCGACGAACCAGCCTGCGGCACCGGCGACTGGGAGCACGAGCGTCAGGAGTAACATGACCCAGTCCGTGGGCACGAACGGGAGCATCATGATGGCTTCTCGGAGGCTTATTACGCGATAGTACAGCCCGAAGTCGAGGCCGAGCGCCGCGGCGGCGTCGGTGACGAACCAGTTGAACCTGGTGGGTGGCAGCCCGAATACCGTGATAATCGGAGCGAGGAGCACCACGGCGAGGCGTTCGAGCGCGGCCTTCGGCCGCAGTCGGCCGTGTGCAACGATCAGGCCGCCGGCCACGACCAGCGAGATGAGGAGCGCGAACCACTCGAGTACGGAGAGCAGTTCGATGAACAGCACCGCAAACCCGCCCGTGAGCAGGAGTCCCACGACCGGGAGTCCGCTGGTGACGTAGGCGACCTCGCCGGCCGGCTCGTCGAGTCGATAGTAGTAGACGGCTAGTGCGGCCAGCGGCACCAGCACCGTCGCGGCGTAGGTCGCCAGCCACCCTGCGTCGGCCGAGAAGGGTCGGAACGCGTCGTTGGCGACGAACAGCAGGAGGAGCAGGACGGAGACGAGTCCGAACGCGGTCGCCGCGAGACAGGTCGCCTCGAAGGCACGCCCCCGAAGATGGTTGACATCGCTGTTCTCCCCGTGCCAGCCCGTTTCAGGTTCTCGTGTTGCCATCAGTTCAGTCCCCCAGTGTTCATTCGTACTCCTCCCGGTATCGCGCCGCGATTCGGTTACTCAGCAGGTTCAACAGGAACGTGATTACGAACAGCGTCAGGCCGATAGCGAAGAGACTGGTAAAGCCCAGTTGACTGACGCTGTCGGCGCTGTTGATCTGGACCATCGCCGCCGTCATCGGCTGGTACCCCTGAAAGAGGTTCGCAAGCGGGTCCGAGAGGTTCAGCATTCGGGGCCGGCTGCCGGCCGCGACGACGACGATCATCGTCTCGCCGATGGCCCGCGACAGGGCGAGAATGAACGAGGAGAAGATGCCCGAGGCCGCAGCGGGGACGACGACGCCGGTGGTCACCTCGAATTTCGTCGCGCCCATCCCGTAGCCGGCCTGTCGTAGTGAGTCCGGGACGGAACTCATCGCGTCCTCGCTCAGGCTGGAGACCATCGGGATGATCATGATACCGACCATGATGGAAGCGCTGAGGATGTTGAACGTGTTCACCGGGAGCCCGATGGTCTGGAGGAACGGCGTCACGTACACGAGCGCGAAGATACCGTAGACGACTGTCGGGATACCAGCCAGAATTTCCAGCCCCGGTTTCAGCACCGAGCGCATCTGGTCGCTAGCGTACTCGCTGAGATAGACCGCGGCCGCGACACCCGTCGGGAGTGCGATGACGGCGGAGATCACCGTGACCAACAGCGTGCCGCTCAACAGCGGGAGTAACCCGTAGACGTTCCGACTGATGAGGAACTCCGTTCCGGTGAAGAAGTCGACCGGGTTCACCAGCGTAAAGAACGTAATCGCGTCGCGTGCGAGCAACACGACGATGCTGACGGTGACGAGAATCGACGCGGCAGCACACAGGAGCAAGACGTATCGGTACATACGCTCGCGTGCTGCACGCCCGCTTGGTCTGGACGTAATATTCGGCCCGGGCGTCTCGGTACTCATTGTGTTGTCTCTCATAATGTACTCATGTGAGTAAGCCGGCTCTCGACCGTGTTAGCCGGCGATCTCGTCCAGCTTTTCGAGGTTCTCGTCGCGCTGCTCGGCGCTCGACGGCACGTACCCGATATCCTGCACTAGGTCGGTTTCGGCCTGCTCGAGGTAGAACTGAATGAACTCGTACACTTCCTCTCGCTGAAGCGCTGACTCGGCCGCGTAGATGAACAGCGGTCGGGCCAGCGGATAGGAACCGTCCTTGGCGTTTGCCAGACTCGGAGGGGTACATTCGTCGCCCTCTTCGGCCTTGACTTCGACGGCTTTCACCGCCTCGGAGTTGGAGTTGTAGTAGGCGAAGCCGAAATACCCCATCCCACCCTCGTTGTCACGGATCCCTTTGACGATAGTCTCGTCCTCTTCGGTCGGCTGGTACTCGGTTGTGTGTTCGGTGTCCTCGCCGACAACGTTCTCGTTGAAGTAGTCGAACGTCCCGGACGTCGACGCCGGGCCGTAGCGTTCGATCTCCATATCGGGCCACTCGTCGCGCACGTCCGACCAGTTCGTGACGCCCGCTTCGTCGCTCCAGATCTGGCGAAGTTCGTCGAAGGTCATGCAGTCGACCCAGTCAGCGTCGTTGTTGACCGCGACAGTCAACGCGTCACCCGCGATCTCGAACTCGACAGGCTCGACGTCGTTGCCCGAACACTGCTCTATCTCGGCGTCGCTGATAGGGCGGGAAGCCCCGTTGATATCGGAGTCGCCGGGACAGAACCAGTTCTCGAAGCCGCCGCCGCTCCCCGTGGAGTCGACGGTGACGTTGACGTTCCCGTGTTCTTCCATGAACTCCTCGGCCATCGCGTCGGAGATGGGGAACACGGTACTGCTGCCCTTGATAATGACCTGCCCCGAGAGGCCGTCAGAACCGCTGTCAGTGGAGCCGCCGTCGTTGCCACGGCTCGTGTTCTGCGTACAACCGGCCAGTGCCAGCGCCCCAATCGCACCAGAACTTGTTAAAAATCGGCGACGTGAGAGACCACTGCTCGGTGAATCTGTCATCACCTGATGGAAGTTAGAGAGCGGATAAGTACCCTACTATTAGCCCTATATCTGGATATAAACACTATATACTACTATATATTTTGATGGCGTTGCTATCTCGCGCGCCTAAAGCGGGGTAACGGGCGTCTAAGCCCGATAGCGACCCAGTTAGAGAACAACTCGTTGATCCTGATATTGACACCATACTACACGGGGTAGCGCCCGCAGCGTGTGTCGTTATTTCATGACAGCACAGGTCAGAGTTTCGATCAGTAATATATAGTCACAGCATATTTTATAAATCTGCAGCGCGTATTCGTAGTACTATGGAGACGCGCAAAGTACAGCTGACGGGCGGGTCCACGTACACTGTCTCACTACCGAAGGAGTGGGCGACTGAGAATGGTGTCGAGAGCGGCAGTATCGTCGAGTTTTACGCCGAAGACGACCTGCTACTGGTCTCGCCACAGCACGGCGACGACCACGTCGAGGGAACGCTAGACGTGACCGGCCTCGAAAACAGGCACGAACTCACGCGGGCAGTGATGACGATGTACGTCAGCGGCTTCGACATCATCCGACTGGAGGCCGCTCGCATAACGGCCGAGCAGCGACGCATCATCCGCGATGCGACACAGGGACTGGTCGGCCTCGAGATGATAGAGGAGACGGCTGACCGAGTCGTCCTGCAGGACCTGCTGGATTCGTCGGAGCTCTCCGTTCTCAACGCCATCACGCGTATGCGGCTGGTTTCGTTGACGATGCTCTCAGACGCCGTCAAGGCGCTCATCGAGGACGACAACGACCTCGCCGAAGACGTTATACAACGCGACGACGACGTGGACCGCCTCTGGTACATGGTCTCGCGCGTGTTCCGAACCGTCCTTCGCAATCCGACGGCTGCCAACGAAATCGGCTTCCCGCGTGAGACAGTGTTCGACTATCAGTCCAGCGCCCGTCAGCTAGAGCGCATTGCTGACCACGCGACCAAAATCGCCAGCCTCTCCCAGGAAATCGGCGAAATCACCGGCGAAACTGCCGACCTTCTCGATCAGTTGGAAACCGAGGCCATCGCTGTCCCCGAAACCGCGATGGATGCGCTGTTGGCTGACGACAACGACAAGGCCGTCGAGTTGGCAAACGAGGCCCGTGCTCGTATTCCCGAAGTCGACGAAACCGCCCGCGAGGTAGACGGGAAAGTCAGGGAGCTAGACCCACAGAGCGCACAGCTACTTGGCCGCGTGGTCGACTCGCTGTCCCGAACCGCCGACTACGGCGGCAACATCGCCGAAAGCGCGCTCCAGAAGGCCGCTCCCCGGCCATAGCTGACGCTGTCGCTCCGAGTCCGTGAACAGCCGAAAAAGCTGATTGCGTGCCGGATTACTCGACCAGCACGGCGTTGACCTGACCGTGCTGTCCCGGGCGGGAGGTCACGCGGGCCTGTCCCTCGGAGGTGTCGAGGATTGCGCCTTTCGTGATGATGTTTCGCCGGGCGTAGTTCGGGTTCGACGGGTTCTCGACGACGTTCTCGATGGTCGCTTCGATGGTTTCCGCGCCGTCGGCGATGCTCGCAACGTCGGTCTTGACCGCACGGACCTTCTGGGTGTTACCGCGGGAGTCGACGGTCTTCAGTCGCTGCTCGCCGACCTGCGTCTCGACGGTGTCCTTGCCGAGCTCGTGTTTCTTCTTCTTGTGGTTCGGTCGTCGGCGGCCGCCTGTCCGCTTGCGAGGGGAGCGTCCCTGGTCTTTCATACGGGAAGGAAGACCCAGCGGCTACTTGAACCGTTCGATGCCGACTCGCCATCGTAATCGTTACCCCCGCGCCGACCGGTTGCTCTGACGATGAGTCTGAAGACGGCCGTCGCCGCACCGTTCCGCCAGCGTGGAACCGACCGGATGGCGGAAAGCGAGTTCGTCGTCGCGCTCTCGCTGGACCGGAACTGGTTCTCGCCCGACCAGGCCAAGACGCTGGTGGACGTGGCCGCGAGCGAGGGGCTGGTCGAACGGGACGAGGACGACCTCGTCGTCGCTTTCGACGCGACACACACCGCGATTCCGGACGGGTTCACGCCGGGTGAGGAAATCCTGCAGTCGCGGTCGACGTTCGAGCGGGTGCTCGACGCGGTCGTCGAGGCCGGCATCGAGAAACAGACCGCTGTCGCCGGCATCAACGCGCTCCAGTCCGACATCGGTGTCACGCTCGAGGCCGCGGCCGTGGTGTACGCGCGGAGTGAGGGTGTCGACGTCGAAGCCATCGCTGCCGACGTTCGGGAGGAGCTCTAATGGTCAAAGACAGGATTGCTGACGGCCGACGGATCGGACAGTTGCTCGCCTCGGAACTGACCGGCCTCCAGCGCGGGCCGCTTGCCGACGTGTCCGTCGTCGATGCCGATAGGGACGTGGACCCGACGCCGGACGGGGCCTTTGCCTACCGCGTGACGGCCGACGACGACGAAGTGGCAATCGTCGAGGTAACGCCGGAGACGGCTTGGTTGGTCTTGGAGCGAGAGCCCGCGACCGTGCCGGATCGTGATGACCTCACCGTCGACGGGACAACCATCGTCGTTCACAGCGGCGCGGCGGTGAAAGCCGCGGTCGACGTGCTGGAGCAGTCCCTCTCGGGGTAGGAGGGTTTTCCGGAGAAAGAAACGGTTGGCTGCGACTCCGACTGAAATAGCTGTACTCATACTGTCGGCTGTACGTCTGTAAAGAATTTCGCCACCCCGGGTGGCGAATATCTTAAAATAGTTACAGCCAACAGTATCAGTGACGACTCGGCTCGGCAATAGCCGCGGACGTCCACGCGACGAAGCCAGTGAGGACGAGCACGGAACCGAGCACCGCTGTCGCGGCAGCGATAGCAAGCACCAGCGTCGGGAGGCCGAGCGGCGTTCCGACGGCGATGACAATCGGTGTCGCGGTGATACAGAGCGACCCCAGCGCGACGGCCCGGCGCTGTGTCGTCGTTAGTTCGATGCCGAGATGGAACAGCGACCCGGGCTCCGGGTCGGGAGCGGCGAGGCCGAGACACAACAGCGGAACGCCGATAAACACCAGCGTTGCCGCGACAGCGTACGACCAGAACAGCCACTGTCCGGACGCGGGCGCGAGCGACAACAGCGCGCCGACGGCCACGAGCAGGACACCGCCGACGAGTCCGAACTGCCGCAGCCGCGGGTCGTCCAGGGCTTCGCTCAGGTCTGGGAGGGTCTCGGCCACATGGCCGACATCCATGAAACGGTCCATGAGCGGGCTTCTACCTGCGTTGTGAAATAGACACGGGGGAGAATATCAAATCTGATTCCATCGAAGCGGGCACGACGCGAGAAGGAAACGCTTGTATCGCTGCCAGCCGCCGCGGTATCTATGCACTTCTTCGACCGTCTCGCGGACCGAATCGCGACCGCCGACAGCGTGGTGTCGGTCGGCCTCGACCCGGACCCCGACCGCCTCCCCGACAGCGTGCTGGACGCCGACCTCCCGCGCTGGCAGTTCAACCGCCGCATCATCGATGCGACCCACGAACACGCCGCCTGCTACAAGCCGAACGCCGCCTTCTACGAGGACCCCGACGGCTGGCGCGCCCTCGAAGAGACCATCGCCTACGCACACGGGAAGGACGTGCCCGTGCTGCTCGACGCAAAGCGGGGCGATATCGGCAACACGGCGCGGCAGTACGCCCGGATTCTCGACGACGAGGAAGGGCCTGCGGCCGACGCCATCACGGTCAACCCGTTCCTCGGCCGGGACTCGTTGGAGCCGTTTCTCCAGCGCGCGGACAAGGGCGTGTTCGTGCTGGGGCGCACGTCCAACCCCGGCGGCGAGGACCTCCAGGACCTCGAACTGGCCTCCGGTGAGAAGCTCTACGAGCGCGTGGTCCACCTCGCGGACCTCTGGAACGGGAACGGGAACGTCGGACTCGTCGTCGGCGCGACCAACCCCGACGAACTCGAAGAAATCCGCGAATTAGTTCCGGACATTCCGTTCCTCGTCCCCGGCGTCGGCGCGCAGGGTGGCGACGCCGAAGCGGCCGTCGAGCACGGTCTCGCCGACGGCGTCGGCCTCGTCAACTCCTCGCGGGGCATCATCTTCGCCGGCGAGGACGCCGACACGCGGCGCGACGACTCCGGTGACGCGTTCTTCAAGGCCGCCGGACAGTCCGCGAAACAGCTCAAACAGCGACTGAATCAGTTCCGATAGCTTAGAACCGGTACGTGTCCACGCCGTCGGGCATATCCTCCGGCGACATCCGGTCGCTCGGCTGGCCGACCTCCGCACCGCACTCGACACACATCCCGGTGTCCTCGTCCCAGTGGCGGTCACAGACGAGTCGCCCGCATCTATCGCAGGTGTGGTCCACGTCGGGGCGCTCACAGAGTTCACACAGTCCGGCTACGCTCATGTCAGGATGTAGCATACCGGATGGTTTGAATCTTTGGCGGCGTGACTGCGGTAGTTAGTCCGGCAGGACGAACACAGAGAACCGGAGAGCCCCGAGACAGCCACGAAGTATTTCTCCGTGGGCATTCCTCTCTATAATATGTTGCCACTCCTCCAGCTCGGATCGCTTCCCTCACCGCCGGCGATACTCGTCGGCTTGCTGGCTATCGCCGTGGTGCTACTGGTCGGTCGGCTCGTGATGAAGGTGGCGTGGCGGCTCATCATCATCGCTATCATCGCCGTCGCAGTCCTCTGGATACTCGGAATACTGGGCTTTCAAGTCATCTAGAGCCCAGCGAGGAAGTTCCGGATCACGTCGTGACCGACCGCAGTCAGGACTGACTCCGGATGGAACTGAACAGCTTCGATGGGGTGCTCACGGTGGCGGACGCCCATCACCAGTTCCGTGCCGTCCTCGGTCTCCGTCGTCGCGCTGACGACGAACTCCTCGGGAACGTCCTCTGCAATGAGCGAGTGATAGCGCCCGCCCTGGAACCCCTGTTCCAGTCCCTCGAAGACGCCCTGCTCGTCGTGGTCGATGGGGAACGCTTTCCCGTGAATCGGCTCCGGCGCGCGGCCGATGGTACCGCCGTAGGCGTACACCGCCGATTCGAGGCCGAGACAGACACCGAGTGTCGGCACGTCAGGACTGACCTCACGGAGGACATCCAGCGTGACCCCGACATCGCGTTCGTTCTTCGGATGGCCCGGGCCCGGCGAAAGGATAATCGCGTCGGGGTCGAACACCTCGACATCGTCGAGTGATGCCGTGTTCCGGACGACTTCAGTCTCGGCGTGTTCGGAGACGTACTCGACAAGGTTGTACGTAAATGAGTCGAAGTTGTCCACGAACAGCACGCGGAGGTCGTCCCTGACGGCCTCCTCGCCGGCGGGCTGTGACGCGCTCATCGGGTCACCTCCTCGGGGCTGTCGGCTGACGACTGATCTCCAGTCTCTTCGATTCCTTCCAGCGCCGTCAGCACGCCGTCCATCTTCTGCTCGGTCTCGATGTACTCGCTTTCGGGGTCCGAATCCGCGACGATGCCGGCCCCGGCCTGGACGGTGATGCGGTCCCGGTCGCCCTCGTCCTCGACCGTCGCCGAGCGGATGACGATGGCGAAGTCGGTGTCGCCGTCCCAGTCGAAGTAGCCGACGCCGCCGCCGTAGGGGCCACGCGGCGAGCGTTCGAGTTCGTCGATGATCTCCATGGCGCGGATCTTCGGTGCGCCCGAGAGGGTGCCGGCCGGGAACGTCGCGCGGGCGGCGTCGAAGGCGTCCTTGTCTTCGGCGAGTCGTCCTGTCACCGTGGATTCGATGTGCTGGACGTGGCTGTACTTGAGGACGTTCATGAACTCCGGGACGCGGACGCTGCCGGCCTCGGAGACGCGGCGCACGTCGTTGCGCGCGAGGTCGACGAGCATCGTGTGCTCGGCCCGCTCCTTGCCGTCAGCGAGCATCTCGCCGGCGAGGCGGCGGTCCTCGACGGGGGAGTTCCCGCGCGGGCACGTCCCCGCGATAGGATTCGAGACGACGTGGTCGCCGGCGACGGAGACGAGCGTCTCCGGGCTCGCGCCCACGATAGTCAGGTCGTCGTAGCCAAGCAGATACATATACGGCGAGGGGTTCACGTCTCGGAGCGCCTCGTAGAAGCCCAGCGGGTCAACCTCGCCGTGCAGTTCGCGGGTCCGTGAGATGACGCCCTGGTAGATGTCGCCCGAGAGGACGTACTCCTTGGCGCACTCGACGGCGTCCTCGTACTCGTCTCTGGGGCCGGCGACTTCGTCCTCGCGGCGGAAGCCACCGGTCTCCAGCGGGGCGAGGTCCGAGAGGATGCCTTCGACGCGCTCGGCCTCGGTGACCAGTTCGTCGTAGCGGTCACCGGCGTCCTCGCCCTGGCGGACGACCGGCGTGAACACAAGCGAGACAGTGTCCTCGACGTGGTCGAAGCGGACCGTCGATGTCGTGAGCACGAACTGGGCGTCAGGGAACCGCGAGTCGGGCCGGTCCAGACCGACTTCATCGAGCCAGAGGTCGTAGACGGCGTCGTACGAGAGGAAGCCGACGAGGCCGCCTTCGAGGTGCTGGCGGTCCATCTCCGGGAAGTTCCGCAGCGCCACGTCAGGCATCGCCGCCCGGAGGTCGTCGACCACGTCGCCGCCGTCAGTCGTCACGAGGTCGGCGTAGCGGTCGTCGAACGCCTCGACCTCGCTCTCGTCGCCAGTCACGGTAACGACGGCGCGCGGGTCGTAGCCGACGAAGGAGAAGCGGGCGTGGCGGTCGTCGGTCTCCGGCGCGAACGCGCCGTCGGGGTCGCTTGAGGCGACCTTCTCGGCGCTTTCCAGCAGGAACGTGTAGTCGTTTGCGGCCACGTCGCTCGTGCGGCCGGTCAGCGCCGAATACGCGGTCAACGGCTCCACGTCGACAGCCAGCTCTGTGGCGGTGCGGACGACGACCGGGCGGTCGGCCTTGGCGTGTTCGACGAACTCCGCGCGGGAGATGTCGAGGGTCATACCCCACCCTCCGACGCTCGCGTGGCGTTCCGGACGAACCGCTCGACGGCGTCGTGGTCCTTCTTTCCGCCGGCAGACTCCACACCGCTCGCCACGTCGACGGCGAACGGCTTGACAGTCTCGACGGCCTCAGCCACGTTCTCGGGAGTCAATCCGCCGGCCAGCACGACGGGGACGTCCAGCGAGTCGACGAGGTTGCGCGTACGCTCCCAGTCGTGTGTCTCGCCCGTGCCACCGCCGCCGTCGGCGTCGACCGAATCGACGAGCAGGGCGTCGGCGTGGTCGGCGTAGTCCTCGATAGCTGGGGCCTCTGCCTCGACCACAGCCACGATGTTCTGGGTGATTCGGCTATCGAGGGCCCCGAGTTCCGCCGGTGAGAGTCCGTCGTGGACCTGCACTGCGTCGGGTTCGACCCTGTCGATGCGCCTGACGGCCTCCTGAACCGTCGTCGGCATCGTCACCAGCACGCTCGTCACGAACGGCGGGACGCCATCGACGAGCGTCGTGGCTGTCTTCTCGTCGACCTCTCGGGGCGTGTCGACCGGGACGCCGTGGATGACGCCGACCGCATCAGCGCCAGCCGCGATAACGGCGTCGCGGTCCTTGTTGTCCGTCACGCCACAGATCTTCACGCGCGTCATGCCCCGATCAGGTCGTCGAGTTTGTCGGCCGCCGCGCCCGATTCAATGGCCTGTCGGGCCTGTTCGACCCCCGCTTCGTGCGTGTCGGCGACGCCGGCGACGTAGATGGCCGCGCCGGCGTTCGCGAGAATGATATCCCGCTTTGCACCGGTTACGTCGCCAGTGACGATGCCACGGAGGTCGGCGGCGTTCTCCTCGGGCGATCCCCCGGAGATGGTCTCGATGTCGTGCATTTCAAGCCCTATATCCTCCGGAGTGATGGTGTACTCCTCGATCCGGTCGCCGGTGACCTCCGCGACAGCCGTCTCGCCGTGGATGGCGATCTCGTCGAGGCCGTCACCGTGGACGACCAGCGCTCGTTCGACGTCCAGTCGGGCCAGCGCCTCTGCCATCACGGGCACGAGGTCCGGGTCGTAGACACCAAGCACCTGCGCGTCCGCGTCAGCGGGGTTCGTCAGCGGGCCGAGAATATTGAAGACTGTCCGCATCCCGAGCTCCTGGCGCGGGCCGATGACGGCCTTCATGGCCGGGTGGAACACGGGAGCGAGCATGAAACCGATGCCGTCTCGTTCGATAGTCTCCTCAACGTCCGGCGGTTCGGCCTCGATGTCGACGCCGACTTCTTCGAGCACATCGGCACTCCCCGAAGATGAAGAAACAGAGTAGTTGCCGTGTTTGGCGATGGGGACGCCAGCCCCGGCAGCGACGATGGCGCTCGTTGTCGAGACGTTGATTGTGTTGTAGTCGTCGCCACCGGTTCCACAGGTGTCGACAAGCCCCTCGCGGTCGGGCCGGATGGTCCGTGCGGCGTCACGCATCCCCTCGGCGAAGCCGGCGATCTCGGCCTCCGTCTCCCCCTTCGCCCGCAGTGCCGTCAGGAGCGCACCGATCTGTGCCTCTGTCGCATCCTCGAAGACAGTCGTCGCAACGGCTCGGGCCTCGTCCTGTGTCAGGTCGTCACCGTCAGTGACGCGTTCGATGTACTCTTTCATTGTATTCACCAATGGACTTTTTCGTGTTGTAATGTACAAATCCGTACATTGACTTAAGCCTATCGGGACCCCTGCTCGCCGACGAGTATGTGTGGGCAATCAACAGACAACGTGGTGATACGGAATTCGAAACCTTCAATTATACCCACCGGAAACAATGTGGTGTACCTCGCAGTGAGGGTTCGTGGTCTAGGTCGGTTATGACACCTCCTTGACATGGAGGAGGCCGGCGGTTCAAATCCGCCCGAACCCACTTCCTATACTCTTTCACGGTATTTGCCAGACAGCGGCGGTGTTATCGCTCCGCCCTCTTATACCATGAGTGACGTCGATGGTGAATTTTACCCATCTTCTGCACGCCCACCTCGGTAGGCCGTCGCCGTGGCGCACTCACACCGTATTTGAACGCGGAGGAACCTAGTTCTTTCGACCGTTTGCATCACCTTGGCAGGGTCCATGGCGTTGCAAACCTACAGGATAGTCAGTGTCAAGAGACTGCGAGGGAGCAACCCACACGGGCGTCAGGCTCTCCGCAGGCTCCTGCACCGCCTCCGTGACATAGCGGACACCTCGGTCAAGCACCATCAGATGAGTCGGTCCATCATCCGCCATTCGGCAGCACGTACCTATCCCTCAAAGAAGACTTAGCGGCGGCAGCGTCCCAACTTCGGCACAAGAATCCAGAGAAGACGATGAAGTACGATCAGGCACCTGTGGACGACAGACAGAACGCTCTGGATCGAATGGGCTGATTCAAAAATAGAACGCTCTTCCCCAACGGTGTGAGATTTTCATATCGTATACCAGTTAAAACCCCCGTGCAAAGAACAACCATATCTTGCAAAGCCACTGGCACGCTCAGTTACTATTTCTGTCCCATCTATTCATCTAACATAGAATTTTCTACCTCTACCATAGATTCATAGATGCGTATCGCATCTTCGATGAAATCTTTTCTTTTTGTATCATTATATTCATGGAAGTGGAAGGAAGAAAGCTCATGCGCGTAAGTATTTCTCTCTGACCTAACTTGGTCAATGGTTTCAATCTCATCTGGCAGCTCTCCACGGGCACGGGAGAATTCGATCATGTTCTTGAAATTGACATGCTCTCCCCTTTGCGCTTTTTTACCAATCCCTGAGTCGGGATATTTCTGGATTATTAAATCTCGAAGATACGATTCAAAATATACACTGAGTAAAACCACTAATATCCCGAAGTTCCTATTATTATATGCTGAATAAACCTCATCAAAATGGAACATTTCATGCCCAATATAATGCGCAACATCATGAAGTAGTTCGCTATCTTCAGCCTTCGCGATTTCATGATCTCTGAGATGAGTGTCTATATTTGGCAGAAGATGTTCCAATATCTCTATAGCGTCAAGCGTTTCTTCGACGATCACGTTTCCATTTATATGATCTGTATCCTCTGACCAGATTTCTTTATTTTCATCGACTAAGACAAAACACTGTAAGAGTCCGTCAGGTGCCTTCTGTCTAAACGATTGTTCTGTCATATGTGTCTCCAACTCCTTGTCATCATCTGCATCAATTACGTATATCTGGATAACTGGGACCGACCTATATATAAATGAGAACCAATCTCTAATATTGTCTATTTCGTTGAAAAATACGGAGAAGTCTTCCACTCTCTTTGAAACAATAATATCTGGTGGCCTCCAGATGTAATGAGGGAGATCACTAGTTTCTCCTTCGCCATATCGTCTAGCAAAAAAATCATCATCATAATCAAACCTCCCAATCAACGAATCTAGCTTTTCATTCATTCGATTAACTAAGAACTCTAGCTGTATTTCTTCCATAATAGGTCTATAGACCTGATCGGGTCGGAGCCACTTTGAATTTGATTGTTACCCCTGTGGTTCTGAGTCAATGCTCTTCCTCCTGCACGTTAACCAGTAACAATATCCTCAAACCTATGTTGCTTTGTCAGGTTATATAAAGGAAGTGGGACGAACCTACTTTTTTCCCTTCTTGGGGTTAGGCGTCTTAAACCCTTCTCGGAAACACAGCCAGCACGGTAGGTCGTCGGGACACCACTCTCCACAGTCACAGCCCTCGGGTCGGCAGTCGTCGTGAGCTTCAGTATCCTCGCTCGCTTCAACGGTCACACCACCGTCGGTTGCAGCTAGCATAGGAGATGTCTCGACGTGATACCCGATCTGAGCGTCGACCGCCGTGGGATCAATCCACGCGGGAATAGTACGTTTACCAGTGGCGTACTCAACGCGACGAAGGTGTTTGCAGTGAGCCTCACGATACTGGTAGTCGGGACACTCACAGACATCGTCACGCGCGTCGACTAAGTATTCGCTCCCGCTCTCACTAACGACGATGAACAGTTCATCGGCATCCTTCGCACGCCCATACTCGGGGAGCACGGTCAGGTACTCGGTCAGAGCACGCACGCCACGCGGTCCAAGATCGGTGCTATCGGTAAGTCTTTCAGCGGCTTCCTCGTAGTTTGACATGGCTTCTGCCTCCATGTAGAAGCCGCGTCCGCGTGTTCCAGCACGCGGGCATTTCTGCCCCGAGGGACGCATCTTCTACAGTTACGTCTACAGACGCCAGCAACTTATAGTTTGCTACTGTAGCAAATTACTTGAGGCTTCGTCTTCTACACACGGATATGCGTGAGCCGAAATACAGCGACGAACAGTTTGAACAGGCTGTCAGAGACAACTCACCTGCCTCGACAAGCGAAGTCGCGGAGACCGTCGGTTGTACGAGGCAACTCGCAGATACACGCCTCAAAGATCTTGTCGAGTCGACCAATTTGAAGCACAAGCAGATCGCAAAAGTGAGTATTTGGTATTATGACTGTGGGTAATACCCACCCCGTCAAAATTAGGTCTTACTGCGGGACTCCTACCGCGTCCCGTGGGGGTGGATTATGCCGCGCGCTCTGACCCAATTTTGCTGACGTCCGTATGAGGTCGGTGGGGGTTTATTCTACCCCATTACACGTCATTGTAGTTGGAAGGTGCGTGGGTAAGGAGGTCACTCCCGTTACTTCCTCAGTTGCTTGCGTAGTTGGCTGACTGACCCACGGACGTCGTCGCGGTCCATCCCAAAGCCTTGTGCGAGAGTCTGAACTGCACCTCGATTCTCCATACGGTCAGAGAAGTCGACCCTGTCAGGATCGTCGGGAAGGTTGTCGTTCCCGACGACGACGATGGCGGCAACGATATGGGCGTCTTGTCCGCCACCCTCTCGCTCAGGTCCGTAAGAGGTGAAGGCTCCTGAGTTGATTGAGGTGACTACTCGGGCTACCTCACGAACATCTTCGCCCGTCAACCCTGCTGCGGTTCCACAGGCTTCTGCGCGCTGTTCGAGGAACCGACGGTCGCGGTCGAGTTTCTGGACGTCGTCTTGTCGGCCCCGATGCCCGTCTCGACCGTCGTTGTACTGGTCGAGAGGGTACACGTTGAACGACAGTTCGCTCCCGTCGAAGGTAGTCTCGCCAGCGGAATCCTCGACGACTGTAACGTGCCTGTTCTGGAGCGTTCCGCTCCCCTCTTCGCTGTCGTGGTCGAACTGTCGTCGTCCCGCTTCAATCTCCAGCGACGTTTCCCAGTACACCTGCCGTCGATGCACGAGACCACAGACACCACAGTAGGTATCGAAACGGCCTTGACGTAGTGGCCCCCAACACTCGTCGCACTTATTCGCCGTGTAGGCGAGGGTACTACCGCTTACTGGCTGTGCCTGACCGTCCCACGCGGATTTGAACCACGCACGGCGGTAGGGCTTGAACTGCACCACGACGTGCTCTGACTGCGAAGTTCCTCTGCTCATCGACATGGCTACCCCTCCCGAAGAACGCGGTCAGGAACGATTGCAGCGTGCTGTGACGTCGACCGTGACGACGTCTTGAGGGACAGAACGCTAATCGGGACCCAACCATCGACTCCCGTGATGGAACCCTCGCTGAAGTCGTCAGGGTCGACGCGCTCGCCACACGACTCTTCGGTGACGACTCGAAGACTTTCCAGTCGGAACTCGGGATGCTGGAGAAGCCGACGCATCAGCCCCCTCTCTTCCGTGTAGACCCAGACGCGGTCTTCCGACTTGGCGAAGCGGAGGAGAGTTTCTTTCTCGTCAGGGCCGAGTTTTCGGTCTTCGGCCACTGCATCGATTAGTTCAGAGTGATTCTGACTCTGTGCGTGATTTTCTGCGGTCGAGATGGCGGTTACTTTGCTCATCGTCCATTCAATCGTAGGGGAGGGAGATGCATAAGAGGAAAATCCTATTCAACTTCGATTGCATCTGATGCAATAATGGATCTCCAAACATACGAAACTATCACCGAGATGATGATAGACAAGCTAAATCGAGTCGGTCGAAACAAGGTCGAACTTGCTAAAGAGGTAGATGTTGATCCGAGTACCCTCAACCGAAATTTGAGTGGAGAGGCAGTAGCTCCATATCCCAGATTGAAAACGATGTGGGACGTGTTGAAAAGATGGGAAAGCGAGCAGACTCAGCCCGCTCAAGAGTTGATGATTACCGAATTTACATCGACACACCTGACTGAAACTCGACGGGAAGCAGCCGATAAGATGATTAAGGGTAACTTTTCACAACTTCCTGTGCGGGAACACGAAGATGGCGATATTGTCGGAATTGCGACCGACGCGGACTTGATGAAGGTACACGATGACGAGAGAGAAATCAGCGAAATTGAGTACCACCACCTCATTCGGGTGGAACGTGACACAAGCCGCCAACTCGTTGAGGAGATTCTTGATGAGGGACACTCGGCTGTCCTCGTGGTTGACGATGGTACCCCTGTAGGATTTATTACAAAATACGACCTCTTGATCGGGGGTCCGAAGTTAGAGCCGACTGGAGATACAAAGACGGAGGACGGTGAATAGTATAAGTAGCCGCCTTACACGTCTTTGTAACTGGTAGGAAGGTGGAATCGGGGTGTCAGAGACGTGGCTACATCATGAAGGAGTGAAGGGTCAAACCACGTAGGAAAGTTCCAAATGGTTAAAGATGTGTGTCGGCAGAGGGTTAAGACGGGTCCCACATCACTATCGACAGGCACGGCCATGTTTCGCGCGGGCGCGACGGTTATGAGAATTTCTCCATTACCTCACGAGCGGCCTCTTTAGCTGTTGCTTCGGTTTCATACGAATCCCCCTCGACATAATCTTGAGAAGCATTGTATACTTCAACTGCATATTTGTCATCCTCCTCAATCTTGTAGTCCGCTGCATCTTCAGCAACTTCTGACCAGATGACTATCTCGAATCCATTGGTATTTCGGAAGCGTGCCTCCGAATACGCGACAACGCCATCTTGAGGATGAGGTTCATCAATCTCCTCCCAACCGTTTGGTAAGGTTAGTCCCATCATCAATCACTTATGCCATATCTATACATATAAAACCGTCAGGCTGACCTACGACTGCACGTTGATGTTGCTGTAGTACCAGCCTGACCCCTCCTGCTCAATCCCGTGAAAGATTCGCTTGAGGGGTATCTCGTCGTTGCCGTCGCGGAGAACGGGTTCATCCCAGTATTCAACATCCCTAACTACGAACTGGACACGAGGATTCTGGGTCAACAAGAAGTTGACGTGGTCGCGGAGAATTTGGTAAACGTAGTCGCATGTTTCGAGTGGTTTCTCAGCACTACGTAAGAAGTCGTCAATACCGTGGACAGTGACGTCGTAGGGCAGATCTTCCATCCGTTTGACTCGACGGAGGAATTCGACGATACTCATTTGATCGTCAAACAGCCCATGTCGATCAATGGCTTCCTCCGAATGCACGTGAAATCCGATATCTAGGCTCATTTATTCACTTTCAAATTGTGTTGCCTTCTGATATAAATCTCAGTATGGGAGAGAGTTCGCTATTGCACGATTATGACCAGTCTTGGATGTCAGTTTGTGTGTCTGTTTGCTCCTCGACATAATCCGCTATGTCAGCATACTCGTCATCGTTCTCGATTTCCGCAAGCCGTCGGAGTGCAGCGATGGATCCCTGGTCGGTCCACTTACCGAAATTCTGTGCCAAGTGGTCAGTTTCATAGAGATATCGCAAGTAGTGTGCCTTATCTACCGCGAGGGTCTTCTGCTTAGATTCGATGCTGTCCGAACGGTCCAGCGGCCCACGCACGGTCAGCTGGTCGCCGTCATGTTCCAGCAAGCCCTCGTGGACGAGTTCAGAGACGTCCACTCCTCGCTGACGAAGGTCCTTGTTCAGCGCGCTGTAGGAGATTGTGCCTCCGCGTCCGAGTACGTAGGTGAGATAAACAGCGCTGAGGGTGTCCATTTCTTCGCTCATCGTTTGTACCCGTTCCTCCATCAGCTGTTCATCGACGATATTCTGAATGGCATCGACGGCCTCCACGACGCTCATCTGCTCACCGTCACGGATGATGTTTGGATAATGTTTCGAGAACGTCTCCAGACACTTTCCCATTGCGACTACGAACACGTCCCCACCAGTGAGGCGTCGACCGTGCTGTTCTAAACGCTCTATCTCCTCAGAAGCACGGAAATAAATATCGTCCTCCAGAGAGCGCCAAGAAACTTCGTCAGGGTCTTCTTCGCGCTTCCGACAGACAATAATCGTGTCGTAGTCGACCGTCGCTCGTCCGTGACGGGATCCGCCTCTCGTCTCGCTGTTCACAGGGTATAGTGCGCTGATGTAGAAATCTGCCTCTAAGACCGACCGAATCGTTGATGCCCACGCCTCGGTCTCCTTGTGGTGGAAGGTAAAGGCCATAATTCCATCATCCTTTAGTTTCCGATTGGATTCTTGGAAAACATTTCTCAAAGTCTCGATATAATGCTCTTCTGTCCGATAATCGTCTACATCTGTTTTCCGATCAACAACTGCCTCGTTACTCTTTGGTGTGAGTTCTCCTTGGAAATGGTCATAGGTGTCTTTTAGACCCTCTCGGAGCCAAACGTAAAAAAGGTCAGATAGCTCCGCATACATTTCGTTGTCGTAATAAGGGGGATCAGTGATGATCGCATCAACACTCTCGTCATCAACGGAGAGATACTCTGAAGTTCCACAATTCAGGTACGCATTTCCATTCTCTCCTAATTCGTCTGCCTCATCAACCAACTCTCCTGCAACGGGCGTACTGAGCTGCTTTTCTTGGGTATCGCCTTGGTCGTTAACGTATTTTTCAAACGGTTGTTGGCACCATTCCTTCCCTTTAAATACCATATTAAACGTCTTTCGAAAAGTTCCTCTACCATACTCAGTACCCCAGACGTTATTTTCAACTGGAGCGTGCCGAGGGATAATCGTGTCAATCATAGAGGGCTGAAGCTTGTTGTAGCTCTTCTCGTACATACAAAACATATTGTTTGCTCTGAGGTTCGCAGAGAAAGTTAGAAGGAGAAGTTCCTTGATATTCTGATCTTCTATATTTTTGATGGCGTCGAGCAATCGGCCTAATGCGAGCAGCTGCCGATCATTGAACATCTGGTGGTAATAATGATAGCCGTGATCCAAAGCGAAATCAGAGCTTCCGTGGTACCGCTTCTGGGTTGGGATAGGGAGATCGTCCCATTCCTCTTCCAGTTGCGATGATACCTTTTCATACAGGACTTCGTCGCTGTCATCAGAGGATTTGTATCCCTTCTCGTCGCAGGATTTGCAGTAGTACTCCACAGCGTACATTTGTGTGTCAGGCTTTCCAAATCGCTCTGTGGCACTGATGATCTCGCTTTTAACGCCGCAGTCAGGACAGACGTAGTTCTTCCGAGACACATTTCCTTCATTCGGGATGAAATCGTGTCCACAGCGCTTATTCACACAGGTCGTCTCCTCGTCTGAAGCATCCGCCTTCTGGACAGTCCAGCATTTAGGACAGAGTACATTCTTGTAGTTATCTTTCGAAGAGCGAGAGTCTGCGATGTAGTGGCTCTTCAAGAGCGGTACATCGTGCCCACAGTTGAGGCATTCCAGTTCCTTGACCCAAAAGTAGTACATCGCGTCAGCTGTTTCGTCACAATCAGGGCAAGATGTTGAGTAGTACTCCTGAATTTCTTGGCCGACTGAGTCGTAGAGTTCGTCGTATGCAGCCTGTAACTCGTCTAGATTAACGGGTTCAATCTCTTTTTTTACAGTGAACCATGCTACAGGGTTCAAATCACTTCCAATAACATTGCATCCCATCCGTAGAGCCTCTACAATTGTTGTCCCGCCACCCATAAACGGGTCAAGAACGGTCTTCCCGTCGAAGTCAACATCTTCGAGGTAGTATTCCCACAGTGCGTCGGGATTGTTCCAATCAACCTTTGGAAGTTCGTCGAAGGTATGTTGGCCGTTATCCTTGACGGTCATCTCCTCGTCGGCCAGCGAGTACAGGAGCATGGTTCGGAAAACTGAACCTAACCGCCGCGCCCAATACTTGTGCATCGTGTAGACGGGGCGATAGTACCTCTTTGCATGACCTTCTTTCTCAGCAATTTCGTTGACTTGCTCGATGGGAAACGATATCTCGATGGGTCGTCGGTCGTTATCAGAGTTCATGATTACAGGAATACTTCGATTCGTGGTGTGAGACACTCGTGAATACTCAGTCCGCCGTGTTGGAAGGTACTGTACTTACCTCGGGCGGGCCAAGTGTATCTGCCGATTGGCATATAGTAACCGTCCGCTTCAAGAACGAGACCATCGTCCACGAGATGATTCGCATTAACATCACCGATGCCCTCGAAGCGACCACTGAACGTCTCTTGTAGGGCCGACTTCTGCCTGTCGCTGATCTGGAAGGTATGACCAGCGTCGAGTCGTGCATACCCGTGGTCAGATCCAATTATCACGTGGTTGGTGTCGAGTTGATCGAGAATCGCCTGCAGCGCTGTATCGGTCTTTTCGTACATTTCCTCGATGGAGGAGAGCTTCGTCTTCCCCTCCTGAATGTTTTCGAGCAGGGCGTCAGGATAGCGACACCAGACAATCTCCTCGTCACCGTCGAGCGAGGGGTCTTGACTCTTGACGCTCGCCGTCTTGTGCTCTTTCTTGAGATCGGAGTAGCCGACGCGGTCGCGGTAGAACTTCGTCTCCGACGGCACTGAAGAGAACGAGTATCCCGTCTCAGGTTCGTGGCCCCGATCTTCGAGCATGTCGACGAACATCGCCGCCTCGCGGACGCTCATCGCATCCATCACCACGAACGTGCCACCATCAGGGACATCGAGAGACGCTTCGTTGACGCACTTGTCGGGAAGCACCTCGTCGAAGAACTCCCGATAGACATCCAACAGCAACCGCTCGTAGCTCACTGCGTCGGTCTCTTTGCCGTAGTGGTCGCTGACATCGTCGCCAGCGGGATACCAGATGTCCCAGAGTGCGTCCCATACTGGCGGGACGGGGTCGTCGTTCTCGACCAACTGAGCGAGGTCGTCAGTTTTCAGTCTCACGTTCGACCACCACCGTTGCATCGATGTGATCGCCACTCGGGAGCTGTTCGAGGAACTTGATCAGTTCGTCCTTCGAGATACCCGCGACATCGTAATTCAGGTCGATGCTTACCGTCGAATCGGTCTTGCTGTTGATTCGTGCATCGGCTTGGCTTCTGAGCACACGGGCGCTGTTGCCTTCCAACTCGATGGTCTCCTTAGTCGTAGAGACAGGTGAGGGACCGCCACCTCCGCCTCCCCCACCACTGCCGCCGCCTCCTCCTGGCGTCGGTTTATCGGGACCATCACCGCCATCTCCGCCGCCACCGCCGATGTCGCTGCCACCACCGTCACCGCCGCCAGTCGGCTCTGGCGGTTCCTCTTCCTCGAAAATCGAATCGTCGAGGTTGTCGGGGTGGTGAATCGTCAGATCGTCGTCGAGGTCGGGAAGATGGTCGTCCTTGTGGGGAACGTAGAAGTTCGCTCGATCTCCTTCGAGTACGATCTTCTCGTCACGGTACAACTGGCTGACCGCAGAGTAGAACACCTCGTCGGATAGGAGCATGGGCATCCGACGGAACTGCCTGAAGTCGTTGAGCATCGACGCGATAGCGATCCCGTTCTCGGCGTCCGCCACCTCTTCGCTGATCTTCTCACCAACGTAGGTCTTGTCCCGACCGACTTTGTCCTTCACGTCGTCGACATCTGCCGCCACGTCGATCCGCCGCATCCGTACGCCGTCGCCGCTCAGGTCTTCGCTCCACTTGACCCACTTCCCGAAGCGGTCTTCGAGTTCGTTCCGCAGTTCCCGACGTTCGTTGCGGATGATCGACGCGAGTTCCCCACCGTCGTCGACGTTTCCGCGGAGGTTTTCGGCTCCGAGCACGCGGGCGGCCTTGCTGATGATATCCTCGTCGTCGCGGATCTCCTTCTTCGGCGTGACAAACAGTACAGTGTTCTGGTAGGTGCGTCCCTCGAAAAAGTCGTTGAGCTTCGTTCGAAGTGCCCCGTTCGAGAGATAGTCGAGCATCACAACCGTGGTCAGTTCCTGGATATCGGGGACATCCTCGTCGGGGTAGACGCAGACGTCGTCTCCCCACACCTCGTTTCGGACGACGTCGACGAGCGTTTTTTCGATGCTGTCACGGTCGTCTTCAAGTGCGCGCTCCTGCTCCCGAGTAACGAGTGCGGTGAGCTTGGGGTCTTCCGTCAGGTAGTAGTTCTCTTTTTGTGAATCACGGTCGAGATAGTGGGCAACCCCGTATAGGCTCTCAAGCGACATGTGGAGTTTGTCGACAGTCGCCTTCTCGGATTTGAACGTCCCGAGTAGGCACTCAGTCACAGACGCCCGCTGCTCTCGCTCCTCGATGGTGTAGAGGAAGATCGTCCGTAGCAGGTCGTCCCCAAAGTCGATGTCTTCGACGGCATCCCTGTCCGAGACGTAACGGTTGAACAGTGTTTGGTTGATTCCACGGAAGGCACTCGGTTCGATGTCACACGTGACAATGAGGTCGGTCTCTTCGTACTTGCGGCGGACAGTGTCGGCAAGCACGTTCATCACGCCACGAACGCTCTGCCGCTCCCGTCCCGCTTCATAGATGTCGTCGAGTAGGTCGAGAAGCTCGGGGTGGAAGGGGTACGTCTCGACCATCCGATTCTCGTACCGCTTCGGTTCGTCGATCTCAATAGGGAAGGTGTAGTGGTCGACAAACTCGCTTACGATATCCCGCACAGCCTTATCGTCGACGTCCTCTTGGCGCGTCTCGAAGAGACGGTGGAGAATGATCTGTTCGCGGTCCCCAGTATCGTTCATGTCGACCGCGTAGGGGTTTGTACGGTCAAGAATTCGTCTGATGTCACGGCTCTTGTCGAGTAGAGTGACGAACGCGAATAGATCTTCCTGCGGGTCGTTGGCAACCTCAAAGAGATTCTGGAGAAAGAACTCGTTCCGTTCGAGGAGTTCTTCGTTCTCGCTCTCGTCGAAGGACTCCCACCACGTTTCGATCTCGTCGAAGAAGATAGCGACGGGTTCCTCGTCGCTCAGCCGTTCGAGGTGCTCCGTCGTCGGATAGCGTTTGATGTCATCGAGGATGTCTTCGCGGCCCAAGTCCCTGAAAATCGGCTCCCAAATGAGATCGGCGTCTGTCTCGCTGGTCGAGTGGATAGACGCCTTGGCACTCTCGGGAAGATCGAGCGTAATATCCCAGTCGTCGATCCACTTCTGGGCGACGTCTGGGCTGTTGAACATGTGGTAGAGTACCAGAAGACCGTGAGACTTACCAGCGCCGTAGGGACCAGAGAGTGCGATACCACCCTGACTGTCTCGCCCACGGAGCTTGTTGTCGACGTGGTCGAACGCAGTTTGCAGCGCGTTAGAGGGATAAGTCATCGAGATGAGACGATCAGCATCGTTCTCCAGCCTATCCTCATCGTCACCGACTTTGTGTGCCTGCAAGACACCTTGGAACTGCCCTTCAGTGACTTCGTCCCGAGGAGTAAGAAGGTCCGCGATAGTCATAGTCACGTGCTACTCCGACGTACGATTCCTTTGGTGTTTCCCCTCAGACGAGTGTCAACAGTAATATAAGACTCGCACATCATGCAGGATCTTTGTCCCATCTCGTTGATGGCTCCCTCTCGCATCCTTGGTACTTACAAGGACGCATGAAGGGGTTTGATAAAGGAGCAATTGGCAAATCTACCGAATTTCATGCAAAGGTCGGACCGTTCCCGCCCCCATCAAAAATAGATAATATCTCGGGACGGAGGTGGAATATCGGGTGGTGGATATTCGCTAGAGAACCGAATCAGCTAAATCGGGGGTAATTATATGGCAAAAGCGTAATATTCAGTAGGTAGATGGAAATAACGATTCTACAACTATTCCCACCTAACTTTTGGAACGTTAGGTTCACTGATGTTATTTCCGTTCTGGTGACAATTGGGCTGTTCATTGTCTACTGGCGAATGAAGAATATTCAGAATGAACAAAATGAGATACAGAGGAAACAGAACCAATTGATGAGCCGCCAGACGGATTTGATGGCCGCTAATCATCAGCCTCGGCTGTCGCGGGAATCCATTCGCGGGGAGGGTGATAAACTCATAACAAGTATTACAAACAGAGGCAATGGACCTGCAGAAAATCTACATATTCAGTGCGTAGTCTACGAGCATAAGGTATCTGATGATGGTGAGCCAATATTCGGCAAGGGCTACAAGAGGCAAGGAACTGCTGTAGTTCCACGCTGGAATCCTCTAACTCGTTACACAGGAACTCTTACAGATGGTGGGGAACCCAAGCTATCTGGAAGCCGCATCGAGGAAGGCGATGACAAAATTCAATTTCAATCCAATATCAAAATGAAGCCGCTTTCTATGCCGTCAGGAGGGTATGAGGCTCCATTCTCAGAGGTCATGCAACGTATCAACCGAGAATGGGATGCAGATAAGATTGCCATAGAATTCTGGCTACTGTTCAATGATGTGACTGGGAATCCAATTGGGTTCTGGTTCGGGAGTTTCAACGACATTGAATTAGATAGTGAAATTGATTTGGAGAAAGCTATAGACTCAGGAACGGAATGTAGAAGAATTGGAGACCCTGTAGGAGAAGATGAAGGGGCTTCGATGATGTTGTTAGAGCCAAATGATTTTGGTGATTAGATACTCTCCAAATATCCACGCCGCTGTTCCACCTTCTGCTCCGCGCTCCGTTTGTCATAGTGCTCATCCAACACCTTCGCGCTAACGTTCATGCGGTCTTCGATCACCTGTTGTGGAACGTCGCTGCTGAGGAAGTGGGTGATAGCAGACCGCCGAATGGTGTGGGGGTCAATACCACTCGGACAGCGGTTCCCACCGTCGTACCCCTTCGCGTCACACTCAGTGGGGTCACGGTCATGGGGACAGTCTGCGTAGAAACATGGCTGAGAGACGCGATAGACTGTCCGCCGTAGCGTCGTCTTGTGGGCACGGCCTTGAGTTGAAGCGAATAGCGGTTTCCGTCCATTGCCATCATCCACATTAGGACGGTTCGTCTCTATCCAGTCGTAGAGTATCTCACACACCCGCTCGTTCAGGGCAATGAACCGCTCACCGCGCTCGCCGTTCTTCAGGGGCGTGCCAGTTTCGGGACGGTGGACTATCCCAAGCCGTTCTCTCTCGCGGTCGAAGTCCCGCAGGTCAAGCGCCCGCGCCGTTCCGATTCTGATGCCCGTATGCCATAGCAACTCAAACAGAGTATGCTCCCGCGAGGCGTACTTGAACTTGTAGAGGTGGGTTCGGATAGACTCGGCCCGTTCCTTGCTAATCACTTCATCACGGGTACTTTCCTCACGGCTTACGTTCGGAAGGTCGATCTTCTCGTGTAGGTCCTTCGGAACCGCGTCCACGTTCTCACACCATTTGATGAACGTCCGTAGGCAACTCAGTTGGTTCCGAAGGGACAACGTGGATAAGTCGCCGTCGTCACGCCTCCATAGCCTGAATTCGTATAGCATCCTGCCGTCCAGCTCGTTGATATTCTCGACGCCGTTGTTCGCACACCACCGTTTGAAATGCTTAAGGCGGTAGCGATGCTCGCGGACGGTCGCCTCAGCCGCTTCACTTTGTTTAGCTTCGAGATACATCTGTACTGCGTCCGTCGGTTCCATAGCTTTGAGTTTCGTGCTCATACTGGTTCCTGAGCACGCCGTGGCGTGGCCCACGAGGGTGGGGACACCCGATGTCGCTGAGTTGATCTCCGTACCGAGAGCGAATGCCGATGCATCCGCACGGCGTGGAATGGAGGAGGGCGGCGTTCCCGCCGAGCCTTGGCGAGGCGGGAGCCAGAGGGAGCGCGCCCCGCGCGATCCCTCGCGGTTCAAATCCGCCCGAACCCACTACTTCTGTCGCAAGCAAACCGCGAGCGACGAATCTACGCGTGAGTGCGGATTTGAACCCTGAAAGACGAACGAAGTGAGTCTTTCTCTGGTTCACAATCCGCCCGAACCCATTTCTGACGACGTAACCGACGAGCGTAGCCAGTCGCGTTCGTCGTCTGTCTCTACTATCGTTGAGTAAGTGATTCCGACGGATGTGCGTTTCAACAGAATCGGAATGAGATCACCGGACCGACAGAGTCGTCCCATAGTTTCTTGCCCCAACCGCGTTAGAGTCATCTATATGAGAGATCAGGTCCAGTCGGCGGACGCGTTCGAACAGTTCGTGCTACTGGCGGTTGCGGAACTCGAAACGGCCGGCGAAACGCCGGCCCACTCCTATCATGTGACCCAGACGGCGAAGGCACATCTCGCGGATATCGACCGACAGCCGTTCGGCGGCGTCGAGCGCCAGAAGGTCATCTCGGCGCTGGGCCAGCTCGCCGACAAGGGGCTGTTACGAACCGAACAGACGGAGTCACCGACGGGGAAAGGACGGCCTGGGTACGAACTGGCTGGCGACCCGGACGAAGTGCTCGAAGTGCTGTCGGCGACAGACGAGTTCACGTCGTATATCGAAACGGTCCGGTCCTCGTAACCGATCCCTCGTTAGACGACGCTCACCCCGCCGTGCTCCTGATCAAGGGCGGGTGGCTGGCCCGCTTCGAGGCGTTCGAGCCGGTCCGTAATCGTGTGGACGACATCGCCTTTCGTACAGGGTGCGACGTGGACGAGTTCGTTGCCGTCGTACTCAGCCAGCCCCATGACTGGTAGCGCCATGGTGTCGTACGCCGATTCCGCCACTTCTGAGTCAACGGTCGTGTCCTGATAGAAGGATTCCAGCGAGACGTTGTTGGTCAGCGCCCACTGCTTGAACTCGGCGACGCGGTTCAGGATGTACGTGCCTTCCTCCGTCCGTGCGGCGGCCGACCGGGGTGCGATCTGCTTGCCCCAGACGATGACGTTGAACCCGTCGATGTGGCCGTTCTCGTCGAGCGTCTGGAGACGGTCGATGACCGCCTCCTGTCGTTCGTGTGCGCCGTCGGGCAGCATCGACCGAACGTACAGCTCGATGTGAGGTGTCGGGATAGTATCACTCATAGCTATCAGACAGCACTCCCGGCTGACACATATAGGTACTGTGAGAGATGTCTGCATAGGACAGATTGTGTCTTCAGACCCTGATACGCACGAAATCCCCATTTCTTGTGAGAGGGTCTACTTCCAGTTGTAACGCTAACGCAGGAGTAGTTAACAACTGAAACCAGTATTCGATTACTGACTATTCGGCGTTTGACCCGGACGAAAGACCGTGGAGGTTCTCGTGGATGCCGAGGATGAGCGCGGGAACCACGATCATGAAGATGTGCTCTTCGATGGGAATCCCGAGCAGGTCGACACCGGTCCGGAGTTTGATCGCGAAGACACCGACGGTGAGGGTGTACCAGTCCCAGACGTAGGCAATCGGATAGAGCACGACGATGGTCTTGGCCGCCATCCGGAGGGCGTTCGCACGCCAGAGCAGCACGAGGGCAATACTCCCCCAGACCACCTCTGTGACAAGATATGTGTAGGGACCGAAGACGCCAATGTCGGGCAGCATACACTGACCTTAGACCCAAGGGCCTAAAGCTTAGTTCGTCTCTCGGTTTCCGGGGACTAAACCAACCTTGATAACCCCACACGTCGAATCTACGAACTGTGAAGAACGATGGATATTGCTGATATCGCCACCAGAGAGTTTGTCGAGGTTGACGCCAACAAGCGCCTGGGGAAAGTCCGGTCTATCTTCGAACGCGAGAACCCCAAGGGTATCATCGTCACGGAAGACGGTGACTACGCTGGCGTTATCACGCAGAAACAGCTGGTCCAGTCCCACGTCGAGGACAACGCGAAAGCGGGGGCGATGACGCGCTCGGCACCGAAAGTCGAGCGCACCGACGACGTGCGCGAAGTCGCGCGCGTCTTGGTCGAGGGTGGAGTCAAGCTCGCGCCGGTGTTCGAGGCGGACGAGCTCTGGGGCATCGTCACCGAGGACGATATCCTCGACGCGGTTCTCGACAACCTCGACGCGCTGAGCGTCGAGGACATCTACACGCGAGATGTCATCACGGTGTCCGAGGATACCAACGTCGGGCAAGTCGTCAATCTCCTCCGGAAACACGGCATCTCCCGGCTGCCGGTGCTCGGTGACGACGACGGCCTGACCGGAATGGTCACGCGCCACGACATCGTCGACGTCGTCGTCCGGGACATGAACAAGACGACGCGGGGCGACCGCTCCGGCGAGATCGAGCGCGTGCTCGACATGCCCGTCTACGACGTGATGAGTAGTCCGGTAGAGACGGCGAAGCTCGGCGACTCCGTCGAGGACGCCGTCGCGCGGATGCTGGAAAACGACTTCGCCGGGCTCGTCGTCACGCCGGAAGACGACGACACCCACGTCGCCGGCATCCTCACGAAAACCGACGTGCTCCGCGCGCTGACCTACACCGAGGAGGAACACATGGACGTCCAGATCACGAACATCAAACTGCTTGACACCATCTCCCGTGCGGACATCCGGTCCGACATCGAGGCGGTCGCGGACAAGTACGGGGCGATGCAGGTCCAGCACGCCCACGTCCGGTTCCACGAGCACAAGGAGAAGCTCCGTGGCACGCCGCTCATCCAGTGCCAGATCCGCCTGCGAACTAACAAGGGCCAGGCGGCCGGCTCCGGCGAGGGCTACGGCGCTGAAACCGCCTTCAACGTCGCGCTCGATAAGCTAGAGCGCAACGTTCTCGAACTGAAAGGCGTCCAGGCCGACGAGGAGTACCGCGGCCAGCTCCTCCGCAAGCTCGGCGAACTATAACCGGATACTCGCTTTTTCTATCGCTCGGCGACCTGCACGAGCTGCTTGCCGATGTTCTCGCCCTCGAACAGCCCGAGGAACGCGTCGGGCGCGTTCTCGATGCCTTCGGTGACGGTTTCTCGGTAGGAGATGTCGCCCGAGGCGACCCACTGACCGAGCTGCTTCGTCGCTTCCTCGAACCGCGGCTCGAAGTCGGAGACGAGAAGTCCTTCGACGGTCGCCCGGGACTGGATGACCTGAGTCAGCTTGCGCGGCCCCATCGGGACTTCCTCGCTGTTGTACAGCGAGATCTGTCCGCAGACGGCGACACGCGCGTCGGTGTTGAGTCGCGTGAACACCGCGTCGGTAATCGGTCCGCCGACGTTGTCGAAGTAGGCGTCGACGCCGTCCGGTGCGGCCTCGTCCAGCGCGGCCCGATAATCGTCGGTCGTCTTGTAGTTGATCCCCTCGTCGAAGCCCAGGTCGTCTTCGAGGAACGAGACCTTCTCGTCGGAGCCGGCGAAGCCGACGACGCGTGCGCCCTGGAGCTTGGCGAGCTGGCCCGCCACGGAGCCGACGGCCCCGGCAGCCCCGGTGACGACGAACGTGTCGCCGGCCGAGGGCTGTGCCACGTCTCGGGTGCCGAAGTACGCTGTCAGGCCCGGCATCCCCAGAACACCGAGAGCCGTCGAAATCGGTGCGAGTTCCGGATTGACCTCTGTCAGTACCGGTCCGGGTGCCGTGGCGTACTCCGCCCATTCTAGCTCGCCGGTGACGACGTCGCCCTCGTCAAACCGCGCACCGTTGGATTCGACGACCTCACCGACGACTGCACCGCGGAGCGCGTCGCCCACGTCCCACGGCTCCTCGTACGATTCGCTGTCGCGCATCCGGTCGCGCATATACGGGTCCACAGAGAGGTACAGCGTCTTGATGAGCACCTCGCCAGGCCCCGGTTCCGGGATCTCTTCCTCGGAAAGCTCGAACGTATCGTGGTCGGGAGTCCCTTCGGGCCGCTTTGCTAGCCTGTAAACGCGGTTAGTGTTCGACATCATCCCCTATACACTTGGGACCCGAAAGGGGGCTTCGAAAGGAGAAACAAACACCGGTTGTATAGTTTATCTAATAATTATCCACAGGTGTTGTGCGGCCGGCGGCAGGGGCATCGCTGATCGGGGACAGCAAAACCGAAAAACCGCGCTCGAATCACAGCGAGGAGCAGGAACCGTGAGCGCCGGAGTTACTGGAAGCCGATCCGGCCGCCGGTCCCGGCCTGGCGCTGCGGACTGGAACCGCCTCTGAACTCCTCTTCCATCTGCTCGTAGTACTCCCGGATGTCGTCGGTGATGGTTGGCCGCACGCTGTCCATCGCCTGCCGGAAGTGACGCATCTCGACTTCCTCCGCGTCGTCGTCCTCGCGGAGCGCCTCGATGGCGGCTTCGCGGGCGATGGATTCGAGGTCCGACCCGACGAACCCGTCGCTGACTTCGGCCAGTTCGCGCAGGCTCACGTCGGGCGACAGCGGCGTGTCGTCCGTGTGAATTTTCAGGATTTGCTCGCGGCCCTCGACGTCGGGCTCGCCGATCATCACCAGGCGGTCGAACCGGCCCGAGCGGATGAGCGCCGGGTCGATCATGTCCGGCCGGTTGGTCGCGCCGATGACCATCACGTCCTCCATCTCTTCGAGCCCGTCGAGTTCGGTCAGGAGCTGATTGACGACGCGCTCGGAGACGTTCGACCCCATCTCGCCGCCCCGACCCGGTGCCAGCGAGTCGAGTTCGTCGAAGAAGATGATGGTCGGGGCGACCTGGCGGGCCTTCCGGAACGTCTGCCGGATGGCCTTCTCGCTCTCGCCGACCCACTTGCTGAGCAGTTGCGGGCCACGGACTGAGATAAAGTTCGCGTCGGTCTCGTTGGCGACGGCTTTCGCCATGAGCGTCTTTCCGGTGCCGGGCGGGCCGTACAGCAACACCCCCGAGGGCGGCGTCACGCCCATGCGCTCGAACTTCTCCGGGGAGTTCATCGGCCACTCGACGGCCTCCTGGACCTGCTCTTTGGGGCCGCTGAGGCCGCCGACGTTGTCCCAGGACATCTTCGGGAGCTCGACCAGCACCTCCCGCATCGCCGACGGACTCACCTCGTTGAGTGCGCCCTTGAAGTCGTCCCGCTTGATGATCATCCGGTCGATGAGGCTCGGCGGGATGTCCTCCTCGTCCAGATCGATCTCGGGAAGGTAGCGCCGGAGCGCCTTCATCGCGGCCTCCTTCGTGAGACTCTCGATGTCGGCTCCGACGAAGCCGTGCGTGTCCGTCGCCAGCTTCGCCAGATTCACGTCGTCCGACAGCGGCATGCCGCGGGTGTGAATCTGGAGGATCTCCTCGCGACCGACTTCGTCCGGGACGCCGATCTCGATCTCGCGGTCGAAGCGGCCCGGGCGACGCAGCGCCGGGTCCACGCTGTCGACGCGGTTCGTCGCGGCGATGACGATGACCTGCCCCCGCGATTCGAGGCCGTCCATCATCGTCAGCAGCTGGGCGACGACCCGGCGCTCGACCTCGCCGGTCACGTCCTCACGCTTGGGCGCGATGGAGTCCAGCTCGTCGATGAAGATGATCGAGGGCGATTCCTCGCTCGCGTCCTCGAATATCTCGCGTAACTGCTGTTCGCTTTCCCCGTAGTACTTCGAGATTATCTCGGGGCCGGCGATAGAGAAGAAACTGGCAGAGGTTTCATTGGCGACGGCCTTCGCAAGCAGCGTCTTCCCGGTTCCGGGCGGCCCATGCAACAGGACCCCCTGTGGCGGCTCGATGCCGAGCTTCTTGAAGATCTGGGGGTGTTTCATCGGCAATTCGACCATCTCTCGCACCCGCTGGATCTCGTTTTGCAGGCCGCCGATGTCCTCGTAGGTGATGCCACCGCCGGTCTTCTCGAAGCCGGAGATCGGTTCCTCGCGGAGTTCCACCTCGGTGTCTTCGGTGATGAGACAGACGCCCTCGGGCTCGGTCTCGACGGCGATGAGCGGGATGGCCTGTCCGGGCGAGCGCATGAACGGGTGGTTCGTCGAGGACATCACCGGGACGATGTCGCGCTCGACGACCGGCCGTTTCAATATCTGCCGCTTAACCATGCCAGCGGCGTCGGAGCCGAACTGGACCGACGCTTCCTCGGGCGGCGCGAGAACGAGCTTGTCGGCCTTCTCGGCCTCGGCCTTCCGGATTGTGACGCGCTCACCAATACCCACGTCAGCATTCTGGCGCGTGAAGCCGTCGATGCGAACAGTGTCAGTGTTCCAGTCCTGCCGGTCGGCCCGCCACACCTTGGCCGCGGTCGTGTCGCTCCCCTCTATCTCGATGATGTCTCCGGGGGAGAGCTTGAGATGCAACAACGTATCGGGGTCGAGTCTGGCGATACCGCGTCCCGAGTCGTTCGGGTACGCCTTCGCCACTTCCAATTGAACTTCGTTCATAGTAGAGCCTGCTTACAATGAACTCGGGTAGCCCCGGAGATATGCTTTATGCTACCGGCGGCCAAGACGCAGGGCGACGGGTTTATATGATACCTAATAGCACACCGCACAGTAGGGGGTAATAGCCACCGGTCTGGGTTGCCGTGACACAGGCTGCCGCCATCGCCGCGTTTCATAAGGCTGGACGCGATAGCGCCGGTATGGTATTTCTCGTTCCCTTCGATGGGTCACCGCTTGCAGATGCGGCACTCAACCGCGCCGTCACCTACGCTGAAGCGCTTGACGAGGACGTCGTCGCTGTCGCGTTTATTCCGACTGGCGCCGACTACGCCGAGCGCCGCCGCCGCGTCGACCCGACCGAGGACTTCGCCGCCGAGACCGCTGCGGACGACCTCCGGCGCAAAATCGAGGAGGCGACCGACGACTCCGAACTCCGCTACGACGACGTGAGCGCCCACTCCACCAGCGAACTGTCGACGACGATCAGACAGACTGCCCGCGACGTCGACGCCAGCGTCGTGTTCCTCGGCAGCGACGACACCGAGGACATCGTCGTCCCTATCGACGAAGTCACCGACGGCGAGACCTACGACATCCACATCGTCCGTCAGGCCTGAGCGGTTCAGCGACTCGACACGCTGGGTGGAATCGTAGTATGAGGGCTTTTACTCGCGGGGCGCGACGCCCCGTGTATGCGAACACTCGCTTTCGACGGCCGGATGGGCGCAGCCGGCGATATGCTTCTGGGGGCGCTACTGGCTGCCGGGGCCGACCGCGACGCCCTGGCGCCGGTCGAGGACGCACTCGCTATCGAGTACGCCGTCTCCGAGGTGGACCGATGCGGCATCGCCGCCACGCGCGTCGAGGTACTGCTGACCGACGCTGCTAGCGACGCTGATGGACCTCACGACCACGCTCACGACGATCACTCGCACTCCCACGACGAGGGACACGGCCACACTGGGGACGACGACGGATATTCTCATACCCACGATGAGCACGACCACACCCACGCCGAGGGCCACGGCCCGAGCCGAACGTACGCCGAGGTGGTCGAACTCGTTGAGGAGATGGACCTCTCGAAGTCCGTCAAGGCGGACGCGCTGGCCATCTTCGAGATACTTGGCGAGGCCGAGGCGTCGGTCCACGGGACGGACCTCGACGGGACGCACTTCCACGAGGTCGGGGCCGACGACGCCATCGCCGACATCGTCGGTGCCTGTCTCCTGCTGGATGACCTTGACGTCGAGCGGGTCGTAACGACGCCGCTGGCGACGGGCGGCGGGAGCGTGGAGATGAGCCACGGCACCTACCCGGTTCCGACTCCCGCGGTAGTCGAGATCGCCGAGCGGGCCGACTGGTCGCTGCAAGGCGGCCCTATCGACAGGGAACTGGTGACGCCGACCGGCGCGGCGATTCTCGCCCACATCGCGGATGGCACTGAGTCGCTGCCGTCGCTCGACATCGACGCGTCGGGCTACGGCGCTGGCGGGTGGGACCTCGACGACCGCCCCAACGTCCTGCGGGCGCTGGTCGGCGACGGCGCGGGGCGGCTCCGCCGCGACGAAATCACGGTCCTCGAAACGAACGTCGACGACGCCCCGCCCGAGGTACTCGGCGACCTCCAACGTTCGCTTTCAGAGGTCGGCGCACGCGACGTGTCGATCGTGCCGACGACGATGAAGAAGTCCCGGCCCGGCCACATCGTGAAGGTCATCTGCAGACCGGACGACGCCGAACGGGTCGCGCGTCGGCTTGCCGAGGAAACCGGGACGCTCGGCGTCCGCGAGTCCGGGGCCGGTCACCGCTGGGTCGCCGACCGCAAGTACGAGACGGTCGCGCTCTCCGTCGACGGCGAGGAGTTCGAGGTGACGGTCAAGATCGCCAGCGACAGCGACGGCACGGTGTTCGACGTGAGCGCGGAGTACGACGACGCCGCAGCCGTCGCGGACGCGACCGGACTCCCCGTCCGTGAAGTGATGCAACGGGCCGAGCGGATGGTTTCGAGTTAACCGCTCCCGTCGGCCGTTTCGTGTTCTTCGTGGTCCGGATCGTCGGCGTCGCCCGTGCTTTCGTCGGTCGCAGTATCGCTGTCGTGTTCCGCCAGGGCCTCTTCGACGGTGAGCGCACCAGTCGCGACCTGCCGAGCCAGTCTCTCGCTGATCGCCCGGTTCGTGTCGCTTTCCTCCCGGGAGCGGTCCTTGATCTTCTGGAGTTCTCCAGCCGTGGGCTCGATAGTCCGACTCTCGATTTCTTCGCCGTCAAGGCGGGCGATGTTGACCGCAGCCAACACGTCGCCCATCCCGCGCGCCCCGGAGCCGAGATACGGCGTCGTCCCCGTTTCGTCGACCAGTTCCACCGGCACGGATTGGATGTCGTCGATGATGCGCGCGCCGACGAGCCGTGCGCCGTCGCCGATGCGAACGACCGGATTGACAGCGTCTTCGACCTCCTCGCGGACGATTTCGCCGACCTCCGCCGTGGGCACCTGAAACGCTGCCACGACCATGTCACCGTGGAGAATCGCGACGCCCGGTCGCTCGCCGGGGTCGATGCCGATGACGGTGCGACCGTCGCCACCGCGGAGTGTCGAAATAACGGCTTCTACGGCTCGACGCGGCGCGTCGGGATCCGCCTGCACGACGTCGACGCCGTCAGGGATCTCGACCGACTCCCCGGCTGCGATGACCGCGACGTCGGCCCCCTCGGGCCACTCGTCGCCCGGTTCGATAGTCGTGAACGCTACGCCGCGGTCGCGGAGTTCGTTGACGACGCCGTGGTACACTTCGAAGTCCTCGGTGGCGACGACAATCACGACCGGATTTCGGCCGCCGATTACTTACAAATGTGGGGGTACAGTGGTCCGCGTATATGTTGCAGATAATTACGAGGTACTTGATAATACATCCAGATAAGAATCTGCCCGATCCCTATTACGTTTGACAGTATTTTTATAACAGCTAACTGGAGTGTCAGTGATGGGTCCAGCGGCCAGCACTGATGGAGAAGACGCGGCGTCAGACCCACTGTTCGGTGGTGTCAGTGGTGCCTATCTGGGCTTAATTCTAGCACCGCCAGTCATACCGCTCATCGAGCGTGTCGGCGTCACCGAAGCCTGGACGCTGTATCTGGCACTGATCGTGACGTTCGGGCTTGTAACCACCGGGACGGCCTGGATACTCACCAGTCGACCGACAGTGGCTGTTACACTCGGCGCGACTCGCGCACGCTGGCTTCTGCCGGTGATTGCGATTGGGTACGCTGTCGTCGGCTTTGCGTCGCTGGAGACGACTGGAATCAGTGGCGTGCTGGCGTTCTTCTTCGGCCTGCTGGCCTTTTTACTCGGAGTTGCTATCGCGACCATGGCACAGACGCGGTACGCCGCTGCGGTCACCGCAGACACGAACGAGCTGACCCGCTGGCGAGCGAGCTGGCCCGAGTCTGCACAGCGCCGGCGGTTGCACGTCGGCGGAGCCATCGCTGGCGTCGCGACCATTGGCTTCGCCGTCGGTGCGGTGTTCGATATCGCCCTGCTCCAGTACTCCGGCCAGGTGCTGTTCCCCGCTGGGTTCGTCCTCCTCTCGACGGGCGGGTCCCGAACCGCCGTTGCGACCGAACGCGGTCTGGAAATCAGACTGCCGGTCGCCAGGCGGTTCTATGCCTGGGAAGACCTGGAATCCTACGACCTCGACGCCGAGTCGCTCGTCATCACCCGCAGATGGGGGTCGGACCTGCGGTTTGCGACGGCCGAAAGCGACGACGTGTCGCTCGTCGAATGGACGCTGGCCGAGCGGCTTTCGGACGACTGACAGTAGTGCTGCCAGGTACCAGCGTTTTTATCGGAACCTGCCCAACCCTTGCCCGTGAGCGAGTACGTCCCGACCGGGTGTGATGCAATCGACGATCTCCTGGGTGGTGGGCTGGAGCGCGGGGCCGTGACGCAGGTGTACGGCCCGCCAGCGGCCGGGAAGACTAACTTCGCCCTCTCGGCGGTGATGGAAGTCGCTGCTGCCGGCGACGCGGCGCTGTACATCGACACCGAGGGGCTCTCCGCAGACCGCATGGAGCAGGTCGCCAAGGGCCGCGCACGCGGGACGGCCCAGACCGTGGACGACCTCGCTGGCCGGCTCATCATCACCGAGGCGCTGGACTACGACGAGCAGGCCGAGGCCGTCCAGGACGCCGCCGAGTTCGCCGCCGAGGTCGAACTCATCGTGCTGGACAGCGCGACCGGGTTCTACCGACTCCGCCGGGACGACGAGGACGGTGGCGAGACGCTGCGGGACGTGGCCCGCCAGATCACCCACCTGCTCTCGCTGGCCCGCAAACACGACATTGCCGTCTTGTACACGAACCAGGTGTTCACCGACCCGGACAGCGACCGCTCGACGGCGCTTGGCGGCCACACCCTGAACCACTGGTCCGGCGCAATCGTCCGTCTGGACCGGTTCCGCGGCGGCAACCGTCGCGCCACGCTGGAGAAACACCGCGCCAAACCGGCCGGCGACACGGCCCAGTTCCGCATCACCGACGCGGGACTCGTGGGCGACGACACGCCCGAGACGCCGAAGTAGGCTTTTCGTCGAGAAGCGTTGCTATCAGGCGCGCGCCGTCGCGGCGACGGCCGCGTCGCAAGCGCGAGGGACGAGTCGCACAGGCGAGCGGAGCGAGCCGAGCAACGCAGTCGGCTGGGGAGGCGTGTGGCTGTCGCGGTTTTGTGGCTGTCGTAATTAATGCATACCGCGCGAGCGGAGCGAGCGCGGTTTCGCTCCGAGCGCGGCCCTGGCCGCGACTCGGAGGTCGTTTTTAGCGTAGATTTTTGCAAAGGGGGTTCCCGCAGCGCCGCAGGCGCGAGGAAACCCCCTGCAGTAAAAAGGTACTCTCAGTAGATGAGGTCGTCGTCGTTCTCGACCATGTACAGCGTCCGCGCGGCGATGTTGACAGCGTGGTCCCCGACCCGCTCGATGTCCCGAATCGTCAGCAGCAGGCGGGATACGTCGGCCATCAACTGCTCGATTTCGGCCTCGCTGGAGTCGGCGTCGATCTCACGCTCGATGAGGTCGCGTACGACCGTCTCGGAGGCGGCCTCACAGCGTTCGTCCACCTCGTCGTCGATGTCGGCGATAGCGTAGCACTGGTCGGCGCTCTCGTCGCCGTAGGCTTCCATGGCGTTCTCGACCATCTCGATGGTCACGTCGGCGACCTCCTGAATGTCGACCTCGGGGTACACGTCGCGTTCGGCCTCCAAGGAGTACTCGCCGAGGTTCGTGGCGAGGTCACCGATACGTTCGAGGTCGGTGATGATCTTGAACGACGCGGCGATAAAGCGGAGGTCGGACGCGACCGGCTGTTGCAGCGCCAGCAGGTCGATACAGTCCTGTTCGAGGTCGAGATACAGCTGATTGATCTCGTGGTCACCCTCGATGACCTCCCGGGCCATCTCCTCGTCTTTCTGTTCGAGCGCATCCAGGCCAAGCCGGAGCCGCTCGAGGACGATCTCTGACATATAGAGGACATCCTCGCGGAGCGAGTTCAGTCCCTCCTGATAGGAATCGCGTGGCATAGTCCGGAATGTGCTAGTGGTATGCATCAGCCTTTCCCTTCTCCCAATATCTCCCGATACCGACCGGCGCGACGGTTGCAGCCGGCGTGCTATGCGGGGACAGGGAGCTCGACAGCGAGAACCGGCTACTGTGGCACCGTCTCGGCGTCGTCACGGGGACGAACGTCCAGCGTCGTCGCGTCGCCGAGTGCTGTCCCGCCCTCGACGCGCTCGACGCGCAACACCACGTCCTGTGGCGTTGCACAGCCACAGCTGACGAACTCGTCCCACTCATCGCCAACAGCCACTGGGCCGCCGTGGGCGCGTCGGAGGTACTGTTGATAGGTGTCCCCGCGGAGTTCGTCGGCTATCCACTCGGTATCGACGCCTGACCACGGGTCCCCATCGGCGATGCTGGGGGCAAACGAGAGCACGAGACGGTCCGCAACGGGAGCCATACACTGGCTGAGGCGGGAGACAGGCTTAGTCCCTTGGGAGCGACCGCCTCGGCGCGGCTACAGTTTGTCGTTGACCGCTTCCAAGCAGTCGGCGTCGACGAACACCACGACGTGATCGCCGGGTTCGATGACGGTGTCACCACGGGGGATGACCAGTTCGCCGCCGCGGCTGATGGCCCCGATGACCACGCCGGTCGGCAGTTCCTGCACCGATTCCTGAATCGGCCGCCCGGCGAGGACGCTGTCGGCGGCTACCTCGATTTCCAGCACCTCGGCGCGGTCGGATTCGATGATAGCAACCTTCGTCGCGTCGTACTCCCGGGTGAACCGCGTAATCTCTTCGGCGGTCGTCTCGCGGGGATTGACGGCCACGTCGACGCCGACGGCCTCGAACAGGTCGACGTACTCGCCGGAGTTGACGACGGCGACAGTTCGCTCCGCGCCGAGCCGCTTGGCCAGCAGCGTCACCAGGAGGTTCTTTTCGTCGCTGTCGAGCGTCGCAACCACGGCGTCGGCGTCTGAGACGTGTTCGCGCTCGAGGAACTCGCTATCCGTTGCATCACTCTCAAGCACGGTGGTTCCCTGCAGGTCCTCCGCGAGTTCGCGCGCTCTGTCGTGGTCTTGCTCGATGAGCCGTGGCTTGATGCCGCGATCCTGGAGCAGTCGTGCGGTGTGATAGCCGACATCACTCCCCCCGACGATGAGGACGTTCTGGGTCGCCTCCGACTCCGGTGCGATCTCGGTCGCGAACTGGCGAACGCTCTCGCAGCTGCCGATGACGACGAGATCGTCGCCTGCTTTGATGACTGTCTCCCCACGCGGGATGATGACTTCGTCGTCACGCAATACGGCAGCGAAGGTCAGGGATTCGTAGCGGTCAGCCTCCGCGACGGTCAGGTTCGTGATTGGACTAGACTCACGAACCTCGAACTCCCCCATCTGGACCTGCCCGTCGACAAACGTTTCCACGTCACGCGCGCCGGGGAGCCCGATGACGCGAGCGATGTTCTCCGCGGTGAGCAGGTTCGTCGCAACCATGTGGTCCACGCCGAAGGCGCCACCGGACTTCTCCCAAGTCCGGAGGAACTTCGCGCTCTTGACGCGGGAAATCGTGAACGGGTCGGCGGCCGTTACCGCCGTCCCGCAGGTGACGATGTTCGTCTCGTCGTCGTCGGTACTGGCGATGAGTACGTCGGCTTTCTCGATACCGGCCTCTGCGAGCGTGTCGAGTTCCGCGCCATCTCCTTCGACGCCGAGCACGTCAGCCTCGTACATCAGGGCCTCCACACGGTCAGGGTCGATATCCACAACGGCGACTTCGTGGCTTTCGGCGAGGCTCTCGGCGATGTTCGAACCGACCTCGCCCGCACCGACGATTACGATATACACGGCTGTGCCTCCGCCTGATACATGTGCATCAGCTTTCCACCGATAGGTGAAGTGTATTTTCATCCGGCTGGCAGGCCAACTCCATCGGGGCGGCCGGGCTATCGAACCCGGCGATGAACGAGTGCTGATCTATCGGTGAAGATGCAGCCTTCGAGCCACTTACGGCTCATCTCGGAGCGGCACGTCTAACCAGGGACAGAGGGCTGACCGACGCTGGAACCGTTCGACCGCATCGAACGACTCTTTCGTCTCTTCGATAGCCTTTCGCATACTGGCGTAGTCGGTCATACACACTTCATCTGTCGCCCCACCGTTTGATTATATGCTTCTTTACGCCCGCTACCTGGCCGGTAGACACGTACTTCTGTCGGTCGCTCGCGTCGGTCTGTTCGTCGAACCGACCTCGGCGACTGCGACGCGATAGCTACACAGATCTTGTCCAAGATTCTGGCCAACGCGTGGCGGACACTTGGCGGACCGTTCGCTTAGTAGCAGGTGACTACTCTCCCGTCGCTAGTCGGCGTGACTGCCACTCACCGTCACGCTGGCAGCTTAGTGACTATTTGTAGACGTGGCTGTGGACGCGAGTACGAGAAGATGGACTGCACTAGATCTGACTGTCGGCAGCAAGCGTTATCCGCCTCCGGGTGTGCCACTGTGTCACGCATCTCTCCAGTACGTAGCTTATTTCTCCGTATCGAGAGCGGCCCGCAGACGGTCAGCAAGTGACTGTGGTGCCGACAGTGAGAGCCGATGGCTCACCGCCAGTGCTACAAACACCACGCTCACGACGAGCGCGACGGCGATGCCCGGCACTGTGACCCCGCTAAGTGCGAGTCCGCCGACCGTAATCAGTGTGGCACACGCGGTCCCGAGATACCGACCTGACCACCGCTCATCGGCCGAGGTGTGAGCACCTGTCCGGTCGTGATCGATGACGGACTCAGTCGACGGCGTCGACTCCGCGTCCGGCGTCGACAGGAGCGATGGTTCCTCGTCGAGATACCCGTCGAAGGAGTCCGCGAGTGCGGTCGCTTCGACGAGTCCGCGGTCCTGATTGTAGTTGATGACGCCCGCGTCGTCCATCTTCGGGAGGTGGGACTGGTACAGCGCGATGTAGACGCGCTGGCGCTGTTTCGAGCGGAGCGAGTCGACTGTCGTGTCGTGTTCCAGCGCCGCGATGTGTTCTGCGATATCGCTCATATCGGCCGGCTCGTCGCCGGGGTGTTCGTGGAGGTACTTGAGGACTAAGCGGCGGCGACGACACTGGAGGACGTGGAAGAGGTCGTCGCGGGTGAGTTCGTCGCTCGATGTGGACTCCGAAGACGACGACTCCTCTGTCGCGGACTCCTCGGCCTCAGTTGTCGTGGGGTCGGAAGTCGTTTCAGCTATGGACATGTTCGCTCGTTCCTTTTCCAGCAACCGACATATACCGGGTCGACTGTTCCGCCGATTGCGACTGTTTCACCGATTTAACGGGTCGATAATGGCCGACTTACCCGGGGCCAACGTGCGATAAAATAACGTTCTGAAGTGCCTACACCTATTTGCTGGGGGTTTCGGGTCAAGAACTCTGTTCCACGGCTGTTTCACACAGCATACTAAATTGTTTCATCACTACGACGGTAAATAATGTCTACAAATACACATATGTGCAGTTGCGGTAGGCGTTGTTTCTCGGGCTAATTCTGCCGTTTGTCGGCCATAGAAGGGTCAGAGGGCGAAAGTTATCGTTTCTATGTGTCTGTCGGCTATCGGTGTGGCTTCAGTTGCGACTGTCGTGACAGTGGCGAATAGTTTCACTTGGCGGAGACACACCCGAAAAACGCCGGTAGTGAACAGTGATGCCACTATCGACCCGGCTATCCGAGCCGTGAGCCAGTTTATCCGCCGGGCGTCGGTGGCTTGATATCGCCTGCGTGTGGCGAGTTCGCGGCTGCGGGTTTCGCCCGCTCCAGACAGATGAGGTTCTCCCTGCCGAGACGGATCTTGACGACCTCGTCGTCGTCGACCATCCGCGAAAGGAGGCGGCTGACCTTCGCTTTCGACCAGTCCGTCGCCTCGACGATGTCGGTCTGGTGCATACGGCCGTTCTCGACTTGCAGCATCAGTTTCACGAGCCGCGCGTCAGGGGTGAGTTCCCAGTCGGCTTGCTCGAAGGCTTCAGCCGCGGTGTCCGCGTCGATGTCTGCACGGTCAGCTTCGGCCACCCTGTCCGTCGCCTCGATTTCACGGTTGACCTCGATAATCTCTCGGTCCAGTTCGAGGCGGCGATAGATGTACAGTCTGGCCGCCACGGAAAGCTCCGTGACCCAGCCACGCCTGATCGCCGCGATTGCCACCCCGATCCCAATGAGGAACCCAAGAAGCGAACTCGTCACCCAGACTGGCGTCAGCATGCTGTTCGGATTCGTTCCCCAGGCGACTTCCTGGCGATCGGTCAGGAAGTCACCGTCCGAATCGGCCGCGAGCGGGTCCGTTCCGAGGTCCGAAACCTCGCGCCCGTCGCTGAGACCATCGCCGTCGGTATCAGCGGTGGTCGGGGACGTGCCAGCCGCCAGTTCCTTTCCGTCGTCGAGGCCGTCATCGTCCGTATCGCTCTCGGTAGGTGCGGTGCCCGTTTCGAGTTCTGTCCCGTCTGTTACCCCATCTCCGTCAGTGTCTGCGACTGTCGGGTCCGTGCCTATGGCCAGCTCTCGCCCGTCGGCGACCTCATCGGCGTCAGTGTCAGCCTGTACTGGGTTCGTGCCAATTTCCAGCTCCCGACCGTCGAGAACACCGTCGTCGTCCGTGTCTGCGTCGGTCGGGTCGGTCTTGCCGGACGCCTCTCGCTGGTCGGACAGCCCATCGCCGTCAGTATCGGCGACGGTCGGATTCGTCCCAAGTGACAGTTCGCGCTCGTCCGACAGCCCGTCGCCGTCCGTGTCGCTCTGTCGCGGGTCAGTGCCCTGTTGAAGCTCAGTCCTGTCGGCGACACCGTCTTCGTCAGTGTCTGCGGCCGCTGGGTCCGTCCCGTGCTGGTGGACCTCTGTCCCGTCCAACAGCCCGTCACCGTCAGTGTCGGCGTCAGTGAGGGTCGTCCCCCGGGCTACCTCGTTGCTGTTGTTGAGCCCGTCGTCGTCAACATCGCCGGCACGCTGAATCGGCTGCAGAGACACCGGCTGCCGATCTAGCGTGGTGTCAGAGCTCGTGTTGGAGAGCGAGATAGAGAGATCATCGAGCCCCGCCGTTCCGGGGGTTGTGAGGGCTGCGGTTCCGTTCGGGCCGACCGGCGTACAGGCCGACGACCCGTTCGCACGCGCACAGACTGAGAGGTTTTCCTGCGGCGAACTGACAGTCACTGCGATCCGATACCCGCTGACCCGCTCGCCGTCTATCCGTTCCCAGACGAACGCGGTTCCGTTCGGCCCGTCCGAAGCAGCCTGTGTGGGCTCGGCCGACTGTATCGCCGGCGCTGTTTCGTTGCCCGCCGCTGTGTATTCAGCATACTGCCCGGCGTCCGCTGCGGTAGCGACACCTACGGAGACAGACGCGACTGTCAAGAGGAGGAGTAAAGCGCAGATCCAGCTCACGATCCGGTGTCTCATACAGTACGAGTGTCACAGCGGGACAATATCCTTTTTGGCACATAGTCTCCTTGTCACTTCTAGACACACCTGATAATTCAATGACGGTTTCGGCTGCGTCCCAACTACTTACTCATCGGATAACCCGAGCTCCGACCCAACGACCTGATCCATCCCCCGCCGAATCCGCTGTGACATCGCCGATGGCGAAATGTCGAGTTTGTCCGCCAGCTCAGCCTGTGAGATGCCACGGGGCACGTCGAAGTACCCCTCTCTGTGTGCCGTCTCGAGCGCGACTTGCTGGTCTGCGGTCAGTCCGCATACGCCGGCGTTTGCCTCCCCAGAGGTCCAGTACAGTCGATCAAGTCTAAACGTGATACTCCGTTCAGAGCACTCAGATCGGAACTGCGACAGTGCCGCTCGCGACCGAAACTGCGCCTGTACCTGCCACTGTCCACCCGTCCCTTCGATGTCGAGCACCCGTCCACCGGCTCGGACGAGCGAGGGCGTGAGTCGGATGGCGCTGTCGGCCACCCTAACCCGATAGACGCGGTTCGTCTCCGTCCAGTCTAACACGACAGGCTCGTATACCGTACTATCCCTCTCCAGTTCTGCTTCGAACTGGTCAAGGCCCTCACCGACGGCTTCTATCACCAGAAAGCTCGACGTCCCGTCGTCGACCATCTGTTCCGGACGGACTGTTATGTCCGGCGTGCTCTCGACTGCCTCCGTCAGAACCAGCTCCGGATGACTCAGACACAGATCGACACCGAGGCTTTTCTCCCGTGGTGTCCCATCCGTCTCCGATGGGCTTGCCGGCCCGTATCCAGCACCATCGACTGGCTGGTCTGCCTCGGTTGCCGATCCCTGGTCGCCGGTGTTGCGCATGTAGACACCAATCGAATCGGGCACAAGGACATTATCACTATATAGATAGTGTCCGACAATAGAGAGACTATACTAATAGCCACTCTGTGGGTCCGGTGTTTGACCACCTGTCGAGACAGAACAGTATCTTCCAATAGCAGGTTTCGCTGGGACAACTCAAACTGAATGAAATAAGTCCTACTTCACGGTGGTTCCGGACTGGCTTCGGGTAGGGTGCTGTCCCACGAAATCAGCCATATTGGCCGATCAGATACGGCATACGCCGGCTGGGTCATCCACCGATCTAGTCAGATACGACAGCGGTCATTCACCTTGTTCCGGTGGTGTTGACGTGGGGTGGACACCCGCAGATTGGCAAAGGACGGTGTTCGGTCGGTTTGTCGGTCTCAGCTGGTCTATTCCACCCTTGCAAGTCATACGAAACGGAGGGGTCGGTGCAGTCGAGCAGTGGTTGCCGGTTGCTATACTTGCAACTTCGCTGCGTTGACTGGCCGCAGTCGGGGCAACGTTCTCAATCCATTGGAATGTATAGACGATTATGGGCGACCCAGCGTGTTACCGCGACTACTGTCCTGCATGTGACGCGCAGGTAAAGATCACTGACGGTGAGTGTCCGGACTGTAGCACAAAATTGGAGCCCCACGAGTCGTAGAGACTATTGAAACGTGGGTTACTACATAAAATGAGTTAATTCACCTCACAGATATGGATTACCTGTCGATATCCGAGCAACTGCAGGCCAAGGGCCCATTGTTCCAACAAGTACATTAATCTTCAGAAGAGGGCCAGTAACGAGAGTCAGTGCTGGAGAGACGTAACAAATGCCATCACATACTTGAAGGAACCGCATCCTGCGTTCCTTCTGATAGTAGTAGTCATCAACGTTAAACTACCACGGTCCTAAAGTATGCAACCAGCAACTTCTTCAAGAGGCCACAGAAAAGCAGCCTATATGCGGATACTGAGGGTTGCTCAGAATCTCTATCCTGAGGTTCCTGGTGGTGGTACGTACCACGTCCACGCAATGTCTCGGGATCAGGCCGCGATGGGCCACGACGTGACTGTGCTGACTGTAACCGACGACGAGAGTTTACCACGGCAGGAAGTGCGAAACGAATACTCCGTGGTCCGACGAGCACCGACGCTTGAGGTGTTTGGTAATCAAATCTCTGCTGGCGTATCCCGATTTCTTCGTAAAGCCGAAGATTTCGATATAATCCATGCCCACTCGCATCTCTACTTTTCGACGAACCTAGCAGCGATTCAGCGTCGGCTAGGTAATATCCCGCTAGCAATCACTAACCACGGACTGTACAGCCAGAACGCTCCTGAATGGCTCTTCAGTCTCTACCTGCACACGGCGGGTCGCTGGACGTTCAATCAGGCTGATGTTGTCTTTTGCTACACTGAAGAAGACAGGGAACGCGTTCGGCGGTTTGGCGTCGATTCACATATTGAAGTTGTTCCGAATGGTGTGGATACTGATCGGTTCACTCCAAACGGAGAGGTCAGCGATATGATCAACCACGATGGGCCGGTAGTATTGTTCGTCGGTCGATTGGTGGAGGGGAAACAACCGGAAATAGCGGCCGATGCTGTGTCGCGTCTTCCGGAGAATTTGAACGTGAAACTGTACGTCATAGGTGATGGACCGTTACGATCAAAAATGGAAACCAATTACAGTGCAGTTGAGTTTCTCGGTCAGGTACCTTACGAGAAGATGCCAGCAATGTACCGGGCTGGAGATGTGTTGATATTACCCAGTCGAGCGGAGGGATTGCCACGAACAGTACTGGAGGCGATGTCTTCTGGAGTTCCAGTTGTGGTGAGCGACTTAGAGCAGGTTGCACCAGTAATAGACGGGGCCGGAGTAACGGTACCAGTTGGCGATGTCGATAGATTCGCTGCTGGGATACAGACTGTACTGGACGGGACAATCAAAAATCCCCAGAAAGTTGTCGATGAGACATTTGACTGGGGCTACACTGTCGAACAGACGACGGCAACACTGTCCGAACTGGCTGGCGAATTTCATCGATGATCGACTGTACAACGTTGAACTAGCAGACACCAGCTATATGGAAATTCCTAGTGTCTATACCACTGATCCTTAACGAGTGCAGAATTTCAGCGCTCTATCTTAGAATAACATCACTGAAGATAGCCAAGATCTTCAAGTCGGTCCCGCGTTTCGGTCCGCATATCCACATTGCCATCCTGATCGGTTTGTTCGAAGGACGCTAACCAACCATCAAGTTCGGACTCAAGGTTCTGTACAATATCCGGATGGCTCTCCGATAGCTCGTTAATTTCACCCGGGTCATCGTCGATATCATACAGTTCTATCGACTCATCGGAACCCCTGATCAGTTTCCACTTGGTCCCACGGACCGCTCGCAGGGACCGGTCGTACTTGATGACATGGTCCGGTAGGTGACCTATTCGTTTTTTTAGAGCCTCCATCGACGGCTGCGGAGCCATATATTCCGCAATGGCATACTCGCGGGTGTCATTGTCCGACTCAGGATGGAATGATTGCCCCTGTGTCTGTTCCCTAAAATCTGGTGCCGCGATATCGACCGCGTCAAGCAGTGTCGGTCCCAGATCAGGCAGTTGGACGATATCGCTTACGACGTTTCGACCTGAGAACATATCGCCGTGGATGAGTAATGGGACGCGCAATAACGTATCGTACAAACAGTACTGGTGATCCATGAGGCCGTGGTCTCCGATATTCTCTCCATGGTCTCCTGTCACGACAAAAACTGTGTCCTGCCATTCTCCGGCAGCTTGTAACGTCTCTCGGAGTTGCCCGATACGGTGGTTGAGATACGAGATCTCCGCCATATACAGCCCTTGGAGTATCTCGAAGTCCCGTTCGGTCATGTCGACAGTCCCCGAAATGTATCCCCAAGCGTCCTGAGGGACCTCCATCGCGTCCTCGTACGTCGTATTGCTGGGAAGGAACTGTTCTGCGAACTCCTTTGGAGGTCGGTATTCAAGATGTGGTTCAAGATAGTTGATAAACAAGAAGAACGGTCGCGAACGGTCTCGCTCGGTGAGCCAATGATCGATCCACTCATTCGTTCGCTCTGCACCGCTATCAGTTTGTTTTCTGAAAAATTTTCCGTATGCCGCATTAGCGATGTTCGCGACTGGATTCCCATCGAAAACGGCTTTTGCGAGGGTTCGGAACTGATTAAGCCCTTCTGTAGTACGAGCGATGCGTCCAAGGTCAGTATCGCTCTGGACATACTGCCATGTCTTGTGGAATCTTTCGAAACCGCGACCGAACCCGAACTCGTTGCTGATCCACGTGTTGTTTGACACGCCGACTGTCTCGTACCCTGCGTCACGGAATACTTCGGCAAGTACTGGGACGTCTGGTTCTAACTGTTTATGACCTGCGTGTGCACCGTGTTTAGAGGGATAGAGACCAGTGAATATGGAAGCGTGTGATGGAAGAGTCCAGGGACTCGCGCTGAATGCCTGATCAAACCGCGTCGCATCCTCCAGAAGGCAGTCAAGATGCTGCGAAGCATTCATCCGGGCGGTATCCATTACGATAAGCACTACATTGTTCATGGCTACTGGGAATCTAGATGGATCTCGGAGTGTACACTGCTACTATAGCGAACGGCTTGATTGTTCTGATGTTACAACCGTGTCAAGTATCTAGATGATTCCGATAAAAGAGAGAGGTTCATAAGAGGACGGGACAAAGGAGAGGTATCTCAAACTGTAATCAAATATGGATCTGTTGATATTGGCCGACTGGGAATTCCCATGTGATGAACCGTTCATGCGGGAGGTCTATGCGAAGCGGTGGCAGGACGCGGGTCACACGGTAACTTGGATTATGCGTCCATCCGGTAACGACGCTAATTCTCAAGAGACGTGGCGTGGTAGTTCGGTATACGTGGCTCCTGACTCCGTATACCGGTATCGAAATGCCTTTGATGTTGGTCATAAGAAAGGAGTAGGGTGGCTTGACTCGGTATGGAATGCAGAAGGGGGATTTGACGTTATCCAAGTTCGGAACGAGCTTGCAGCGATACCTCCGGTCCGGCGATTAGCACATGCCCACAATATTCCCATAGTATTCCGACATTCTCATCTCAAAGCAGAGACGCTCATGCTCGGTTATAAGGACAGAGTAGACGGATATAGTCTAGTTGACTATGGGAAAGGATTGGCGGGGAGAGCATTAAGAGATCGGCTCCTCTCTGATGTCGATGCGGTATTCACGATCAGCGACGCGATGTCACGCTACCACCAAGAGGAGAGGGGCGTTAATACGCCGATGTATTCGGTCCCTATGGGTGCAAATACGTCACTCTCGACAGATAAGATAGATCCTGAGCCGTTCTGTTCGGACTACGGCCTCAGTGAGGGTGAATATTTGATCTACATGGGAAGCATGAATCCGCTTCGTAACCTCGAATTTCTGTTCGAGGTGCTGTCGATTGTTCGCGAGTCTAAACCCGAAACGAAGCTCGTGCTTGTCGGTGGGCGAAACAAACGGCGACAAGACCGACTTCTGACCCTTGCCGAGACGCACGGAGTCAGCGACACAACCGTGTTTACTGGTTGGATTAACGAGACAGACCTACATCGGGCTATCACGGGAGCGGCAATAGGGCTATCTCCCCTTCCGCCAAATGAAGTATTTCGAACGAATTCACCAACAAAAGTACTTGAGTACCTGAATTTGGGGGTGCCAGCAGTAACGACACGGACACCGGAACAGATTGAAATGGCTGAGGCGAGCGGAGGTGGGAAAGCCGTCGATTACACCCCCAACGCGTTTGCCGACGTGATAACGACGCTGTTGAACAATCCGGCTACCAGGCAAGAGATGGGAACTGCAGGACAAGAGTATGTTTCTAAAAATAGGAGTTACGATGATATTTCTCAGACTGTGGTCGATCTCTACCGGAAATTACCCTGATCTCACAGATCCAGTATGGCTAACTCGGCCAAGAATTATTTAATATTATGATTCACTCTGAAACACACTCTCGTTAATTGTTCTCGATAGTCACTCTACAGAAGCTAGCCACTCAGGAACGTTAATTATAGGTTACAAGAGTGGCATACAGTGGTAGTATTATAATTTCAGCGGATAGATGGGTACTTTCGAGGTCTGTTGAAACTACGGGAATTTATACCGCGGCTTTGCATAGGTTCAACCGAAATGTCTACACGGGTTGGAATGGTAACTTCGACACTAGATCATGGACTCTCAGGCCCTAACCGGGTTCTTTTCAATATCTGTGATGAGCTGAACAGTCGTCAACTGAATGACTTCGATCTCAATTTTATTCATAACGAGCCTTCCGACCTCTCCATCTATACGCCTGATACCGAGGTTATTCTTCCAAGAGCGCCAGTCCGATTTGAGAGAGCCCTTGCGAAACTTGATCTTGATATTGTCTATTATCCACACTTTCCAAAGCTCCGACCGGGGTTCTTCTTTTTGAATGCTAAGAAAGTCATCCACCTGCACGGCGACTTACCCTATGCAATGCCATCACTGATGTCTGTTTCTGAAAGGTATAGACAGTACGCTATCGCGGCTTTCTATCGGTCGACCAAGCTTAGTCAGCAAGTAGATGCCTACTTTGCAGCCTCTGACAGTCTAATTAATAATAAAATTCGGGAGTTGGGTGTTCCAAAAGAGAAGTTTTTCCGGACAGAATATGCGCCAGCTATTTCCACTCGGATTGGTGAAACATCCGCTCAAGATGAGGTTTTGGAGAGATTTGAGCTGACCCCCGGTTACATACTTGATGTTGCATCTAATTCGGAAAGAAAGAATATAACTAATCTTCTTAATGCAGTTGCTTCTCTACATCAATCCGGCATCAACGTTCCAAAATTGGTCATTGCTGGAGACTGGCGTGGCACGGAGACCCACCATTACGGTAAAGAAATATTAGGTGACAATGTTGCGTTTACCGGCTACGTTGATGATGATGTTTTAGCACATATCTATCATGGTGCAGGGTTGTACGCGAACCCAACAAGACATGAGGCCTTTGGGTTGACAAATCTAGAGGCAATGGCTGCTGGCCTTCCAGTTATTACCAGCAACAAGTTCGCAGTACCCGAGGTTGTAGGCGATGCAGCACTTCTCATTGACGATCCCGAAGATACTGATGAGATAGCAAACAAAATCCAGCTCGTTATAGAGAACGCAGATCTGAGATCAGAACTATCGGATAAATCACGGATACGCGCCGAGATGTATACGTGGGAGAAAACTGTTGATACAATCGTGTCTGTATTCAAAGAACTCTCATAGTGTCCACCTCTCTTTGACCGCAAGTGATCGTTATTAATACCTTAGTTACCCTTTTCGAGGCTGTCGGCGGAGTACTCACTATCCCGCAGGCAAGTAGAAAAGCTATTCATCGCTCAAACCACTGTCTCTGTGTATGTTAGTTGTTGTTGGCTTAGATAGTTTTGATTCAGAAACTATTAGCCAATATTCGACCCCACATATTGACGCTGTCCGTGAGAGCGGCGAGGGTGGGCGCTTACATACGCCAGTCGGATTAGATAGGAACGAATTGATTACGCAAGTACTGTGGCCTTCAATGCTCGCCGGTGGCAACCCAAAAAATCTTTTTCCCTCCTACTTTGAAAACGTAGGTCAAAGCACTAAGCAATGGAACACCGCTATTTTGGAAAACCCACTGATTCAGCGATTTGAATCCCAGATCTCCTCGTCGCTGTCCACGGAGACGAAACAAAAAATGAAAAAAATAGCGGAGAGGCTGGGAGCACAAAAAGAGGACCTTGGTGAGAATCGACTTCAAGAGATAGACTCTCTGTTAGACGATGCCGATTCCCCATGTGTTATCTCTCTTCCAGGAATCAATGAAGATGCTGTCAATCGAGAGCTGAAGGACCTAATTACACCAGGGTCTCCCAAGTCATCTTCGGATTTCTCGGGTTACATTCCCTCAATTGAATCATCAGCGTTCGAACGAAAAGCTCTGAGTGCCGATGCTGACCGCCTAATTCGACTGCTTGATGCCGTTGAATCACGGCAGCACGATTTCGTCATCTGTCACTTCTTCAGCATTGATCTCGTACAACATATCTGGGCTGACACACCATCGAAACTGGAAAGATGGTATGGAATATATGACGACTACGTTGGACGGGTGCGACAATCACTCTCGGAGAACGACACCCTAGTACTTGTCTCTGACCATGGCATGGAGACCGAAGGTATCCACTCAAAGCGTGCCTTTTATGCGGCCAACAAACAGCTTTGGGAAGAGACGCCTCGGAAGATGGAGGATTTCCGTGGAGTACTCGAATCAGAATTACAAGAGCATTCGTCATCAGACGATAATGTGGAAGACAATACCGTCCAGATCTCCGGCGATACGAGGAAGCACTTGAGCGAACTCGGCTACTTTGACTGAAAAGTCGTGTGTGGTGCTCTGAAAACGTCAGATAGGCCGCTTTCGTCTGATGCTAAATAATAGGTCATGGACGACTCTTTCTATTCCAAAAGTGAATGATAACATTAATAATATATCGGAGAGAGGGCGTATAAACCGACATCGACAGGTAACTATGCCCCCTAAGACCAATAGTGAAGCACGTTATCGAACTGTATCGCAGAGCATAATGCAATAGTAGTTAATTAGTAGATCAATGGTGGCACACAATTTCAGATCAAATCGGAACTCCATATTGACGAGTAGAATATTATTTGTTCTTCTCGTCTCTTCCTTGTTCGTATCTCCGATGTTTCCCCGCATCAGATTAGATTTTATTCCGGTTCAAGCTAGAGTCGGAAGCGTCCCTCTTGGAATCCACCATATTATCTATTTATTCATCGTATTTGTTTTTACAGTAGCTATTATTCCAAAATTTGATGTTAGCCGTCCACAAGTATCTCTAATAATAGTTTGGATAGTGTTATGTTTGTCAATAGTGGGTTCTGGATATCCACAACCCGACTTACGGACGGTACTAAGTCATCTGGCCGTCGTTGCGGTAGCCACTGCGATTAGCATCATAATCCAGACTAGTAAGGACGTTCAGATAATACATATAATATACTCCGCATATATCTCGGGGTCGCTCGTTTCAATGTGGGATATTACTGTTTTTGTTACACCTCTTGAGGTGGGGGAAACGACCGGTTCCCTAATTCCGTTCATTTCCAGAGGTGGAATTGGCTTGCCTGTCAGCTCTGGGACACATGGAATCGTTGTCGGAATGGGGTTCGTCGCGGGCCTATATTTGCTACAACAACTGAAAAACAAGTCGTCATTACAGAGGGTTGTACTACTGATGACAGTTTTCTCAATGCTAATTTCTATTTTGATATCTGGATCTAGAAGTAGCTTAATGGCACTTCTAATCGGAGCAACGGTCTTTTATTCGTATAATCTACTAGTTCTTGGACGAAAGGCGTTCTTGCTTTTGAGTGCCAGTTTGACTACTGGACTAGTTGCCGTTGGGTATACCCTTGCCAGCCTCCGATTTAAGACAGTTTTTCAGCGACTAAATCAGAATCGAGCGGCTATCGATCTCGCGCTAGATCATCCGCTTACCGGGGTTGGATGGCAAGAGGTTTTTCCTGTGTATCTCGACAAGGTTATTCACAACACTCCTCTTAATTACTTTGCAGCAAGTGGAATACCAACAGGTTTCATGTTCATACTGACAATGGCCTACCCTGCTTTTACCGGGGTCCGTATGCTGTTAAGCGGCAATGGCGATCAGAGAACTATTTTGACGATGTTATCTTTATGGGCAGTCGTAATCACTGAATTGATGTTTTATAAGAGTACACCGAACGTATATTTATTCGTCATTGGTATCACGACTTGTCTGGCTACTTTCAGGGAATAATTACAAGCACAAATTTCGGTAGTCGGGTTGCGATAACTTCATTAGATTAAAACTGCTGATTCGAATAAACGCATCAATGACAGACTCAATTCTTCTTATAACGGTTGACTGTCTCCGTGCTGATCACGTTGGTGGGTATGGCTACGCCCGGGATACAACACCTAATATTGACGCTCTCATTCAGCGAGGAACACGCTTCCAGCACGCTTATAGTAATGGTCCAGGGACCAGATTCGGCTTCAAATCTATCCACGGGGGAACGTATCCCCTCCGGATCAGTGGTGCCGGCCTCCCTAGACACGCGAGTAAAACTATTGCCGAAGTGCTACGAGAACAAGGCTACCAGACCGGTGGTTTCTCAGATAATCCTTTCGTCTCAAGCTATTTCAATTATAATAGGGGATTTGATTATTTCATTGATTATGAGAACTGGATAGGAGACAGTAGTGATATGAAATTGAAAGACATAAACCGTTTTATTCGACAACAAGTCGGTCCCACTATCCCGAACGGACGGATCTACGATATTTTGAAGGCAGGCTACGATTCCATACTAAAATATATTGAAAGTACTGGTGCAAACGCGAATTCAAACGATGAGGCGGTAGTAGACCAAGCCCTCAACTGGATTGCTGAAGCAAACGACAGCGATAAACCATACTTTGCCTGGGTCCACTTGATGGACGCGCATCACCCTTATGGGTACTTCCCGGAACACCGTCATGCGCTTAATATCCCCACAGACAGGGAACACATCCGAATGCCCTCTGTAGACCCGGGAAATCCTCCATCAGAAATACTGGTAGACGCGTACGATACTAATATCCGGAATGCCGACGCACACGTCGGGCGTCTCCTTCGAGAGGTTGAAGGAGACCCTACCGTTGTTCTGACTGCCGATCATGGAGAGGAGCTAGGCCTTCACAACCGGTTTCATAAAGAGTCCGTTTATCAGTCAATGGCCCACATCCCGCTGGTTGTTGATGCACCCCAGTTCGATGCCAGCGAGAGCGATGCCACCGTCAGTTTGATTGATGTTCCAACGACAATCGCTCGGCTCGCCGATGCAAATGTTCCAGAGTCTTGGGATGGAACAGACGTAAGAGATCGGACGAATGAGAATACGGTGTTCCTTGGATTTGAGAACAGTGAGGGAATCTCAACGGCCGTCATACACTGTCCATGGAAATATATGTGTCAACAAGATTTGCTTACAACATCTCCGGAGACGGAGTTACTCTTTGACTTCATTTCTGATCCTGTGGAATCGCAGAACGAAATAGAAACTGCCGAAGGCGTATATCAGAAACTACAGGATAAATACCAGAACTATATAAACGAGATCAAGGGTAATAGACTTGAAGCCGAGCGAGATCTCTGGGATCCCAGCAAAGACCTTTCGAAGACGGTGCAAGAGTCAGATAACGATGTTCCGTCAGAGACTCCCGAGGGGATTGACCAACGCTTAGAGGACTTGGGCTACAAATAGACAAGCGTTACTCGTTTCCGGACTATTGAACTTCCTCGAACAGATTGACGATTTTATCCGCAGCATCGTTCCAATCCGCAAACTGAACTGAACGCTCCCACCGTGACCGGTGCTTATGGCGATTATTTGAGAGTATTTCTTGCAACGCTGCTGTCAGTCCCTCTATCGTGTTGTCCTCATATATATAACCGGTACCTTCTGCCACGATCTGTGGGATACGCCCGATAGCAGGTGCGACAGAATACGTTCCGCAAGCTATCGCCTCCTTCAATGCGATTGGGTGGTTCTCCATCGCGGAGGCGAGTATGAATATATCACTGGCATTCAAATGAATCGGAATCGAATCGTGTTCTACACGACCTAGGAAGTGAATCGGAGTTTCGGCGACGATGGAGTCCGCTAATTCCTCAAGTTTCGACCGTTGCGAACCATCACCGAGTATTACGAGAGTTAAGTCAAACTCCGATTCTAACCGACTGACAGCTTCGATTATATTATCTATCTGTTTGACTGGTTCGAGCCGGCCGCTGAATGTGAGTACTGTGCTCTCATTGGTAGCATATGCCGGTCGATCACCGCCGCTGAGTTCCTGCGGACAGAACGTCTCTGGATCGATGCCAGGATCAATCGTCCGATTCGGAATTGAGAGAAGCGATTCATCCCCGTACTCCTCATCACAACCGCCCCAGAAAACCAATCCGTCTGCTCGTTTTAGATACCTGTCGTATAGTGGGTTCACGCGTCCACGGACAGTATACACGAATGGTGCATCTGTAAGCTCTCGGAGACGACTGAGAACGGGTCGCCCTGTTGCATAAACGATATCCGCCCCAGAGAGTGGTTCTCTGATGTCTCGACGGATCCGATAGATGAATAGTTCCTCATTTAGGTGTCGTATAATTTTTCCTAACGGATCTGGAGCGGAATAACTCAGATCGTAGGCGTATGGACAGTCAACGCCTATAGTCTGAACGTCGTTGGATAAATCGGCGCTGTCGTTTCCGATTGTTATATACGAGACATCGTGACCCATCTTCGAGAACTCTGCGCCGAGGGTCAAGTCGTTGATTTCGGCACCTCCTCGAACGTGACCGAGGTGGGTTGAGACAAAACAGATCCTTAGAGGCATATTCTAAACCTGTAGTATATTATCTTTTGCCAATGTATATGAAAACCACGCAATAACAGACATTAAGTCATGCGTTTGATTCGCTTTCTGAATCGGACCGCTCGTGGACACCAAACAACGCTTTTGGTTCACTGACATATTCGATCGAACAGTTGGAGTAGTACTGCCTCATCTTCTTATCCATCTCGTCTAACTCATAATATTCTATGAACGAATGTTTTTTAACGGGTACTGCTGCAAGATTGGACAGAGCAGTTGAGAGCCCAGTCGAACCGACAGAGATCTCCGGTACGTCGTCCCTGCCAAGCAGTGACCAGATGAGGAGCTCAACCGGATAATCTGCCTCATGCAGGACTGTCACATCCATATCAACATACCGCATTGTGTCCTCGCCCGGGTGAGGTTTCACTATTACGTGATGGGTTTTACCGAGAGCGGTTATGATAGCCTCGGTCTTCTCACGATAGGCTTGTGCTGAAATGTAATCATTCTCAACGAGCGGCTGGGTCACGAGAACGAACAGTGGATATCTATTTGAGAGCCTATCAATGTGGAAATCTGATTCAAACAGTGCAGTCAGAAGTTCGTTATGAGCGTAGAAGTTAATTTCTTTTGTCACTACATTCGGATACACAGTGGATAGGTCGTCGGGGCGCATACAATACACACCGTCGATAATTCCATCAGAGAGCAGACTCTCAAGCGTTAGTGGAAACAATACTTCGCTCAATCGTCCTCTATCTTTTAATCCCCCCTGCATATATAGACCGATTCCAACCTCAAAATGATACAATTGGGCCCACCCGTGGTTCCGTATCCAAGCCAAACCGTTGTTCAATATTGGGGATTGTGTTGAAAAGAATATATTTAAATCTTGAACTAATAAACTCATACAGGCGAGAGCGAGGACCATCAACAGAAGAGAAATATACGTCAGGGCCTTATTCAGGCCCATCTTTACAGATTCTGGAACAAATGGTATTTCTTTATTACTTATATTGAGTTTATAATTCGCAATGAAGTGTCTATCGTATACTCTTCCGAGGCTTTCCGTATCCATGTCGGATACCCGTGGTGAGTTCGTTACGATCAAAATGTTCCGAGAGTCTTCGAAGTCTTGTTCAACGATACTAGTTGCCTCTGCAACATGCAAGCTAGTTTCACATATGAAAAGATTCGTCTGTTCCACAGATTCAGACATTGATATCTGTAAATCGCGGCTTCCTTCTCAACTTGTCGGTTGGGTCGGAAAGCCGGCTATGCCTTGGCAATTACAGGATGACCTTTTGTAAGGCCCTAATTCAGATAAGATAATCCACTATAACGCCATTTAGACCAGGAAATACCGTATCTTGGCGTTATTTTCCTTCTGTGCTAAACACTATACAGATAGAGAGTAGGCGTTCAAAATATACTCTGGATTATACGTCGATAAAATCAGCAATACTCCTTCCCAGAGCAATAGATATTATATTGCGGCCAATTGAAAATCATGTAATGGGATTGCTCCGATTCAGATATAGAGATGGGCCACTGCGTATTGGCTATCTCGTGGATGGAATAGTCTTTGATTTGTCTGAGAACTTCGAAAGTTATTCTGCGGCTGTTTGTGAGTTGAATTCGCTAACGGAGAGATTCGTTACTAAGGAGTCTCTACAGACATTTTCTGTAAAAGAAATACAAATAAAATCCCCAGTCGAGCCGTCTAGTATTATTCGTCTAGAAGGGTGTTACGAACATGATGTGATCGACAAAGGAGCCAATCCACACGTGGAAGATGCTGGCCTAAACGAGATGTCGAATCCGGGGCTATGGGTCGCCCCAACCACCACCCTGACGAGCGACCAGTCTACGGTACACATCCCCCCACAGATAACCGATGTTCGGCCTAGTGTCGAACTCGGTGTAGTTGTCGGTAAAAAAGCTTCACAAGTAAAGGGCGAGGCTGCACGCGAATCGGTTGCCGGTGTCACCGTCTGTGCAGGTGTCACCGCATATGACGAACTACCCGGTCTGATGGGCTACAAGATGTTCGATAACTTTCTGCCATGCGGCCCTGCAGTCGTTCCAGCCAAGCCACTCAATATAGAAGATTTGATGCTTGGTCTCAAACACAACGGTGACCTAGTCGATGTCAAGTCAACTACGTCCCTTCGGTACTCTCTCGGCGAACTCGTTGAGTATGTCTCGCATGTAATGACTCTTAGCCCGGGAGATTTCATCACGACTGGGTCCCCAGTTCGGGATATGCCTACACTTGAAGATGGAGATGAATTCAATGCCTGGGTTGAATCAGTCGGTCGAATACAGACGACCATTCAGAAGGAGGAAAGTATATGACGGGTAGAACGCTCGCTGTCATCCCCGCCCGAGGAGGATCAAAACGAGTGCCTGATAAGAATCTTCGCGAGTTGGGCGGAAAACCTCTCATTGCCCATAGTATAGAACAGGCACAATCTGCAACCCATATCGATCGATCTATTGTCTCTACTGAAGATCCACGAATCCGAAGGAAGGCAGAAGAATTCGGAGCATCAGTTCCTTTCCAGCGTCCTGACGAAATTGCCACGGACACGTCGACCGCTAACGAAGTCGTACAGCACGCCATCAAGTGGTACAAGTCAAACAATGAAACGTTCGAATACGTTTGTCTGTTGCTTCCGACGGTCCCGTTTCGCACCGTTGAAGATATCGATACGGCAGTTAATCATCTCCAAGAATCAGACGCTCACTCCCTCGTTAGCGTGACACAGTACGATAACCCACCGTTTTGGGCGGTTGAGACCAATCAGGAGAGGATTCTCCCTCATTTTGACGAGAACCCGTGGCAAAAGACACGCACACAGGAGTTTCCAACGCTGTACCATCCCAATGGTGCGGTCTATGTCGCGTCAGTGGCCGATTTTGAAGCTGCTGAAAGCTTTTATACTGATAAAACAATTCACTACAAAATGCCGAAAGAACGGTCGCTCGATATAGACGAGCCATACGATCTTGAGAAGGCACGTGCGCTTCTCGCTTGGAGGAGCGAATGAGGTTAGTACGATTCAAGTCTGACAGTGATCTGCCTATTCCAGGTATCGTTGAAAATCAATCTGTTAAGGAGATCTCGATTTCCAGTAGCAACTTGACGACAGCAAGCGATCCATTCGGTGAAGTGCTTGAACTATTGACGACGAAAGGTCCCGAAGCAGTTGTACAAGCCGCCGATGAAACAGGACCATCTGCTACCACGCTTGTCGAAAAGGACATATTCCCACCGATATCCGAGAATGGACGTCTGTTTGCGCTTGGTGGAGTATACACACAGCATATCCGTGAGCGGAACCAGCCTCTCAATAAAGTACCATCACAATGGCTTGTACCGGAGACAGCAATCGTCGGGCCACAAGATCCAATCGTTCTTCCTGAGCGAGTTAGTGATTCGGTCATTCCTGCAGTCGAACTCGGGGTGGTAATCGGGAAGTCCGGAAAATATATTGAAGAAAGGGATGCGTTAGATCATATAGCAGGCTACACCATAATTAACGACATAACCGCACGCACCGAGTGGCCGGGGCCGATGGCTTACAAATTGATGGACACCTTCTCTCCATGTGGACCACACGTTGTAACTACTGATGAACTTGACCAGCGAGTCGGATTAGATATGTCGGTCCGACACGCTGGCGATCGTATCTGTCAAGGATCAACATCAAGTATGCGATTTACGATTCCATTTATTGTAAGCTATCTTTCCTCCATTGTCGAGTTGCGACCCGGTGACGTGATATCTACAGGTGACCCGGGGCGGGTAGATGGAGTCCTCAGTCAGGGCGAGACAGTGACTGCCTCAATCAGCGGAATAGGAAGTTTGACAAACCCCGTTGAAATTCGAAAATGATATATCCAAACCCCAATGCTACAAGCATCATCTGGATGAGATACCTAGCAGTCAAGACAAGTAGACTTCTCTCTAGATTGTTTCTACACGGCGGCTTGGGTAGAGGTTCTATTGAAGAGTAGAAACAGATTGTCTGACTCGTGAATACTGGCGCATGACTTTGACATACCAATCGCAACAGTTAACAAAAAAATAGAATTAATTGTACAAAATGCCCGAGCAAATACCACTATTCGAAATCGCGTGGGATGAAAGAGATATGCAGAACGCAGTTGAGTCAATCGGTCGTGGCAGTTACTGGGCCAAGGGGCCGTTCGTGGACCAATTTGAGAGTGAACTTGAGGATTTTTTTGAGGTAGAGCACGCTGTAGTTGTTAATTCAGGGACGACAGGCCTTGTTGCTGGTCTTCGGGCATGTGGCATCGGCCCGGGCGACGAAGTGATCGTCCCATCGTTCACATTCATTGCGACAGCCAATGCCGTTCGCCTCATCGGAGCAACGCCCGTCTTCGCTGATATCGATGCTGATACGTACGGTCTCAATCCGTCATCGGTACGCAACAAGATTACAGAGCAAACTGCGGGTATTGTTCCGGTCCACCTCTACGGTGGTCCCTGCCATATCGACGAGATCCTCGATATCGCCGACGAAGAAGATTTGGTTGTCGTCGAAGATGCCGCCGAAGCATTCGGTGCCACATTCGACGACAAACCTGTAGGATCGTTCGGTGATGCAGGCGTACTATCTTTCTGTCAAAATAAGGTTGTGGTGACTGGAGAAGGTGGCGCAGTCGTGACTGATGACGACGAAGTTGCGGCGAACCTCCGACTCTATCGTTCGCACGGTCGAGTGTCCGGTGATTACTTCGACAGCGTTGGCTCTGGCGAATATGTCGCCCTTGGCACAAACATACGGATGTCTGATCTCACGGCCGCTATCGGTTGTGCCCAGATGGAAAAAGCCGACGATCTGATCGAAGGTCGCCGCTCTGCTGCAAGGTATATGAATAAGCAACTTGCCGATGTTGAGGGCGTTAAGATTCCTCAGCCGATAGCCGAGGGGACTCACGTATATCAACTTTACACAGTCCAGTTCGACTCCCGAAGCGATAGGGAAACAGTGATCGAAACCCTTGCTGAGCACGATATCTCCTCGAAGGTTTACTGGGATACACCCGTACACAGGACGCAGTACTATCAGCAGTCTTCGGTTCACGAAAGCACTGATCTCGAAACAACCAATACTATCGCCGAAACAGTCCTTTCGCTCCCGATCTACCCCGACCTGTCTGCTAGTCAGGCGGACCGTATCGTTGACGCCGTTCGTGACGGAATGGCACAAGCACGAAGTGACCACTAGAGCTATGTTGCCACGGGAGTTCTGTCAGATCGGGTGAAAGCTGCTGTATGAAGTGGGTTTTATAGTATTTAGCGTACTATGGCGGATACTGGAAAGTCGAAACCATTCGTTATGTATCGCCGTATATCCCTTTATCTGTGTCCTCAACACACCCAACCTATTGTCGTACTTCTATTCAACAGATTAACGCGAATCGGAGACTCGAAAGGAAAAGTATCTTCTGGTGAACGGAGAACAATTTGAATATGAGCAGCTTAACCGGCCAAAAAGTACTAATCACAGGTGGCTGCGGCTCTGTTGGATCTGAGTTGGTTTCACGCATCCTTAACGAAGAGCCATCGATAGTCAGGGTTCTCGACACTGACGAAGCCGCTCTCTTTAATCTCCAATCACAGTATGAAGAAGATGATCGTCTACGATTCTTGATCGGTGATGTTCGCGACCGTGATCGTCTTGAGATGGCCGTAGAAGGGATTGACGTCATCTTCCACGCCGCTGCATTGAAGCATGTTGGGCTCACAGAATACAATCCATTTGAGGCTGTCCAGACTAATGTCCAAGGGACCCAGAATCTCATTCGTGTGGCTTTAGAGGAAGAAGTCGATTCGTTCGTTACTATCAGCACCGACAAGGCCTCAAATCCAGTTTCCGTAATGGGCGCGACGAAACTCCTCTCAGAGCGAATTGTCATCGCCGCAAATACTTATAAAGGAAACCGCAACACAGAGTTTGGTGTCGTGCGGTTCGGAAATGTTCTTGGATCTAGCGGTTCAGTCGTCCCGATTTTCATGAAACAGATCCGAAATGGCGGGCCAGTTACCGTCACCAGTCCTGAGATGACCAGATTTATTATGCCGCTTGAGAAAGCAGCTGACCTCGTTCTCCAAGCTCACGAAAAGATGACCAGTGGCGAGGTGTTTGTCCTCAAAATGCCTGTATTCAAGGTCGCTGACCTCGCGGAAGCGATGGTTGACCGATATTCCCAGGATTTTGGATATACTCGCGAAGAGATCGATATCGATGTTACAGGGATGCGACCTGCAGAACGTATGCACGAGAAGCTTATATCCAAAGACGAGAGCCTCAACGCTAAAGAACTCAAGGAGATGTATGTTATTCTTCCACAAATCAACGTTCCGGGATACGAAGCGGCCAATTACTCAAATGCTGATCCTGTAGAAGGCGAGTACACCTCTGCCGATCAAGAATTGCTGTCCAAATCGTCAATTGTAGAGATGATAGAGGACTCTAACGTCCGGTCACGGATCTGATAGCGATCGTATAAAGGATCAAAGGTGGTTCCGACGCGCTGCCTGTGCCTCGGGCCGGCCCTATGCGGGACTAACCATCAATATATAACCTTGGAATTGGACTGTGCATCCATGGACGACAATCAAGATATGGGGGACAGACGTATTCTTGTATTGACTGGAACGCGGGCTGAATACGGGTTGCTTAAGTCCTCTATGGAAGCGATACGTGCTCACGATGATCTTACCCTGTCAGTAGTTGCCACCGGAATGCATCTCTCTCCCAATCATGGGATGACAGTTGAGGAAATAAGGAAAGATGGCTTTACCGTCAATCGTGAAGTAATTATGCAACTTGACGGGGATTCAGGAACTGCGATGGCGAAATCGCTCGGGATCGGTACAGCGGGGCTGGCTGAAGCGTTTAAAAGTATCGACCCAGATGTTGTCCTGTTATTAGGTGACCGTGATGAAGCTCTCGCGGGTACTCTTGCTGCCTCGCATATGAACATTCCCGTAGCGCACATTCATGGTGGCGATGCGATGCAAGGCGCAGTCATCGATGACAGTATCCGACACGCGATCACCAAATTCGCTCACCTCCACTTCCCGGCATCCGAGCAGAGCGCGGAACGGATCCGAAAACTGGGTGAAGAGAGTTACCGAATCACCGTGGCCGGTGCTCCAGGCTTAGATGATATACTGGCGGGAGAGTACGAGAACCCCCAGTACGTTCAGCGTCAGTATGATATAGATACCGACCGACCTCTGTTTCTAGTTGTTCAGCATCCTTTGACAACACAACCGGAGCGGGCAGGTCACCAAATGTGTGCGACCCTCAACGCAATCGAAGCATTCGACTCTCAGACCGTTCTAATATATCCTAATTCCGACGCAGGAGGGGATCGGATGGTTGAAGAGATAGAGGCACGCTCATTCAGCGACGATGTAAAAATCTTTCGTAGCCTTCCCCGGCAGGAATACTTGAGCTTGATGGAAGCCGCTGACGTTATGATCGGCAACTCTTCCAGCGGGATTATTGAGGCACCCTCATTTGACCTCCCCGCCATAGATATCGGTCCACGGCAAGCAGGACGGGAAAAAGCCGACAATGTTGTTTCCGTTCCGCACGAAACCTCTCGAATTGAAGATGCAATAACTATGTGCCTCACCAAAGCCTCTAATAGTGATCCATCTAGTACAGAGAACCCTTATAACCACGGTGGAGCAGGAGAGACAATATGTCAGCACCTCGCTACGGTGGATTTGGACGAATCACTGTTACGGAAAAACTTGACATTCTAGGGTCAAAAATGCTTTTTCAGACGCCCCAAATGTGAACATATGCGCGTCACCTTCGTCACGCACAACGAACTTGGTTTAGCATGTTTGAATGAACTCGTTGAATTGGGGGCGGATATTCGTGCTGTTTTCACTCGAACAAAAAATGAAGATATTTCTGACCAAACGGACCTCTCCGCTTTTTGTGAACGAGAAGACATCACCCTCCATAATATTCGATCAGTCAATAATAAAGAAGTTAAGAAAGAGATATCGAGCTATAACCCTGAACTCCTGTTTGTGGTAGGATGGTCACAATTGGTCGATGCCGAAGTGCTATCGATTCCCACCGTAACAGCTCTAGGGATGCATCCAGCCCCCCTTCCGCGCGGGCGTGGCCGAGCACCGATAGCTTGGTCGCTAATCAAAGGGTTAGACCAGACTGCCCTATCCCTTTTCCATTTGGTGGAGGAGGCAGATGCTGGCGACTTAGTTGGACAAGAACCGATCAAAATAACGAACGACGACGACGCGGCGGCGCTATACAACAAAGTTGTCGAAGCTGGGAAGGTACTGATACGTGACTACTACCCAGCCTTTGAGTCAGGGATGGTTCCCCGAACCCCCCAAGATGAGTCACAGGCCACATGGTGGCCGAAGCGTAAACCCTGCCACGGCTTGATTAACTGGAACGACTCACCAAGAGAGGTGTACGACTGGATTCGTGGTCAATCTGACCCATACCCGGGCGCGTTCTCATATATTAATGGTCGGAAAGTAACGATATGGTCAGCACAGCCGCCCACCAATGAGAATGTGCTTGCCCGGCCTGGAGAGATCGTATATACTGACGGCGACATGATTGGAGTCGGGGCTTGGGAAGGGATCGTTGAGTTATCAGAAGTGCAACCAGATGGAGATAAGCGTATTCCGGCTGCACGCCTCGTCACCGATTATCAACACGAGGTGGGTGACTCATTTGAGGCAGCACGCGCTAGAATGAGGTGAGTAGTGTGCGCGTTATATACTGTGCCGGCGAACAAGGACGAGTAGTACTGGATATTCTCAGAGCTGATGGAGACGTGAACGATGTCGTCTTCATAGACGACAACAAAGAATTGCACGGGAAGTCGTTTGACGGTGTTCATGTAATAGGAAGTTTAGATGAACTCAGTGAGACCGAGTCAGCGGAGTGCATCGTCGCCTTTGGTGACAGCCGCGGATGCCGCCTTCAGCTTGCGTCAGCTGTAGAACGCCTGGGACTCGAATTCTTTAGTGCAGTGCACCCCGACACAACTATTTCCGACGATGCGTGGCTCGGTAGAGGGATCACAGTGAACGCACAGACGTATGTCGGTCCCATGGCCGATTTAGGAAACCATGTACTCGTCGACAGTTGTGTCAATATATCACATGATGTTTCATTGGGAAAGGGAGTAACAGTAACACCGAACGCATCCTTAGCAGGTGGTGTTTCTATTGAGCGTGATGCCTATATCGGGCCGGGTGCGACCATTATTGAAGATGTTACTATCGGAGAGCGAGCCGTAGTTGGCGCTGGGGCCGTCGTGACTGATGATGTCCCGGGGGAAACAACTGTTGTTGGGACCCCGGCAGCGCCAATCAACGACTGACGACAAGGAGTATTGGTCAGCGGTACATTCGGTAGACGTCGAACGCTTCGGCTGCAGTCATATTCGCGGCGAGACCTCGGGTCTTAGCGAGCGCTCGTAACGCTTGCTCCGACCGTGGATGTGGATAGTTTCGGACTTCAGTGTCGTAAGCTGCGAAGGCTTCGATCTTTGCATCTAGATTCGATGAGATATCGACAAAGAGGTCAGCTTCAAAGCCATCATGTCGTGGCTGCCACTCAGTGGATGACGGCGTCTCATATGCGAGAACCATCGATACGTCGGATACGGGTCGAGTCGCCACCAGGGTTGAGTCATGAACAGCCACATGATCTCGATTGACTTCCCGTCGGGAGTGGGTATAGACAATGTCGGGCTGGATCTGTTCACAGACTGATTCGATGACCGCGTTTATTTCGACATGGGCAACATCGTCTAGACGCATATCCGGCAGTTCTCCAAAGTGAACCTCGTCAACACCGAGTCGCTTAGCACACTCGCGAGCGTCCAGTCGCTTCTGCTTGATTAAGTCCTCATCACCGTATTGCTGTGTTGCTCCTTCGGTAACAATGAGTACGTGTACCTCATCACCGACCTCGGTGTGTTTCGCCATAGTTCCACCTGCGCCTAGCACTTCGTCGTCTGGATGGGCACCGACGACAAGCACTGTGTCCTCTCCTTCGAACATTAATCCTTCTCCCAGCTTACGTCGGTTTCGGTTATCGGATCACCGCTGTCTAGTTCGCGGACAACGCGGGTCCCAAGTACCGTTTCTCGATAACGAGGAGAGAGTCCATCAGCCGGACGTAAGATATCGATATGATGGTCCTCTAACACAGTATTAGGTGGCAGATCCACCGCCGCATGGAGACCCTTTCGGAGCGCCGATCTATTTTCTGTTTCAACTGGGACCGGAGACTTTTTTGATTTACCCCGGGCGAGATTGGCGTCCCGTACCAGAGACACCGCGTTTGATAGTTCTGGTGGTTCAAGTGATGCCTCGTGGTCCGGCCCGGGAAGGGACGAGTTGAGGGTAAAATGCTTTTCCACAATCTCTGCGCCAGCCGCTACAGCTATTGCCGGCGTTTCCGGGGCGGTTGTGTGGTCAGAGTAACCAACCGGTTCTGGCAATTCCCTGGCCATAGTCTCCATCGCCCGCAAATTAACATCAGACATTTCACACGGATACGCTGAAGTACAGTGAAGGAAGGCGGCTTCAGCGTCAGGTTCTTTAGCCAGAATTGCGTCCCTAGCGTTGCGAACTTCCTGCATCGTCCCCATTCCTGTGCTAATAATCATCGGAACCGAGAGTCCTGCAATGTGTTTCAGCAGCGGAAGATTATTGAGTTCACCAGATCCAACCTTGATCGCCGGAACGCCAAGATCGGCGAGCATCTCAGCACTCTCCGGGTCAAATGGTGTAGAGAGAAATGTTATCCCGCGGTTCTCGCAGTGCTCGCGTAACCGCTCGTGGTCAGCATGATCCAGTTCGTACTGTGATAACATCTCGTACTGGGTGCCACTGATATCTGAGTCCTGCTGATACTCAACAGTTTCAGCGTTGGAAGTAACAAGACGATCCGCACAAAATGTCTGGAATTTCACAGCATCGGCCCCTGCTTCGGCGGCGACATCAACTAACTCCTCTGCCATTTCGAGGTCGCCATTATGGTTTACTCCTGCCTCTGCAATGAAATAAACTCCATCTTTGCCAACTCGGAAATCGTCAATTCGCATCGTGTCAGGTGGAAGTTTATGCCCAATACAAATTAAATCGTCGCTAGTACTGCTAAGTGTATAGAGCGCATATTTATACACCTGTATAGTGTCCAAATGTATACGATAGACGGCTCGCCTGAGAGGTCCTGTAGCCAAGTCCCCAGGCCCGGCTTAATCTGCCGAACTCATTTGGAAACAATACAGGGACAGCATAGCATCTAACTCTACATGAAGTTGGTGAAACCTGCGAGTGCCTCTTCAACAGGTAGACTAAAGTTTCTCTCTTGCATCAGTTTCTGGGGCTCAGCCGAAGGACACTTCAGATGACTTTATCCCTCCAAATATCTTGTTTCTCACGCCGAAATCGATGTCGAGTCGCTCTCCCACAGAACTGCATCATGGTTGATAGAGAATATGAGTGTTGCTCATTTCTCAGAATATAGGATAATTATATTTGAGCACAGGCAATTCTTGAACAGACAACGAACACCACATTGCGGAGGAAATTCTAGTCTATTATGGGCTTTGAGACTGAATAGCATACAGTTCTGCGTACTGTCCACCCTTGTCGAGCAACTCCTCATGGCGCCCTGTTTCAACGATCTCCCCAGCGTCTAACGAGTAAATCCGGGCGGCGTTTTTCACTGTCGAGAGTCGGTGAGCGATTCCAACGATTGCGTAATCTCGTTGCATATTTTCGATGGATTGCTGGACTTCCTTCTCTAAATTCGAATCGAGATCGCTCGTCGCCTCGTCAAGTACCAACACATCGGCGTCTTTCAAGAGTGCTCGTGCCAACGCTACTCGTTGTCGTTGCCCACCGGACAACCGGACCCCGTCGTCGCCAAGTTGCGTCTCGTAGCCATCTGGTAGGTCTTCAAAGAACTCATCAACGTTCGCTATGCGGGTCACCCTGTCGAGTTCTCTTTCTGGTACCTCTCGATTCCCGATTGTCAGGTTGTACCGTAGGGTATCATTAAAGATAAATGGGTCCTGTCGTACGACAGCGATTCTCGACCGCCACTTATCGATATCCATCTCGTGAATCGGGCGGCCGTTTGCTCGAATCTTTCCAGAATCAGGTTCATACATCCGGACTAATAACGAGATAATAGTGGACTTCCCTGCACCGGATTGCCCCACAAAACCAATGAACTCGCCCTTCTTGAATTCGAAAGTCACTCCTGAGAGTGCCTCATCCTCCTGTCCCTCGTAGGAGAAGTGCACATCGTTAAACTTGATCGTCTGGATATCGTCTGGGACGGGCTCTGAATCATGCTTCGGTTCAGAATTCTGTTCCAGCTCATCGATGAACTCTTGTGTTCGAACGAGATGTGGCAGGTTGTTTTCTATTTTATATAGCTTCGAGTTTAGCCCACTTGCTTTCGGCCCAAGTCGGAACATCGCGAACAGAAACACACTAAGTGATCCGAGCGAGAGGTTCGCGAAGGTGAGTGCAAAATAGATGAGCACAAACACAGAGACGGCCGTCAACAAGTTATAAAAATTCTGTATAGCCTGCTCATTTCGTTGGAGAGTAATACTGGAGGTAGCGAACTGATCCACTGCTTCGATAAAATCATCGAAAAGTTCGTTCTCCATACCGAACAATTTCGTGTCCCGTATCCCCTGGGTCCCCGCCTGCGCGGTCTGTTGGACACGCTCGTTCGCGTCTGCGACCTCGTCCCCAAGTTCGTAGCCAGGTTCAATGACATACCGAAACAGCACTGAGAATCCACCGAGAAAGATGAGTGAGAAGAATGTGAGAGATGGGGCAATAATCAACGCAGTAGCTAGGTACATCAGTGCCAAGAGGCCCTGTTCGAGGAAATTGATTACAAATCGGATAGTTCGTCCTGCGTACTCGGCTTGTGTTACGATCGCATTGAGTATATCATCTGAGCCTTCCTGATCGAAGTACTCAATCCGTGCCTCAAGCGCGTTGTCGAACGCTTCCTGTTGGAGTTGTCGCGTATAGTCGACAGCCAGTGCACTTCGCATCCATCGCACAAAAAACGTCAGCGTCCATCGAACAGTCAATACGGCACTGACACCGACAACGACAGATCCCAGCGTGAATGGTATCCCCAAAAACTGATACATAGATACAAACGCTAGCAGGATGCCGTCGGCCTGTTGTGCTGGGTCACCGGACGACTGGACGATTTCAACTATTGGGAGAATAAAGCCAAGCCCGACGCCCTCGAGTAGCGCAGCGAAAACACCGCCTATAATAATCGCTACAGTGAGATTCGGCCGATGCTTAGCGACCCGTATAATTGCCCGCAATTGCACACGGCGACCGATTTTTTCCGATTCACTCATTAGGAAATCGATCCCTCTCCCGGAGTTTATATTCGTTGGTTTAATCATTCCGAATTGGACGGGAAAATGAATCGTCATTTATATAGAATATTTGCGTCACAGGTTACCGGAACTTCTTCGTGCTCACCAAACTGACGAGGAGGACGTGTATGCGCCCATGGATTCAGTCCTACTCGATAGGATGGAACTGTCCTCACATTTGCATGAGAATCAAAAGAGGAGAACAGACGCGGTTTATCCTAACAACCCTGAAAGACCAGAAGTGAGTTCGATACTGTGATAATATTCCCATATGACTGTCCACTGGAGCAAAATATCTATGATTCCTTACCCGACGAACCGTCATCAAAACCGGCATAACCATCCATTCAGAATATATATTCTACTATTTCTTTCAGATTGTCGTGATCACTACAGTTTCGGTCAGTGCACTGAACATATTTAATATCCAACCAATGTTGGATTTCGACTTAACTCGGTTGTTATAACGTATCCTCCACCGCTAATTAGGATCGTTATTTGAGCTATCCAGTCAACAATTAGATACAATTAAATCATCATCACTTATATATACTTTATAATCACAGATATCTTGTTCGTCAATTATGATTTTTTCTGATTGGGCGGGAGTTATAGCTTCAATATTAATCCGGGCATGCATTAGAATTCGCGATTGGATTATTCTCATTCTACCGGTATCATTCTTCAACTGGCCTCTGAAAGCGATTCTAGCTGTATCCTTATTTGGAAGTTTCCGAAGTTCATGGCCTGCCTGAGTTACTTTTTCGGATGACAGCGGTCCATCATCGTAGATGTGGGCCGGGTTTTCTGGATAGAGGGTGGAACCAGCGATCCCTGAAGATAAAAGTAAGATAGCTAGAGCCACCGCTTGTGTTTGATGGACTTTCAGTTTGCTCGACAAAAATTCGGTGATTATGATAGCTGCCGCCAGTGCCGAGGGAACTAAAAGGCCCCATGCGTAGTACACATGTCCTCGCCAACCGACCGGTAACAAAATCATAACCAACAGTCCGCTAATGAACCAAGCGATTATCGTTACAGCCCGATCGTCCTGATTTTTCCATCCCCAAATAGTTAGTAATATCATTAATGTAATCGCGACAGGTATTGTCCATATAATAGATGCTGAAAAAAATATCAGTTGGGAAAAGGTTACCACCCCACGCCCAGTGAAAAACCCAATTCGGGGTCAGCAAAACTTCAGGATGATAGAACACAGATCGGGTCTGGAAATGTGAAGTTACTGATGGTTGATACGACTTGATCAGTTCAACTATAATAATCACAACAATTGTAGTGCCGATAATAGTTGCAGATCGTCGGATTTTCTTAGTCTGGTAGTAGGCGACTGCTGCTGGTAATGCTATTGAGGCTTCCCAAAGATGATTCGTAATCGCAAGTGAGAGTAAGCAGATCGCAAGAAAATAGTATCTTCGTCCTTCTTCATCTATATCTTTGATAACAGCATGCATAACTGCCAACGTCATTAATATACCCAATGACTCTGGGTACCAACGGGAAGAAAACCGAATAAACAATGGATGAATCCAAACTAAGGACCCAGCTAGAATCCCTGTTTTGGTTGAAAACCAGTCTTTAATAAAAATATAGAGAAGTACTGACGAACCACTCCCTGCAATCAGTGCAACAAGCCGGCCAGCCTCAGAGACACCGGCAAATAAGAATAGAGAACTAATTAAACTGTGAAGATGCAGCCCCGACGAACTTTCAAAAATAGACAGATAAGTGTATGACGCAAAGCCATCTTTAATTATGGATAGCGATTGAAAAAAACCAGCGACCTCGACCGCTGCGTGTTCTTGTATTCCCAAGGGTGCAGAAAAGATGAATGGAGAGATTACAGCTGCAGGAATTGTAAGTAGTAGAAACTGATTTAGGAGATATCGATCCAACTTCATCTATTTGTTGCAATTTATCCTATCGACTTAAGCTGATGGGAATTCCAACTACGAGAGCTCTGGGACGTGTTCGAATGTCCCCAGACCGACTTATATTCGCTAGTTCAAGCCGAATCACAAGTGGTCAGTCTGGTAGCAAATATTGCTGAAAGTTTATACAAAAAGTCGGAAACGGTGCTTCTCTGAACTACGTGTAACCTATCCGAACATCTGGCGCATCATCGGATGCATCTCCATGAGCTGCTCTTCGGCGATCTCCTCGTACAGCTTGTACGTAATGGAGACCGTCAGTAGCAGCCCGGTACCGGAGACGCCGCCGATGGTACCCAGCATGTTGGCCATCACGGCGAGCAACCCAACCAAGGCGCCGCCGATGACAGTCACTTGCGGGATATACCGCTCGAGGACCTTTTCGATGACGCCGACGTTCTGTCGGAAGCCGGGGATCTGCATCCCGGAGTTGTGGATCTGCTTGGCCGTTGCTTCCGGGCCCATGTCGGTGGTTTCGACCCAGAACACGGCGAAGACTGCGCCGCCGACCAGCATGACGAACAGGTCGATTCCAACGCGGGTCAGGATCTGCCAGACCGGCTGAGCAGTCCCTTCCAGCCACCACATCCAGTCGCCACGGCTCTGGATGGGGGCGAGGAAGTAGAACAGGCCGCCGGTCGGCTGGCCGTTGGCGTACGTGCCAAGGAACGCTGGCATCGAACCCAGCTGGGCGTTCAGGATACGGCCCAGGAACTGGATGTTCGCCTGCAGTGCCCGGACGAGGATCATCGGCAGGACGCTCGCGTAGATGAGCTTGACCGGGAAGCGGCCACGGGCTCCTTTCACGCGGGCGTTCGACAGCGGGATCTCCACGCGGACCGATTCGGCGTAGACGACCACTGCGAAGATGAGGACCGTCGTGAACAGTCCCAGCAGTTCGCCCTGCAGCAACACGGTCTGGAGGCCATCAGCGGCCAGCACTGGCCCGGTGCCGCGCTCGCCGGTGATGAACAGGTACCAGGTGTAGATGATCCCTTCGTTGTTGCCGATAAACGGCGTCGTCAGGATGCCACCGATGAGTCGCTGGCTCACGCCGGCGACAATGAACAGGCCGATACCGGAGCCGACGCCCCATTTGGAGATGACCTCGTCCATGAACAGGATGAGGACACCGCCGACGAACATCTGGGCGAAGATGAGCCACTGGACACCGGCCGTACCGATACCCAGTGAGTTCGCGACCGCCGTGTCAGCCGGGAGGAAGCCGCCGGCAAACACCATCGGGAGCCCGGTGAGACAGATCATCACGAGTACCAGCAGCTTCTGGAGCCCCTGATAGAGGATCTGGTCTCGCGGGTCGTCTTGGGTGTTCAGCCCGAGCAGGTCCGCCCCACCGAGGAGCTGTAACACGATGGACGCCGTAACGATCGGACCGATACCCAGCTGCATGATGCTCCCCTGGCCAGAGGCCAGAATCGAGGAGAAGCGCCCGAACACCTGTTGACTGGCGTCGATGTCCAGCCCGAACAGCTTCACGTTCGTCAGGAAGAAATACAGCAGGAGCACGCCTCCTGTCCAGGTGAGCTTGCGCTTGAACGGAACGTGTCCGTCCGGCCGCTGGACTGCGGGCATCCGGACAAGCAGTGGTTCGGCGGTGTCCTTCCAGCTCATCGTTCGTTATTCCTCGTCCGCGTCCGCGTCTTCGTCTGTCTCGGCCTCGGCCTGGCGCTCCTGGCCGAGGTCGGTCAGTTCGACGCTCCCGCCTGCGGCTTCGACTTTCTCGCGAGCGCCCTCGGAGAAGTCGTCGGCGATGAGCGTGAGTTCGTGGCGAACCTGGCCGGCACCGAGTACCTTCACGTAATCGGCGTCGTCGGCGTCTTCGACCACATCACGGACATCGACGCGGAAGCCACCGTCTTCGACTTCGGCGACGTCGTCGGCGGCCAGCAGCGTCACGTTCTCGTCGATCTCGCGAACGTCGATAGTGGCGGCCTCTTCCTGCACCTTCTGCGGGCGCTTGAAGCCGCTCTTGCCGAGCGGTTCGTGGTTGTGGAACTCGTGCTTGTCACGGCCTGCGGCACCGCGACCACCGCGGTGGCCGGCACCACGTCGGTTCTTGTGCGAGCCGCCGCCGTGCGTGCGCGAGCCGCGCTGTCGTTTCTTTTTGCTCGTCATTATCGCATCGCCTCCAGGAGTTCGTCGATTCCCTCGGTGTCGTGTTTCCCGAGCTGCCCGCCCTCCTTGACGGGGTGTTTGACGCCGTCGTGGCCGCCACGGGGCGGGTGCAGACGGAGCGTCGGGGACAGTCCCTGCTCGCGTAGCGTCGTCTCCTCGGAGAGGAGCGCGAACGCGAGCCCGGAGATGTCGTCGTAGTCCGTGTTCTCGGCGACCCACTCGTCGTCCACGTCGGCGTCGCCCTCGAGCGGCTCGGCGCGCGTCGCCAGGACTGTCTCCAGCGTCTCCTGGCTCGGCTCACCGAAGGCGACGAAGTCGTTGACCTTCGTCACCATGCCGCGGTAGGCGTCCGTCTCGGGGACGAGCGTGCAGTGGTTCACGTGGTGGATGTTGAGCATCTCCAGCGTGTCCTGGATGTCGGTGTGCATGTTGACTTCGCCACGGAGCTGGACGAGTGCGTGCATCACTCGATCACCTCTCGTTTCTCGAAGGTCCGTTCGGGGACGCGCGCCTCGGCCGTGTTCTGCAGGGCGTTGAACGTCGCCTTCGCGAAGTTGACCGTGGTGCGCGTGTTCCCGCTACTGCGTGTCCAGATGTCTTCGATACCGGCGAGTTCGAGCACCTTGCGGACGGTCTCCCCGCCCGCGAGGCCCAGCCCGCGCGGGGCCGGCTGCAGCTCGACTTCGACGCTCCCGGCCTTGCCCTCGGTGCGCAGCGCGACCGTGTGCGGACGGCCACAGCCACACTCCCAGGACCCGCAGCCGCGGGAGACGTCGATGATGTTCAGCTTTGCGATGTCGATGGCTTTCTGGATGGCACCGCCGACCTGGTCGTCACGCCCCTCGGCGTAGCCGATGAGGCCGTCGCGGTTGCCAACGGCGACCACGCAGCGGAACTTAACGCGGCGGCCGGAGTCTGTCATCCGCTGGACCATGTTGATGTCCAGCACTTCGTCTTCCAGGTCGGGAACGAGCTGGTCGACGACTTCCGATTCTTTCAGCGGGAGCCCGGAGTTCAGCGCCTCCTGCATGGAGTCGATTTCGCCCTCGACGACCTGCTTGCCGAGGCGTGTCCGTGGCTCCCATCCGTTGTTAGCACTCATAGTTCGATGTCACCGTCCAGTAGGGTCTCTCGGAGCTCGTCGAAGTGCTCCGGGAGGTCTGCAGCGTCGAAGTCACCGCTGTACAGCGGCTCCTCGAGCTGCTCGTCGTACTCGGCGATGTGGGCACCGCGCGTGCGCTGCCAGTCGGCGAGTACGTCGTCGTTGTGCGGAATGTCCAGGCCGGCGTCGATTGCGCCTTCCTGTATTGCGAATACTTTGCTTCCGGGGGTCGGGCTGTTGAGTCCGATGTCGAGCACTGCCTCCTCGATGCCCGCTTCCTGCGCGCGAAGCCCGGCGAGCAGACCGGTGAGGTAGGCCGAGGGCATGTTGCCCGTCGGGGCCTCCCAGCCGTACTCGGCGAGGTCGCTCGAGTGAGCGGACGCGAGAGTGTCGTCGCCGTTGGGGCCAAGCGTCACCAGCTGCGCCCTGACGTGTTTATTGCTCTTTCGAGCAACGAGACGTGGCTTACCGGATTTCAACAGGCGCAACCGCTGATGGTAATCGGTTCTGGCCTCGCGGCGTCGCCGCATCGGTACTTTGTATCGTGGTCCTGTCGCCATTATGCGTCACCGTGGTTTGCGTCGATGTAACGTTCGAGATCGGCAACGCTATCGAACTCGCCACCGCCGGCCTTGTCGTACAGGTCGCGGTACTGCGAACTCGAAAGCGTTCCCTCGTCACGCAGTTCGCGCAGCTTCGTCCGCTGTGCGCGGATGCGTGACTCCCAGTCCTCCTTGGAGTTCTGCCGTGCGCCTGCCTTGCCCTTCCGGGAACCGGCTCCCTTCTGGTGGCCGTACGCACGCTTCTTCTGGCGCTCCCGGGCGCGTCCGCGGGAGTTGCCTTTCTTGTCTTTCGCCTGAATGGCGCCCTCATCGACCAGTTCGCGAACGTCCTCGCGGGTAATCGCATCGGCGATGTCGCCCTGTCGCTCGGGGTCGAACCAGACGCGGTTCTTCCCGACGTCAAGGACGTCCGACGCGAGTCGCTTCTGTGCGGAGAGGTCTGTCATCACTCACTCACCTCGACTTCGACGTAGGTGGGGTTGAGCACGCGGATGCCCGCGTCCTCGGCTTCCTCTTCGATTCGCTCGCGCTTGCGAGCGCCGACCTTCGAGGCAATACGGACGGCTTCCGTGTCCCCGTCGACGCCTTCGAGGTCGTCCACGTTGTGCACGCGGACCTCCTCGAAGCCCGAGGGGTGCTTGCCGCGAACCGCGGTCGGCGAGCGGAAGCCCGCCTCGACCGTGTCGCCCTTGCCCTTGATGCCGCGGCGCTGCTTCGAGAGCTGGCCGCGGGGCTTGCGCCACGAGGTCGAGACGCGCTTTTTCTTGTGGTGGTCCTGGCGGTTGAACTGCGGCTTGCCGACCCGGTGTCGCTGGGTCAGGAGCCGCGCGTCCTCGTCGGAGAGGTCCGGCGTCTTGTCGGTGAGCCCGCGGGCCTGGAGTTCCGTCTCCACGTCCTCGTCGGGCGCTTCCTCGCCGCCTTCCTCTTCGACTTCGGCTTCGGTCTCGGACTCGACTTCGAGTCCGCCGACGTCGGCCTTGATTCGGGCCGCCAGCGCGTTCCCGATACCGCTGACATCGGCGAGCGCGGACTGGTCGGCACCGCGAACGTCTTCGACCGATTCGAAGCCGGCCTCGCGGAGCGACTCCGCCTTGGACGGGCCGACGCCGCTGATGTCAGTCAGTTCGGTGTACTCTTCCTCTGCTTCGACGTCTTCTTCGTTATCCGCCATCAGGCGTCACCTCGGTTCGGTTTGCGGGTGATGTACACCCCGTCCTGGAACACGCGCACGTCCTTGTCGTTGATGCGCGTGAGCTGCTCGATGTCCGCGGCGGTCTGGCCGACAGCTTCGATGTCGGGACCGCTGATGGTCAGCTCCTCACCGTCGATTTCGACGTCCGTGTCGCCGTGGATCGTCGTGCGGCGGGGGGCCTTCTCGCCCAGGAAGTTCTCGATGACGACTTCGTCACCCTCGACGTCGACCTGCATCGGGAAGTGAGAGTAAAAGACCTCCATACCGTACTCCCAGCCCTCGGTCACGCCGTGGAACATATTCTCGATGTGGCTCTGGAAGGTACCGATCGTCGACATCGTCTTGGCGTTGTCCTCATCGGATTCGATGACGACCGTGTCGCCGTCGACGGACACGTCGATGTCAGGGTACCAGAGCCGACGCGTGACGCTGCCGTTGTCCCCCTCGACGGTGATGTCAAGGTGGTCCTGCTCGGCGTCCACGTCCTCCGGAATCTCCAGTTCTACTCGTGGCATTGTTAGTATACGTACGCGATGACTTGGCCACCGACGCCCTGCTCACGAGCCTCGTAGTGGCTCATGATGCCGTGGCTGGTCGTCACGACGAGGGTCCCGTAGTCACGGGCGGGGAGGAACCGCTTCTCCCACTTCTCGAACTCGTCTGCGCCCGCAGAGTAGCGGGGCTTGACCGGGCCACACTCGTTGATGGCTCCTTTCAGTTCAACTTCGAACTCGCCGGCTTTGCCGTCGTCGACGAAACTGAATCCGTCGATGTACCCGCGGTCGTAGAAGACCTCGAGGACGCTGCCGATCTCGTTCGAAGCTGGCGATACTGTCTGCTCTAGGTGCCCGACGCTTTCGGCGTTGTTAAGCGCCGACAGTGCGTTGGCAAATGGGTCGTTCCCTGTCATTGTTAGCTGTACTTCCTGAAGCCCATGCCTCGCGAAATCTCGCGGAAGCACTGGCGGCACAGCCAGATGTCGTACTTGCCGACGAGTCCCTGTTCGCGACCGCAGCGCTGACAGGACTCGAGCTGGCCAGTTCGCTCACTGGATGCCGTCTCGGAATCGGGCTCGTCTGTGGTTTCACTTTCGCTCATTCGCTCACCTCCACGTCGTAGGTCGACTCGATAAACGCGACTGCGTCGGCCGGGTTGAGTCGATGCTTGGTCGGAATCGAGCGTGACGCCTTGTCGCGCTTTGCGACGCGGTAGCCGGGGCGGACGAGGTTGACCGTCACGTCCAGCCCGTAGATTCCGATGCTCGGGTCGTACTCCTGGCTCGGGAACTCGGTGTGTTCCTCGACGCCGAAGCTGAAGTTGCCGGTGTCGTCGAACTGGCTCGTCGCCAGTTCGGCCAGCGGCAGCGCCGTCTGGAGGAACTCTTCAGCCATCTCATCGCGGAGGGTGACCTTCGCACCGATTGGGTCGCCCTCGCGGATGTCGAACTCGCCGACAGTCCGCTTGGCCTTCGTTCGTACCGGCGTCTGCCCGGTGATTTCCCCGAGGATGTCCTCTGCGTTGGCGAGGTCGCGGCCACCGTGGCCGATACCCATGTGAACGACGACCTTCTCGATGCGCGGTTCGCGCATCTCGTGGAAGTCGCCGCCGGACTCACTCTCGGAGCTCATTCGTCATCACCTGTGAAGTTCTCGTCGATGACGACGACGTACTCTTCGACCGTCTCGAAGCCTTCGTCGCCATCCTGCGAGACTATCACGTTGTTCTGTGCCGAACCCGGCGTCACCTGAATCTCCTCGATTTCGCCGACTTCGCCCGCGTGGGCGCCGTCGACGGCGGTGACGAGCGCGCCCTCTTCGTACTCGAAGTGGGCGACGATTTCACCGTCCTCGTTGCCGACGACGATGGAGTCGCCAGCGTCGTAGGTCTGGGCGTCCTCGACGACGAGCGTCTCACCGTCGTGGAGGCCCAGCTGAACGTCGCCACCGGAGACGTGGGTCTTGGTGACGATTTTACCGAGCTTGGACTCGGCCGCGTCCGGGTCGATTGCGGTCAGCGCCAGCCGACCACCCTCGCCGGGGAACACGCGGTAGTACTCCTCGCGCTCGGTGAAGGCCAGGATGTCGAACATCCCGACGGGGCGTTCCTCGTCGGAGATGGCCTTCCCGTTGATGAGGACGTTGTCCTCGTTGAGGGCGTAGCGGGCTTCTTTGCGGTTGTCGGCGTAGCCGAGCACGTCCCGAAGAACGATGAGTAGGGGAACCCCGTCCTCACCGTGCGGGCCGGCGCCGGCTTTCACCGTAAACGTCGCGGTCTTGCGCTCTACGGGCCAACTGTTGGGCACCGAGAGTCGCTTCTGGTGGTTACTCATGCGGAATCATCCTCCGATTCGAGACGCGCCTCGCGCTTCTCGTCTTCGAGGTCCAGGTCCGTCACGCGGACGTTCGAGGTGTCAAGCGGTCGCGGGACTTCCTCGCCGTCCGTCTTCTCGAGCGTGACGTCTTCGACGTGGATGACGGCCTTGTCGAGATTGACCTCAAGGACTTCGCCTTCCTCGCCGGCGAAGTCGCCGCGGAGCACCTCGACGGTGTCACCAGCGTTGACGCGGACGTTGCGCTGGCCGTACTCCTCGCGGAGGTCGGCCGAAAGCGTCGCCCGGACCTGCTTGTGCCGCTCGTGAAGCGGGGCACGTCGTTGACTCTTGCGTTGTTTGTCTGGTTGCTTGCTCATGGTTCTATACGATCATCGTCGCTGCTGATGCCACACTGCCGAATCGCTGTGCGACTTCCCGTGCGATTGGACCTTTCAGCTCGGTCCCGCGCGGGTCCTCGTTTTCGTCGACGATGACGGCCGCGTTGTCTTCGAACTTGACGCGGGTGCCGTCGGGTCGACGGATCGGCTTTCGCTGGCGGACGACGACGGCTTCGAGCACCTGACGACGCATTTCGGGCGTCCCCTTGGTGACCGAGACCGTGATCTTGTCGCCCAGCCCAGCTTTGGGGTGGCGGTTCTTCGTTCCCGAGTAGCCGTGGACGGAAATGACCTTGAGTTCGCGCGCTCCCGTGTTGTCCGCACACGTAATGAGCGAGCCCTTCTCGAGGCCTTGCGTGACGTCAGCACCGAGTGCTTCCATCAGGCATCACCGTCCTGTTCGTCGTTCGCGGCCTCGTCCGAGCCCGCGCTAACGACGACGTGGCTTTTCGTTTTCGAGAGCGGTCGACACTCTGCTATCGTGACCGTGTCACCGACCGCGAGGTCGAGACAGTCCGGTGCGTGAGCCGGAACGCGGCTCCGCCGCTTCATAAAGCGGTCGTATTTCGGCACCTTCACGTCGTACTCGCGCTCGACGACAACGGTCTTCTCCATGTCAGTGGAGGCTACCTCGCCGTTCAGTGTCTGTCCGCGCACGGAGAGCTCTCCGTGGAACGGGCAGTTCTGATCGGCACAGGTGTCCTCCGGTTCCTGTACGTTCAGTCCTAGCGCCATAGTGAATCTCCTGTGTTCTCTGTGCGACGAGCGGGACGCGCGACGAGTCGGTCGCCGTCGACCCGGACTCGCTGTCCGTCGATGGCGAACGAAAAGGTCGCGCTGTCCTTCGGCACGTGCCACACCCGGTCGGCCCCCTCGATTGTCAGCATCTGTGTCGTCTCCATGACGACAGTGCCGCTGATACCGACGGCGTCCGGGTTGGACGCGGCGACGACCTCACAGTCGAGGCCGACGAGTTCGTGTCGTGGGAGCGTCTCGGGTGTCAGTGGCATTATTCGTTCTCCTGCAGGTCGCCTTCTTCGCCCTGAATCGTCTTGATGCGGGCGATGGCTTTCCGCAGCTCCTTGATGCGACCGGGGTTTTCCGGTGCACCACCCGCGGCCTGCACGGCCCGGGCGTTCAGCAGTTCGGTCTTCAGGTCGTCGAGTTCCGCCTCGCGCTCGGCGGGCGTCATGTCCCGAATCTCCTGGACGTGGAGGACGGTCATTCGTCGTCAGCCTCCTCGTCCATTTCGTCCATCAGCTCTTCGGCTTCCGCCTCGACGTCCTCGTCGAGTTCCTCGTCGACAGCGTCTTCGAGTTCGTCGACGTCGACGTCCTCGACATCGTCGTCAGTCGGGACCTCGACGTCTTCCTCGACGATTTCCTCGTCGACGAACTCCTCGTCAGCCTCGGACTCGTCGTCGGCCCCGGTGGCCACGTCTTCGTCGAGTTCCTCGGCCGTCTCGCTGTCTTCAGGCTCGCCTTCGAGGAGTTCCTCGACGGACTCGCCGTCGGTGTCGGCCACGTAGTCCTCGACGTCGACATCCTCGTAGATCTCGAAGTCGTCGGGGAGCTCCGCGTCCGGCGGGATGATCTTGACTCGGACCCCGATGGTACCGAGCTTCATCACGGCGACGCCGACACCGCTGTCGACGATCTCCTCTGCGGGTTCGCCGTTGTGCTTGACGTAGCCGCGGTTGAACTTCTCCACGCGCGAGCGTGCACCCGTGACCTTCCCGGAGAGGACGATCTCTGCACCGAGTGCGCCCGACTCCATGATGCGGTCGATGGTGGTGTGGCCCGCTTTGCGGAAGTACCAGCCACGCTCGAGTGCGTTGGCCAGTCGGTCCGCGACGATGCGGGCGTTGAGGTCCGGCTCGTCGACTTCCTGCACGTCGACTTGCGGGTCGTCGAGGTTGAATCGGTCCTCGAGTTCCGTCGTGATCTTCCGGATGTTCTTCCCGCCCTTGCCGATGACCATCCCTGGCTTCTCGGCTTTGAGCACGATCTGGGTCCCCATCGGCGTCTTGGCGACGTCCATGCCGCCGTAGCCGGCGCGACCGAGTTCCTCTGCGAAGAACTCGTCGATCTGGGTCCGCTGGAGTCCGTCCTCGATGAACTGTTGTTCGTCGGCCATTAGTCTTCGACCTCCGGCTCTTCGAGGATGAGTTCGACGTCGACCTGCGGGCTGTTCCACGCCGAGGCACGCCCCATCGCGCGGGGCTTGCGACCCTGCTGCTCGCCGACCTTGTGGGCGGCGACGTGCGTGATCGTCATGGCCTCACCGTCGAAGCCCTGGTGGTCGGCGTTGCCGACCGCGTTCTCGAGCAGGTCGAGGAAGGCCTTGCTGGCCTTCTCCGGGTAGCGTCCGGCGTCCCAGCCGTCGACCTTGCTTTTGTGGCCGACGCCCGAGTTGTGCTGTTTGAACGGAACGGGCTGGTCGCCCTCGATAACCGCGTCGAGGTAGTCGACAGCCTCGCCGGCCGTTTTGCCCTTGATTTCGCGGGCGATGGCCTTGCTGTGCTTGAAGCTCATCTGCCGCTCCCGGAGCATCGCTTTGGCCGTCGTGTCCGGGTCGGCTTCGACTGAGTAACTGATTCCCATGATTATTTGAGCGGTACGAACTTCGAGGAGCGTGTCGCTCCGATACCGGCCTGACCGTGTTCGACGCTACTCCGTGTGAGCTGGAACTCACCGAGGTAGTGGCCGAGCATCTCGGGCTCGACTTTGACACGCTCGAAGTTCTGGCCGTCGTGGACGGCGAAGGTCAGCCCGACCATCTCCGGGACCACCGGCATGTCGCGCAGGTGCGTCCGGATCGGGTCGTTGGCTGTCTCCTCTTCGCCGGCCTCGCGGGCCTTCTCGAGGAGCTTGTGTTTCTCCTCGGTCAGGCCGCGTACGATACTTCGCCGCTGTCGAGCGGGGAGCAGTTCCGCGACTTCCTCGAGCTCCATCTCCTGCAGCTCGTCGAGCGTGTGGCCGCGGAAGGAGAACTCTCCTTCGTGGCCGATTTGATATTCTGAGCTCATTCGTTGCCACCTCGACCAGTTCGCTTCGAGGCGATGTCCCCGACCTTACGGCCAGGCGGGGCGTTCCGCGAGATGGACTTGGGCTTGCCGGGGTGCTGGCGGCCGCCGCCACCGAACGGGTGGTCGACGGCGTTCATCGCCACACCGCGGACGTTGGGCCACTTCGTCCCTCGCGCTTTCATCTTGTGATGCTTGTTGCCAGCCTTCACGAACGGCTTGTCAGTTCGGCCGCCACCGGCGACGACGCCGATGGTGGCACGACACTGCGGGTCAAGCCGCTTCATCTCCCCGGAGGGGAGCTTGACGACCGCGACGTTGCGGTCGTGGGTGAGCAGTTGGGCGTTGACACCCGACGCGCGGGCGAACTTCCCACCGTCACCGGGACTGGATTCGACGTTGCACACCGGGACCCCCTCTGGGATCTCGGCCAGCGGGAGCGTGTTCCCGGGTGCGATCTCGGCGCTGACGCCGACCTGTAGCTCGTCGCCTACCCCGACGCCTTCCGGCGCGAGGATAAGTCGTCGGTCGCCGTCTTCGAACTCGACGGCAGCGACCGGAGCCGAGCGGGCAGGGTCGTGCTCAATGTCGACGACCGTGCCGGCGATGACGTCGCCGTCCTCGACCTTGCGGTGCTCCAGATCAGCCTTGTAACGGTGCGACGGAGCACGGAACGTGGAGGTCCCGCGGCCGCGCCGTTGTCCTTGGATTCGTCGTCCCATCGTTAGAACACCCCAATTCTGGAGGCGACTTCCTGGGCGTCGTCGTCCTCAGAGAGGCGAACGACGGCCTTCTTTTCGCCGTCCATCGTGTTCTGCGTGTTGACCTGTTCGACTGTCACGTCGTACTGCTCCTCGACGGCGTCGGCGACCTCGCCCTTGGAGGCGCGGTCGTCGACGGCGAACTGGAGCTTGTTCTGGAAGTCCATGTCGTTCATGGCCTTCTCGGTGACGTGTGGGTGTTTGATGACATCCCAGCTCATCGCTCGGCCACCTCCGCGAGTGCGGATTCCGTGAAGACGGTGAGTCGACCGGGCGCGCCGCCGGGCGCGAGGTCTTCCGTGTTGACCTCGCTTGCGGTCGCCACGTCGGCGCCCGCGAGGTTGCGGGCGGCCTTCGACGGCTCGTCGCTGGTCACGAAGAGGATCGAGGCGGGACGACGGTACTTCCGTCCACGGGCCGAACCCTGTCCAGCCTTGATCTTCGTCTCGTCGGCGCGGTCGATGTCCGCGTGGACGTCGAGCGCCTCCAGCAGCGAGACGACTTCCTGCGTCTTGACGAGGTCCTCGAAGTCGTCGGAGACGACGACGGGCACTTCGTCACGGTCGAACTCGTGGCCGCGGTCGGCGACGAGGTCGGCGTCGGCCGTCGCGGCCAGCGCCGAGCGAACGGCCAGCTGCCGTTCCTTGTCGTTGAGGTCGAGCGAGCGGTCCTTCTCGGCTTTCGGCGGGTGGGCGCTTCGCCCCTTGACCGCCTGCGGGACGCGGCGGGCACGGCCGTCCTGCTTCGGGACGTGTGCCTGGCCGCGGCCGCTACCGAAGGACTCGGCCGGCGTTCGGAGGCCGGCGTACTCGTCGGACCCGTAGTCCTGCTTTCGGTTGGCCTGTGCGGCACGTACAGCTTTGCCGATGAGGTCGGTCCGAACCGGCGTCTCGAAGACGTCCGGCAGGTCGACCTCGCCGTCTGTGTTGCCGTCCAGGTCGTAGATTGTTGCCTGCATAGGTTATCCCTGGTTCGATTCGTTGGAGACGTAGCGCACCTCGGGGTCGAGGCGCGGCTGGTCGTTCGGACGCACCGCGGGCCGGAAGCGCACCAGGCGCTTGTCCGGACCGGGTACGGAGCCCTTCACGAGCGTGTACGGCCCATCGACTTCGCCGTAGTTGACGAAGCCGCCATCGACGGTCGGTTCGTCGCCGTCGCCGATGTCGATGAGGCGCTTGTTGAGCTCGGTGCGCTGGTGGTAGCCGGTCTGCCCCTGCTGGGGGACCGTCGAGCGCACACGGGACGGGTTCCACGGACCGAGGTTGCCGATCCGTCGGCGCCATCCCTGGCGGGCGTGCTTGCCTTTCCGCTTCTGGACGCCCCATCGCTTGACGGGACCCTGCGTCCCTTTGCCTTTCGTGACACCGGCCACGTCGGCGTACTCGCCGGCGCGGAAGATGTCGTTCATGGCGTGTTCGCCACCGTCCTCAACGAGGTCGAGGGCGTGGTCGAGGCGGTCCGAAACGGACCCACCGCCGACGCGAGTCTCCATCACGTCGGGCTTTTTCTTCGGGACGCTCGGGACGGCGTCGGGGACGGTGTGCGTAATGAGTCGCACGTCCCCGAGGTCACCGGCCTCGAGTGCGTCTCGTACCTGTTCCTCAGCAGCGTCCGGATCGTGGTCCTCCGGAACGTCCAGGGTCCGGTCGAGTTCCGAGTGGAACTCGTCGGTCCAGACTTCCGTCAGCGGACGCTGACCGTACGGCGTGTCTTCGTACGCTCGCAGGGCGACGGCGCGCATCGGCGGCGTCTCGATGACTGTCACCGGGACAGTCTCCTCCATCCCCTCGCGGGGAGAGTTGGGTTCGTCGTTGACGAGCACGACGTGTGTCATGCCTGCCTTGTAGCCGGCGAACCCTTGGACGCCCGGCTGCCCGTCGTCAGACGGCCAGCTGTTGAAGCGAGGCGTCTCGCTCGTCGAGCGCTTGCGCGGGCCGAAGCCCAGCGAGCCTTTGCGTGGTCTGCTTGGTTGTGGCATTCGTTTACTCCGTGAGGGTTAGACAGGTGAGGGAGGCGAACAGAGCTTCTTCCGTTCGCACGACCTCACTGCCCTGGTTCGGAACCGTATTCAGCCAGAGGTCGAACCCTTCTGGTTCGTCGCTCGTCTGGTCTCCCCCGACGGCGTCCGGGGCAACGTCGAGTATCGACGGTAACCCGCGCTCGGGTGCCCCGAAGGCGACGGTCATGCCGCCCTCGGCGTCGCGCCGCTCGGCCAACTGGCCGAGACGGGTCGACGTTACCGGCTCGCCGTATCGCGAGGACGCGATAGCGAGCCCGGCATCGTCGCGCGAGAGTGCCGCATCGAGGTCCGCGGCGACAACGTCGAATCCCGTTGTGGGGGCGTCGACGAGTTTCGCCCGGACCGGCCGTCGCGAAGAGACCCTGACGGTCACGCGCTCCCCCTGTTCCACGTCCATATCCGCTGGGACGGGAAGGGAGATCGGGTGTTGCATGCCGCAATTGACCCGGACGCGCCCATCAGCTCCGACCTCGGTCACGATTCCCTGTCTTAACGACCCCGAACCCTCAGATCCGGAGCCGGTCTGTGAACGCACGCGGAGCGGCGGCAGGACGCCGACGTACTCCAGTTCGTCCCGCTTACCCCACATCTCCTTTCGGAGGTGCGGGGGCGTCGCGGCGTACCGCAGCACGGTTTCGACGAACCCGTCTTCCCACTTGCCCGCCCCGTCAGGGTCGGGGTACACTGTCAGCCGATCAACCCGGTAGACCGCGGCCGCGCGGGCCACGTAACCGAGCTTGCGAGTTGCCTCGCGTCTGTCTTCGGCTTCCCGTGCGAGGGAAGACGGCACGAGTACGCTGGTCGTCATGCCGTGACGCTTCCACGTCGCGCCACTAGACTGTGCCGATATCTCCCCTTCCCGGGCTTAAAAAGGCCCCGTTTCGCGTTCGCGATGCGTCGCGTTCACATGGTCCGTCATGCCGGTTCGGGACCGATGGGACCGTTCACTGGATTGCCGCTTCCGAAAGGCCATGCCCCGTGAAGTCATCACACGATACGGCTCTCAGACGGGGCGGCGATTGCCCTCACTTCCCATGGTTTTCCCCGGAAAACGGAAGGCTTTTTACTCTCACCCCCGCCAGATTTGATTGCAACGAGGCGTTGCGCGCTGGTACCGAGCGGCCGACGGCCGTGAGGGTCAGTGCAGAACAAAGCGAGCGCTGGTAGTGTAGTTGGTATCACGTGACCTTGCCATGGTCACAACCTGGGTTCAAATCCCAGCCAGCGCATTTCTCTTCATCCAAACTCCTGAGCGGTGCGTTTTATCGCGCCGCGTACTGGATGCTGTAATCGCACTGGATTTGAGCCCTGCCAGTCGCAGCGCCCACAACGAGCGTAGCGAGTGAGGACACGGGTCTGTTTTTCCGTCCAGTTCCCTCAGTGAATGTCTGTCAGCAACCACCGTTTCGTGGGCCTCACCATTTGTGCGTCCGAGTTCTCACTGTGTAGAGTTATCATCTATCCGCAACAAAACCCGGCAGTTAACAGTCTGCAAGCCAGTTAGAGGGTACGATGGATTCTGCTGGGGATATCAGTGTACTCGTCGTTGATGACAGTGATTTCTTTGTCGAGATAGCGTCGGAAAAGCTCAGTGACGCACACGGCTTCACCACCAAAACGGCAAGTACAGGACAGGAAGCGCTTGCGTCGTTACGAGAGCAGCGTGTCGACTGTGTCGTCAGCGACTACAAGATGCCAGGCATGGACGGGCTGGAGCTGTGTACCGAGGTGAGTGAGGAGTTTGACATACCGTTTATTCTACTAACCGGGCAAGGCGGGGAGGACGTAGCCAGTGACGCAATCGGGACCGGTGTCGATGATTACCTTCAGAAGAAGAAAATCATAGACGGAGAACGACTCCAGTTGCTCGCCACGCGGATACGCAACGTTGTCGGGCAACACCGTGCACAACAGAAGTACGAGAAACTGGTCGACAATACACCGGACGAAATCGTGGAGGTCTCCACCGACGGACGAATCCGTGCAGCGAACAAGTCGATGGCGCGGGCACACGATACCACGCGCCCGGAACTCATCGACTCGCAGTTGTCGGACGCACTCCCGGCCGAAATAGCGTCCGACCGCCTCGAATACGGTCAACGCGCCATTACCGCCGGGAGCGCGGTGACGTTTCAGGATTCCATTGGGGTACGTCACTTTCACAACATTGTCACGCCGCTCAGCGAGACTGGGGACACAAACACTGTCCAGTTCATCTCCAGAGAAATTACACAGCAGAAACACGACGAGCAGAAACTCAAAAAGACAAAGCGAGAGCTCGAACAGTCCAACGAGAAACTGGACAAGTTCGCGAGCGTCGTCTCGCATGACCTCCGGAACCCGTTGATGGTTACGAGGGCCAGAGTGGATTTCGTCCGAGATGATGCGCCCACGGAGCACGTCGAGACGATGGAGAGGAACCTCGACCGGATGGAAACGATGATAGACGAATTGCTGACACTCGCTCGTGTGGGCGAGAGCATCACCGACTTGTCTCGGGTCGCACTCGCTGCCGTCGCTGAAGACGCGTGGGAACACACCCAGACAGACGGCGGGACGCTCGAACTGAACCTTACAAGAGATGTCGCGGTTGAGACAGACCGTGACCGCCTGCTACAGGTTTTCGAGAATCTCTTTCGGAACGCGTTCGACCACAACGACACGCCGCTGACTATTCGAGTGGGGACACTCGACGATGCGGACGAAACTGAGCTTTCGGGCTTCTATATCGAAGATGACGGCCGCGGCATCCCCCCAGAGGACCGGACGACTGTTCTTGAACACGGGTACACGACGAGCAACGACGGGTCCGGATTCGGACTCTCTATTGTCACGGACATCGTCACCGCCCACGGCTGGGAAATCACCATCAGTGAGGGCCGCGACGGCGGGGCACGCTTCGACATTTCTCTCTGATTCTGTAATGCCCTACGTGGCGGATTCGTCCCACAGGTGCCACTCGTTGTTATGCTATCGAAATCGACAGTGTCAGTGCCTGACGAGTAGCGGCGAATTCACACAGCGTACTTCTCTGTCCCGAATTGGAAGGAACCTGTCGCATGGGGTCGCGTAGCCCTTCGTACACACCCGTCAGTCGTCGTTCCGGTTCGACGACCTATTACGTGCCGTCGCGGGAGAGCTGTCCACCAGAGGGTGTATCGTGCCAGCCGAGACCCTGTTATTTCGGTCAGCTGTTCTGAGGAGGTCGGGTGCCGTTTTGAGTATGGAGTACCATTATTTGTTGTCCCATCGTCAGTCCGGTTGTATGACAGACGAGACGGTCCACGAGTCACAGGAAACGCGGAGCCGAAGAGGAATTGCGTCGTACTTCCGACGGCTGGCGAACAGGCTCAGCCGCGGTGAGCCGGCCCCGGCAGATGAGGAACAGACTGTGACGGTCACGCCGCCGGCCGAATCCGAGTTCGAGGTTGAGGTCGAGCAGGAAGACGGCACTGTCACACTTGAAATCGATATGCAGTGGGACGAAGACGAGGGGGAGGTAGCGACTGACGTGGCTGCGAGCAAGGCGACCTTCGAGGTGTACGAGGACAATGCCGAGCAGTACCGCTGGCGGCTCGTCCACGACAACGGAAACATCATCGCCGACAGCGGGGAAGGCTACGCCTCCAAGCAGAAGGCCGAACAGGGGCTCGAAAGCGTCAAATCCAACGCACCCGGCGCGTACGTCGTCGACGAGTCCAAAGACGACGACGGTGTTGTCGAAGAGGGGGGCAGCAAAGCGACGTTCGAACTCTTCAAAGACAGCGAGGGCAAGGCGCGCTGGCGGCTCCGCCACGACAACGGGGAGATAATCGCGGACTGCGGGCAGGGCTATGCCTCCAAGCAGAAGGCGAAGCAGGGACTCCAGAGCGTGAAGACGAACGCTCGCGGGGCTCCGGTCGAGGAAGGCGAGTAAGCGCTTCGAACGGGAGTTTCTTCGGTCCAGTCCCCAGGCGAGTACCACAGCGGTTAGGTCGCGGGCACGCGTCGGAACCGGTATGACCTGCATAGGGTTTCTCTCGGTCGCACCGGTCATCGAAGGGAGCATGTCTTCCTACGTCGCCGACGCCGTCGCGGCGCTGGAAGCGTTCGACGTCGAATACGAGACGACGCCGATGGGGACCATCATCGAAGCGGAGGACAGCGAGGAGCTGTTCGCGGCCACCCACGCGGCTCACGAGGCCGTCGGCGAGCAGAGCGACCGCGTGAGCACGTTCCTGAAGATCGACGACAAGCGGACCGTCGACCAGCAGGCGCGGGACAAGGTCAACGCCGTTGAGGAGCATCTGGGTCGGGCAGCCAGAAGCGACGCGGCCGAAGGCGGAGATTAAAGGGAAGGGTGCCAAAGACGGCGTATGGACAGTCTCAATCGGATGGCCACGGAACTCGTTGACGAGGCCATCGACTTCGCCGACGAACTCACGATAGACGTACACGCGCTGGAGGGCGACGCCGCGGTGCTGGACTTCGGCGTCGAGGTCCCCGGCGCTGTCGAAGCCGGAATGTTGCTCGCGGAAATCCAGACGGCCGGGCTGGCGACGGTCCAGTCCACGATGGCCACCGTCGACGGCGCGCCGCTGAACCACGTCGAACTGTCGACGGACCACCCGGCGCTGGCCCTGCTGTGCTCGCAGAAGGGCGGCTGGGAACTTGCCGTCGACGACTTCGAGGCGCTCGGGAGCGGTCCCGCACGCGCGCTCGTCGCTGAGGAGGAGGCCTTCCAGCGCATCGGCTACCGCGAGGACGCTGACTTCGCCGTGCTGGCCCTGGAAACCGACGAACTGCCGGACGAGGACGTTGCGAGCCAGGTCGCCGAGCGCACCGGCGTCCCCGAGACGGGCGTGTTCCTGCCGTCGTTCGCAACCGCGAGTGTCACCGGGAGCGTCGTCGCCGCGGCCCGGGCCGCCGAACTGGCCGTCTTCCGGCTGGCCGAACTCGGCTTCGACCCGGTGTCGGTGCTGTCGGCCAGCGGCCGCGCGCCGGTCGCGCCGGTCGCCGGCGACGAAGCGACCGCGATGGCCCGGACCACGGACGCGCTCGCCTACGGCAGCGAGGTCCACCTCACTGTCGACGAGTCCTTCGACCGCTTCGACCAGGTGCCTTCCGTCGCAGCCGAAGAATACGGCGAGCCGCTGGAAGGCGTCTTCGAGGACGTCGGCTGGGACTTCGCGGAGCTCCCCGTCGAACTGTTCGGCCCCGCGGCGGTCACCATCGACGTGGTCGGCGGCGACACGCACGTCGTCGGTGGGACGAGCGAGGGCGTCTTGGCCGAGAGCTTCGGCCTGTAATCGGGTATGCGTTACAAGGTCGCGCCACCGGCCCGCTCGCACTCGTTTCTGGAGAGCGCCAGAGACGCGATTCCGCTCGTCCCCGACAGCGAGGCCGACTGCTGTCGCGCGATTCAGACGGCGACTGACGTGTCCGACCGCGAAACGGCCCAAAAATATCTGGTTTTCCTACAGGCGCTGGGACTGGTCGCCGAGAGCGACCGGGGCTACTACCGGACGCGGACCGACCACGACCAGGCGGCCCTCGCAACAGCGTTCGAGAAATCAGTCTTCGGCGTCGACGTGCTCGTTGAGGCTCTCAATTCGGAGCCGGTAGATACTGATGATGCGTTCGATGCCCTTCGGGCTGAGATTCCCCGCTGGGAGCGAGAGCGTCACGCTGACTGGGAAGCCGTCTGGCAGGAGCGCACGGCGAATCTGCTGGAGTGGGCCGTACTGTTCGGACTCGCCGAGAAAACGACTGACGGCTACAGACAGCCGACTGAAGACGGGAAAGACCAGTGAGACAGCGGACCGCTACTCCGCCGGGTCGATGTCGGTGACGGTCCCGACGCCCTTCGAACTCCCCTCGCGGAAGACGAACTTCTGGCCTTCCTCGACGAGGTAGGAACGGAACTTGAACCGAACCCGGGCCTTGCCCGCGTCGCCCGGGAGCAACTGCCCGCCCTCTGGATAGAAGGCCGCGGCCTCGCTGACCGTTTCGAGGTGGACGACGGGTTCGTAGCCGTCGCCGATGCGGGTCGGATGGTTCAGCACCATCACCTCGGCCTCGAATTCCCGGACGGGCGAGGGGTCGGCGTCGGCCGGGAGCAGGACCATCCCGCGCTCGATGTCCTGCTCGCGGACGCCTTTCAGTGCGATACCAACGATGCGACCGGCCTTTGCCTCGTCGACCCGGTGGTAGTGCATCTCGATGGACCGGACCTCAACCTCGCGGAAGCTCCCGTCCTGCATCGGGCCGAGTAGCAGTTCGTCGCCAGCTTCGACCTCGCCGGATTTGATGGTGCCCGAGGCGACCGCGCCGACTCCCTGGACGTTGTACGTCCGGTCGACGTACATGCGGAAGTCGCCCACCTCCCCGGCGGTCTTTGGCAGGGCCTCGAACATCTCGTCTAAGTCGTCCAGCCCCTCCTTCGTGACGGCGCTTGTGGTGACGACGGGGACGACGGTCTCGGAGATTTCGTCGATGGCCGTGTCGACGCCGTGGCGCTCGACCCGAAGTGGCGTCTTGTCGACCTCCCGCAGTGCCTGTTCGACGTCCCGTTCGACTTCTGCGACCCGTTCCTCGTCCACCAGATCGGTCTTGGTGATGGCGACAATCGTCGGGAGATCCGTCGCCAGCAGGATCCCGAGGTGCTCCCGCGTCGTCTCGGTCACCCCGTCGTCGGCCGCGACGGTCAGGAGGCCGTAGTCGAGTTTCTGCCCGACGAGGCCGCGGATCGTCGTCCGGAGCCACGGCTCGTGGCCCACAGTGTCGACGAAGGAAACGAGCCGGTCTGATGCTTCGACGACCCGCGCTCGATCGTCCTTCCGGTGCGGATTGTCCATGCGGATCGGCTCACCGTCCTCATCGAAGCCGTAGACGCCGTAGGAGAGGTCCGCCGAGAGACCTCGGTCGACTTCGTGTGGTTGCACGTCGAGGAAGCCGCGTGTCCCGCCTTCCCCGTCGTCTGCGTCACCAGTGACCAGCGACCCCACGAGCGTGGATTTGCCGTGGTCGACGTGGCCGGCGGTTCCGACGACGATGTGGTCGTCGTCCGCGAGGACCGATCCCTCTGAGACGGTCGCGACACCGACGATGCCATCGGAGGCTGTCGACCCGTTCTCCGAGACGCCGTCGACGCCCCACGTTTTCACCTCTTCAATGTGTGCACCGGCTTCCTCTGCCAGCAGGCTGAGTACGTCCATCGACTCGGAGAACTCCGCCGGTGAGATGCCGGCCAGACCGCCGTCGTCGGTGACGCCGACGACGTACGTCGCCTCCCCATCCCCGGAGAGAACGCGGTGGCGGAGTTGCGCTGCAAGGGATTCGAGTCTGCCCTCTGACAGGTGGAGATCTTCGGTGAGCCGTTCTTTGAACTCGACGCTGCCGCCCTCCCGTTCACCGCGGTCAAGCGCGCGCCGGAGGACAGCCCGGTCGGGGCTCATACCCACCCGTTACTGTGGGGTAGATATAAGCCTTCCCCGGATTTACGGCTCCAGAGAACTCCTGAGAGCGGTGGCTGAGTGTATCTCTCACAGTATCAGTCGGACGGATATTTATACGCGAAGGCGCTGCCAGACCGGGTCGTGGACTGAGTCGCCACACGGAGTTTGCGGTTGTGTGACGCCGCTCCGTGTGCTGGGTTGCGCCGATGGCGTCACCTGTTTGCCCATCTGATTAGCGACTGGTCTAAAAGTGAATCACACGACTGTCACTCCCGGTACGGCGCGACCGCTTCGAGAAAGCCGTCGCCGTAGGTCCCGTCGGTAACCCGGTCGGCGCGTTCGAGCGCTGTCTCGTCGGCATTGGCGACGGCCACGGCCTCTCCAGCCAGGTCGAACATCTGGGCGTCGTTCACTGAGTCGCCGACGGCGAGGAACGTCTCCGGAGCGAGGTCCAGTTCAGCACACACCGCTTCGAGGCCCGTCCCCTTGTCGACGACCGGGTCTGTAACGTGGTACGCGAAGCCGGTGTCGAGGACGACGAGCCCGCGTGCCGCGGCCAGGTCCTCCAGCGGTTCGAGCGGCTGGTCGAGCGACACGACGAGTTCCGTCTCGCGCCATCGGTTTGCCAGGTCGACCTGTCCGAACCCCAGGTCGCGATAGGCCTCGCCGACCGCGAGCGCCGCCTCGTGGTCGCCTTCGAGTCTGAGCTCGTCGGTAGCTTCGACGAACACCACGCCGCCGTTCTCGGCGACGACCGTCCGTTCGATGCCGAGAAACTCACAGAGCGCAATTGGAAACGGCATCGCTTTTCCGGTCGCGATGACGACGCGTGCAGGCCACTCGCGAAGGACCGGCATGACGCGGGGGTCAATCGCTCGGCTTTCGTCAGTCAACGTTCCGTCGATGTCGACGATGAGCGGCGGCGTGTCGTTGTCCATACGTCCGGGTTCGGAGCGCCGCATATGGGAATTGCGGTCAGTCGTCAGTCAGCGTTTCGTAGGCCGCTTGCACCTGCTTGAACTCCCTTTCGCTCCCGCTGTCAGTGTCGGGGTGGACCTCCTTGACTTTCTCCCTGTAAGCCCGCTTGATCGTCCCCTGATCGGCGTCCGGCTCGATGCCGAGCCGCTGGTAGGCCTCCGCCGGACTCGGTCCCGACGACTGAACCCGCTGTCGGCGCTGCCGGCCGCCCGCTGCCTGGCGACGCTGTCGCTGCCGCCCCTGGCGACGACGCTGGCCACCCTGCGACGCTCGCGAGCGGCGCGCTCGCCGGCCGTCTCGTGGCGGTTCCCATTCTTCGCGTGGGCCGGCCCCGAACCCACCGCGGCGGGCGTTCCCCGTGTTCTGTGCCGCCTGTCGTTCGACCCGCTCGTAGAGGCTCGCAGCCATCTTCCCGCTGAGGTGGTAGTACATGAAATACGTCGACGCGCCGAACATGAGCGCCAGGAAGAGCACCGCGGGATTGATCACGAGGCCCACCGCTGTCAGGACGACTGTCAGGCCTCCAAACACCACTGCGATTCCCTTGGTGAGCCCGTCGTACTGCACGCACACTCCTTCGGTCCACAGACCTGTAAGCGTCCCGCCTCTCGCCTTCCATTCGGTCCGGCCTCGAACTGAATACCGGGCACGTTCCCGGATGGCACAGGGACGAACTGAGCTACCACCACACCATATCGACACCGCACGGACTGACAGGCCTGTTTCATCGAAACCGCACTACGGCGGGGCGTCTGACACAGCCTTATTACATCCCTACGCACTGTTGGCGAGCGTATATCCTCACCCGCAAACCCCCGCCAGTTTCCATTGGATATCTCGCTTACGTCTGGTGGTTCACAGGGCCGGGGTTTCACTTTCACCTCGGTCTGGACAGTATTAAGGAGAATCGACGGCATCTATTCCGTTGTACGCGGCTATCGTTTCACGCGTCACCAGCACAGTTCGTCGAGTACCGTAGCCACGACTCCCGAGATTGCTACGGCCGCCGCCGAATCGCAGACAAGAAGGATTAAACGCTATCGATGAATACGTATTCGCCGCCAGAAATGACAGGATCACGGGTAGCTACGACGAGGGGTATCGACCGACAGACGGCCGCTGTCGGGAGGAGGAGCGGGCGATGAGTAACAGCGACCTTTCCGCCGACGAGATCACGCTCCCGATCAAACGTACCGACGGTGACACTATCGAAGAGCGACTTACAGGCAACGCCTACCACAACATCCTCCCGGCTCGCTACCTCCGGAAGGACGCCAACGGTGACCTCATCGAGGAACCCGAAGATCTCTTCGACCGTGTCGCGAAGAACATCGCGCTCGCCGAGGCCGTGTTCGAGGCCAACAAGCAGGACGTCGACGTACACGTCTCGCCGGACCAGCTGAAGCCCGACCACCCGCGCCGCGACGAACTCGCCGACGAGGTGTTCGGCAAGGGAACGTCCGTCGACGACGACGTCGAGACCGAGCTCTCTGTCTACAACGTCAACAAGTTCGCCTACGAGACGGTCGTGCCGGAACTTCCTGAGGGCGTCCGCGACCACGTCGAATCGACCGCCGACGCATTCCAGGAGCAGATGGAGCAGCTCTCCTTCATGCCGAACTCGCCGACGCTGATGAACGCTGGCGACGAACTCCAGCAGCTTTCGGCCTGTTTCGTCGACTCCCCTGGTGACGACATCGACGACATCCACCAGACCGCCAAGGAGGCCGCACAGGTCTTCCAGTCCGGCGGTGGCATGGGCTACGCGTTCTGGAAGCTCCGCCCGTACGGCGACCCCGTCGGCTCGACCGGCGGCATCGCGTCCGGCCCCATCACGTTCATGCGGACGTACGACCAGATGTGCGAGACTATCGCCCAGGGTGGCGCCCGCCGCGGCGCACAGATGGGCGTCATGCGCGTCTCCCATCCGGACGTCATCCAGTTCATCCACGCCAAGAACAAGGACGTCTCGCTCGCCGAGACGCTGCGCCTGAACGACCCGGACGACTTCACGCACAACTCCTTCGCCGAGGCGCTGGAGGAGGCCCGCGAACTCATCGACGACGACGGAAAGGTGCCAAAGCACCTCCGCAACGCCGTCGAGGGCCACCTCTCGAACTTCAACATCTCCGTCGGCGTCACCGACGACTTCATGGAGGCGCTGAAGGCCGGTGAGGAGTTCACCTTCACCAACCCGCGAACGGGCGAGGCCCACATCGCCACCGAGGAGACGAAGGAACTGTACGACATGTTCGGCCTCGGCGAGCACGTCGAGGTCGGCGAGGAACTCTCGATTCCGGCCGAGGAACTCTGGGACGACATCGTCGAGGGCGCTCACGAGAACGGCGAGCCCGGCGTCATCTACCTCGAACGGGTGAACAAGCAGCACTCCTTCGACGTGGAGGAGCACCCCGACCACGAGATTCTCGCCACGAACCCGTGTGGCGAACAGCCCCTCGAAGAGTACGAGGCCTGTAACCTCGGGCACATCAACCTCTCGACGCTGGCCGCCACGGACGCGCCGGACTGGCGCGTCTGGTCGGAGGCCCACGCCGACGAGTACGACTCGACGGAAGCCGCCATCGACGCGTTCCTCGAGGACGCCATCGACTGGGACGAGTTCGACCGCCGCATCGAACTGGGCACCCGCTTCCTCGAAAACGTCGTCACGATGTCGGACTTCCCGGTCGAGAAAATCGAGCAGAAGGTCCGGGAGATGCGCAAGATCGGCCTCGGTATCATGGGCCTCGCCCAGCTGTACATCCAGCTCGGCGTCGCCTACGGGACCGAGGAGGCCAACGAAATCGCCCGCCAAACGATGCGCCACATCAACCACGGGTCCAAGGCTGCGAGCCACGAGCTTGCGACCGAGCGCGGCACCTTCGAGGAGTGGGACAACTCCAAGTACGCGAACCCGACGGACTACCCCGACTGGTTCGAGAAGCAGACCGGCGAGGACGCGGCGGACTGGGAAGACGGCTACCCGATCCGTAACCACAACACCACGACCATCGCCCCGACCGGGACGACTTCGATGATCGGCAACACCACCGGCGGGTGCGAGCCCATCTACAACGTCGCCTACTACAAGAACGTCTCCGACGACGTGCAGGGCGACGAGATGCTCGTGGAGTTCGACGACTACTTCCTCCGCGCGCTGGAGGACAACGACATCGACGTCGAGGCCGTCAAACAGGAAGCCCAGGAGCAGATGGCCAACAACGAGTTCGACGGCGTCGACGGGCTGACGACCGTGCCCGACGCTATCGGAGAGCTGTTCGTCACTACTGGCGACCTCTCGGCGAAGCAGCACGCGGGCATCCAGGTTGCCTGTCAGGAAGGCGTCGACTCCGCTATCTCGAAGACGGTCAACGCCCCGAACGACTCCACGACCGAGGACGCCGCCGAAGTCTTCGAGTACATCTACGACCACGGCGGCAAGGGCGTCACCTACTACCGCGACGGCACCCGCAGCAAGCAGGTGCTGACGACGCGCGCCCAGAACACGGAGTTCTCGGACATGGACGCCGACGAGATCGTCGCCCAGATCGAGGAGGTCTTCGGCGGTATCGAGGGCTTCCTCGAAGACGAAGCCGTGCAGGCGGCTATCGACGACTCCATCGAACAGGTGCTTGGTGTCGCCGACGGGGACGCCGAGTACGCCGAGAAGCAGACTCGGCCGGACGTGCTCCACGGCGTGACCCAGCGCATCGACACCGGCTACGGGAAGCTCTACGTCAACATCAACGAGGACCCCGAAACCGACCGGCCGTTCGAGCTGTTCGCCAACATCGGCAACTCCGGCGGCTTCACCGCCTCCTTCACCGAGGCGCTGGCCAAGACCATCTCGACGGCGCTACGCTCGGGCGTCGACCCCGAAGAAATCGCCGACGAACTGCAGGGCATCCGGTCGCCGAAGGTCGCCTGGGACAAGGGCGAGCAGATCCAGTCCATCCCGGACGCCATCGGCACGGCCCTGCGTCGCTACCTCGACGGTGACGTCGACAAGGCCTACCCCGACCAGACCACGCTGGAGGAGACTGCCGAGAAGGCCGACGGCGAGACCGCCACGCAGACCCAGACTGACGGCGGTGCGGCCGCCGCCGCATCTGACTCAGGTGGCGACCAGCAGGACATCATCGACGCCGGCGAGAGCCCGGAGTGTCCTGACTGTGGCTCGCTGTCGCTGTACTACTCGGAAGGCTGCAAGACCTGCGAGTCCTGTGGCTGGTCCGAGTGCTGAGTCGGTGACACACGGAGTCGGATTTCACCGCGATTGACGCCGTTTCTTTTCTAGTAACAGCGTGTCATAGAACTATTCGCAAACCCCGTGTCGGTTATTGATAAATTGTCAATACAGATGACATACTGATTAAAACATCAAAAACTATTGGTTAATATTATCCGCTCTTTCTCAATGGTTCCGGCAAGAGTGTCCACCCGGTATGGGGCCTATATGAGTTGGATCACAAAGTATTCACTCGATAACACTAACCAAACTGTAATGGATTCCTCACGATCGGTCTTTCTGGCAGTACTTGTCCTATGTCTGGTTGGCGCGGGTTGTGTGTCTCCGAATAGTTCTGAGATCAGCACATCAACCGAGTCTTTACGTGAGGATACAACAACCGATGAGCAAACTCCTCAACTAGTGGTAAATAACAGTGCAAAAAAACGAGCACTATCCGCTGAGGAGGATTATATTTTTAATCAGCTACAAAATGCTTCTTGTGCAAGTGGTGCACCTGGAGGGCAAACTGGAACGAAATATGCTGAAATAATAAATGAGACAAATCGTGGAAAGTATGTTGAGGTAAACGTCCCGTATCACTACTCAACGAAAGAATTAGAAGCGGATTACGAATCAAAGGCCCTCTATCTAATTGATGGTGCGAATATAATGAGAGTTAATGGAGATGAGATTACCCCTTGCTGAATAAACATCAGTTATTCTTATCACTCTATGAAATATTTAGTGTCGGTATCCGGTGCGTCCGCTACCGGAATTCCGTGACGTCGTACACACCAGTAATCGTCGTTTCCTCGACAGCCGCCGTGATTTCCGCGCCCTCCTCGGCCGCCGAGTCCGCGACGAGCGTCACCGGCTCGATAGGCTGGCGGCGGAGAAAGGCCGCGATCCGTTCGAGCCACGATGGCTTCCCGCCCTTGCGACAGACGATGACGTAGCGCGAGTCCGCGAGCGACGCCATCTTGGGCTCGAAGTCGTAATCCTCGTGCTCGGCCGGCTCCACGACGTGGATGACCTCGCCGGCAATCGTCTCGTCCATACCCACGATAGCGACTACAGCGGTATGTGCCGCTCGCTTTGCACTACGAATACTGCTTCGACACCCAGCCCGAGGGACCGCTGGGATAGGAGTCCGTTTCTTCTTCGGGCTGCACCTCGCCGCGCTGGTCGACCATTCGGACGACGACGGTGTGGCCGCCCGAGGGCAGGTCGTAGGTGTACTCCCACTGTCGCCACGCGTCCTCTGCGGGGCCGTTGCCGTCGGCCGCCGGCAGTTGGTCCGAGAGCGTCGCGTCAGCCCACGTCTCGCCGCCGTCGGTGGAGACTTCGACGCGCTGGACGCCGTGCAGGCCGGCGTAGGCGTGGCCACCGATGCGGCGGCGGCCGTCCGAAAGCGTCGACTCGTGGTGGAGTTTGGCAACCGGATTGACGGGGCCGGTCCCCTGCCAACCGCGTTTCTCCCAGTAGCCGTCGGCCTCCTCGTCGAGAATTTCGATCTCTGAGAGCCACTTGACGTTGACCTCGCCCCAGTGGCCGGGGACCAGTGCTCGGACGGGGTAGCCGTGGCCCCGCGGGAGGACCTTTCCGTTCATGCCGTAGGCGAGCATCCCGCCCCGGAGCGCGTCGATGGGGAACTCCTCGTAGTAGTCGTCCTCAGCCCGGAGCATGACGCATTCACAGCCGCTCTGAACGCCGGCTTCTTTGAGGAGGCTGTCGACGGGAACGCCGGTCCACAGCGCGGTGTCCGTCTTGTAGCCGTTGAGGCGCTCGCCCACGCAACGGAGCGTAACGAACCGGTTTTCGGCATCCATCTCCAGCAGGTCCGCGTAGGTGAGCGTGACCTCCTCTTCGACAGCACCGGTGATAGAGAGCGACCAGTCCGCGGCCGAGAGCTCCGGGTCGATGGAGTTGATGTCGACCTCGTAGAAGTTTTCGCTGACCAGCGGGTCGATATCGCCGAGGCCAAGGGAATAGTCTGCCGCGACGGCGAGCTTTTCGTCGACATCGTCAAGGTCCGCTCCCGGCGCATTCAGCACGGGCGCATCGTCACCCGTCGCGACGACCGACCGCTGGTTGCCAGTTGCGCAGCCGACCGTCGCCGCGCCGATGGCCGCGCCAACCGTCGAGAGGGCCCGCCGGCGTTTCGAGGAGATGGGCGTCATCGGACCGCCGAGTCCGTCCAGCGCCTGCGCGAGGCCGACCACGGCAGCGGCGGGAACCGCCGGACCGGCCGCGAGGACGACCTCGCCGGTGAGAACGACACTCACGGCCCAAGTTACGACGGCCGTTCCGACGACCGGGAGGGCGCGATTGTTCGCCAACTGGCCGGTGAGGATGGCCGCTCTGGCCGCCAGCGCGATGAACAGCCCCGCGAGGCCAATCGCGAGCAGGAGATTGAGTTGCTGACCGAGGCTACCGAGCGTCGAGATGGCAGTCGAGACGACGACGCCGGGCATCGACCGCGCGAGCGTCCGTTCGATTGGCGAGGCGATGAATGTGGGTGCGTAGCCGGTCACAGCGTAGGAGCCCGCCAGGCCTGCGACGGCGACGGCAACGCTAACCAGCAGCCGACCGCCGGGCGAGTCAAGGAGGTCGTCAGTCATGACTCAATCGAGGGTCTACCTCGCAAAAGGGATTGTTCCAATTTCGTCCGGATTCCGTTCCGAAACTCCGGAAGACACAAGCGAGCGGAGCTGTTCTACGAAATCATGGACGAGCAGCCCGGGGGTCGGCCCTGCCCACTCTGTGAACGGGCAATGTACCACCGACACTGCAAGTACGTCTGTCCGGAGCACGGCGTCGTATATGACTGCGCTGACACGTTCTACTGACGATACGCTCGCGGGTTTAATATCTTGGAACAACGAAAGAAGTGATATGAGTGGCCACGGGGGAGAGATTTCGGTGCTGCACGTCGACGACGACCCCGACCTTGGCGATCTCGTTGCGGTCCATCTGGAGCAAACTCACAATGATATCTCCGTCTGTACCGTGCGAAGCGCGGCAGATGGGTTACAGCGGTTGTCCGAGCGTACGTTCGACTGTGTCGTCAGCGATCACGACATGCCGGGCATGGACGGACTCGAATTCCTGAAGGTCGTCCGCGAGGAGTACGAGGAGCTACCCTTTATTCTCTTTACTGGCAAAGGAAACGAGGAAATCGCGAGTGATGCCATCTCCGCTGGCGTCACCGAATACCTCCAGAAAGGAGTCGGGACGGACCAGTACACCGTCCTTGCCAACCGTATCGAGCGGGCTGTCGGGGAACGGCGGGCCAAGGCCGCGCTCGAAGAGTCCGAGCGGATGCTGTCGACGCTCATCTCGAACCTGCCGGGAATGGTGTATCGCGCACGGAACGTGCCCGATTGGCCGATGGAGTTCGTCAGCGACGGTGCGACGGAGTTAGTCGGCTACAGTTCGGAGGCGCTTGAGAGCGGCGACGTCTCCTGGGGGACGCTGATCAAAGAATCCGAGACGGAGCGTCTCTGGGAGACGGTCCAGACTTGTATCGCCGCCGACGAACCGTTCGAAGTCTCCTACCAGATCGAGACGGCCGACGGTGAGACCCGCTGGATGTGGGAGCGCGGGCGCGTCGTCGGCACTGACGACGACGGGGTCGAAATCCTCGAAGGGTTCATCACTGACGTAACCGCGCGCGAGGAGCGCGAGCGCGAACTCGCGAATCAGCGGGCATTTACCGAGAAGCTCATCGACTCCGTCGACGATATGTTCTACGTTGTCGGTCCCGATGGCAGTCTGGTCCGATGGAACGACACCGTCTCGTCGGTGACCGGCTACACAAACGAGAAGCTAGCGTCGATGGGCATTGGGGAACTCATCGTGGATTCCGACCACGAGAAATTATGGCGAGTGTTCGAGGAGACGCTGGAGACCGGATACGGAACCGTTGAAGCAGGTGTCGAGACGGCTGACGGCAGGGCGCTCCAGTACGAATTCAAGGGCTCGCTCATCGAAGACGAGCGCGGCGACCTGTTCGGGATTGCCGGTATCGGCCGGGATATTACGGAACGGAAACGCCGGGAACGGGAGCTCAGGGAGTACCGGACGCTGGTCGAAAACGTCGGGGACCCGATGTACGTCCTCGATACTGACGGGACAGTAGAGATGGTAAACGAGGCGATGGCCGCCCATCTGGGGTACGACCGCTCGGAAATCGTCGGCTCGGAACCAGTCCGTTTCATGCCCGAGACGGATGTCGAAAGAGCGACAGCACTCATCTGTGACCTGCTCGACGACGACGAGCGGACGTGGGGGGCCTACGAGATGCGGACGATATCCGCTGACGGGACAGTCCGGATCAACGAGGACAGGATCGCACCGCTGTTCGACGAGGACGGGAACTTCGACGGCTCGGTCGGCGTGATGCGCGAGACGACGGAGCGCAAGCAACGCGAACGGGAACTCGAACGCTACGAGACGATCATCGAGGCCGTCGGCGACCCGGTGTACACCCTCGACGACGAGGGTGTGTTCACCTACGTGAACGAGGCGATAGAGCAACTGACGGGGTTCGAACCGGACGAGCTGATCGGCGAGCACATCTCGACGATCATGACCGGCGAGGACATCAACCGCGGAAGCGAGCTCATCCGGACCATCCTGTCTGACCCGACCCGACAGAACGTGACCTTCGAAACGGATATTGTCGACCAGACCGGGAATCACACGCCTATCGAGATCCATATCGCGTTGCTTCCAGCCGCGGACGGGGAGTTCAACGGCACAGCGGGCGTCATCCGCGATATCAGCGACCGGAAAGACAGGGAGCGACAGCTTGCGGAGTTCGCCTCTGTCGTTAGCCACGACCTGCGAAACCCGCTGAACGTGGTCAAAGGGCGAATATCGGTCGCTCGGACGTCGGGCGACGTCTCGCACCTCGAAGCGGCAGAGTCCGCGGCCGACCGGATGGACGAACTCATAAACGACCTGTTGACGCTCGCCAGACAGGGCGATACGGTCGGCGAGACGACGATGGTCGACCTCGCTGCCCTCGCGAGCCAGGCCTGGATCGATGTCGAAACCGGCGAAGCCACGCTCGAAAAACACGGGACAGCGGCGGTCGAAGCCGACGCGGCACGGCTTCGCACGGTGTTCGAGAACCTGTTCCGGAACAGCGTAGAACACGGCTCCACGAGCAGTCGGACGGAGTCCGACGACAGTGTGGAACACGGACGTTGTGCAGACGGCGCAGCCCCGGTCACTGTCTCCGTCGGAACAACGGACGACGGATTTTACGTCGCCGACGACGGCGTGGGAATCCCACCGGAAGAGCGAGATGACGTGTTCGAGCGCGGCTACACCACGAGCGACACCGGGACCGGGTTCGGGCTGGCAATCGTCGTTGAGGTCGCACAGGCCCACGGCTGGTCTGTGTCGGTGACCGAAAGCGAGGACGGCGGCGCGCGGTTCGAGTTCACGACGAGTTCGGAGCGCTGACATGGCGGTAAGCCGGGCCGGCGAGTACCAGCACAGCCAGTGCCGCGGAGAACAACAGGACGTGCGGGAGCGCGTCGACACTGAGCCCCGTGAGCGTCAGCGACCGCAGCGACGCGCCCGCGGTGACCTCGACCGCGACCCACGGAATCTCGCCGAGGAACGTCCCGACCGCAAAGGAGCGCGGCGAGACGCGGGCGAACCCGGCTCCATAAGAGACGGGGTCCGCAGGCACCGGTGAGAGCCGTGCCGCGAGCACCCCCCGCGTCTCGCCGGTCACCTCGATAATCCGGCGGCCTGAGTCCCCCAGCCAGCCGAACATCCCGCCCTGTTCGCCGGCCCGGAGCGCGAACCGGTAGGGGATGAGGCAGGTGACGAGTGCGCCCATCAGTGCGACCGGGAAGCCGTATTTGACGCCGAGGACGAACCCGACGAACGCGGACAGCGGCATCGTCGGCCACGCGAAGAACGGGCGAACTAGGTACAGCCCGACGATGACGCCCGCGAGGTAGACAGGGTGGTCGGCGAGATGCGTCGTCTGGGCTACCACCCGCTCGGGGGTGAGCAGCGTTGTCGCGACGGCGACGACTACCACCAGCCCGGCGGTCCCGACCAGTTGTCGCTTCGCGAGGCGGTCCATCTACCCAATTGAGCGGTAGCAATCGACAAACGCTTTGTGGTATCTTTTAGGTTGTTCGGGGTTGAATCGGCGATTGTGTCCGAGAGGCGTGATCCGGTCGAACTCGGCGTCGAACTGCTCGCCCATCTGGAACACGGGGAGCTGTCCGTCGCCGACGCGCTCGACCGTATCGAGACAGTGACGACCAACCCACAGGTCCAGCGCGAGATACTCGATACTGCAGTGATGCGTGGCCTCATCGAGCGCGAGAACGGCGTCGTCCGCCCGCGGTCACAGGGGTCGTACGTGAACTTCGACAGCGACGTGGTCGTCCGCGAGGGGGAGTTCTCGTGTCAGCGCTGTGGCGCAGCTATCAGTACGGGCCACTTCGTCCAGTTCGACGGCGGCGAACTGGGACCGTTCGGGTCGACGTGTATTCGGAAAGTGTTAGGGCGGGAGTAGCGAGGGGCGCGAGCGAAGCGAGCGGCCCTCGGAATTACGAGCGGCGAACGAAGTGAGCCGCGAGTAGCGAAGTCGTGGACGGAGTGAGCGCCCCTCGTTGTGAAGAACAGGCAGTCAAAAACAGACCGTTCAGCGGCCCTGGCGGAGTTCCTTGATGAGCTGTTTGATGGTGCGCTCCTGCTTCTGGAGCTGTTCGTTCTGGGCCTCGACAGCGGCGGTCAGTTCGGCGACCTGTGCTTCGAGTTCAGCGATATCGGGGTCTGCCGAGGTGTCCGGCTCGACCGAGTCGGTGTCTACGCTGGTTACGTCACTGGATTGGGTATCCGTCGTGGCTTCGGCGGTGGTTCCCTGCTCGGTGGTCGCTGCAGTCGTGGCCTGTGTCCCGGCGCTCGCAGATTCAGCTTCGGAGCCGTCACCGCCCTCCTCGTCGTTGCTCACGAGCGGGTCGATACCGGATTCGAGGCCGAGACCGTTGCCGGATTCGTCAGCATTCTTCTCGGGGTCGGCCCCGACCTTGGCGTTGAGGTCGGCAAGCGAATCAACTTCGTGGTACGCGAAGAGAGCCTCTTCGAGTGTTTTCCGGACCATCGGTGCCTGCTCGGACGGGGCCTTGATGCGCTCTGGCCGCTCGTTGAACGAGAGCACGACAGCCGTGGCGACGCTGCCCTCCTCGAACTCCAGACCGGTCACGTCGTCGAAGGAGAACGCCTCGTAGTCGGCGTCCCAGGTGACGTTGCCGATGTGCTTGAGTAGCTGGCGGTCGGTGACGACCAGCGTCAGTTCGCTGAACCGGAACACGCCGGCGAGACTCTCGTCTGGGGCGATACCGCCCGAGACGGTGAGCTTCCCTTCGAGCAGCCGTTCGAGGACGGCATCGCCGCGGCTGCCGGGAACGGATAGTTCGAGCTTCTCACTGGTGTAGATGAGCGAGAACTTGGTCTTGCGGCGGCCTTCCGAAACCGTGAGCCGTTCGAAGTCGTGCGGATAGCTGGCGACCTTCTCGTCGCTGAGAAGGCCCTCACCGCGGTAGACGAGCGTCCGGGTCGGTGTGAAACAGGCCGCGTCTTCGTCGCCGAGGTTGACACCGCCCCGGATCTCCTCGTCCCCGAGTTCCTGCTGGACGAGGTCTGGTATCTCCATACTGCCTGCATACCTGCGTGGTGGCTTAAATCCGCGGGTCGATTATCAGCGCCGATCAGGCGGACAAAGCGTGGGACTGTGCCACAGTCCCGGCAGAGATGAGAACCTTCAAGACGGCTAACGGCCAACGGCTGAATGCACCCGCGCCCGGGTGGCTTAGCTGGACATAGCGCCGCACTCATAGGGTCTTTCGACTCATGCGGCAGTGCACCCGTCATGACCCCGGGGCGCTCGTCACGCCCCAGACCTGGGCCATGCGGAGATCGAGGGTTCGGAGCCCTCCCCGGGCACTACTCTGAAACTTTACATACCCATCGGCAGAACCGGCATAGAGACGCCTCACTGACCGGTCAACACGGCGATGAATTATATAACGCAATAGATATTTCTTCAGATACTCCAGCGGAAACGGTGGGGTGTCTGTCATGAGCGGGCGCTCGTACTCCGGTGACCCGCTTGATGGCACCGTCCAGTACATCACCGAGCGGCCGGAACTGGACGATACCGGTGAGACCATCGATGTCGTCGATGACCGTCTCGATGCCAAGGGCGAGGCAACGGTCGAGAATGTCCCATTTCCCGACGATGGAAGTGAACGGTCCGATCCGGAGGGACAGACAACCCTCAATGACTGGAGGTGGTCGGCGTGACCGACCTGTCGTTGCGAGAACGCATCGAGAACTACCTCCAACGCAACCTCGACGCCAGTACGGTCGCCATCGCTGGGGCACTCAGCGAATCGCCAACCGCAGTCGCGGATGTCCTTGACGAGGATCCCCCTCATTCAGAGCAAAGTTCAAGTGAAGATACCGGAGACCGCTTTAGAGGGTCGTCATCACGGCCGCAGCGAGTCCCTGAGTGGGACCGTTGGAGCGACGCCGACTGGACCGACCCCGAGGCAGACATCTATCCGCCAGCGCTGCTTGACCGTGAGCAGTGGATGGGCCATCAAGACAAGAAGCCCTTCGCGCCGTGGGCTGATGCCGATGCCCCTGCCGAGTGCGGCGAGGACGGCCACGACACCGCAGCGACGTGTGACTGCGACGCCCGCTACAAGTGGGGCTACGACGGCAACTACCTCGACGGCGAGGGTATCGCGATGGCCGAGGTCGACCCACGGCTTGACGGTCGGGCGTTCCTGCAGCAGCCCGAGGACCCCTTCGCTTACGTCGACGGCGACGACATCCGTGACCCAGAGACCGGCGACGTCCATCCGGCGTTCATCGCAATCCTCGAACAGTTGGGGCTGACCTACGCCGATATTTCCCAGTCCGGCAGCGGGGCCCATGCCATCTACCGCGGCGAACTCCCCGAGGGCGTCAAGCAGGCGTCATGGCAACTCGACGACGACCCATGGGGCGACAACGAGGACCTTCCGAGCATCGAGATCTACGCCCGCAAGCGTGTCTGCGTGATGACCGGCGACCACGTCGCCGGCACGCCGACCGAGGTTCGGGAGTGGGACGACGACGTCCTCGAAATGCTCGTCGAAGCCAACGACCCAGTGGCATCCAGCCAGCGCGACCGCGTTGAGGACGTCGACACCGCTCGCGAAAAGTTCGACAGTTCCGACTACGAACCTACGGCGACCTCGACGGACGAGACGACGACTGATATCCGAGACATCTTCCACGCCCTGGACCGCCTCGACGCCCAGCGCGTCGCCGAAGCGACGATCGTCCACCGGTGGAACGACTCAGCGTCGACGAGCGATGGCGAGCGTGCCTTCGCACCGACCTGGGGGCCCAACAGCAACGGGACGGCGAACATCGTCAACGACCAGCGCTGGATGGACACCGGCGACCGTGGCGGCTACGGTGGCCCCGTCGTGATGGCGCTCATCGACGCCGGCGAACTCCGACCGGAGCAGGCTGCCGGTGGCGTCTCTGGCGCCGACTGGTGGACTGGTGTCGAGCACCTTCGGGACCTCGGCTTCGACATCCCCGAGCTCGAGGACGACTACGACCCCGAGCAGACCAGTGGCGGTGTCTCCGAACACTGGCCCATCGAGGAGTGCGAGCCACCGGGCCTGGACCGCCAGTCGGTCACGCCCGAGGACCGCTGGGACGAACTGCAGGGTGAGCGCTTCGAAGAGTTCGTCGACGCCGACGGGCCCGTTGCCTGGGCTGATGACCCCGGCAACGGCAAGACGACCAACGCTGCCATCGGCGCCGCAAAGCGGGATCGGCCACACGCTGTCCTCTTCGACAAGCACCAGAAGGCTCGGGAGTTCATCGAGGACGACCCGACGGCTGACGACTATTACCACCTTCGTGGTGGTGCTCAGAAGCGTGGCGACGTCTGCATGGACGTCGATCACGACGACGAACGGGATATGTGCCCCGAGCACGGCCACGTTGCCGACTGCCCGCATATGTGCCCCATCTACGACTTCGCGAAAGACCACGAGGGACGCAAGCGCTACGAGGTACTGGCTGGCGAGCTCGGACCGGTCAAGGCCCACCAGATACTCGCTGACGAACTGCCGGGCCACGACGAGCACGGTCACTGTGCCTGGCTCGACCAGTTCGACGATCTGTCGAGCGAGGACCGCGTCGTCGGTGTCCACCAGTACCAGCTCTTGAAGACGGTCCAGCGCCGCGGATCCGATGGCCCGCAGCGAGACATCCTCGTTGACGAGAGTCCGGACTCACTCCGGTCGGACCGTCGCGTCACCGTCGAGGACCTGGCCCGTGTCGGGAACGCGCTGGAGGGCATGGCCTCGAACGCTCACGAGGAGTATCAGGATGCACTCGGCGAGTTCGCTCGTTTCTCGCGAGACCTCGTCGACGCCATTACCGACCCCGACGGGCCTGACGAGCTTGCCGACCTGGACGCGCCGGCGGTCGACAGCGACACCATCACCCGCGAGGTTGACGTCGACGATCTCCCTGACAGTGTCGACGAGGACGACGTTCAGACCAAGACCGTTCGAGAGTACCCTGGGATGCCGCGCGAGGGGTACAAAGAGGTCGAGAAGGCCGTCGTTGAGGAGACGATGCTTGAGGAGTCGCTTGCCCAATGTAAGGTCCACTACAACGAGACCCTCATCGCACGGATGCGTGACGACCGATGGTCGGGAACCCCGCTCGTCTTCGACGCGCTACTCGGCGCCGCAGCGGCGGCCGGCCTCAACGAGGAGAGCTGTCGACAGGCCATCGCCGTTCCGACGACCCTGGACAACTGCCCCTGGTGTGCGTCCGATATCGTCTTCGACAACGGGGCCCGCCACTGCGAGGACGAGACCTGCGACTGGCACGAGGAAAAGCACAACATCACGCGTCGTGACGGCCCCACGGCCAGAGCACGTGCCGAGCTCGACCTCGAACCCGAGGAGCTTGACCAGCCTCAGGGCATCTTCTACGAGGAGCTTCCCCGGCCGACTGACCTCCCCGACTCGCCGCTGATCCTCGACGCCACGACGACGAAACGGAAGATCGCTGGGCTCTACCAGACGCCCGTCGACGAGGTCCTCGTCACCGGCGACGAGCCACAGTCGTTCAATCTCCGGGCCACGCAGGTCCTGGACGGCCAGTACCACGCAGGGACCATCGACGACAGCGAGTCTCTCCAGGAGCGTATCCAGCGCGTTATCAATACCGCCGCCGATGTCCACCAGTCACCACTGTACGTCGTCAAGCGCAGCCTCCAAGACCACTTCGAGTTCCCCCAGGGAGCGCCGGTACTGCACTATCACGCTGCTCGTGGGCTCAACTACAACGACTGCGACGCTGTCGTCGCCATCGGCGCTCCCCACCCGAAGGTCGAGGATCTCCAGCGCGAAGCCGAACTCCTCGCGATGGATCATCCCGACCTCGACGCTGGCGGGGCTGAGTACTCCACCCGTGCCGATACCGAGGACCCAGTCTACCGAAAGCTCCACTTCGAGGACGGCAACGGACGGGGCCGCGCCGTTCCCACGAAGCACTTCTCCGGGCTGACCGGCGATCTGTTCGAGGAGAGTCGCTCGAAGGAGCTGACGCAGGTCATCCACCGCACCCGGCCCGTACTGGCCGACGAGACCAAACACGCCTACCTGCTGACGAACGTCCCGACCGATGTTCCCATCGACGAGGTCGCGTCGTTCGACGAGCTCGCCGACCCGCTCGAAGCGATGCTTCCGGTTCCCGAGGGAGCCATCGATCTCCTAGAGGCCGTCGACGACGTCGTCCGTGGCGACGGTCCCGATGGGTTCCGCGCTGGGCGTCTCGTCGACGAGGGCGACGACGGTACGATCGCGAACAGAGTCGAAGGCTACCACCGACTGGCCCAGCTGTCAGGGCTCGATGTCACCCAGCGGACGGTCTACAACTGGGTCCACGCTCTGGAGGACGTCGGCCTCCTCTCCCCCGAGCGGTACGAACAGCACGCTGGGGTGGCTTATGCCATCGATTCTGCTACTTTGAAATCAGCGTTATCAGTACTATCTAGTAACGGGAGTTTCAAAGTAGCGGCCAAGCGCCGCTTACGGTCGCTACTTGCCGAATCGGAATCTGGCCTCGACTGGCTGGAGTGGGCCCAACGCGTCTTCGAACTCCACAGTGAGGAATCGGGGGCGGTATCCCTCGGTGGAGGTGCCTCGTCGGCGTGACTGGCCCTGAGTCGGGACGGTTCGACGACCTCCCGCCCAGTGCCAAGTACGTCTACCGCGTCCTCGACGAGGAGGGTCCGCTGTCTCGCAAGGAGCTACAGGAGGAGACACAGCTCTGCGAGAGCACTCTCGACGACGCTGCCGATACTCTCGAAAAATGCGACTTTATACTCAGGACCCGCGATACCGACGACCTCAGACAGGTAGTCATGAAAACCGTGACTATGCGGACGTATAACCCCTCCCGGAAGTGATATAAGATCGACTGCTTCCCCAGCCGCTCTACACCGGCGGTGACCCCACCAGCCATGTCTATCCAGTTATCACCTACCACGAGCATCGCGACCGACGATGTCGCCGTTCCCGAGCAGCCGGGCGACATCTTCGAAACACTGGTCGCCGATTCCGAGCTCTGCTGCCAGCAGTGCTACCGCCGCATCGGGGCACGGCACAACTTCGACCATCTGTCGGGCCGTCGATGGGGCGATATCCTGAGCTTCGTCGACTACGACCTGCCCGAAGACGAGCCCCGGTGGAACACCTCGGACCGCGAGTACCATGAACAGGCGCAACTCGCCGATAGGACTGAGCATGCGAACCCACCGGGCGACGACCTTGACTCGGGCTCGGCCTGCTCGTTCTGTGGCGCCATCGACTCGCACCGATCGCCGTCGACTCGGTCTCGCAGCGAGGCCCTGGAGGCGGCGGTGGGCATCATCACGACACTGACCGAGTTCGGCTGTTCGCACGACCCGCTGGCGCTGATCGTCGAGGTCGGGGACCTCAAGCGGGATCCCGATTACGCCGGAGACGATTTCGCGACGTTCCGGATGGCAACCGAGCGGGCCGTTCGGGCCGGGCGTCGGCCCCGATGACCTGCCATGTGTTCTCTACCCCCATTTCTCCCATCCACCGACTGGCAGCGAGGGTCCGCACCGTACGTTAACCGGCCGGCCCCAGCTTGTCCCTGACGTCGGCCGCCCAGTCCGGATCCAGTGCGCTCACCGAGAGCGCGGGGTGCAACTCCCCAGCCGGACAGTTATGATACAGCACTGTACCGACGACTCACCCGGTTCTGGGGTTGGGGCCCACGATGCATCATGAGCCATACAACTCCACGACGTCCCTGGTACGTTCCGGACGCACTGGCCGACGACTACTGCGAGATCGCACTCTCGGGCGGTGATCTCCGGATGCTTAAGACGCTGAAAATCTTCCGGAGCATCCTCGTCAACGCCGGCATCATCGGCATCACGCTCACAGCGCTATTCCTGACTGCCGCCGACGCGACCATCATCACCGTCCTGAGTCTCTCAACGCTCGCACTCTACAATGGCGTCGAGGTGGCCGACTACGCTGCTCTCGCAGCCGCCTTTGCTGAGGTTCGAGCACAGCAAACGGAGGAGGGGGAGAAGTGACGATGTCCCGCACCCGTCCCATCCGTACCGTCGTCGCCGGCGGTGTCATCGTCGCGTTCCAGGCCATCTGGGCCGCGATGCTCTGGGCTGACCGTGAGCTTGACACGCTCATCCTGCTCCTGGGTGTTGCCATCCTTCTGGGCGCCGGGTACTACCTCTGGGACGACGCGATGGGCGAGGGCGTCGACGCTGCACAGGAACTCCAGAGTGCCGGTGGCGAGGATGGAACGGAGAATGACTCGTGAAAGAGCTCATGTTTGAGAACGGCGAGGTCCGGGACGCCGATCAAGACGATGTCGACAGCGAGGAGACTGAAGACTGATGCTCCCCAATCCGTTCATCGAACTGTTTCGGTCACCCGTCGAAACGCTGGCGGCGCTGGGTTACGCCCTCTTGCTTGCGACACTACTGGTCCTGACCCTGGCCGCCTGCTGGCGCAACGCTATTACAGTCTACGTCCGCTGGGACCGCCAGCGTCCTGGCCAGTGGGAGTACGTCCCACCGCTGGCGTGGCTGGTCCGCGTCGCCGCTATCCCGTTCGTCCTCGCCGTCGACGCGTGGGCTGTCGCGGCGCTCGTCTGGCTGCTAACCTCATGAACCCCCCAGAGTCGGTGATAACCCCATGAGCCCCAACATAGACTACGGAGAGCACGGCCGTTGCGAGGCGACCGCCAAGTCGACTGGCGAGCGCTGCGGACGTCCTGCAGTTGGCGACCATGGGAAATGTGACATCCACGGCGGCGACTCTCCGAAAGGAGAGGACAGTCCGTCGTTCAAACACGGTCTGTTCTCGGACCACCTCAACGAACAGGATCGCGAGGCCGTCGCGGCTCTGGAAGATCTTGACAACACCGAAAAGCTCGAGGAACTGATCAACTGGCGGCTGGCCCGTCTCCGCCGATACCTCCGGCAAAAGAACGACGCCGAGCGCGAATCGTTCTTTGACAAGTTCGATGCGATGGTGCGGGAGGGTCGAAAGAACGGCGAGCCAGGCCTGTCGGCGAAACAGATCAAAGAGCTCGCGAAGGCACTGAGCATGAACAACCGCGCGGCTCAGGAAGAGATCGACCTCGTCCGAAAGCTGATCAAAGCCCACGACAAAATCGCCGGCGACGGTGGCGGGGTCGGCGGGCTTCGTGATCTCTTTGGAGGTGATGGTGAGTGAGCTCCGACGCCGCCGATATCGACCTGTCGCGATACACTGACGGCCGCGACAGGTACGTCAACTTTGCCGAAGAGGTGCTTGACATCAGACTGACCGAGCAGCAGCGTCGGCTCCTCCGTGCACTGGCCGAACACCGGCGTGTCATCATCATGTCGGGTAACGGTCCGGGGAAGTCCTTTGGCATCGCCATCGCGAAGGTCGCGTTCCTGGTGACGAACCTCAACTCCACAGTACTAGGGACGTCGGGGTCGTACTCGCAGTACGTCGACGCTGTCTGGCGGCCGATGAAACAGCTCCACGCGCAGCTGAACGCGCGCCTGCCGGTCGACCTCGGGACGCCGAACGACGGCGGCCAGCCAACACTCGAGATTGAGGACGACTGGTTCGCGAAGGTGGTTTCCCCACGTGACCCTGGCGACCTCGAGGGACGGCACGCCGAGTCGATGCTGGTCATCATCGAGGAGGCAGACAAAGCGTACATCACCGAGGAGCACTTCGACAGCGCGGGCTCGTCGATCACCGACGGCAACGACCGCATGGTCGCCATCTGCAACCCACCGGAAGACGAGGCCAATCCGGTCTACCAACGGCTGGAGTCCGATCGCTGGCACACCATCCAGTTCTCCAGTCTGGAGGCGCACAACGTCATGGTCGACGCCGGCGAGATTGACGCCGAGAAGATACCTGGAGTCGTCGGGCTGGAGATGGTTCGCGAGGACTGGGAGGCCTGGAACGACGAACCGTGGCCCGGTCTTGAGGAAGCCCGTCGCGTCTCCGACCCCGACAGCGAGGACTTCCGCGAGGATCTCGACGCTCGCTGGTATCGAAGGCGGGCCGGAGTGGTCCCGCCGGCTGGCGCCCGGGCCCACCGTCCGTTCACGAAGTCCGACGTCGAGGCGGCGTGGGAGCGTGAACCCGAGTACTACCCAGCTCAACCCGAGGCGTGGTCCGTCGACGTGGCCCGTGCTGGCGGTGACGAGACGGTCGCCGGGGCTGTCTTCGGTGACATGCTTGAACTGCCGTACCGCTCCCAGGGCACCGAGCACGTTGAGCAGGCTGAGCGCATCACACAGACGTTCGAGTCCTACGACGACGGCCCGGCCGCCGTCGACGCCGTCGGTGAGGGATCTGGACTGGCAGACATGCTTGCCGCCCGGTTCCCTGAGGTCATCCGGTTCAACGCCGGCGGTGAACCTTCTGACACCAAGTCCTTCTACGACGCGTGGGCTGAGGGTCTGCATCTGTTGGGGAAGTGGCTCCAGGAGGGCGGCTGCATCGACGATCGGAAGCTCTACGAAGAACTCCTCGTGGCCGCTCGCACGCTTGAGTTCGAGGAGCGCCACCTTGCTAGCCGTGGCCACTCCGGGTCAAAGGTCCTAAAACTCACGTCGAAGTCAGAACTGAAAAAGCAACTCGGCCATTCCCCCGACCGCCTCGACGCCGCGTACATGGCTGTGTGGGCCCGGGACGCCGAGGCCGGTGTCCCATCGGCGACAGCGTCGCTGGGCGGGGACAACGACGACGCCCGCAACGAGTTCAAGAACTCCGAAATCGGGCAGGCTGTCGCTGAGTTTCAAGAGCGCAACCGGAAAGGGTTCCGGCGATGACGCTGCGTGGCCCCATCGATCACCCGGTTGAGAACCAGCGGCCGGCGGACCCACCCGAGACTATCCAGGCGCCACTGGAGACCATGCCGACGTCGTCGTTCTCGTCGACGAACGTTCACTCGGCACTGTACGACTTCGGCCAGAACGAACTGTACGTCCGGTACCTGCGCGACGGTCCGGACGCCATCTACCGGTACTGGTCAGTCGGTGCGCAGACGTGGTCGGGACTCGTCGACGCAGGTTCAAAAGGCGGATACATCAACCGAAACATCGCATACGACTTTCCGTACACGCTGCTGACGAAGGGCGACTTCCCGCAGCGAGGCCACGGGCTGGACAACGACCTCGCTCGACGGTTCGTGACCACTCCGTAGGAGGACTGACATACATGGGCATCTTTGATGACGCGACCCGAGAGGTAGCGAACCGGATAGACACCAGCGGCAGCGACGACGCCGGCGCCGCAGACGCGGCCTCGATGGCCCGGGCGACAGACGCCCGCGAGGTTACAGCGACCGTTGAGGGCAAGTCGGTAAGCATCAAAGACCCCGAGACAGTCAAGACCGACGAAGAGGGAACATGGCTCACTGGGACACAGTCTTACGGGCGACCCCGGGGCAGCGAAGCTATCGAGGCTCGGGAGATCGTCCAGACGTCGGCGATGCAGGCCATCGGTAACGGCATCGTCGATCAGTTGCTCGGTGGCGACCTCACGTTTGAGTCTGAGGTAGACACCGTCAGCAGCACGGAGGCCGCGGTGCGGGACCTCATCCGGGACGTCCTCACAGGCCCACATCTGGGCAGCAAGGATCTAGACGACCTCATCACCGGCGCCGTCTTCGACATGCTCGGTCCAGCACAGGCGTACTGGCAACTCCACCCGTCGGAGAGCGATGAGTTTCCCGTCGTCGCGCTGTCAAACCTCGATGCGCTGACCATCCGGCACAACGTCGACAGGCACGGCATGTGGGACGACCCGCCGTTCTACCAAGCGACGGGAGCGTTCTCCGGCGACGGCGTCGGTACGCTCGGCAATATCAACCCGACAGCACTCCAGGACGAGCAGCTGGTCGTGATGCACTACCCGCGCGGCGAGCGGCCGTACCGATACTACCCGATGTCGCCGTCGCTGCAGGTCAAGGAGTGGCTGGAGATCCTCGCCAACTCGACGACCCATCACAACCGGTTCTACGCCGACAACGAAATTCCGCCGGGCCTGATCCAGGTGATGGGAGCTCAGAACGTCAGCGACATCAAAGAGAAGATCGAGGCCGCCAGCGGTGACCCGCGGGATGTCCCCGTCATCGGCGGCGATGGCGGCGCCCAGTGGCTGGAGCTCGGCGGGACTGCGGTAAATCTCAACATCATCGAAGAGCAGCGGTGGTTCTTCAACATGTGCCTTGGAGCACTCGGCCTCGGCAAGCACGAGCTCGGCTTCACCGAGGACGCGAACCGGTCGAACGGCGAGATAGAAACGACGCGCATCTACAAGCGCATCGCCGGCCCGTTCAGCAAGCAGTTCGAACGTGCGTTCCACCACATCGCCAGCCAGTTCGACGTCTATCAGGCGCTCGAGCAGCCCTTCGACATCCGTCTGCGCTTCACCGACCCGCGGGAGGAGCAGGCTCGCGAACAGCGTTTGCGAGAGATGTGGCAGGCCGGCGGCCTCACCTATCGGCAGTACGTTCGGCGCCGCGGCGACGATGACCTCGCCGCAGAGGACATGACCGTTGAGCTGAACGGCAACATCATCGACTACGGCGCGTACCCGAAGCACGTGCTTGACGCACTCCTCCGGGACGCCCGGTCGGACCCTGATGCCAACGCCGACATGGGTGACGGCGATAGCGGCGGCGAGGATCCACTGACGTAGACGCCGTCACTGACTCCCGATGACCGCGGCCCACCGTGGGGTCGCGACGGTCAGGGCAGCATCACCACGGCTCGCTTCTAGAGGATATGAATTGATATGACCGACCACGACGACGCGCAGCATCGCGCCTATCACCAACCCAGCGCCGTGCGGGTGTTCGTCCGCGAGACCGATGACGACGGCGTCTTCGTCGTGCGGATGCCCATCGCGTCAACGGGCGAGGTCCGCAACCAAGGCGACGAGCCACTCACTCGGGACGAACTCGACGGTATGGCTGAGCAGATCGAGGGCGGCGGCGCCGGCGTGTTCCTCGACCACGGCTCGAACATGGATATCTCGGGGTCACGCTACTCGGCGGTCGGCAAGGTCGGCGAGTGGCAGAATCCCGACCTGACCACAAACGACGCCGGCGAGACACTCCTTGAGGCAGAGGCGCGGATGATGGATCCCGAGACGCTGTCGGAGACGACCGGTAGCGTTCGGGAAGCCCTTTCTGCGCTGAAGGCACAGGTCGACCGCGACATCGGCCTGTCCTCGTCCATCGGGTGGCGGGACGACGACTCGTCTCCCGGCGGTGTCGACCTCATGGAGGCGTCGATCGTCGGCATCCCGGCCGATCCACGGACGACGTCGCAGAACGCAGCCGCCGCGATGGCGCGGGCTGTGGTGATGGGCTCTGATGCCGACCAGCACCGCCACCTTTCCGCTCAACAGGCCGAGACTGCCGAGACACTTCTTGATGCCTATCGCAACGAGCAGGGCAACGGCAGTGTCGAAAACTTCGAGAGCTGGCTGTGGAACGTCGCGTACCACCAGTTCGATGACAACGAGTTCCACGCTGCACAGACCGCACTCCAGGAGTTTTACCGCGAGACGACACCCCTGGAAGAGCCGGTCGATACGCAGTTCATTCCGTTTCTCGACAGCCAGCAGTCCGGCGACGAGAGTGGCGATGACAACGACGACGAGGGCGGTGACGCCCGTGATTCTGTGACTAACAGCAACACCCAGTCCGGCGACAACCCGGACAACACGAACGACGACCAGGACGGCATGGACCAGCAGGAGTACCGCGAGTCCATGCTCGAGATGCAGCGCCAACAAACCGAGACGCTGTCGGCGCTCGCCGACTCGCTTCGCGATGACGACGATGACGGCGATGATGACGATGACGACGATGAAGACGAGGGCAACGAGCAGTCCCTCGACATCGACGGCGACGAGGTGACCGCCGAGGACGTTCGCGAGATGCGCGAGCAACTCGGCGACGCCGAACCCGACACCGACGGCAACCGTGACGCTGACGACGACAACGAAGAGCCCGACGACCAGCGCGACGCTGATCCGAAGAACCTCCTGTAGGAGGCACTGATGTCCGCAACTTCTGACACTAACAACTTCGACGATCTGCAGACGGACCGCGACATTGCGGCCCGACTCGCAACGCCAACCGACAACAACGCCCGCACTATCTACGACACTATCCTGCGTGCGATGGGGCTCCCCGAAGTCCCCATCGAGCGCGGTCGTGTGGGCATACCCATCTCGCACATCCAGGACAAGCTCGTCGATTCTCACCGCGAGCACGGCGATGACCCTGAGGCGACCACGCGCGCCGAAGAACAGTTCGGCACGCGTTCGCCGTTCGCCGCTGCGGCGGCCGCCGGCGAGGGGTATCACGACGTCGACGAGAACAACCGAATCGCGCCGGTCGAAGACATGTCCGAGCGCGCTGCCATCGACTACTCCGTCGTCGGCGCCGCATCGCCGGTCGAAGTCGACCCACGACTCATCGACATCCAGCGGGGGGCAGCGCCGGTCCTCAGCGTGATCCCCACGCAGGCACAGGCCGGATTCGAGGCGCAGTACAACATCATCGACGGCCGCAACGACCCCATCGGGATGGTCTCCGAAGCTGAAGCCGCCGGCGACATCTCCAGCCTGAGCGAGGGCGACTTCTCCATCTCGACGGACAACAAGAAGATGAAGATCTACCTCGACCAGGCCCGGATCTCGGACTACTCCCAGCGTGCTGAGGACACGCTGAACTACATGGACCTGTCCCAGACGACCCTCGGGCAGCGCACCATCGCCCATGCGCTATTCAAGGCGAAGCAGATCTTCTACGGCGACCCCAGCGTCGGTGCTGGAGACAAGTCGATCGAGGATGGCGACGCCTACGAGGGTATGGCGAAGATCTTCGATGGTGCCGGAAACTCCATCGACAAGACGACGACGTCCTCGGGCTTCCTCGAGGACATGCTGGACGAGGTGACCGTCCAGGTCACCAACACTGGCCTGATGTGGGACGCCGCCCGCTACCTCGTCTCGCCCCAGTTCTACAACGCTATCTACGACGAGGTCACGCCAACCGTCCGTCTGGACGGCTACGATGCCGACGTCGAGTACGGGCCCCAGGGTCTCGCGATCGGGACCGAACAGGGGAGCGTCCAGATTACGCCCTGTGACAACATCCGCAGCTACAGCGGTCTTACTGGCGTTGGGTCCAACTCCGACAACGGCGACGTCTTCCTCATCGACGAGCGCGCCACGCAGTTCCGCCAGCTCGCGCCGTTCTCGACCGTGCCGCTGGGACGGACCGGGCTCGCCGACAAGGTCGCCATGTTCGAGTACGGCACCCTCATCGACAAGGCGCACGGCAACCACGGCCTCTGGCTGCAGGGGTACGACATCTAACTGGAGTGTGACATGACGCACACCACTACCGTCGAGGACCGACTGTCGGCGGGGAACTTCAAGAGCGTCGTCGCGACGCTCGACATTACCGGCCTCGACAACGCCAACAACGAGGCGTTCAACGCGGCGGCCGAACTCGGCTTCGACACCGTCTTCGGCGTCAGCGTGCTGGGCGTAGAGAACGCCGACTCCTACGTCGTCCAGTGGGACCACCTGGAGACTGATCTCTACGTGGAGGGTTACGGCGGCACCGATCCCACAGCTGGCACTGACGTCGGGGAAGTGCGCGTCCGCGTCGACGGCGACCCGGGAGCGTAACCATGCGTGTCGAGCATCCCAACGCCGGCGAGGGCGACGGCGTCGCGCCGGCGCAGGTCGACGTCGACGGCGACAACACACCTGTCGGAGAGGAGGGTACGTTCGAGATACCAGACGACGCCACCGGCTGGCTTCGTCGCTTCGCCGAGCGTCACGGAGTCGACCCTGACGACGTCGTTCGTGAGGAGGACGGTCCTCCTGATGCCGGTGGCGCTGATGCCCCGGATCCGAGCGACCACCCGGTCGCAGATCTCCGCGATATCCTCAACGATATCGACGACGTCGACGTGCTGGAGACGGTTCTCGAACGCGAACGCGACGGCAAAGACCGCGAGACTGGCGTCGAAGCCATCGAGAGCCGTATCAACGCTGTCCAGGAGGACTAACGGATGGCGACGGGATACTGCGAAGAGAACGATGTCCGCAAGGCGTTACAGGACAAGAACCTCGACGAGACAAACGTATACGGTCCAACCGGAACGGAGTTCGTACTGGCTGCTGTCGAGAAGGTGAGCGACTGGCTCGCCAAACAGAGCAATCGACACTTCTACGACTCCAGTGGCGCCGACAGTGATGCGGTCCCGACAACTGCAGCGTCTGCGTCGATGGTCCGGCTCGACGTCCCGTCGTCACCCCACGCCCAGCGCGGGCAGTTGTTCACATCGGCTGATGGCGCGCGGTATCCTGTCACCAACCATGGCCCGTACGTTCGAATCACGCTGCCACACGGTTACGTGTCCTCGCTCAGCTCGCTGGAGGTGCGGCAACTCGGCGGCGGTGTTGAGGACTGGGTCGCTGCTGTGGATCGGGACGAGGGCCGCGGCGAGGACTATTACGTCCAACGCGAGGGTCAGGACTCCTACGGCCGCACCCATCTGTACATCAGGGCGCGGTCAATCGGGAAGCGCTACAATTTCGATGGCCTGCTGACGCTGAAATACGACTACGGCGCCGACGCCGGTGAGGAGTCGTGGCAGGATGTCCGTCGAGGCGTCGCCCAACTCGCTGCTGCAGAGCTGGTCATCGAGGATGACGTGGTCACGTCGATCCCCGACAATGGCCAGTTGGTCGGGGTCGACACACAGCGCCAGCAGCTCGTCGACGACGGAATGGACGCGCTCGAACCCTATCTCACGCCGCCAGGTGGTGCGTGATGCGCCGATGTCTGCCGCTAAGACCTCGGTTACCATCGAGTTCGACCTGGAGTTCGAGACTGACCCCGTCGGGGCGACGCTCGATATCGCCGTCCCGAGTGCGCCATCCGATGAGGCCCGGCAGGCCCTGCTCGACAACGTCGAACAGACTATGGTCGGCGCTCGCGACAACCTCGTGTTCCAGTCGGTCCAGCGCGTCCACGGTCGGCTGGAGCGGTACGCCGGCCGAGTCGGCGACTACAAAGTTGAGTCGCTCATCGAGAGCTTCGCCGGCGTCGACTACCAACGCGACCGGACGTCAATCCACGTCGAGTGGTCGTGGGCCCACGAGGCGTTTCGGTTCATGGAGTTCGGCACCAGCGATCACACCGTCGAGGGCGATCCGCTGCTGGTCTTCGAGTTCGATGCCGGCGAGTACCCCTACCTCGAGGACATGTTCGGCGACGGGCCGGCGTTCCTCCCCGAAGTCGAGGTCTCGGGCCTGCCGGAGGCTCGTGCGGTGCGCGACTCGCTCAACTGGCTCCGTCGGGAGGTCGGACAGTGAGCGCTGACGTTGACTGGGTCCTGGACCAGCTGGCCAGCGTCGTCGACAGCGTTGCGACGGACTACTCTATCACCAACCAGGACGGCACGGCCTCCGACGTGGTCATCAAGCGCGTCGACCGCGACGATGCCCAGGTCTACGAGGGGTCCCAGTCAGTCGACATGACGACGCCGATCACCGAGCGCACCGGAGAGTTGCAGACGGGCTGTTTCATCGGTGCGACGCAGGCATCGGGAGCCGAGGAACCGATCGGCACGGAGTACGACCTTGATATCGAGCACGTCGTCGGCCTGCGCGTCGAAGGCCTGCACGAAAGCCAGTTCGGTCACGTTGATCCCGCCGGCGAGGACGGCATTCCGTTCGACGAGCTCAAGCATCGCATCCGGATGGCGCTGTACAACGGGCGCGAGTACCCCAGCGCCGGCCGTTCGAACGTCTCGTTTACGCATCTGCAGTTGACGAACCCAGCACCGCAGTCCGACGACTGGCAGCACTACTTCCGCTGGGACGTCGACGTCGTCTTTGACGGCTTCGAGGACCTCTCCTAACCCCTTCTTTTCGAGTGATAGATATGATACACACACACCGAGACGAGGCCACGTTCAGGCCCGTCACTGACGGAGGTATCGAGTAATGCCGGGTGCGGGTAGCGGCAACCTGGCGTTCGGCAAAGAAACATCGTTCATGGAGAGTCTCGCTGATGAGGACAACGACGGCAACCCAGACTACTGGCAGTTCGGCCGAAATCCCTCGTTGACCGAGCTCTCGCTGGACAACCAACTTCAGCGGATGCGAGACGCGGGCGTCGTCGAGAACGTTGAATCCGTCAAACAGGCCTTCGAGGGCGCGGTCGGCGTTGAGGCAACCATCTCTTCGGACACGTTCGACGACGTGGAGGACATCGTCTTCAACGACGCGGGGACCTCGTTCACGAGCGGCCAGGCGGCCTCGTCCCGTATCTACGCCGGCGTCGACTACGTCGGCGGGACTGCCGAGCGGGAGCTGATTGGCTGTATCCCAACGGAGTTCACCCCGATCAACTACACCGAGGGTGGGTTGCTGACGTTCAGTATCTCGTTCCTCTACGCTGACGAAAACAAGTCTGCGTCGATAACGCCGTCGAACGTGAACTCGGTCAGCAACGCCACGTCGGCACCAGACCACGCTCTCACGCTGGATATCGACGGTGTCACGGTCACTCAACTGCAGTCAGCACAGCTCTCTATCAGTAGTATCGCCCGCTTCATCCGCGGCGCTGCAGGGCCGGCGCCCGTCGACGCTGTCATCGCGGCGCCAGAGTCGACTGTCGAGACATCGGCTGTCTTCGGCTCCGACTCTCCGTCGCGCCTGGAGCTGGCTTACGGGTCGGCCGGCGCGACCTCGCCCGAAGACCTCGTCGGTGGTGTCTCGGCGACGCTAGACGTCACGGTCAACGGCACTCAGGTCTCGACGTACAACCTCACGGTGACGCCCGCGTCGGGATCCTGGGACAACGTCATCAACACAGAAAACACGGAACAAAGTCTCACATGGAACGTCGACGGCGGGGTGAGTGTTGCATAGATGCCCCTCCAAACTGACACCTACGACCTGGCCGACGAAGCCGAGCGCCTCAAGGAGGAGTGTCGCGAGACGGCTGAGAAACTCGCGCCCCTGGACGCCGAGAACCCAGCGGCGCCACGGCTGCAGCGGCGTGGGAACCAACTCCAGTCCCAGCTGGACGGCGTCCGCTGGGCCCGATCGGAGTGGGACGTCGACGCGGTCACCCTCGGAGGACTCACCGGTGGCGAATATGGCCACGTCGAGGACGAACTCCCAGCCGCTGGAGGGTCCGGTGCTCGGCGTGTCTACTACGTCGCGAAGGGGACTGTCGATGCGCCGTATCTCGACGATGATATGGACTTTGACGCTCGCATCGCTGCGGCGTCGGACCTGCCCATCGGCTTCCTGCGCTGGGCCGAAGCCCGCATCGACGACCTCTCCAGTGTGACTGAGGGAAACGAACCGCGCTTCGCAGACTGGCTCGCGGACGCACGGAAGGAGCAGTCGACCGACGAGTAGTCCTGCAGTATGCTCGTGCTATCGCGATGCACCGCGGACTCGACCCCCGTATCGTGGACGACCTGCCGTGGCGGGACATCGACGCGTACCTGACCGTGCACGATCTGCTTGAAGCCCGCTCTACACTGGGCGGCATCCCGGACTAACCCATGAGTGAGTTCACAACTGAAGCCGATCTGCTGATCAGCGATGTCGACGGAGCCAGAGCGGCGATCGAGGACGACCTCGGGACACTCTCCGTCGACGTTGAGACCAACCAGCCGATGAGCGCTGGCGGGGACGGCGGCCCGTCGTCGCTACTATCTCAGGGTGCGACGGTTGGCGCCGTCGATGTCCTGGACGACCAGCTCGAAGTTCTCGAGGACATCCACGACGAACTCGAAAAGCTTGGACAGTCGGCGGCCCTCGCTGGCAGCGGTGGTGGAGATGAGAGCTCCGGATTCATTGGCTCACTTACTGGTATTGCAGCCTCACGATTACCGTCTCTGAGTACTCTCGGAGGAAGTGGTGCAGCGGCTGCAGGAGGTGGAACAGGAACGCTATTGGGAGGCGGCGCTGCAGGTATCGGGCTGGGTTTGGGAGGTGTCCGTGGCCTCCAGGAAGTAGGCGCGACACAGGAGATTCGAGGCACTGGACAAGACGTCCAGTCACAGATCGGGAGTGACGAAACACAACTCGCCGCGGCTGGAATCTCACAGCTGTTACCGGGTTCCGTGGAGAATACGGCTGCAGTCGGCGGTGCAGCACTCGGCCTTGCCCAAGGCGATGTCGATAGAGCTAAGCAAGACTCCTCGCAGGCTGTGAAAACTGTCTCTATTGACTCCAGTGATCTCGATGCGCTGAACAGTGCACTCGGTGAGCCAGAGTGGCTCTCGACGCTGTCGGACCCGTCTATTTCAGAGCCGACTTGGTTGACGGCGTTGTCCAATCCGACGATCTCCGAACCGGCGTGGCTGTCTGAGTTTGCGAACCCCGAGTTCAACATCGAAGAACCGGCATGGGTAAGCAACTTTAGTGGCAGTGACATCGGACTCACTCTTGAAGTCCCTGCACCAGACCTCAACTTTTCGACAGGGAACATCCGTAGTGAGTTGGACTCGGAATTAGAGAGTTTCAAGAGAGAAGTTGTCGACGAAGCGGTGCGCGAAGTCCAGTCTGTGTTCTCTGGACTGGGCTGACGGTTCTCACACCCCATTTAATACATGACATTACACAAAGCAATACTCACTGTAGAGGCAGATGTCGACGGCGACGGCACCTTCGAGACCGGCGAGTTTCACATGGCCGGCAACATCGAGATTGTCCCGTCGCTACGCACCGGATTCGTGCTGGACAATCGTGGCTCGACCATCAACTCGGTAGTCAGCTCCACTGTCGGCTCAGGAGAATCAAAGCGCAAGGGTATCTACCTCGACCTCGGCGGTGGTGTGCGATCGGTGGAGGTATCCTTCGACGGCTGGGAAGGGTCTTCAGAACAGTGGGGCGATACTGGCGATGGGGGCCCGACCAAGGCAGATGCGACAGGTGAGGACCCCCTCACACAGCTCGAAGTACTGTTTCAGTACCTGAGTGTTGCCGAGATCGACTCGCGAAACCCCGCCACGCTTGAGTACGGCGAGCATTATTCAGACGGACTCTACGACCCACTCGATGTCGTTCTCGAAAGCCCGCAAGGGACGCGAACGGCGGAGAACGGGTCGACGTTCAGCGGGTCGCTCGCGTTCCTCAGTGTTCAGGCGATCAGCGACGTTGTCGACGGCGCCAACAGGACAGGATAACCCATGCCAGATCGATTACTCCACGCACTCAACGTGCCGAGCGATGCCCAGCAGGAATCTGGATCGACCCGACAGCGAAAACTATCGAAGCAGGGCGTGCTACAAAGCGACGTCTCGTCGACGGAGACGATCTCTTCACAGCCCGGTCGGCAAACGATTGCAGGACAGGTTCGTGGCCGACTCGCACCACTCATCGCTGCGGAACTCGAAGAACTGTTCAACGCATCCGGTGTCGACGTTGTTCCGTACACGCTCCGCGAGGGCGACAGTACCACTGACGGCTACTACTCTCCGGAGAATATCAATGAGGACTTCGCAGATGCTCGCGATGACCGGATCCAAGACTTCGACGGCACACTCACACCGAAGGGCACTCGGCGATCACACTGGCGGGCTGTCCGCACTAATCCCCAAACTGAAGACAACCCGTTCGGGACAGCATCCACCCCAGAGATTGGTCTGTCAATCCGAGCTCGCAAGGTACGCTGGTTTGACGATGTCGGAGGAGCCGTCGTCGACGCAACGCCGCAGCGACGGGTCGAGGGCGAGCACGATTACCTCGATATCTACGATGCCAGTGACCCGGCGTTTGACAGACCTGTGCTCATCTACGACATACCCTACGCTGATGAATACCGTACAGATTGTACGATCTGGGATACCTACAACCGACCGAAGATCTACAAAGAGTCGGGTGATGTGGCTACGGTTGGGTCAGCAACGGTTGGGTCGGCCACGGTCTCAGGATACGACATCTACGTAGCCAGTCAGTGGCAGCGAGTCTACGTCACGGACCATGACTGGATCGGTGACATGGTCTTGGAGACAGATCGGCTACGGCTCGTGATCGACCAGCCCGAGGATGTCCTCCGTGCGTATCGCTGGTCGCCGGCAGATGGACAGTATACAATCGTCCAGCTGGGCAACGCACCGTGGCGGCTCTGGGATATCGATCTCACACATGTCGGCCTCGCTCGCATCGAAGCCCAGATCGAGTTTGAGGACCTCAACACTGGCGACCGGCACAACCTCAATGCGACGCTCGTCCGGGGCCTCGATGACGTCGTGTTCACGGTCCCGACGAACGGCTCCAGCCCGCCACAGGGTCTGATCGACCGGCTTAATCCGATCGCTGACGACTCTGATAGGGTTGTGCAGGCTGCAGGCGATGTCGTCAAGCGGACGGAGGTGGACCGGTGACTGTCCCTGCAACTGGCTTCTACGTGGAGGTGGACAATCCAAACACGGGCCATACCTGGGTCGCGGATCCGCTTGACGATGCACAGTGGCTACCAGCCCTGAACGCGAAACCGGAGGTGCGCATCCCGGTCCCGCCAAAGGATCGGTGGCTCGCGGCCGACTTCGAGGGTGTTGAACCCACGATGCGGGTCTGGCTCGATGGCCAACGGCTCCCGATCGACGAGCTGCGCACGGTCGAGCCAGGCAATTCCGAAGTGGTGCTGGTCGGCGAGGGTGGTAAAGAACTGGACAAGCCCATCTCACGCGAGGTCGACCAGGAGGAGGCGTGGCTCGAGGCCCGCGACACGATCCAGACCGAGACCTCGTACGCCACGAACTTCGATGACCCGGCAACAGACTCAGAGGAGATCCTATTACAGGACATCGCGACGGAGAGCGAGTTCAAGACTGTCCTTTCTCAACAGGCCACTGATGCTTATCAGGTTGTCAACGGTGGTGTCGAGCCATGTCAGACCTGTTTTACTACAGAGGCCGAAGACTCGGACAGCAGCAGTTCGCCAACAACCAGGTCTGACGGAGTTTATAGTAGCGGGACTGCCGCCACGTTCGGATCGTCCGGCCAGTCCAGATCGTGGGACTTTACCACTCAATACGATATCGACCCAGACGACTTTGATATCGCGATCCGGTGGACGACAAATGGCAGTAGCACTAGCTCTGCAGATGTTGAGTGGTCAATTGATGGGGATGTTGTGTCAACGTATTCTCCAGCTGATGGAGGGACCGATGAACCGGATTGGGAGTCGACAATTATAGCTGCTGAATCAGCTGATGGTGGTCTTGATTCGACGCTCTCTGCTGGCTCGCATAGTTTAACAGCCGAGGTAATTGGGACTGGCACCGACGACTTCGTTGTTGACGTCGTTGCCCCGCTGGACACGCGTTTCAACTATACATTCGACAATACACTCGATGATGGAGGGGCGCTTGACGGCCCACAGTTCTACCCCGACGGGCCGGCATTGGATTTCGCCGACGCAGAGACGGTACGTAACGTTGTTGGTGGGCGTGCAACCACATCGTTCAGCAGTGTCGACGATGGACAGCAACTTGCTTTATCGAATGACCGTGGGAAAAACTACAAGACAGCGAGCAACACGGAAACCATCGATAAGTCCTTCGCCGAAGCCGGTGCGTCGTTGCGCTTGCAGGCCACGCTTGGACGGACTGGGTCTCAATCGGTCACCCCGAAGACAGGGATCGAACCACAATGTATCGACAGCTACGAGCTGTATGCGACGGTCGAGAACAGTCCGGTGCTGGAGAATCGTCGAACAGAAGCGACCGTCGGCGAGTGGCTGCGGGAGATTGCTGACTACTCTAACTCGCTATACGAGCTCACGTATGACGAGTCGGTGCCCGGCATTCGTGTAGAGTGGACGCGATCCGGCCAGCGAACGGGGACAGCAGACGAGGCCATCGTCGACTACGATATCGATAAGGATCTTCGAGTATACAAGAAGGCGACCGTCCGAGGCTCAGCCCAGTCAAGGGCTGGTGAGCAGATCACAGCCAACCACGGGACTGCCGTTGGTCTTGATGAGGACGAACTCGTCACGGCCAAGGAGTCTGTCCGGGCTGCGTCGGATGGCACGCTGTACGAGAATAAAGTCGACTACACAGTTGATTACAAGAACGGGTCGATTACGACGCTGTCTGATGGGAACATCGCAGATGGACAGTCCATCATCGTCGACTACCTCTACGAGCCGGTCGGCACGTACGAAGCGTCCGACTACGACCCATCAACGGATCGGGCACTGCCGTCGAAAAAGATCAACAGCGTCACGACACAGCGACAGGCTGAACAGGGAGCACTCGTCCTCCAGCAAAATCTTGATACGCCACTTGTGGAGGCAACAGTCACACTCTCACGGGCGGATGCACAGCGGTCACTAATCGAGGCTGTGCAGTTGTCGGACTTGCCAACAGATGTGAACTTAGAGACCCAATCCGTGGAAAACAGCCCCGAGCAAGTAGTGCTCCAGTTAGGCTCTCGGGACCAGATCAAGGAGGTTATCCGGGATCTCGAGCAGCGACTGGGTGCGACCGAGCAGCGGGCCTGAGCTTACTGCGATGACCCTGTGACGACGGGCGAGCCCCTTGCAGCACACTCTGGAGTGAATTTTTGACACATGGCAAGCAACGAGACCACAGTCTCTGGTGACGTCCTCTATCAGGACGGGGACGACCTCTCGGAGACAAACCTAACGAGATCCGCAGCGAGGAGCAACGCAACTGACTACGTCGAGCGCGGGATGGGCGTCATCGTCGACGCTGCAGCCGGGACCATCGATATCGGCTCGGGGCACTGCATCGTCCAGGACGGTATCCATGCGTTCGATGTCTTCCCGAACCAGATCACAGATATCTCTCTTCCTGCGCCGAACGGGACAAACCACGTCTACCTGGTCATCGACGAGACGGTCGACGACGATATCGCGTACCACGTCGACGATGACGACACGCCGCCGGCGAACCCGTCGTTGAAGATCGCGACGGCCGATGGCGATGCGGGGACGTCCACGCCCGTGAACCCGCGGCCGGATGTGCAACTCGGCGACACGGACATCCAGCGGCTGGTCGCAGCGCTGGACGCGAATGGTCAGGATATCCAGAACGTTGGCACGCTTGACGGTGATCTGGTCAGCACCAGTGTGAATAATACTGTCCGAGTCCAGCCAACTGACGACCTCGTATCTGTCGTTGCGAACGATCTCACGGCAGGCGACCACTTAATCATCGACACAGGTGACACGACAGACGCGCATGCTGTCGATTCGACGGTCACGTTCAGTGTCCCCTGCAGTATCGAGTTTCGCGGCTATGTCAAGCCCACCGGGGACTTCACCGCTATCGAGCTCAACAACGTCAGCGGCTCCTACACTATATATCCGAAGGGCCGCGAGGGGTTCGTCGTCAGCGACGACGACGGCGTGACGACAGCCGGCAGCCACGGGTTTGTCACACACAACGGGTATCAAATGGCCACTCAGGGACGTGCCGATGGCTTCGGAGGCCATGGAGTGTTCCAGCATCAGGCAAGCAGTGGCGACAAGCTCAATCATTGTATCGTCGACTGGTTGATTGGATCAACGGGGGGCAATGGCTTCCGCAACGAGAACACTACCGGCAACGCGAGCAATGTGAATGGTCACTACGGCCGCGTCCAAGTGTTCGGGAGTGAATCCAACGGCGTCGAAATGGTTGATGGAACCCGGAATCGGATGACTGTCGTCGGTGCCTCGGGCACGGGCGGGAATAGCGCGCTCAACGAGGGCGACGGGGCCGGCAAGAACCTGTACTGGCTCGAGGAGGAGGGATGGGGCAACAACCCGTCAGTCAACTCCACCAGCCGCCTGTGGGTGCTGTCGTCCGACAATATATCGCAAGGTGGCTGGCATGCCGGCAACCCTCGTCGGGCGGTGACTTTCCGGGGGAGCGATGGCGTGCTTGATGTAGAGGCATATTATGAGTTCCACTGCGACAGTGGGTCGCCGCATACCTTCTCACTGCCCTCGGACGCCCCCCAGGGCACGGATGCCATCATCAAGGACTTCGACGGCCAGGCCAACACCAACAATCTAACAATAGACACGGAAGGGTCAGGGACGATCGACGGCAACAGTTCCATCAAGATCGATACAAACTACGGCTACAGACGATTGTTGAACGTCAGCTCTGGCGACGGTGGTAACTGGGTCATTGTTGGCTCAGACTGAGTATGCATCTATTCCTGATCACAAATCATAGATAGTAAATATGTGGTAAGTAATCACCTGCTGTGAAACTCAACACACGGGACTCTGTACTTGTATTTGTTGCCAGCATTTTGCCGGCAGTTGTGTTGTTGCCAGTGATTCTCTCGCCAGTTCCAGTCTATCTCACCAACCCGGCAGTGGAGGTCGCGGGCTACTTTCAGAGCTTGGCCATCCTGAGAGAGCCCTTTGCGTCATATACGTACCTAACTATTCAGGAAAGCTACGCTGCGTTGCACCTCCACAGCGTGGTGAGCGCTCCGCTCTTAGCCTTGGGGATTCAGCAGGCTGGTCGGGTAGTGAGCGTACTCTCAACTATATTCGCGGCGCTTTTGCTTTCCAGTATCGCATTCAGATTAGAGGGACGGCGGGCCGCCTTGCTGGCCCCAGTACTGCTTTGGATTCACCCAATCACCGTCCGGATTTCTGACCGGTGGTTTCCAGAAACGCTCGGAATTGTTCTTACGACTGCCGCTGTATATCTCTTAATTCGCTATCTGGACGAGGGACGTGAACGTTGGTATTATTTGTCACTTGCTGTCGTCGCAATAGCTGTCTCCAACCATATGTGGGAGGCATCGATTCTCCTCCCGATGGTGACTCTCTTGGTATATCACGAAAAGTATCGTAAGGCAGCTGGCGCTGTCGCAGTTACGGGCGCTGCGATCGCCTCAGTCTGGGCACTAACACTCCTCCAGCCGAGTGGCGCAAGTACTTACACATTCTTCGGAGTTCATAACGATCCCCTGATTTTCTTGGACCTGAGCTGGTGGAATTACATCACGAAGTTCCCAACCCATCCGCTGCAGATCGCCCGAACCTTCACCATGCCACTCGCAATCGCTGGAATCGGCTGGGCGGGATGGCGAGCCTATACCACGAACGAACGAAAATATTTCCTGCTTAGTTCGTGGCTTGCCAGTGGCTTATCAATTCCAGTTCTCCTCCCACTCGGGATGAGTCATATCTACTACCTGTGGGCCCTCTTGGCTCCTTTAGCACTGTTGGGCGCAACTGTAATTGGAGGCAATCTACCGAAGACTCTTCCCGCAGTCCGCAGCACTGACATGGGGCGCATCGTCGCGATTGTTCTCCTACTTTTTGCAGTCCAATACGGATTATTTTTCGAAACAGCAGTCTTTGCTGGGACAGCAGTCCCAGTCCTAAGCGACATCGATAGTTCAGCTACCACTAGCCCGAATCAGGTCGCAGAAGGCGAAGCGGTCGAGGCAGGTCAGCAACTCCAATCCTTCGACATTCAGCAAGCTGATTCAGTGACGTTCGTTGGACCGTGGGTTCAAGAGAATGCCACTCGCTGGCAAGGGGCCACACCGGCAACTCGTGTTTTGATTTACGGTAAAGTGCATGGCAAAGAAGCGCGGAATCTGTACTCGAAGGGCTCTTCGTCGTTCGTTGAAAACAAATCTCAGATTGAAGACTGCAAGGCCTACGTGGAGAAAGATGGGAAGGAAGTCCATGTCGGGAGTTGTGAAGATGTAGGTGAATAAGACGAGTGGCGTGATCACTACGCCGGCGTCGACTGGCAGCCCCATCCCGGCATCGAGAAGGCACAGTACCTGCTCGATATCGATCCTGCAGCGGACGTCGACGACATCCGATCGCAGTAGCCTCGCTGTTTCTCAGTCTTAATCTACACTTCAGGGCTAATGCCGGTTTCCGTTGGTTAAGACCTGAGCGGGCTCGCCAGCGGCAGCGCTGTCGGCCCACCCACCCCCACAGATAACAATCAGTATTTGTGAAACTTGCACCACCCGGCGAGTGTTCCCCGAGGTGGTCTGGGCTCAGACAGACGGTTGTGAAGTTGAAGCTGTCACGTCTACCGTTTACTCCGGAAGCGGTGGTGTGTCTCTCGCTGCGGACCACCAATCACAGCCAGCGAGTCGGCACATTGGTTAGACGCTCGCGACCGTGCTCCCGACCCAGACACCAAGCGCTGCGCCGGCGATCCCCAGTCCTAGCAGCGCGTAGTTCGCGAGTGGGTTCTTCGCTTTGACTAAGTCAAGCGAGTAGCGCGTCTCGTCGACGGGACTTAGTGGCCGGACGCCCGCCGGCGTCAGTGCGTCGGCGGCGACGTGTGAGGCGATGGTTCCGGCACCGACGATGAACCCTGTCACGGCTGATACGACGGGGCCAGTGATGGTAAGCGCCACCGTACCCGACGCCGTGAGCACGCCGACCAGCAGCGCGAACCAGACCGTGTGGGTCAGGCCGCGGTGCGTGACACCCGGTACCCGCTGATCGAGATCGGGCACCATCGCGAGGGCAACCGCCGTAATCCCGGCGACGAGGGCGAGCTCGACGAAGCCGGCAGCAATGAGGAGCGCGCCGATCGGGGCGATGAACAGCAGCGCTGCGCCGTAGTGGCCGTTCTGGTACATCGGCCTACAACTCGTCCATCAGTTGCTCGGTCTTCTCGCGACGGGCCGCAGCCTCACGGACCTCGTTCAGTCCGTCGACGTTTAGGTCAACGTGCATCCCGCCATCACGACTGTCCTTTTTGATGACCTTCCGCCGCTCCAGTTCCGATGCGGCTTTCGAGACATCGCTGGTCGTCGACACTCCCAGGCGCTCGGCGACGGCGTCGTAGGACACCCAGCTGCCCTCGTCGATGATGGTTGCGAGCACACCCTTGATGTACCGTGGTGAGCAGGTAGCTTCCTCTTTCGCGCCGTCGATGGCTGCCCGGACGGCGTCGTCCTCAAGGAACGACTCGTAGTCGGCCAAGGGTTCCAGCGTCTCCGTTTGCTGCTCCCGAAGTCGCTCGTTCTCGGCTTCGAATTCGTCGACGCGCTCGCGAAGGTCGGTGATTTCCTCGTCAGTAGTGCCAACGCCGGCCTCCGGATCCATTACGTCGACATCCACGTCAAAAGCACTGGCCAGTTCCTGGACGTGCTCAGCGGCCCCGTCGAAGGCTGCCCGGACTTCTTGGACCTCGACCTCTAGGTCGGCGACGTCGTCCTGGAGTCCATCGCGCTCGTCGCGGAGTTCGTCGATAGTCGCCTGCTGTTCGTCAAGACGCTCCTGTAGATCGTCGCGCTCGGCCTTCAGTTCCGACACGCGCTCCTGCAGGTCCGCCACGCCTTCCCCAACGTCCTGGGCAGCGGCTGGTGCGGCATCACCACTGTCCGCGAGATTTTTCAGCGCATCGCCGAGCCGCGAGGTATCGGCCAATTCCTGCTCCAACTCCTCTTTCTCCTCGCGTAGGCGCTCATTCTCCTCACGGAGCTGTTCAAGTTCGTCCTGGCGCTGCTCACGACGCTCGCGCTCGGCCTCGACCTCCTCCTGAATGTCCTCGAGGACGTTGCTCAGTTCGTCGGGAGTCTCGGGGAGCTCGAACGACTCTTCGCGAGGGTCCGGGCTCGATCGCTTGCGGACTGTGGTCGGGCCTACGAGGTCGCCGTCCGTGATGGACTCGCCGCGCGCGAGGATCTCCCCGGTGCCTAGGTTCGCCAGCTCCTCCTCGGAGCAGCGCAGCGCGTCAGCCGTCCGGTCAACGTCCTCGTCACCGGGTTTGTGGGCGATGTAGTCATCGCATAGCTGGATGATGCCGTTGTGCAAAAACGCCCGGCGCTGGTAGCCCGTGATGACCGAGATACCCTTGTTGCCACCCTCCGTAGCGACCTTGATGAGTTGCCCCCGACAGCGCTTGACGTGTTCGTCGAGTTCAGGCTCCGGAGCGCTGTCTTTCGGGGCCATGTAATGGACCTCATCAACAGCGAGTAGCGACTTCGTCCGGTCGCCGCTGCGGTACTTCTCATGGGCCCGGTCGTTTAGGCTTCGGACCGCCCGGGCCGCCGCTTCGTGGACCCGGCTGCCCTCGGCCTCGTAGTCGGCGTAGGTGCTGACATCCAGCAGGACCTTCATGCCGCGATCGAGAACCCACGAGCCCAGCTGGTCGAGATCCTCCAGCCCGACGGCGAGGTCGACGCCGTCCTCTTGGCGAGCACCGACCACGACGATATCCTCGTCTTCGAGGCGGACTGGCGACAGCGCCCCCAGTCGTTCGACGATGAGCGTCGGGATGGCCACGTCGGCGAGGTCCTCCAGGATGACGGCCAGTGTGTTGCTCTTTCCAGTGCCGCTGGTCCCCTCGACGGACAGCCGGAAGTCCTGCTCTGCAACGGGGTCGAACTGGACATCGCCGAGCGTGACAGTCGAGTCGGACATCTCCTCAGGGTCGAGTTGTGCCTGTTCAGGCATCGTCTTTCTCCTCACAGACCACCGCCCGAACCTCCTCCAGCAGGTCGGGGTGATGCTCTTTTAGGACCTCGATGTCCTCCGTCAACTCCTCCTCGACGCGCCGGCGAACGCGAGACGTCGCCTGGTAACGCCGGTCCTTGCCGTGGTCGCCGGAAATCTGCTCCCGTTCGGTTTCGGTGAGCAGTGCGCGAGTTTTGGCCATGCCCCGCTGTTTTGCTGTTTCCATTGTAGTATTTGCTAACCTCTTGTACATGCGTACTTAGCGCATCTACTAATAGTTAGTGTTTGTTCTAACCTTAGCGCAAATGCTAACCTTTATGGAGTTAGCAAATGTACTAACTACTGTGAAGCGGGACGCCGGTCGCAGAAAGGCCGGGACGTGCTGTCACACGTCCGACCGCTTGCAGGAAGCAAGCAATGCAAGACTACATCGCACCCACCGAAAAGAGTACTGTTCCCGACGGCGCTGCGCTCGTCGGCACCGATTCCGAGGGTCGCACCCACTACTACATGGCAGCTGCCGCGTATGACGAGCGCGTGTTCGTCGTCGACGGCGATGACGTCCAGGTGTTTGACCTTGCCGGCACCGGCCGCGACATTGACGACTGGGTCCGCCACGTCAAGGCGTGGGACGACCTCCGGTTCGACGAGGGCTTCGACGACATGCTCGCCCGCGCCATGGAGGCCGGTGCGTGATGGTGGTCCACCGGCCCAAATCGTCCACGGACAAGCAATCGGACCTCCAGCAGGCAATGACGGCCGCGGTCGACGACGCGACTGTTCTGCAGGACCGTGTCTACGAGTCGATCAGCCAAGATGAGCAGCTCAAACGGTTCTGCGACGCGGCTGCGTACGCTGACACCGCGGCCGACTATTGGCCCGAACCCAGTGACGACGAACTGACGAGCGCGGCACACCAAGCGTGGGGGCGACTGTCCCACGCCGCCCGAGAGCGCGCTCTCGAAGTTGTTGCAGAATGCTGTGTCGAAGTCATTATTGACGGCGACGAGTGGGCCGACACGGACCACGTTGACGCCGAGGACGTGACCGTCGCACAACGCCGTGCCCGGGACTGGCTGCAAAGCCACACCAATATCGCGGTTCGCGTCGGCGCACTGGAGGCGATTGCCGATGAGTGAGTCCGACGACCGGCCGCCGCTCCATGTCGGCGACCACGTCCACGACCGTGAGCAGGATCGTGACGCGCCGCTGGTCGTCGTTGCGATGCTGGCCGCCCGCGCCGACGAGCACGAGTGCGGCGATGGTGCGACAGTCGCCAACTACAACGAGGAGTACCCAGCCGACGACCGCGTCGTTGAGGCTGTCTTCGCCCAACGGACCACCGTCGATATCGAACGCGTCCAGCGCTACGCCTACCCGCGTTCACGACTCCGACTGGAGACGCCGGTTCACGACGACGAGGAGGGTGAGGACTGATGGCGGCAGCTGTCGACATCGACGCCCTCGCCCAGCTGGACCAGCGTGACGTGGCGGCGCTGACCGAGCACATGGACGTCTACCCGGACGACCCCGCCACCCGCGACGAGCAAGTCGCGGTCTACAACCGCGGGCAGCGCTACATCGTCACGCCCCACGTTCCCTGCTGTGACTGTCCGGACATGATCCACCGGCGACCCTCCGATGGCTGCAAGCACATCCGACGCGTCGAGTTCGCACGCGGCGAGCGCGCAATCCCCGCCGGCGTTGATTACGACGCTATCGACGACGGCCTACACATCGATACCGGGGTGTCCCGATGAGTCCGGACCAGACCGACGCGGTCGTCGTGCGACGCGAGCCACTCCGGGGGCCAGCCCAGCGGGATCGCTACGAACCGCGTGACGAGGGCGGCTGGCGGCGCGTCGAGGAGCGCTGGAACGGTTGTCAGTGGGTCTACGTTGGATCGGAGATCGTCGATAGCATCGACATCGAAGGTGCGGAGGTCCTGGCATGACCGAGATGCAGTACGGGCAGGGCCGCATCGACTGGGCCCATGTCGAGCTCACGCCGCTGTCCTCGCTACGGCTGGGCGTGTACGTGCCGCTCCCTCGCGACAGACTCGCGTTGTTGGCGTACCGACGGTCGAGTGGCTTGGAGGTCGATCTCAAATGAAGTCCTTCGCTGACCCGTCAACGACGTTCGAACTCGTCTTCGAGGAGGCCTCGGTCGGGCAGGGCGGGCTGACCGCACGCCGGCCGACCGGCGAGATTCGGTGTACCGAGTGTAGGGCTGTGGCGACGAACATCGACGACTTCCCACACGAGCAGTGGTGCCCACAGCGGTTCGTGCATAGCCGCTGGTACGCTGAGCAACTGCAGGGCTGACCACTTCCTATTCTTGTAGCCTTCGGATGGCCGGCGGTTGGTTACCCAATATCAGCTGTTGTGAATGCAGTGAATCCATTTGTAGCATGAACAGTACAGATGGGAGGTCGATAGAGTGTGTTAGGTTCGCCGGTGAGGGTCGAATGAGATCACATGACTATAATAACACCAATCCACATATCTATAGGATTCATCTGCAAACAATACTCTGAGCCTAAAGCAGTGTGAAGGGTATAAAAGACTAACCGCTACTTATAATATCAACAGACGATAGACAGATATCAGGGCGAGATATCTTATATCCTATGCCGGATGATTCTGAATCCAGATGGGCGCACTACGGGTCAACAGACACTGATCAAGATACTGACGGAGTTGAACCCGATGTAGATGACTTAATTAAGGGGTATATTCAGTACAGCGAGGAGTCCAGATATAGAGATGGTATCATGCATAACTCGTATTACTTTGTTTTATTCGCAGTTGCGATATTCACTGGACACATCGTGTCACTAGATCTCAGAACCTTCGAGATTTGGTCGCTGAAATCTGGTATTTTGTTTTTATCTGTTGGTTTAGTTCTATTAGGGATCTCTGTCGTCATGAAGACATATAATAGAAAACGGATAAATGCCGAAGACCGACGTTACGTTATTGAAAATATATTAGACGAGACTTTCTCAAAAAGTGGTATTTTCCAGATTGAGGATAACGAACAGTTCGACCCTCGAGAGGAGGATAACCCCTTTGCGATACAAGAAAACGTCATACACCGGAACAAAAAAACTGTAGAAAATTTAGTCCAGAACGAATTCAACATTGGTTGGCTAGCCAAGCTCAGTATTTGGTTCGGAATAGTGACAATTGGTTTCGGCGCCGGTATTGTACTGGCCAATCTTATTTGATACCGGAAACGGTTATGTTTCAGTGTGGCTGTATCCAATTCTGCGAGGGGGTCGGGCATATTCGCACCCAAGATACGAGTCCCCTATGACCGATCCACCACAGAGTTCTAGAACTGTAGCCGTAAATCTGGATCACCGGACGTGTGCCTGAAGGACTTTCACTCCATCTGATTAAACAAAGAACCCAGACCCACGACAACTGATGGTGGCCAACATCCGGACATCACGCACCCATTTATATACCACGCTATCATCAGTCGCTGACATGATTGCGGACCGGTCGGTCTTTGACGATGAGTACCCGCCCCAGCGCCTTCTCCACCGTAACGCCGCCGTCGACCGGCTTGCCACCGCCCTCGCCCCCACAAAGCGCGGCCGGCAGGGTAACGACCTCCTCATCGAAGGGTCGCCCGGCGTCGGGAAGACTGTCCTGGCGCGACACACACTCAGCCAGTTGTCCGAGCGCCACGATCTCGACTACACCCACGTCGAGTGTATGGGAGCGTCGACGGCAAGCATCATCCGAGAAGTGCTGGCGGCGGTCGGACCCAAACCCGCTACCAACACGCCGCTCGAAGACCTGTGTCTCTCCTTGCGCGAGCGAGTTGAGGACCCGCTGGTGGTTATCCTCGACGAGGCCTCTGACATCCACGACACCAAGGCGCTCGAACGGCTGGCAGATGTCACCGGGATTTCGCTGGTGGTCATCTGCTACGACGCTACCGAGTGGCTGACCCACGCCCCCAGACGGATCACCCATCGGTTGCACGGACAGACGCTGGCGCTGGATCGCTACGGCACCGATGAGCTGGCCGACATTCTCGAACCCCGCGCGGAAAAGGGACTGGACCATGGCGTCGTCGCTCGACGCCAGCTCGAAATGATCGCCGACGAGGTCGCCGGCGTCGCCCGCTTCGGGATCTACTCGCTGCTGGCCGCAGCGACGCTGGCACAGGATCGGGACCACCACACCGTTCGCGATGAGGACGTCGCCGGCGCATATCCATTGGCCCGGGAGTGGATGCGGCAGGCAGCGCTGGACTCGCTGTCGTTCCATCATCACCTGCTCTACGCGTTGGTACGGGACGCCGGGGAAATCGATGGTGAGACGCTGCACGACCGCTACGACGCTGTCGCCGACCGAGCGTACGACGGCCGCTCGCGAACGCCACTGGCGGAGCGGTCACAGCGCCGGAAGCTCCGGAAGCTCGATGAGTACGACCTTGTTGAGCGGCTGGGCTCAACGCGGGATCGTCGGTATGCGGTTATCGACCAGAGTGTCCGGTCCGGCTACGATATCGACCTGAGTAGAGCACTCCAATCTGGCCTGCAAGATTGATTGCTGTGCGGGGGTTTTCTCAGGCCGCTGGGTGAGTGCTAAATCATGTACCTGCAGGACATCGAAAAGGGTGCTGCGGCTGATGTGTGTCGAGACTTCAGCCAACTGTTGTCGAATTGTGAGCCGACAAGCCGATGGCGGATAGGCCACTGTCGTCGGTATCGGCCGTTTCGAGTATATCCTCACTCATCTGAAAGGCTGAAATAGCTACGGTCAATGAAAAGTTGAGAGAACTCCAGCGTATTACCCAAAAGAAACAGCACCTAAGTCTTATTTACGTGACTAACAGTAATGTACCTAGCACAGCCGTTCGGCCACATAGGAAGATTCCAGAACAATGGCAGACGATATCGATACCAGATCCCCTAATAAATCGTATTCCGATACGGGTACCTCCCACCACAGGACTGTAACTGAAGAAGAGTATCGCGATGACCTGCCTTTTGACCCTGAATCAGCGGGTTCTGACGAACTATTTGAAGCGCTGAGCGAAATTGGTAAGTATAGTACTGGATGCAAAGACCAGATCTACGAGTTGGCATATAACCATTTTACGCAGGGTATAGATCCCAGTGATCTAAAAATAAAGAATGGAGTATATCTGAGACAAATTATCGAATATGCTAAATCAAGTAGACCAGAGTGGACTGATTCACTACAAAAGTTCGAAAGTCAGTTTTTTGAAGGAATTGAAGATAGTAACTTCACTTCCGGCAATACGCGCTCAGCTATTGATGATCCAATTAGTCCAAACCAGGCGAGAGAGTATTTAGAAAAACGGAAGCGACAGTTCACCAGCGCCGCTGAAGCAGCTTTTGGATCTTCTAATGAATCAACAAATAAGGTCCTGATTCGAAAGGCACAGAAGGCATATCTTTGGAATATATGGTGGTCTATTCAAAACTCTGAGATCGAAGACCAACCAAAATTAGTCCAAAAGGTTGTGCATACTAAGCAACTAAGTGCATGTCAATATTGTGGACGAGAGCAAGGTCTTATCGGAAAATACGATATCTGGTTGTGTAGACAGTGCTTTCAAAGCCTTGCATCGAATATGGGTTTTAGAAAATATAGTTAGATCAAGTCTCAAGATCTTTTATTGCTTGGATCCCGATATAAGACTTCGCTAGTTTTTCACCTTCCTCTCCGTCTACACTTTTTTCAATCACTTCAACAAACAGTCCTTCGTCATTAAAATTTGAGTGAGCAAATTCACCAATAATATAGGCCAAATTCTCTACCCTTTGTCCAGGAACTAGTCCATCATCACAGCAGCCTTCTGCAAATGTTTTAATGGGTTCGTCCTTCTGGCTATACTCATCTCTCAATAATTTTAGATCATTCTCATCAAAAATTTCTTTGTGCCATCCATCCTCGGGAGCCTCCATCTTGACTCAACATTAGCGTTCACTCGTTCAAAATAATATGGGATAGCCAGATTGAGGCCCCAGTTATGATTATCATTTGTGTTATAAATGCTAGTAATGGTAGCACGCCTATATCAAAGTCAAAGATATCAGAAAAAACCCTGAGAGATATCGTAGCTACAGTTATAATGACTGATCCTAAGATCACCAAAATTCCGTACTTCAACGGCTTCAACCTGAGAGGAGATATAGAATCTCGATTCATTGATCTGTATTCGCCGAGCAGAAAGATCAGGATCACAAAGTCTAGTGAGAGTGATATGCGGAGGATCATGCTGATCTGATTAAGGACACTATTACTGATCATGACCACAGTCTATGTATAACTCCTCCTGTCATAACAGCACATCACTGAGCTTTGTTTAGACGTGCTATGGTTTTCGGAAGCCAGGTGGTATGCTGATATTGTTTCAGTTGTACCGCCCACGCCACGACCAGACCCACCAAACGAACAGCGGATAATATCGATGGGCATCGCGTCCCGATTATTCGGACATCTAGCACCTTTTTAAGCAATATCCACCCCTCGGTGTGGCGTGTATGCCACAGAAAATGAGTATCCGGGACTACGCCGGCAACGAAGTTGAGGTGCGCCAGCAGGGCCGCAGCGAGGACGGCCACCGACTGAAGGTCACGCACCCCGATGGCCGGCGCTGGATCTGCCAAGTCAGTCTGTCCGGCGAGATGGACGTCGAGAGCACGTACCGCGATGGGGAACTCGCCGATATCGAGACGCCCGACTGGCTGGAAGATGAGCTATCGTTGATAGCACAGCCCGCGTGAGAATGTCAGGACTCGTCGACAGGGTCGAGCGTGCTGGCGTCGAGTTCCTCGTCAAGATAGGCAATACCATGGTCAGTGATGCCGTAGAGACCACGGTGGACACGGGTAAGCAGTCCATACTCCGCAAGCTCACTGCAACGCTGGCTCGCGTGCTGCCGCGATATGTCTCCTTTGTCGGCGATGGCAGATGGTGTGAGATTGCCGTACTCCCGGATAAGCTCCAAAACCCGGTCATCAGACGGCGTCATCCAATCTGCCTGTTTACGCATGTTGTTCGAGCGTGGCGTTGCAGTACTCATAGGCTCACCGATACAAGGTATTTCACGTCGGTTGTACTTGAATCCATTGACGGTCGTTAACTGCACATTAACAACTGTCAGAAAGCTATTTACGAATGGCAGAATAACAGGATAACTGACCCGCCCTCCCGGGCCCAGAAAGGGTCCGGCGTGTACCAGCACGCCGGGGTGGGTCGAACTCCCACTACGGAGTTTCAGCGACCCATGAGCAAATCAAACGACGGGCGTAATAAGAATACGCCCACTGAGAGCAGCACAGCCCGCCGTGCGAACGGCGATGATTCTCCAGCAGCTGATGTTGACGCAAAAACGGACTCGCGTGACACCGCGAGCCACTCGGAGAGGACTCAGATAGGGGCCGGGTCCTCCACTAGCACCGCTGACCCACAGGCCGATAACACTGCCGACGACCACCTCGATAACGACACCACTGCGGACACCGGCATCGAGGCCGCCTCGAAACTCCGCACGCTCGCGGATGATCTCGAACGCGCGGCGCGACACTCGGCGGCCGACGACGTCGACGTGTCCGTGTATGTGACCGTCGAGGAGACGTTCCGTGGCTCGTGGGGTGACAACTGATGTCGGAAGCCTCCGCGCGCGCCCAGCGCCGGGCCCGCGAACGCCAGCACACCATGCCAGAGGAAATGGCCTGTATCGAGGACCCGACCGGTGTGCTGCTCGCGCCAACGGCCGACATCCAGCTCACTGCGTTCGCGAACGTCACGGTCGCGACGACTGAGTCCGAGGAATGGATCAAGAGCAACGTCGTGGTCGAGCGGGAGGCGTGGTGCTGATGGCCGGCGCAATCACCCGTGACGAACGACGCCATCGGATCGAGCAAGACGACGGCGACCTCGACGACACCGTCTACCGAGTCCGGACAAGCGGCCGTGGGGATATCTGCTACCACGACGACCCGGACTGTGCCGACCTCACGGCCGACGATCCAGCGGACATGACCCGGCGGGAGTGTCACCGCCGGCTGTATCCGGCCTGCACGAAGTGTGTCCTCGACCAGCCACACGGCGGTCGTAGCGACCAGCGGCCCTCGCTGCGGCACAAACTGGATGAGGTCGACTACGAGTTCGAGTGGGACCGCAAGCACGGCGAGGAGGTGGCGTAGATGGCAGCCACATCACGCCAGCCTGCGACGCGAAGCCACCCACCGAACGAAGATCTCTCGTGGGATCTGGACCAGCTCCCGCTGCCGGCCAACCAGTCCGCGACCGCCGCCGCACTGGCTGCTCTCGACGAGGCCGACAACGGCCAGCGCAAGACGGTCAAGCGTGTCCGGGCGGCACTGTGTGGCGAGATTCCCGCCGACGAACCGCGCCCGATTGACTGGCTGCGGGCCATCCAACACACCGGCGGCGACCTCGTCGTAGTGACCTGGTCAAGCGCTGGGTTCAACGAGATCGAGTACGTTCCTGATGAGGGGCGGTTTTTCGTCGCCGGCTACTCGTCGCTGGACCGACTCCAAGGCGAGGACCCATACTTTCGCGAGGTCGCTACCCGGTCCGCTGCGAAGGATCTTCTCCATGGAGCGCCCCGGGCTGTGACCGCTGACGAAGCCACGCTGGTCAAGGGAGGTGCGGACTGATGGCGGTCGCTGACTGTCAGGGCTGCTCGTGGTCCGAGACTGCGCAGGATCTCGTGTCGGTGAGCGACGAAGCCGAGCGCCACGAGCGCAAGGAACGGCACGATGTCGAGGTCAAGCGCGTTGCAACGGACGGTGGCGTGAGCCGTCGCGACGCCATCGCGATCACGGCCCAGCTGACCGGCGTCGGCGACCAAGACACTACCTGCCAACACGGCGTCGTTGGCTGTCCCGGACCAGAGGGCGACTGGCTCGACAGCTGTGTTGAGTGCTTTTTCGAGGGTGGTGACGACGATGTCTGAGGGCGACACCTACGACGTCGACGGCGAGGTTGTCGTCCGAAATGCCGACGGCGAGGCCATCGAAAAGGCTGCGGCTCGGGTCCGCGGTGAACACGTCGCGACGGTCTATCTCATCGACACTGGTGAGGCAACCCACGTCTGGCCGGGCGGCTACCCGACCGGCGCGGAGGCCAACGACGACTGGACAGTCATGACCGCGTGGTGGCACGTCGACACCGTCCGGAGGCAGATAGCATGACGCGACGGCCAGCTATCGAGAACCGGACGGGTGGACCCGGGCTTAGCCCTAATATCTGGGACATGCACCGGCGTCATGTCGCCGCTGCGAACCACATGCAGGCCGAAGGCTGCTACGTCTCGTATTGTTCCGCCCACAGCGGCTACGATCGCACGTTACACCCCTACATCCACGGTCGACGGCCAGCAGATATCGTCGCGGCAGTGCGGGAGGTGCTCAGTCTGTGAGCAACCCGCTGTTCGACGCCCTCGACGGTCACTTCCGGGGTGAACGAGTCCGTGTCGTCGGCAACGACGGCACCACCTACGAGGGCTGGGCCGAGCGCCTGCACCACCACGACCGCCATGTCCTGCTCCGTGACGCAGTCAACGTGGACCGCGACGACGATATCGGGACGGCCTACGTCGCCCACTGCGATAGCATCGAGATTCTAGAGGCCGAGAGTCACATCGAGACAGTCAGTCCCGACGCCATCGAGCCGGCGCCGTACGCCGTTCGCGAATTCGACCGTGAGGGGAACTGCGGCTACATCGCTCGTGTCCGTAACGACGGCTGGACCGGCTCGTTCCCCGTCGTCCGCCCCGTCGACGGCACGGAAGATTTCGAGGTCGTTGAAGGACACAAACGCCTGTGGGTCGCCGAGCAAGCCGGCCTCACCACGCACCCGGTCGAGATCATCGACGTCGACGATTGGGAGCTCGCCCGACGTTTCGTCGTCGACCACCTACCCGATGAGGAGCAGGTCCACGACGACGGCACGGCCACGGGCTGTTACGATGACGCCCAGATCGAGATCGTTATCGACCGGCTCACCGACGAGTGGGGCGAGCGTGCGTTTTCCCTCCCGCGGGTCCAGTTCAATGCCGACCGGCTCGGGTTCGACGTCGACGGTGATGCCACCGAGCAAGAGGCGGGCTCCACTGACACGGCCGATGACACAGATGACGAGGCGGCCGATGCCGACGTCGAAGTCGCTGTTGACGACGACGAGTTGTCAGAGCTACCGCCAACAGGCGAGGAGGTACTCGCTGCCCTCGCCGAGCATGGTGAGCTCCCCAGTGCCGAGCTAAAACACATTACCCAGCGGAGCTTGCAGGCTATCTCAACGAATCTCAACGCCCTCGAAGAGATGGGGCGCGTCGAGTCGCGGGCAGATCCCGACGACGGCCGCCGACAGCTCTACTCACTTGTCGACGAAAGCAAGCGAGATGACCACCGCGTCGGTGACCCTATCGACGAGGACAGCGCCGGTGCACAAGAGGCCGAGGCCGACGGTGGCGTCACGACTGAGTCGGATGGAGATCTGCCGCCGGGCGTCACAGCACAGGATATCCGTGATGCCGTCGAGGCTGTCGAGGGGCGCCAGCGAGAAGGACTCAGTTACCTCGGCGACGTCGCCGACGAGCTGAACGTTCGGGAAGCCAGAGCGCGCCTGTTCTGTCACACCGTCGGTGTGTACAACCAGGTAACCGACGCCAGCGGCTACCGGGGTGAGACCTGATGCAGCCGGTTCACCACGGTCTTGTGATGCTGCTCTTGGGGCTCGCCTCGCTGGTCGTGACCGCCTTCATCGTGGGGGCGATACCATGACCACCACCCGGGGCAACGCTGACTGGATCGACTGCATTCGCTGTGGTGGCACCGGTGAACACGTCGAATGCATCGACGATATCTGTCACGCGAAGTGCCACTGCATGCACGGCGACAATCGCTGTGCGCTGTGTGAGGGACTGGGCCGTATCACCACCGAACTCGCCACGCGATGGCGCCAGCGCGATTCCTTCGAGGGGGTAACCGCGCCGGCGCCGGACCTGCGAGCCCGAGGGAAACTTCACGCCGCCGCTCGCGACGTTCGCGAGGACCACGAGCGCTCACTGCAGGAGGCTGATTTCTGATGAGTAAAACTGCTGATACACAAATTGACGACCCTGACGACGACCGACTCGAAACGCTGTACAACGTCCACGAAGAGCTGCAGACCATCGCCGAGAGCGACGTTCCCTACGCCGAATATGCGGAAAACTGGCTTGCGTCACTCCGGGAGGCTGGCTACGATGTCTGAATCACTCGTCCAGTCCTTCGATACGGATAGAGACGTCGTCGCCGATTTCAGCTTCGACGGTCGCGATGGCTTCGGCAAGGTCGCTGTCGGCGGCGACCATGCTGTCCATCGCATCCTGTCGCTGGCGTTCGGCCTCTTCGGCCGCGGACTGGGAGAGGACTTGGCCACACCACACGCAGGCGTCTTTCTCCCGGGGCGTCTTCTGCTCACAGCGCGGGCAGACGATGGGGCCGACAGAGTCGGGTTCGTCAGCTTCGACATCGAGGCCGTGGGCGCGGGCGATCTCCCGCTCGCTGGCGTCGTCGAAGACGGCGATGTACCGGCTCGCGATGTCGGATCCACGCGTCCAGCCGTGGTGTTCTTCGAGGTGGGCCTGCGAGACGCCCTGCGAGGCGAGATAGCTGGCCGAGGACTTTCGGAAGTGCGTCGGCGTGACGGTCTTGTCGATGCCGGCGCGGTCGGCGACGTCTTTCAGTGCGTCACGGACACGGTTGTTCGAGATGCTCTCTGGCGACGAGAGCTTGCACCACAGCGGGTCGGTGTCGCCGCCGGGGTGATCGTCGAGCCATCGGCGGACATAGGGCACCGATGGGACGAGGACGGGCGATCGGCGGCCGGTCTTCCCGTTGAGTGTGACCTGCAGACCGTAGTCGTGATCGACGATATCGCCGGGCGTGAGGTCGTAGAGTTCGCCGGGGCGAGGGCCCAGATCCCATGCGAGGGCGACCAGCGCCCGGTCGCGGGAGTTGAGGCAGGCGTCCAGCATCGGCTGGATGTCGTCGGCCCAGTCCAGCATGGTTGCGGGGTTCGGTGCCGGGTCGTAGTTGTCGGGATACCCACCGGGGACCCACTCGACAGCGTCCGGGTACTCGTCACCATCGGTGACGATCTTCCCGATCGTGCGGAACGCGACGCGGTAGTCCTTGTTCGTCTCGGGACTGCCGGTCTGTTCGGTGTTGATCCACTGGACGATATCTTCCGCGGCTTCGCGGTCGTCGACGCCATCGGCGAGCCCGCCGACACGCTTCGCGATGATGAGCCCACGCCGCAGCAGGAACTCGTGGCGGTGGTCGGAGAACTCGCTGGGGCCCAGCAGGCGGATCTGCCGGTCGAGGTCGAGGAGGAGGTCCCGGTCGGCGTCGCTGATGTCATAGTGACCGTCCTCGAGGCGGTCGACCATGGTATCGACGGCGCTGGCGGGGTTGTCGGTCATGTAGACAGTGCCACGGGCGACGGGCATGTAAAGCTCGGGTATATTGCCCTCCCCGGGCATTTTCCAGATCACATCGGCCAGCAGCCAGCAGCATCGCTGACCCGTGTCGAACAAACGGTACGCGACTAGCCCGAGCAGGGCTGTTCCGAGCGAGCAGACGGTATCCTCGCCGAGTCGCTCCCGAACGCTGTCGTGCTTGTCACGACTGTTTGGAGACTTAGATGGTAATTTCGTGGGAAAAGAACCGCCAGCGGTCAGCCAGACGAGAGGCCGCCGCCGGGGAACTCCTGAAACACGGCCTCGAAGTCGTCGATCTCTGCGGCCGTGGAATCGGCTGTCTCGCGGAGTTCTTCGAGTCGCTCGCTGACAGTCCGGTACTCGTCGCTGGCTTCCAGTTGCGCGGTGTTCTTCTGCGTTTCAAGCGTCGCCTTCTTCGAGGCCACGGCGAAGTACTCCTGCACCTGATCGTCGTACGTGGTCCGGACGAGCATCTCCGAGACGGTGTCGAGGAGGTCCTCGCGGCTGACCGGCTTAGTCAGGTACTCGTCGAAGGGCATCTCGACGATGTCGAAGTCCGGGTCGACGGCCGTTACCATCACTACCGCCGGGTCGACACCCCGTTCTGCGATGGTATCGAGGACTTCGTCACCGCTCATATCGGGCATCTGCCGGTCCAGAAAGACGACGTCGACGGACGCGTCGACTAACTGGAGCGCTTCCGTACCGCTGTGTGCGGTCCGAACGTCGTGTGCGGTCAGCAGCCACGTCGAATACAGATCCGCGATATCTTGTTCATCGTCGACGACGAGAACCGTTGCCTCCTCCGTCTCAACACGCTTTTGCACTTGTTGTCCCTCCTGTCGACTCACGTACTGCTCTCACGGTGACTTTCCCGAACAGCAAGATAAAGGTACCCAGCATATTATCGATTCTGAGAACACTGCAGTTGGTCTGTTGACTTTTTCATGGAGGCGTGCTGTCACAGGGCAGTGACTCATGCCAGAGATGTTAACATAGCGGCGACCGTACCCTGTGTGTATGGTGACCGTCTCCGGACCGTGGACGAGCGGGGAGATGGAACAGTTTCTCAGCGCCGAAACGGTTCCACTCCGTCTCGGGTGCCGAACTCCAGCAGACAGGCCCTGGATGCTCTCGCTCTGGTACCGATTCGTTGACGGTGTCTTCGAGTGTGCGACCGGGGCAGACGCAGCGGTTGTCGACTACCTCGACTATGACGGCGACGTGTCATTCGAAGTCTCGACGAACGAGCCGCCGTACCGCGGCGTCAGAGGCAATGGCACAGCGACGATGACAACAGACGAGGACAAGACGGTGCTCACCGACCTGCTGCACCGCTATCTCGGCGGGACCGACTCACCACTGGCCGAACGACTGCTCGCACCCGACCGCCGCGAGATCCAGATCACGATCACACCCGACCGTCTCCACACCTGGGACTATAGCAACCGGATGTAACTGCCTGAACCAATGGGACACACAGACTCAGCCATGGAAACTGACCCGACAGACATCAAATCAATCGCGATAAGCGCCACCGACCTCGTCGCAGCTATTGAAGCGACTGCAGACGAATCAGAGACCGTGTTGCGCGTCACACCACCGTTCAGCGGCCGGATGCGGGCGCGTCTCCACGTCGTTCAGGCCGACGACGACGATGACACGGTTCACATCGAGCCCGACTCACTGCTGACTACGGATGCACCGTCGTATCCGACGCCCGATGACACCGCCGACGAACTCCGGGCCGCGGACGATGAGACGTACTCGGTGGAGCGCCATCGGACCTACCACGAGCAGCGACTCGCCGAGTGGCGGGAGTCGCTTCCGGACCACGTCGTCGATAGCACGACACTAAGCGACACAGCGCACGACGTAACTGTGTCACTACTCGGACCGTAATCGGTCGTACACGTCCACCGGAGGCGTCACCGGGACTGGGAGTGTTACAGTAGGTTATACCACAGTTACACCGCCGATAAAACGTCTAAGCGTCTTTCAGCCGGTAATAAAATGAACGGCTAGGGGCCGCTGTGCGTGAAACGAAGCGAAACGGGCGGAAACCTCTAGAGGTTATAAGCTATCTCCAGTAGAAGCCGTGGGTAGGTCCCCCATATGTCAAGTTCGTCCGCATACGAATTACTCGCCCAGTTTGATGAGTCCGTCCCGGAGTTCGACGAGTCGCTCGTCTCCGCCGTTCGAGGTATCGCGTTCTGGACGGCGATTGCACTCCCGTTTTTATATCTCCCGCTACTGATTACCGGCCTGAACTCCGGGGCGACGCGGATCGCGTTCGTCGCGCTCGTCGTCTTCAACGCCGTGGCGCTGCGTATCGGCCACGCACACGGAGGAGACGACTGACACGGAACCCTTCGGTGCCGGTCACCACCGTGGATATTGCGGCCCTCCACTCCGCATTGCCGCTGTGACCATACTTTCATCCACCTAGTAGTCGTTCGTATGCATATGTCACGGACAGCAGTTATCGCAGGTGTCGGTCCGGGCCTCGGGGAGTCACTGGCCAAAACGTTCGTCGATGAAGGCTGTCAGGTCGGCCTGTTCGCCCGGTCGGCGTCGTATCTGGAGTCACTGTCGGCAGACCTCGGTGACAACGCGCTCGCAGTACAGACTGATATTACCATCCCGGACCAGGTCGCAGCAGGCTTCGAGCAGGTCCGGGACGAGTTCGGCCCCGTCGACGTGCTCGTGAACCACGCCAGCGGCGGGGCGTGGAAGGGAACGCAGGAGATTTCACACGACGAGTTCCAGCGCGCGCTCGCCGTCGGTCCGGCGGGCGGGCTGGCCTGTTCCCAGGAGGCCGTCGACGACATGCTGACGGGTGACGGAGGGACGATAATCTTCACCGGTGCGACATCCGCCGTCCGGGGCCGCGACGGCGCAGTTGGGTTCAGCGCCGCCAAGTTCGCCGTCCGCGGGCTGGCCGAATCGATGGCCCGAGAACTCGGGCCCGAAGGCATCCACGTCGCCCACGTCGTCATCGATGGCCAGATTCTCCCGACGAACGCCGCCGACGCAGCTGACCGCGACACTCAGTCGTATCTTGACCCGGACGAAATCGCACAGTCGTACTGGCACCTCGTCGAACAGGACCGCTCGGCGTGGACGCTGGAACTCGACCTCCGCCCCCACGTCGAGGCGTTCTGAGCGTCTCACCTCCGTTCCGGCTATTCTTCGAGGAGGTCGACCCACTCTCTGAGCGGCCCCCGAATACCGTCGACTGAGATCGTCACGTCGCCGTCGAACCGCCACGTCGCTTGCGGGGAGTCCGAACCGAACCGCATCGGAATAGAGACCGAAATATCGTCGGCCGTGACGTGGAGCGCCTCGTCGCGGTCGACCGTCTCGTCGAGCAACCGTTCAACGGCCAGGCGGAGCTGTTCCGGGTCCGGGTCTGGAAGGTCTGTAGATTGACTCATACCTGTGGCTTGGAACCGAGGCTACCTCCGTGTTGCGTCGAACCGGTCGGTTCACCCCTGCTATTTACGGGTGTGTGGGACTCAGACGGTTTCGATGGAGCTGGAAACGCCGTACGCCCTCGGGGGGACCTACTACGTCGAGACGGTATCCGTCGGAAAACGGACGGACGACGAGACGGTGCGCGATTGCGTGGTCTGTGGCGGCCACGTCTACGCCGACGACTGGCACCTCGTCGTCGGAGTTCTGGATACGGCCGGCGGACGACAGCGCCACCACCACTGTAGCGACGACTGCCTGACCGAGTGGCTCAAGCTCGTGGCGGGTGCCTGAGCAGCGGTGAGTCCGCGGAGTCTTGACGGTGGAACCCGTCGGGAAGATATGGACGAGCGTACGGGCGTATTCAGGGTCTACCGCGTCGTCGAAGCGGTCCCGCACATCAATCTATTCGACACCGACGCGACGCGGCTCTACACCGTGTACCAGTCCGGCTACGGCGAACGCCAACCGGCAGTCGACGGCCTCCGAACGGGAGCCCTCGTCGAGGCGACGCTCGGCGGCGATCCCGACGATTCGGACGAGGCCTGGTCGCTACTTTCCTTCGAGCGGCTCGACCGCGTCGCGATGGACTTTGCTGTGGATGCTGAAGTCCCAGAAGTGGCGGCCGACCTCTGGGAACCGGGGCTCGAACGCCCGGCAAGCGCCGTGCTCGAAGAAGACGGCGAGCCGGTTGCGGAGTGTTTCGTGCAGCCACGCGCGCCGTTGCCCGGCGGCACGTTCGTCCCGAGCGTGCTCACCGGCCTCGTGCCGATGGAATCACTGCTGACCGAACTCCCCGGTATCGGCGAACCGCCGACAGACGCTATCTTCATCGACCCCGACCCGCCCGACGCCGACTCGTACGCCCGCCCCTACGGCGTCGCCGTGTTGTTCACCGCCGCCGCTGACGACCTACTCGCTGAGTTCCGGGACCGATATAATCTCTCTGCCGACGCCGACAACAGGCCCGAGTACGACCCGTACGGGCTGTGAGGGGTCGGGAGTGCGGTCCACCGGAAGCCACTACATCGTGATGACGAGCGGTACTGGAACGAAACAGAGCATGCCCAGAACGAACGTGACCAGGCCGATAGCCCAGCGGCCCGGCCCCAGCGGCGTCTCGTCCAGCGGCGTCGCCGACCCGAGCCGACCGAACACCAGCGCCAGGAGCCCCCAGAACGCCCACAGTCCGGCTGCGCGACCCCCCTCAAAGGCGACGAGGTAGCCCGCGAGCCCGAACAGGGCGACGGGGACGGCTAGCTGGACCAGCGACAGTCGGTCGCCGAACAGCGCCCGGGCGACGTGCGCGCCGTCGAGTTGACCGACCGGCAGGAGGTTCAGGAAGGTCACGAACGCCCCCACCCAGCCGCCGATGACGACCGGGTTCGGGAGGAGTTGCGGGTTCGCGTACTCCAGTTGTTCACCCATCACCGCCGCGATGCCCTGCAACAGCAGCGGGTAGCCGAGTTCGATGTTCGTGACGATCCCACGGGTTACCTCCACCGGCGGGAGCGTCACGCCGATGGCGGTCACGACGACAGTCGCGGCGAGGCCCGCCAGCGGACCGGCGACGCCGATGTCGAACAGCGCCTTCCGGTCGGGGATGTGGTCGTTCATGCTGATGACCGCGCCCAGCGTCCCGAGCACGTTCGGAAACGGCAGGAAGTACGGCAGGCTCGCCTCAACCTCGTGGTAGCGGCTCATGACGTAGTGGCCGAACTCGTGAATCGCAAGGATTCCCAGTGCAGCGGCGGCGAAGGGCCACGCCTCGAGCATGGCTGTCGGGTCGTCGAGAACAGACAGCCCGTACCAGCGGGTCCCGGCGTACAGTGTCGACAACAACGTCAGGACGGCGAGTCCGACGTTCAGCCACGGGACGCCGTCGACGCCGAGGGACCGCTCCCGCGCGATCAGGACCCACTCGCCCATCTCCCGCTTGAGCGCGACGCGATACCCGCGCTGACGGAACGCCGGTGCGATGCGGTGGATGACCTGTTCTGACTCGGTCATCGGCTCGCCGTAATACCGGACGCCGTCCTCGGCGGTCCTGTCGACCTCGTAGACGTAGAACGTGTCTGCGAGCGCTTCCGGGTCCGGTAACTCCGGCGGCGAGGACTGGGTCGCCATTACCTACGTTTAGGGTTCGACCCGTTTGAACCTGTTTGCCGCGGCACTAGAAGAGGGGCACACCGCCCATAGAGGACTCGGAGGGCGTTAGTCTGCGACGGCCTCGTCCGACCCGGTCGCAGCGTTGGGGTCCTGAATCCAGAGGTCGCCGAAAAGGTCGTCCTGCTGGAGGCGGACCTGGCCGCGGTGGGCGAGAAAGAGGAGCCCGAGGAACGTCTCGACGCGGGTCCCGCCGGCGGTGTCGACCTCGCGGTACAGCACCTCCTCGCGGCCCTGGTCGTACTGCTCGCGGACGGCGTCGTGGACATCGGCGATGATGTCGTCGATGTTCTCGGCGTGAGCCGTCCCGGTCACATCCGCCGCTGACGGCTCCTCGTCCAGTCGCATGTCGTCGGCCCCGCGGTAATCCAGTTCCTGCGTCCCGCGGTCGTACCCGCTCGGGGAGTCGCTGGTGTCGTATTCCCGGGACTCCTTCCACCACGACTCCCGCTCGGCGTCCCGGAGGTCCCGAACGAGTTCGTCGAGCGTCTGTGGCATCCCACGGGCACGCCGGCGTTCGAGCCGGCGGTCCATCTCCGATTCCAGCGCGGCGAAGGGATCCGGGTCCTCGATGGGTGCGTCCTCGTGCATCGCCTGCTCCCACGGCTCGACGGGGTCCTCCTCGTCGTCGCCCTCGCCCAGCATCACGTCGCTTTTCATCCGGATCAGAACGCTCGCGTAGAACAGCGCCCGGCCCGACGTGCGCAAGTCCGCGTCGTCGATGCGCTGGAGGAACTTGTCGGTGACCCTCACCACGTCGATGTCCCAGGGGTCGATTTCGCCGTCGTCGGCGAGCTGGACCAGAACCTCGACCGGTTCGACGTCCTCGTCGTCGCTGTCGTCGTCCGAGTCGCTTTCGGGGCCGTCCTGCTCGGGAGAGGGATCATCTGAATCGGGGGATTCGCCCAGCAGCGCCGCCGCATCGCCCGACTCACCGGGCGGGTCGCGGTCCTCGTGGCCGGTAATGTTGAGTGGAATGTCATCCGCTTGACTTTCAACCCCTTCATCAGTCATCAGCCGGCACCTCCTCGTCACCGTCACCCTCACCGCTGAGATCAATCCCAGTAACCGCACTCACGTTGTCGCCCTGCATCATCACGCCGATGGCGCGCTCGGACCGCTCCAGCATGGCCGAGCGGTGCGAGACGACGACGAACTGGGCGTCGCCGGCGAGTTCGTCGACCAGTTCGCCGACGAGGTCGGCGTTGGCCGCGTCGAGGAAGGCGTCCACTTCGTCGAGCGCGTAGAACGGCGCGGGGTTGTGCCGCTGGATGGCGAAGATGAACGCCAGCGCCGTCAGCGACTTCTCGCCGCCGGACATCGCGTTCAGCCGCTGAATCGGCTTGTCGCCCGGCTGGGCCTTCATCGTCAGCCCGCCCTCGAAGGGGTCGTCCTCGTCTTCGAGGTGAAGGTGCCCGGTGCCGTTCGAGAGCCGCTCGAAGATGTTCTGGAACTGGTCGTTGATCTCCGTGAACGACTCCATGAACGTCTCCTTCTTGCGGGCCTCATAGGTATCGATGCGGTCGCGGATGCCGTCGGCCTCCTCGACCAGCGTCGCCTTTTTGTCTTCGAGTTCCTGCAGGTCGTCGTTGACGCGGTCGTACTCCTCGATGGCGCGCATGTTGACCGGCTCCAGTTTCTCCATCTCCGTTTCCAGCCGGTCAATCTCCTGCTCGACCGTCTCGTGGTCGGGCACGTCCTCGGGGTCGTAGTCGCCGACCTGCGCTTCGAGTTCATCGATTTCCCACTCCAGACGCTCCTGAGTTTCCTGCTCAGATTCGAGGTCGCGCTCGATTTCGGAGACCGCGGCCTGTTGCTCGTCCCGGGCCTCCTTGGCCTCCCCCAGGTCGTCTTTCAGGTCCTCACGTTCGGACTTGAGTTCGGACAGTTCCTCTTCGAGGTCGGCGACGGCCTGCTCTTTCTCGGCTTTCAGCTCCTGTTTCTCGGTGACTTTCGCTTCGAGGTCGTCGATACGCTCCTCGTGTTCGGCCTTGCGGTTCTGGGCCGCCTCGATGTCGTCGTGGAGGTCCTCGATGGCGTCCTCGGCGTACTGCTTTTCGAGTTCGTACTCGTTGAGTTCGGCGTCGAGTTCGCCCTGGCGGTCTTCGAGCCCGTCGATGTCGTCCTTGATGGACTCACGCTGGTCCGTCAGGTCCGGCAGTTCCGAGTCCTCAACCTCGGCTTCTAGCTCGTCGATATCGCGCTGGAGCGCGTCGATCTCCTCGGTCTTTTCCTCGATGTCGGCCTCCAGGTCGTCCATCTGGTCGGCCACGTCTTCGCGTTCCGCGGCGATGTCTTCGAGGTCGGCTTCCAGCTGATCGATGCGGTCACGGGTGTCTTCCAGTTTGCTCTGCTTGCGTTCGATGCTCGTCTCGATGTCGCGGAGCTGCTCGGTCGCGTCGGACTCGCGGTCGCGGGCGTCGTCGAGGCGCTCCTCCACGTCCCGGAGGTCCTCACGCACGTCCGCACGCTCGTCTTCGAGTTCGTTGATGCGCGTGGCGACACGTTCGAGCTTGCCCGCGCCGCCCGAAAAGGAGTAGCGTGTGCCCGAGGAGGAGCCGCCGGTCATCGCCCCGGACTTCTCGACGAGGTCGCCGTCGAGCGTGACCATCCGGTAGTCGCCCATCAGGTCGCGAGCGGTGTCCATGCTGTCGACGACGACGGTGTCACCGAGCACGTACGAGAAGATGCCCGCGTACTCGCGGTCGAAGTCGACGAGGTTGTACGCGAAGTCGATGACGCCGTCAGCGCTGGGCAGCGATCCCAGCGAGCGGTTCTGCATCTGTGTGATCGGGAGGAACGTCGCCCGGCCGGCGCTGCGTGATTTGAGGTACTCGATACAGCGCTGACCAACGCTGTCGTCGTCGACGACGACGTGTGCGAGCCGCCCGCCAGCCGCCGTCTCACAGGCCGTGGCGTACTCGGGGTCAACGCCACCCAGTTGGCCGACGGTACCGTGAACGCCGTCCTGACCGGCGTTGAGAATCGCTGTCACGGCACGCCCGTACGAGGAGTCCCCGTCCTCGCCGGCTTTCGCCTCTAGCTGGGCGTACTCCTGCTGTTTCGCGCTGATTTCGTCTTCGAGTTCGTCCAGGTCCGACTGGAGTTCCCGCTTCTCGGCCCGGAGGTCGTCGACGACCTCGCCGATGGTGGCCTTGTTCTGCTTTGCTTTCTCCAGTTCCGTCTCTAAGTCCTCGATATCGGCTTCGAGGTCTGGAATCTCGGCTTCCGCGTCTTCGATGGCTTCACGCTTCTCGTCCTCGGCGTTCGAGCGCCGGCGGGCCTCGTCGAGCAGGCGGTCCTGCTCGCGCTGGAGGTCGTTTTTCTCGCTTTTGAGCGTCTCCAGCCGCGAGCGCTTCTCCTCCAGTTCGTCCTTGACCTCCTGGAACTCCTCGCCGACCTCGTCGATGCGCTGCTGGACCTCCGCGAGTTCGGACTCCTTCTCGGCAATGTCGGCTTTGACGTTGGATTTGGCGACCTTCGTCTCGCGGATGTCGCTTTCGAGGTCGTCGATGGTCTCCTGCTTGCGGTCGATCTGGACGAACGCCTGCCGGCGCTCGTTCTCGGCGGCCTCGACGGTCTCCTCGGCGGACTCGACCTTGTCCTCCAGACGGGAGATGTCGCCTTTGATCTCCTCGATCTCGCGCTTGATGGCGAGCTGTTCGTCCTCGCCTTTGCGCTCGATTTCCTGGTTGAGTTCGTGGAGCTCGTCTTCCAGTCGGATGACCGCACCCTGGCGCTCGTCGAGTTCCGTCTGGAGTTCGGTGAGTTCGCTTTCGAGTTCGTCGATGGACTCCTCAACGGCTGTCAGTTCCTCGCGCTTGTCTTCGAGTTCGGCAGCCTTGCGGTACCCCTCGTACTCCTCTTTCTCGTCACGGAGGTCCTGATACTTGAGCGCCGTCTCCCGTTCGTCTTCAAGTTGATCAAGACGCTCCTGTTTCTCCTCGATGCGGAGCTCGGCCTCGTCGATGCGCTCTTGCACGACCTCCAGTTCGTCGAAGGCGTCGGCCTTCTTTGCGTCGAACTGGGCGACGCCGGCGATCTCGTCGATGATCTCCCGACGGGAGCCGGCGGTCATATTGATGATCTCGGTCACGTCGCCCTGCATGACGACGTTATAGCCTTCGGGAGTGACGCCGGCCTGGGCGAGGAGGTCCTGAATGTCCGAGAGGTTGACCGAACGGCCGTTGATGTAGTAATAGGAGTAGTAGTTGTCTTCGGTCTCCTTGACCCGGCGCTTGATGGCGATCTCGTCCACGTCGCCCACGTCCTCGGTGCCGGCGGCGTTGACGACCTGTGAACGTGACAGCGTCCGGTCGTCGTTTGCCAGAATCACCTCGACACTGGCCTGCCGTTCGCCGTCGTACTCGGCGTCTTCGTCGGCGTGGCCGGGGTTGTAGATGAGGTCAGTGAGTTTCTCGGCGCGGATACCCGAGGTGCGAGCGAGTCCGAGCGCGAACAAAATTGCGTCGATGATGTTGGACTTGCCCGAGCCGTTCGGGCCGCTAATAGTAGTGAAATCTTCGTAGAACGGGATTCGGGTCTTGCGTCCGAAGCTCTTGAAATTGTCGAGGACGAGCTCTTTGATATGCATGCGGTGGTGTGGCCGACAGCCCTACGCGACGATGATGTCGGACTCCGAGTCCTCCTCGGTCTCCGACGCGGCCTCGGCTTCCTCCCTGTTATCAACCTCGTCGGTATCCTCGGTGTTAGGTGTGTCGGCCTCCGTCGGGGTGGCGGCCGATTCCTCCGAGTCGGACTCGTCAGCGCTGAATCCGTTGTCTTCGTCGACGCTGGCTTCGAGTTCCCGGATGCGGACCTTGCATTCGACGAGTTCGTCGGTCAGTCCTTCGACCGACGCTTCCAGTTCTCTGACGCGCGTTTCGAGTTCCTCGACTCGGTTGCCGCACATATCCGTAACCCAGCCATTGTGGACACTTATACCTACGTCAGACATTGGCAGTCCGAGTGATACGTCCGCTCCGAAGGGCCGAGTCCGTCCCGACACTGTACAGGGTCGTTAGCCTTTAGCCACGCGCCACCGAATCCCGGACAATGACTGCGCAAGCGTCCGAAGCCCGCGAACTCGCGGCCGTCATCGGGCTGGAGGTCCACGTCCAGCTCGAGACGGAGACGAAGATCTTCTGTGGCTGTTCGACCGATGTGGCCGATTCCGAACCCAACACCCACACCTGCCCGGTGTGTCTGGGACTACCCGGCGCGCTCCCGGTCGTCAACGAGGGGGCGGTCGAGGCCGCCGTGAAGGTCGGCAAGGCCATCGACGCCGATATTCCGGAGGAAACCACCTTCCACCGGAAGAACTACTACTACCCCGACCTCCCAAAGAACTTCCAGATCACGCAGTATGACTCGCCCATCTGCCAGGACGGGGAGCTGGAATTCTCCGTCGAGAGCGAGCGCCGCAGCGTCGACATCCGCCGGGCACACCTCGAAGAGGACCCCGGGTCAATCAAGCACGTCCGCGAGGGCTCGGGTCCGCTTGAGTCCCGGACCTGTTCCATCGAGCGCGCGGACTACACGCTCATCGACTACAACCGCGCCGGGACGCCGCTGATGGAGATCGTCACGGAGCCGGACTTCCGCGCGCCGGGCGAAGTCCGGTCGTTCCTCGAAAAGCTGGAGGAGGTACTGGAGTATCTGGGCGTGTTCGACGCGACGCGGGACGGCAGCCTCCGCATCGACGCGAACCTCTCCATGGTCGACGCCAGCGAGGTGGACGACGACGGTGACATCGACGAATCCGTCCTCGAAGACGCCAACCGCACCGAGGTCAAGAACATCTCCAGTCACAAGGGCGCGGAACAGGCGCTCTCCTTCGAGGCTTCCCGCCAGCGGAAGCTCATCCAGTCGGGCCGCGCCGTCGAGCAGGAGACCCGCCACTTCAACGAGACCCACGGCAACACGGTGTCGATGCGCTCCAAAGAAGAGGAGAAAGACTACCGCTACTTCCGGGAGGCCGACCTGCCGCCGCTTCGCGTGAGCCACTGGAAGGACGAGGTCCCGATTCCGGAACTCCCCGACGCCCGCCGCGAGCGGTTCGTCGCGGAGTACGGCCTCAGCGAGGAAGCCGCCTCGAAGCTCACGAGCACGAAGCAGGTGGCGGACTTCTTCGAGGACGTGGCCGAGCGCTTCGACGCCGACCTCGCTGCGACCTGGGTCGCCGACAATCTACTCGGCGAACTGAACTACCGCGACATGGCCATCACCGATATCGACGACCGCTTCGACGAAGTGACCCGGCTCGTCGAACTCGTCGCCGAGGACGATATCACGGCGAAAAACGCGCACGAGACCGTGCTCCGGGAGATGCTCGACACGGGTGACGGCCCCGACGCTGTCGTCGACCGCGAAGGGCTTGGCAAGACCTCCGGCGACGAGGTCCAGCAGGCTGTCGTGGAAGCCATCGACGAAAACCCCGACGCCGTCGAGGACTACCACAGCGGCGAGGACGGCGCAATCAACTTCCTCGTCGGGCAGGTCATGCAAAAGACCGGCGGGAGCGCCGACCCCGGCGACGTGAACGGGCTGCTTCGCGAGGAGTTGGAGAGCTAAGACAGCGTCCTACGCGGCCTGCGCGGCACAGTGGTGAGTTGTCACAGTCACCGCTGTGGCCAGTCGGCTGGCAGTTCATCAGCGTGGTTCTCGAGCAGGTCGAGCATCGGTTCGATTTCGTCGAATCGCTGGCCCCGAGATACTTCATCGGCCGCTCGGTCCCAGTCGATGTATGCCAGACTGGCCAGCCGCGGCAGGTCGTCGTGGCGGAGTTCGGTTTCGGTGTTTCTGGCCCCGGCACTTCTGGGCAGAAAGTCGACAATCGGCCGTGGACTACTCTGTTTTACCATAAACAGAATCATTCGTCGACGGCGGGTAAACAACGCCTCGAACACCCGGTCCATCCCTGGGTCCCATATCACATCCGGGATAGAGGTTTCCATCCTGTAACAAGAGACATACTATTGATGATAAATGTCACGATACCGCCGTTTCCTTGCCGAATCGATCCTGAATCGTACAGGTGGATTTGATTTGAGAGGCCGGCCCGATAGCCGCTACGCTGAGCTGCGTGCTACGATTCGCTCGACGCGTTCGACTCGACGCTCTCGCGCCGCTCGCCCGGGATGATCGCGGGGTCCTTCCACAGCAGCGTGACGAATATCGCAGCGGCGAGGGCTTCGAGGGTCTTGATAGCTGATTCGGTCGGTTCAGTGTTGAAATGGTCTAGTATCAGCAACGCGGTACTCCCGCCGTGGTGTCCGCCGCCACCGGACGACGGTGCAGAGAACCCCTCGACGAGGAAGGCACCGTGTCCAGTAGCGTGCCAGAACACCCAGCCGGCGATGGACGCGATCATGAGGAGCGTCCCGGCGATGTAGGCGTTCCGCAGGCCGATGACGCCCCGGGTGATGAGATACGGGCCGGCGAACAACACCGCGGCGAAGGCCACAAACAAGAAGGGCCGAGGGTCCGGCGGGAGGCCTCGTCCGAAGAGTCCCTCGATCGCCTGCGCGTAGATGATGCTTCGCGGGAGTCCCCACCAGAGGTGAAACGCCGCCGTCGCGAAGACGAGTGCGGCGGCGGTTCCGCGGAGGAGTTTGGTCGTCCGGCGATCCATACCGGCAGTCGGGGTGGCAGTGGCAAGAGTGCATCGAAGTGATAAGTGCCGCCGGTCACGGCGGCAGTGCGGGACCGCTACCGAGTGGTAAGAGGCTACCTCCGCGCGAGCGCGAGCGGCCCCGCAAGCGCCCGCACACCCGCGCTGTCGCCTGATTTTCCCGAAAGCCTTTAGAACAACTGACTCCGTAGCGACGAGTAATGACAGAGACAGGTGGTGTCCCATGCGGCTGATTATCACCGAGAAAGACAACGCCGCCCGCCGCATCGCGGAGATCCTCTCCGAGGGGAGCGCGTCCGCGAGCAGGCAAAACGGCGTCAACGTCTATCGGTGGGGGAACACCCGCGTCGTCGGCCTCTCCGGGCACGTCGTCGGCGTCGACTTCCCCGAGGAGTACAACGACTGGCGCGACGTGGAGCCGGTCGAACTCATCGACGCTGACGTGACGAAGGAGCCGACCCAGGAGAACATCGTCACGACGCTGAAGCAACTGGCCCGGGAGGCCGACGAGGCCACCATCGCGACTGACTACGACCGCGAAGGGGAACTCATCGGCAAGGAGGCCTACGAACTCATCCGCGAGGAGACCGACGCGCCCGTCGACCGCGTCCGTTTCTCCTCGATCACCGAGCGGGAGGTCCGGGACGCCTTCGCCAACCCCGACGACATCGACTTCGACCTGGCGGCCGCGGGCGAGGCCCGCCAGATTATCGACCTCGTGTGGGGCGCGGCGCTGACGCGGTTCCTCTCGCTGTCGGCCCGACAGCTGGGCGACGACTTCATTTCCGTTGGTCGGGTCCAGTCGCCGACGCTGAAGCTCATCGTCGACCGCGAGCGCGAGATCCAGGCCTTCGACCCCGAGGATTACTGGGAGATCTTCGCCGACCTCCAGAAGAACGGCTCGGGCTTCGAGGCCCAGTACTTCTACGACGACGACGGGAAGGAGGCCGAGCGGGTCTGGGTCGAGGACGACGCCGACGACGCCTACGCCGACCTGACGGGCGTCAACGCGGCGACGGTCACGAGCGTCCGCCGCCGAACCCGCACCGACAGCCCGCCGACGCCGTTCAACACCACCGCCTTCATCTCCGCCGCCAGTTCGCTGGGCTACTCCGCCCAGCAGGCGATGTCTATCGCCGAGGAACTGTACACCACCGGCTACATCACCTACCCGCGAACGGACAACACGGTCTACCCGGACGACCTCGAAGAGGACGCCCTGCTCGATGAGTTCGTCGGAGCCGGACACTTCGGCGAGGACGCCGAGAAGCTGCTGGAGCAAGACGACATCACCGCGACCGAGGGCGACGAGGAGACCACCGACCACCCGCCCATTCACCCGACGGGAGAGATTCCGCCGAAGGTCGACCTCTCGGACGACGAGTGGGAGATCTACGAACTGGTCGTCCGGCGCTTCTTCGCGACGGTCGCCGAGGCCGCGACGTGGGAGCACCTCCGCGTCGTCGCCGACGCCGGCGGCCGCTCGCTGAAGGCCAACGGCAAGCGCCTGGTCGAACCGGGCTACCACGAGGTGTACCCCTACTCCAGCGCCAGCGAGAACCACGTCCCCGACGTGGAGGAGGGCGAGGAACTGGCCATCTCCGAGGTCCGGATGGAGGCCAAGCAGACCCAGCCGCCGCGCCGCTACGGCCAATCACGGCTCATCCAGACCATGGAGGACAAGGGGTTGGGGACGAAGTCGACCCGCCACAACTCAATCGAAAAACTATACGACAGAGGCTATATCGAGGGCGACCCGCCCCGGCCGACGACGCTGGCGATGGCCGTCGTCGAGGCCGCCGAGGAGTTCGCCGACCACGTCGTCAGCGACGAGATGACCGCCCAGTTAGAGGCGGACATGACCGCCATCGCCAACGGCGAGGCAACGCTCGACGACGTGGCCGACGAGTCCCGCGAGATGCTCAAACGGGTGTTCGATGAACTGCGTGATTCCCGCGAGGAGATCGGCGAGCACCTCCAGGAGTCGCTGAAGGCCGACAAGACGCTCGGTCCCTGTCCGAAGTGCGGCGAGGACATGCTCGTCCGGCGCTCGCGTCAGGGGTCGTACTTCGTCGGCTGTGACGGCTTCCCCGAGTGTCGCAACACGCTCCCGCTGCCCTCTTCGGGCGAACCGCAAGTGCTCGAAGACCACTGCGAGGAGCACGACATGCACCACGTCAAGATGCTCGCCGGCCGGGACACCTTCGTCCACGGCTGTCCCCGCTGTGAGGCCGAGAAGGCCGACGAGAGCGAGGACGAAGTGATTGGGCCGTGTCCTGATTGTGGCGACGAGCACGACGGAGAGTTGGCCATCAAACACCTCCGCTCGGGCTCCCGGCTCGTCGGCTGTACGCGCTACCCCGAGTGTGACTACTCGCTGCCGCTGCCCCGCAACGGCGACATCTCGGTGACCGACGCCTTCTGCGAGGAGCACGACCTGCCGGAGCTGGTCATCGACGCCGACAGCGACGACCCCTGGGAGCTTGGCTGCCCCATCTGCAACTACGAGGAGTACCAGGCCCGCACGGCCGTCGAAGACCTAGAGGACCTGAACGGCATCGGCTCGGCGACCGCGGAGAAGCTCGGCGACGCCGGGGTCGACTCGCTGGCGGCGCTCCGGGAGGCCGACCCCGACACCATCGCTACCGAAGTTCAGGGCGTCAGCGCCACGCAGGTCCGGGAGTGGCAGGACGAACTGGAAGCCTGAGATACTACGGTCGCGTTTCGATAGTCGGGAACGAGAGGCGAACACGGTTCGCTGGCGGCGACCCGCCCAGTTCGAGTCGCCCGTTCATGCTTTGAATAGTCCACTGCGCAACCCACAGCCGGAGGGTCCGCGCGTGTGCAAGCGAGCGCTCGATGTCGTTGTCGAACGCAGTCATCGTCGCCTCTGAGACGAACCCCTCGTCGGCGACGACTTCGACCGTTCCCGTCTTGTACTGTTCGTCAGCCTCGACCCGGACTTCGACTGTGGGGGCAGAGAGATTGGTCGCAGCGCACGCAATCACTTCCCGGACGCTCGTCTGGACAGTCGCGTCAGCGGCAGTGGCGTCCGGCGGTCCAGTGTCGACAGTGACCGAGAGGTCGGCATACTCGTGCCGGGCATCGGTGACGCCAGCCTCAACGGTAGCGTTTAGGTTTGCCGGCTCCTGCTCTCGGGCATCGAGGGTCCGGTCGACGTGCCGTGCGTTCTCCGAAAGCGAAGACAGGCGCTCCGCCGCCGTAGCGATGGTGTCGAGATGGTCTACAGCCGCTGCGTCGAACAGGCCTTGCGCTTCGAGCCATTCCAGCCGACCGCTGATGACGTTCAGTTCGTTCCGAAGATTGTGCCGGAGCACTCGGTTCACAACTGAGAGGCGTTCCTCTCGGCGCTCGACGTCGTCGCGGAATCGGTGGATATCGCGCGTTTGCTCCAGGAGGAGCGCTGCGTTTGAGAGTGGTGCGCCGTACTCAATGGCCTCCTTCGGCGGGGTGTAGTATGGGTTTGTACAGAGTGTCTCGCGGTAAATAATGGCCTCGTGCGTCTGTAACGCTTTGCCGATATCCTCGCCGGTAAACTGTTCCAGGCTGTACTGACAGAGCGCCGTGACTGGCAGGTCCGGGTGGGCTTCGTCAAACCGGTGTTCGAACTCGATGACATCCTCAAAGCTGCAGTCGAGGTCAAGCGACCAACTATTCTCACCAGCCGCACGGAGTCCGCTATATCCGTCTGCGACAGCATCGGCAGCTAAGTCACGGAACTCGTCGACGCTTTCCTTCGGGTCAAATACCCCGTTTGAATAAATCTTGGCGGAGTCAACTAACACCAGCTGGTCATCGGCTTGCAGCGAATCAACGTCGAGTCCGGCGTCGGAGAGCGCCGTCGCGATTGTTGCCGTCTCGTTTTCATCGGCGATGTAAATCACCTGTTCATCCTGTTGGATGCCGCGGGCGACAAATGTCGTGACGACGCGTATCTGTTCTGCATGTGTCCGGTAAAACAGAGCGAGGTGGCGAGGCAACTCAGTCGTCGCAAATTGGGTCTGGAGCTGTCGACGCCTGTCAGCTGGCGACGAGTCCGGGGTGTCTGGGTCACCCGTCGAGGACTCTGACATAACTACGTCTACGCGGTGAAGCGTCCTTATTCTTCGGTACAGGGTACAACCTGCAAAGCCGGATGGACAGCTGCCGGCAGTCGCTCAGTCTGCCGAAATACTCCCAAGGGTGAATGGAAACTGATGTTTATTTTCCGGCGTAGAACAGGATAGTAACAGTGAGTGTGGCTACGAGACGAAGGTTACGCCGCCACACACCGGGCACTCGACCGCTTCGGCAGTCTCGACAGTTATCTCGTCGACAGCGCCGTAGACGACTGCGTGTCTCATCGGCTCCGGAATCTGGCGCTCACAGAGCGGGCACTCGACGACGCCGGCCCGGAGTCGGTCCCGGTCGATGCTGTGGCCGCCGGTCACAACTGGAGGTGGGACGTGGAACTCGGGCCGTCGTCGTCGATGCCACCCTCGTGGGCGAACGCGTAGTCGTCGTCGGTGAGGAACACGTCGCCGTGGGTCTCCGATATCTCGACCCCGGGGAGCGTCGTCCCAGCGGCGTCGCCGTTGTCACAGCCGCCGTCGCAGGCATCGAACAGCGAACCGTGTCGGGGGCAGATGAGCTGGTCGTCCCGCATCGGGACACCTCGTCCGGTGTCGAACCGCTGTGCTTCGTGCGTACATCGGTTCACCCACGCCTCGACGCCGTCGTCACAGGGGACGAGAACGACCTCTTCGAGGTCGCCGTAAGGGTCTTCCGCGGTGAACAGCCATGACCCGTCTTCGTGGACCGTCTCGACTGTCGTAAGTCGCTGCACGACTGGCGCGTTAGGTTGCCGCCGGTATCAGCGTTCCCGTCGCACGCCTCCCGCTGTCTGCGTCACTCACCGGTCTCCGCGGCGATGAGACGGACCAGTGCAGTAACGAACACCGCGAACAGTCGCCAGACCAGCACGCAACTGACCACGAGCACGCCGAGGACGATGGCGACCAGCCAGAGGAGGAGGCCGAACTGCAACTCGGTGAGCAGCCCCACGACCAGTCCGACGACGAACCCGCCGACGAAGAGGCCGCCGGCACCCTTGAGACAGCGGCGCTGCCAGCGGTCGAACGCCAGCGTGTCCTCGGCCCCCAGAAGCGATGGCAAGGCGATACCGAGCCCGGCACCGCCAAGCGCGAGGACGAAGAAGACGCTGCCGAACAGATACGAGAGTCCGCGGACGAAGCTGTCACCGGACGACGACGCTGTCGGCATCGTCGAGAGGGAGTACAACACTGCCACCGTCACGGCAGCGCCCGTGAGAACGAGCACACCTCGGATGGCAGTGACGATGTACCGGCGCTTGTCCGCTGTCATCGTCTGACGATTGTAACATAACCGTCATAAATCTTCGGAGACATATATATCCGGAGCCGACGCCAGTCGGACTGTCCGATCGGGCTGTCAGCGTGACCCACTGTGATACGTGTATCCGAAGCGGTTATACGGCCACGCGCAAGTCTGGCAGGTATGAGCGACTGGGCGGACTGGGACCACATCGTGAAGATAGACCCCGACAAGACGCTGGTCGACGGAGAGACCTTCGAAGACGTCGCGGCGACGGGGACCGACGCCATCGAAGTCGGCGGGACCACCGGAATGACAGAGGAGAAGATGAAGCGGGTCGTCGACGCCTGCGGGAAACACGACATCCCCGTGTACATCGAGCCGTCTAATCCCGCGTCGGTCGTCCACAGCGACCGTCACGACGGCTATCTCATCCCGGTCGTGATGAATGCTGGCGACGTGGCCTGGATCACTGGCGCGCACAAGGAGTGGATACGCATCGACGACGATATCGACTGGTCGCGGACCTTCACCGAGGCCTACATCGTGATGAATCCGGAAGCGTCGGTGGCGTCCTACACGCAGGCCAACTGCGACCTCGACGCGGACGACGTGGCCGCCTACGCCGAAGCCGCCGAACACCTCCTCGGGCAGGAAATCGTCTACGTCGAGTACTCGGGGATGCTCGGCGACACCGACATCGTCGCCGCCGCCGCGGACATCCTCGACGACGCCACGCTGTTCTACGGCGGTGGCATCCACGACTACGAATCCGCCCGCACGATGGCACAGCACGCCGACACCATCGTTGTCGGCGACCTCGTCCACGACGAAGGTGTCGACGCGGTGCGAGAGACGGTGAAAGGCGCGAAAGACGCGACGGCGACGGTCCGGTAGCTAGAACGCCAGCCGTTCGAGCAGTCGGCCGACGACGCCGTCGGGGTGACGTTTCGTGTCCACTTCAATCGACGCGTGGTCGCTGTCCTGAATTGCTGACTGCGTAGACCCGTCGTCGTTTGACGTACGAGCCGCGAGCCCACCGTTGTTCGCGTGTATCAGGAGCGTTCTGTCGCTGTCAGCCGCGTCTATCGCCGCTGAAAACTCCTGTCGGTCGACGAAGGTCCGCTCCGTCGGCACGTCACAGAGGTCCAGCAGATCGTCGTGGTACGCTTCGAGTTGCTGGCGTTCCTCCGCGGACTGGCGCTCGTCGAGCGGGTAGAGGAACTGGAGGTCGGCTCCGGTCTCCGTCGCGACGGCGTTGCCGACGCGGACTTTCAGCGGGTCGTACGGGCCGCGGGTGGTGACAAGCGTGATCGTCTCCAGCGCGTCAAGCGGCTGTGCGTCGACGGCGATAGTGTCACAGTCGGCCTGTTTCCGGATGCGGTCGATACTGTCACCCAGTAGCGAGTCTTCGAACGACGCACCGCGTTCCACCAGTAGCACATCGACGCCACGCTCGTCGACGGCGTTGGCGACGGCCCGCTCGGGATGGTGGCTCACGAGTTCGCCGTATTCGACAGGAACATCGAACTCAGCCGCCAGCGTGTCGGTCCGGCACTCGAACTCGAGGTCGTCGTGAGACTGGACGCCGGAGGCGTAATCGAGGGGCTGCTGGTCGGGTACTTCGTCGAACTGGACGATAGAGAGACTGCTACCGTTGGGTGTGAGCGCGGCCCCGACTTCCAGCAGTGTCGCTTCGCTCCGTCGCGAGGACCCTTCGGGAAGCGCGACGAGCACGGCAGTCTCCGCCGTCTCGTCGAGTGTCTCTTCGGTCCGGTCGAGCGCGCGGTCGCCGATGCTCCGGCGGACGGACTCCTTGATCGCGCCCTCTCTGGTGACCCGCGGCCGGACGTAGCCCAGATACCAGACGACGCTGCCGACGACGATACCGACGGCCCCGACGATCGCGATGAGGCCCATCTGCGTCAGCAGGGCGAAGCCGGTTATGGTGCCGAATATCGGCGTCCACGGGTACAGCGGCACCTCGAAGGAAGGGTCGTAGTCGGGGGCGTCGCTCTCGCGGAAGCCGATGAGCGCGACGTTAATGAGCGCGAAGACGAGAATCTTGAACGCGCTCGCGAGCTTCGCGATCTCCAGGATCGGGACGAAGAGGATGAGCAGCAACATCACGCCGCCGGTCAGCGTAATCGCGGTCACCGGCGTCCCGAACCGGTCGCTGACCGTGCTGAACAGGTCGGGTGCGAGGCCGTCACGGCTCATGGCGAACGGGTACCGCGACGAGGAGAGGATGCCGGCGTTGGCCGTGCTGACCAGCGCCAGAATCGCCGCGAGAACGACGGCCGCGACGCCAGCAGTTCCCAGCGTCGCCTCGGCCGCGTCCGCGATGGGCGTCGTGCTCCCGGCGAGTTGGTCGAGCGGGATGACGCCGACGACGACGGCGACGACGAGGACGTACAGCAGTGTGGTGAAGCCAAGCGAGCCGAGCATCCCGAGCGGGATGACGCGGTCCGGGTCTTCGACTTCTTCGGCGACAGAGGCTATCTTCGTCACGCCCGCGAAAGAGACGAACACGAGGCCGGTCGCGGCGAAGATGCCGCTCGCGCCGTACTCCCACATCCCGCCGTAACTCGCGGTGTTGACCGCCGGACCGCCGCCGGCGACGAACCAGCCGATCGCCACGAGCATCACCGCGACGATGCCGATCTGGAGTCGCCCGGTCTGTTCCGCGCCGAGGATGTTGACGAGGACGAGAACGACGGCGAGCGTGATTGCAACCGGACGGATCGGCAGGTCGAACAGAAGGACGAGGTACGGCACGCCGCCGACGAGCGCGAGCGCGCCCTTGAACGAGAGTGAGAACCACGTTCCGAGTCCCGAAACTGTGCCAAGCAGCGGCCCCATCGACCGCTCGATGTAGACGTACGTACCGCCGGCCTCCGGCATGGCCGTCGCCATCTCGGCCTTGCTGAGTGCGGCGGGCAGCACGAGCACGCCCGCGAGGAGGTAGGCAGCGATGATGCCGGCCCCGGCGTCTTTCACCGCCAGCGCCGGCAGGATGAAGATACCACTGCCGACCATCGCGCCGATGGATATCGCTACCACTGACAGCAGTCCGAGGTCGCGTTCCAGATCCTTGGCCATGGTTACGCGGTTTCCGGCGTCCGGAGCGATGTTTCGACGGAGCGTTCCAGTTCCGTCGCCAGAACGCGTGAGCCACAGATCACCGTCGAGCCAGCCGACTCGAACGCCGGCCGGTTCTGTGGGTCGTTGAGCACGACGACCACGGTTTCGACATCGAACTGTGTCCGAAGCAGTTGTGTCACGAGGAACGCCCCGTGGTCCGTCTGCATCGATACCAGAGCGACATCGGTCGTTTGGGCCCCGGCGTCCTGAAGAACAGTACGCTCCCGCCCGTCACCGACTACCACGCGGGTGTCGTCGGGCGTTTGCCCGGCAACGCCGTCGTGGTCGGTGACGAGACAGGCATCGATGCCTCGGTCTAACGCCGTTACTACCTCAGACCCGACGTGACGGTCGCTGATGACCAGCACCGACGGGGGGTCGATGTCGTCGTCCACTCGTTCGCGGAGTCCGGTAAGAGATACCATGAGTTCTTAGGGGCCGGAGTTACCCGACCGGTATCCACCCATTGGTTCCGGAAGCCGATAAATATCTAGGAGGTGATTCCGATTCCGGACTATTATAGATATATAATCACCTTTCGGAAGATTATACTATTTAGACTCACCCTCGGTATCGTCGTGCCCGAACTGGTGGAACGGCCGGGTGTACTCGTTCCGAATAAGGTCCTCGTCGACGACCTCCAGTCCGATATCGTTGAGGTCCCTGCCGATTCGGCTCAGGTCGTTCCCGTCGGTTCCGACCACCTCGACGTGGACGTTGTCGGCCCCGGTCATGACCTCCCGGATGGCAACGACGCCGGACACGTCGAGCGCCCGCTGTGCGACCTCCTCGCGCTCGTGGATCGGTGCCGTACAGACGATAAGCGTATGGAGCTGGTACCCCGCGGCCTCGTAATCGACATCGACATCGTAGCCGGCGATAACGCCGGCCTCTTCGAGCTTTGTGATGCGATTCCGAACAGTTCGTGCGGAGACGTCAAGCGATTCAGCGATCTCACTCGCCGACGTGTGTCTCGCATCCTGCTGGAGCGCGTAGATGATGTTCCGGTCCAGATCGTCGATAGGGTACTCCGCGTCGGCCATGTCGATTGTTTCGGCGGCTACCAGTACAAAGGTTCAGGATATTGTCCCGACGCCTTGGTATCGCCCGACTGTCCTCGACACTCCGCTGTGGTTCGCCAGCAACACAGGGACTCGCTATGTGGATTCGAGGCACAGACGCCGCTGTGTCTCAGGGAAGCACCGACTGTTCGGTGAGTGTCACGGATACTGACGGGTGGTACGCGACCCAGTCCGCATCCTCGTCCGTGCGGTAGGAGAGGGGGACTTCGTCAAAGTAGCCCTGCAACGTGTACGTGCCGGCAGTTGAAACCCGCCGCCCGATGAGTTCGTACTGCCGCTCGATGGATTCACCAGCCTCCAGCGTTCCGGTGAGTGGGGCGTTGTCTTTGTTCGCTCCGTTTGGCCGTATCTCGACGGTATCTACCTCCGCATACTCGTCAGTCAGTAGTAAGATGTCGAGTGACCCCGAATCGCCTGCTGAAACCAGTCCTAACACCCCGAGTGGCCAGACGCCGGTGTTCTTGATGCTGAGGTCCTGTGTCCCAGTGTTTCGGAGGGTTATGTCCAGCCGACCGGGGCTTTCGATCTCGATATCCCGGTCAACGACTGTCACGTCGAGTGCGAGCGGGTGCGAATCATCTTCGGTTTCAACGCTGGAGATAGTGTACTCGGTATCGCCGAGACAGCCGGCGAGACCGGACAGCGCTGCTGTCGACACAGCCAGATACTGGCGGCGGTTCATGCGTCCACCGCCTCGGCGTGATCGGAGCCGTCAGTCAGTGTCATGAAGATGTCTTCGACTGTCGCGTCAGACGAAAGGTCACAGGTGTCCCGGAGCGCCGGCAGGGCCCCTTCGACAATGAGGTCCCCTTCATAGAGGATCCCGACACGGTCACAGACCAGATCGACCTGCCCGAGGACGTGACTGGAGAAGAACACCGTCGCACCGCGTTCGGACTCGGCTTCGACAACATCTCGCACCAGCGCGACGCCGTGGGGGTCGAGCCCGGTGAACGGCTCGTCGAGAATCAGGAGGTCCGGCTCCCCGACGAGACTCATCGCGAGTGCCAACCGCTGTTCCATCCCCTGTGAGAACTCGCCAGCGGGTCTTTCGATAGCGTCGGCCAGTCCAACGCGCTCGAGCAGTGCTCGCGGGTCGTCGTCCGTACGCTTCGTATCGATCACCAGTTCGAGGTGCCGCCGCGCAGACAGCGACGCATACGTCTCGAAGCGGTCGGGACAGATACCGACACGCTGGTGGCAGGCGACGACATCGTTCCACGGGTCGTGGCCGAGAACGCGGGCCGTTCCCGACGTTGGTTTGATGTAGTCCATCAGTAGATTGATCGTGGTCGACTTGCCGGCACCGTTCGGGCCGAGGAAGCCGTACACCTCGCCCTGTGCAACGGTCATGTTCAGCGCATCGAGCGCAACAGTCTCGCCGTACTGCTTCGAAAGCCCGTCGGTCTCGATTGCCGGCGGTGTCATGCGAGGTCACCTCGCTTGAACCGATAGCCGGCCAGTGCCAGCGGGACGACACCCCAGAAAAGCAGTACGACGAGGGCGAGCGATTCGTGAAGGTAGACCGGAACTGGCTGTCCACTAAAGGCTGCATCAACGACGTACTCGTTGGTTGAGATACCGGGATACAGGACGTCGATGACTGACGTGTACTGGCCACCGGAGTTCGCCAGTCCGAGTATCCAGTTCGTTACAGTTCGGTACGCTCGACCTGGCGAAAGCCGAAGTATAGCGAACAACAGACCGTCAGCCGGCGGTTCGAGCGGATTGACTGCGTTGCCGGTCACAGCCAGGTAGAGACGGACACCAACGATTTTCCACCCCAGTGTCAGCAGCAGAAAGAAACCGCCGAAGAGTACGCTGGTGACACGGACTGTGCTGGTCGTGGCTGCCGATGCCGCTGTTGCGACTGACACGAGCACAACGATGTACAGCACTGTCACCAGAAACACGCCGATGAAACGTAACGGGGAGAACAGCCCGAACTTGACACCGCCAATCACGCCGAGAATAACTGTTGCGAGGGTAAACGGGAGCACAGCCCCGACGCTCCGACCGAAGACCTTGCCGATGAGAATATCAGTTCGCGTGAGGGGCAGTCCAAGCAGGAATTTCAAACTGCCCGACGTGCGCTCCTGAATAATCGACCGATACGTGAGTAACAGGACACCCAGCGGGAGGAGAAACGACCCGGCCACCTGAACGAAGCCAACCGTGACGTTCGGGCCAAGCACGTCCCAACTCTGGTAGGTGGGACCATACCCCCAGACGACGAGCAGGGGCGCAAGTATCCAGGTTCCTTTCGATTTGAGTAACGCGACTGCCTCTTTCCGTGCGACGGGAAACCATCGGGGGAGGGCCATGTTGGCGGGTTTGAAAGTGTATCATATAAAACACACTGTCAACGGCTACTCTGTTTACACGGCACCGAGCTATCGCTTCGGCCGGACCTGATCATCAATGGCGTCTTGTCCCGAGACCAACCGCGTCCGAGAGGGACCTGCGCCCTCGCCTCGAAAGACTGTTCTTAAGTTAGGCCCACAAGAACCAACGTCCATGGAAAACCGAACCTACACGGCGGACGCAACGCCGGGTGACACGGTCACCGTCGCCGGCTGGGTCCACGAGATCCGAGACCTCGGTGGTATTGCCTTCCTTATCCTTCGAGACACCACCGGAAAGATTCAGGTCAAGTTCGAGAAAGACGAGATGGACGACGACCTCGTGGAGACGGGGCTGAACGTCCAGCGCGAGTCGGTCATCTCGGTCACCGGCGACGTCGAGGAGGAGCCGCGCGCACCGACCGGCGTCGAAGTCACGCCAGAGTCGGTCGACGTCATCTCCGAGGCCGACCCCGAACTGCCGCTCGACCCCTCGGGCAAGGTCGACGCCGAACTCCCGACCCGCCTTGACAACCGCACGCTCGACCTCCGCAAGGACGAAGTGAAGGCCATCTTCGAGATCCGCGCGGAAGTCCTCCGCTCCGTTCGCGAGGCGTTCCGCGACCTCAACTGCACGGAGATCAACACGCCGAAGATCGTCGCTACGGGGACCGAGGGCGGCACCGAGCTGTTCCCGATCACCTACTTCGGGCAGGAAGCGTTCATGAACCAGAGCCCGCAGCTGTTCAAGCAGCTGATGGTCGGCTCCGGCCTCGAACGCGTCTTCGAGATCGGTCCGATCTTCCGTGCCGAGGAGCACAACACGCCGCGACACCTCAACGAGGCGACCTCCATCGACTTCGAGTCAGCGTTCTACGACCACACCGAAGCGATGGACGCCTGCGAACACGTCGTCCGGTCCGCCTACGAGGGCGTCGCCGAGAACTGTCAGGACGAGCTGGAAGCGCTCGGCCTCGAAGACGAGTTCGCGGCTCCCGAGGGCGACTTCCCGCGACTCACCTACGAGGACGCCCTGGACCGCATCAACGCCACCGGCGAACTCGACGAGCCGCTGGTGTGGGGCGACGACCTCTCGACGGAGGCCGAGCACGTCCTCGGGCAGGAAGTCGGCGAGCACTACTTCATCACCGACTGGCCCAGCGAGATCAAGCCGTTCTACATCAAGGACCACGACGACGACGAGGAGGTCTCGACGGGCTTCGACATGATGCACCCGTCGATGGAACTGGTCTCTGGCGGCCAGCGTGAGCACCGCTTCGACCACCTCGTCGAAGGGTTCGAGCAGCAAGGCCTGGACCCGGAAGCCTTCGAGTACTACACCAAGATGTTCAAGTACGGCATGCCGCCCCACGCCGGCTGGGGCCTCGGCGGCGAGCGCCTCATCATGACGATGCTCGGGCTGGAGAACATCCGGGAAGCGGTGCTGTTCCCGCGAGACCGACAGCGTCTGTCGCCGTAGGCGACGACGCGACTGTTGAGCGGGAGCTTGTGAGGCGAGCGGAGCAAGTCTCACAGTGTTCCCGCGAGATCGTCAGCGTCTGAGCCCGTAGGAAGCGAGGTTCTGACTGCAGGGAAGACCCTCGAAATCGCGAGCAGAGCGGGACCGAAGGTCCCGCAGGCAGTCGGGCGGTACCACCGCCCGACGACGGGGAGGAACGACCCGTGAGCGGCGAGACCTGAGAGCCAGCGGGACGAACGCAGTGAGTCCCGCAGGACCGACAGCGAATCTCTCCATAGGAACCTCGAAACAGCGAGCGCGAGCGTAGCGATACGCGAGCGCACTGTCTCGCAGCGGTTTGAGTTCGGCAAGTCTTGAGGGATAGCCGCGGATCGACACACTCTATCGGACCGACACGAGGACGGGAGTACGACCCGTCCCCAACTATGCGTTCGACGCCGCCTGTTTCAGAATCTGTGGTGCGACCACAACCTCGAGCGCGGCGATACCGAGTGCGACGTACCGTATCGTTCCCTCAAGCAAGAGGAACGCGACAGCCGCGACGACCGTGGCGCTGACCAGTGGGATACCGTAGCGAAGGGCTGGGTTTTCGAAAGGGGAGGGCATACAGACTAGTCGCTTGGCCGACATAACTTATCTTTTCTGCATTTGCTACTGTGCGGGCAGGGATGGAGAACGGTCAAAATATAGCTGCGGGGACGCAGGCAGGACGAATACTGCTCACGTCTCGATACGCTACTCAGTCGTCTGCGGGCGCAGCGCCGCCGGAGCCGATGCTCGCCCCGGACCCCGAGACGGTGCCTTCGTTAGCGGCGACCCAGCGCAGGAGCAGGAACGCGAAGACGTACTTCGCGAGGATGTCCAGCCCGGAGTAGCCCCACGAGGTGACGCCGACGCTCAGGAGGGCCACCCCTTCGGAGCCCAGCGCCCACAGAATCGGGTAGCCGAGCCACAGCACGACTGTCAAGAGCTTGAGCGTCCCGAATATCTCGCTCGTCCCGGCGGCCTCCGCATCGGCCGGCCACTGGACGAGCAGGACGTACAGCACCGCGACGAAGAACGCGCAGCTGATGCCGTAGAACACCCAGCGCAGCAGGTGCGAGGAGGTGATCAGCGCGGCGGCGAGGCCGGTCACGCACATGCCGATGTCCATCGTAATTGCGGTGAACAGCGACGCGATATCGGTGTCGGCCAACAGGCCCAGCGCCAGGAGAATCATCGGCGTCGAGAGCGTCCACGTCAGGTAGCGGCCCCACGGTGACAGGACTTCCTGCCCGGCGAGAGCGTGGCCCGGCGGCATCTGCAGGAAGCCGACCGTCAGGCCCGAGGCCAAACCGGCGTAACTGGAGATCGAGACCAGCGGAACCAGCATCGTCGCAACCCAGATGAGTTTGGCGCGAGGCGACTCGATATCCCGACCCATCGCGACGAACAGGAGGATGACCACGCCCGCCAGCGCGATGTTCACCCAGAGCGATGAGTTCAGGAGGAAATTCGACTGTATCTCCTGGAGCACATCTGACTGTGTCGCCTGGAGTACTGTCGTTGCAGTGGTACTGGCAGCTGTCATACATTCAATATACGAAAGGACCACTTAAGACCGTATGGCCAAACGGTATCGGTATTCGGTTTATATTCAGACTTCGGAAAGGAACGCTCACTCCGCGAGAATGATATGAAAAACGGCCAACAGCTAACCGCTCCGGGCAAGCATCACTCAGGAAACAGTTCTTTTTCGCGTTCGATGGCTTCGATGCGCGCAATTTCGGCGTCGGTCAGTTCCAGGTCGGCAGCGGCGAGGTTGGCTTCGAGATGGGGTCGGGAGGACGCCTTCGGGATTGTGACGACGTTCTCGTAGCTGGTCACCCAGGCGATGCTGACGGCGGCCGGCGACGTGTCGTGCTGGTCCGCGATGTCGACGACAGTCGGCTCCTCGAACACGCGACCGCCCGCCAGCGGTGCGTACGCGACCAGCGGGTAGCCGTGTTTCTGGGCGTCAGCGAGCAGTGGTTCGCGCCAGAATAGCGGATGGAACTCGACTTGGTGTGCAGCAATTCCATCGAGGTGCTCGCGCGCAACAGTCAACTGGTCCGGCTCGAAGTTCGAGAGCCCGACGTGCTCGGTCAGTCCCGCCTCGCGCACGGACTCGACAGCGGGCAGCGTCGTTTCTGGGTCGTAGTCGCCACGCGGGCGGTGGACGTACAGGAGGTCGACGGTGTCGAGACCGAGTCGGTCGAGGCTGGCTTCCGTGCTCGGACGGACAGCGGTCGGCTCAAGGGCGTCGATCCAGAGTTTCGTCGCGACAGTCAGGTCAGCCCGATCGGTGTCGGCGGTGGCGATGCCTGCACCCACAGTACTCTCGTTATCGTAGATCTGAGCGGTGTCGAGGTGGCGGTAGCCACAGTCGATGGCTGTCCGAACGACAGCCTCGTCCTCGATACCCATCGTGCCGAGTCCGACTGGCGGGAGGTCCATGCTCCGGCGTTCGGACCCCCGTTAAAAAGGAGTAGCGGCTCCGACAGGCCACAGCCCCCCAGATGCGGCCCGCCGGTCGGTTAGAAGTCGGTCCGCTGCGTGACAGCTTCCGCGTGGTTAGCCCACTTTTCTACGGTCGGGGACCCCCAGTACTTCACTGCGCCGCTTCGCTCGTCGTAGTCGATGAGCCCGATCCGATGGAGGACTGGCAGGTGCTCCTCTTCGAGCTGCGTTCGGATCGTCGAGGGTGACGTATCTGTTGCGTCGACCGTGCTCGTCTCCCCATGCTCCGATATTGCCGAGGCTAGCGCCGTGACGTCAGCGGCCGTCTGGTCACCGCTCGCGAAGTAGTGACAGACGGCACGGCGTCGCCAATCAGCCAAAACCTCGAACACGTCGTCTACATCCGCCGTAGACAGCGTTCTGTCCGACGGCGTCATCCCACACCACTGGTCACTCTGAGACCCTCCATTCCTTTGGTTACTCATTTACGCGCATTAAATTAATGGCCCCAATATTATTAACTCTGTACCTAGACGGCTAGGTACCCGTCGAACGCGCTGGCTGTAATTGCCAACAGCGTCACCGGCGCGTATCACTGCATATCGAACACAGCGTCGATGAGATTCCGCTGCGCTCGCCGGAGATGCTGATGGAGCGTCGGTGATGCGATACTGAGCCTCTCTGCCAGTTGCTCGGCGTTCGTATCTCGGGGCCAGGCGTAGTAGCCCGTCAGGAAGGCCGTGCGGAGGACTTCCTTCTGGCGGTCAGTCAGGTGGTTGCGTGGGTCCGTTTCGGTGTCAAGTATGTCGTCTGTCCGGTCGCACTCCTGCTTTGCCGTCAGCGTGCTGTCAGGCACCCGGTCGGAGACTGCGTCCCGTATCGCCCGGGAGTCGGCATCCGGCGGGGCCTCGACAGTAATAGAGAGCGCCCCGTCGTCGGCAACCACAGTCCGGCAGCGGGCACCGACATCGAGAAGCAGCGATTGGACGGTTTCTGTAACCTGCAACTCGATAACGCCGCTGGAATCGTCTGCACGGACGACCCGCGAACCGAGAATCTCCGTCTGAGAACAGAGATGCGCAGAGACTGCATCGGGCGGCCCTTCGTCGACGGAGACATAGAGGAGATGCGTCGGCTCGGTATCGACAGATTCGACGACCTCGATTCGGCATCCGTACGCATTCGCTGCCGAGACAAGGGGTATGTCGGAACATTCCGATTCGAATGTCAGTTCGAGCGTGGTATCGTCAGACAGGAGTTGCCTGTTCTGGACCGCGGCGAGCGTGTACCCGACCATCTTGCCGAGGACAGCGAAACTGTCAGCTATTCGGCCGCCGAACGCCGCTGGCTGGTCGGCGTACACGCAGAGAACGCCGTGGACGGTGTTTCCCTGAACCAGTGGAATCGCTGCGGCGGACTTGAACCCCTGCTCGCGAGCAGCGGCCCCACACTGCTTGAATTCGGACGGGTCGCCGCAGTCCTGTATCGTCTGGACCGCACCTGTCACGAGGGCTGTTTCACACAGCACTTGGTCGTTCCCGTCACTAACGATGAGTTCGTCGAGAACGTCACTATTGTCGCCGGCTACCGTTTTCGGCACGAGTCTATCGTCCGCGCCGGCTCGCTCACCGATCCACGCTAGCTCACAGAGGTCCGATTCGACAATGCGCTCACACACTGTCTCTGCAGTCTCGTGGCGAGTCGCGGCACCACCCAAAGCGTGAATGAGATCCTGTATGAGCATGTTGACCCCGTTGAGTGTCGCCAGTTCGTCGCGCTGTCGTTCGATCGCATCCTGACGTTTCCGCTCTTCGGTGATGTCCTGATGGATCCCGACGGCCCTGATCGCCTCGCCGTCGTCGTTCCACTCGAACACCTTCCCGATGTCCCGGATCCATCGCCAGTCCCCGTCTTTTGTCCGCATCCGGAACTCGCTCTGATACAGATCGGTCTCCCCGGACTTCAGTTCCGCGAGCGCCTGTTCCACTCGGTTGAGGTCGTCTGGATGGACGAGGTCGGCCCACGTCTCGTAGTGTGGCTCCAGTTCGTTCGTGGTGTAGCCGAGCATCCCGGTCCAGCGCTCGTCGAAGGTGACATCGTTGGTTTTGGGGTTCCAGTCCCAGACGCCGAGTTCCGCGCCTTCGAGCGCGAGATTCAATCGCTCAGTCATCTCCTGATACTCCCGCTCGCGGTTACAGCGCTCCGTGATGTCCCGAGCGACGCCGATCAACCCGCTGTAGTTGCCGGCTTCGTCGTGAATCAGCGTATAGTTGATCGACACCTCCCGTTCGGTACCGTCTTTCCGATAGAACGTCAGATCGGCAGTCGTGCTCTCCTTCTCAGGCGTTTCGAGCAGCGTTTCCACAGTCGCCTGCCCCTTCGACAGTTCACCGGGGGCCAGCACTGTCGAGGCGTGTTCGCCACACAGTTCGTCCGGCTCGTACCCGAGGTTCGCCGCGAACGACTCGTTACAGAAGTCGATGACACCCCGTTCGTCGAGCGTGTAGAGGCCGTCCTGTGCCTGCTCGACGAGGAGATCCAGCAGCGCCGTGCGGGCATCACGCCGGGCGGTTTCGGTGATGTCTCGCAGTAGGACGAGCGTGAGTCCCCCTGCGGCGTCCGGTAGCTCGTGCCCGTGTCGAAGGAGGTACTGGTCGCGGTCGCTACCCGGAACCCGGACCGCAACCGGTTCGGTCGGGGCGTCCCGGAGTCGCTGTAGCTGTCGACGGCCGCCGGGCGTGTCGGGGAGTGCCGTCCGCATGGCGTCGTAAAAGCCCTCGACCCGGCGGGTATCGTCGAGGCGGTCAACGAACGTCGACACCGAGTCGCTCGACCAGTGTACCGTTCCGTCATCCGCCAGTAGGACAGCGATTTCGTTCGCTTCAGCGCGCGATTCGATTCCGGACAGCGCATCTCGGAGCGCGGACTCGGTCCGATCGGCCGACGCCGACACGACGCTGACAATCTTCTCCGCCAGAAACGTCGGCTGTCCGTCCCCCTGTTTCCTGACGACCGTCTCTGCATCGTCGAAGACAGTCGCAGCGCTGTCCGGGGCAGTGGCGTCGGTGTAGAGGACGACCGGGTAGCGGTCGTTCGACACCAGTGGGGCCGGGATATCGCCCAGTCCAGTCGGGTCGAGGACGAGACAGGAGACCGCTGTCGACGCGGCAGCTTCCAACGCGGCATCCGTCGTTGCCACGCTCGTCACCGTCATCTCGGCGCTGTGATCCGCCAGAACCTCGTGTATCTGCTCTCGTGCCGTCGCGTCGGAGTCGAGATACACGACTTCGATGTCTCGACTGGCAGCGCCGGTCTGTCTCGCTCCCGCAAACGCGACATCGTCGAGGCCATTCCCAATCATCGCCCTGGTATGCTGTTCAACCACTTTACTGAGGCATAATAACTGTTCGGCGGCCACAGCGCGTAGTGTTCAGATAAGGATTGAAGAGTGAGGCACGGCGGTT